>JAAWEL010000036.1 GCA_022794255.1 Lachnospiraceae bacterium
CCATTTACTTTCAGCCAAATGACGCAGAATGAATTTTCAGTCTGCAAAGCGGCGGAGGGAGGCGATGCGGTGGCATCGTTGACCGACAACAACGCAGCAGATGGAAATTCAGGCAAGTCATTTGGCGAAATGTAAATGAGTCAGCACACTAGTTACAAACACGTTCCAGGGTGGAGCGATTTACCTACAGCACATGCCCCTGACTCTTCATCACCTGGATCACCTGATCCACGTATTTTTCGCACTGTTCCTCACTGGCAGCCTCCACCATCACCCGTACTAATGGCTCCGTGCCAGACTGACGCAGCAAAATGCGCCCACTGTCTCCTAATTCTTCTGTAACCTTCTTTACCATTTCCTGAACCTTAGAATCATCCTGTGCCAACTGTTTGTCATGAACCCGGACATTTTTCAGTACCTGAGGGAATATCTCCACCTCTGATGCCAGCTTCCCCAAAGTCTCCTTCTTCTCAAGCATAACCTCCATCACCTTTAAGGAGGTCAAAATTCCGTCACCAGTAGTGGCATGTTTGCTGAAAATAATATGTCCCGACTGCTCACCGCCCAGACAGTTTCCGTATTTTGCCATATTCTCATACACATACTTATCTCCCACTGCCGTCTTTTCGTAGGAAATCCCTTCCCGATCAAATGCCTTATAAAGGCCGAAATTGGACATGATTGTAGTCACAACCGTATTGTTGACAAGAGCACCATTCTCCCGCATATACTTACCACAGATATACAAAATCTTATCACCGTCAACCACTTCTCCCTTTTCATTGACAGCAATACAGCGGTCCGCATCTCCGTCATAAGCAAAACCAACATCACATCCGTGATCCTTCACAAACTGCTGCAAAACCTCGATATGAGTTGAACCACAATTGGTATTAATATTTAATCCATTCGGAGTATTATTAATCACATATGTCTCTGCCCCCAAAGCATCAAACACATTTTTTGCAATGGAGGATGCACTGCCATTAGCACAGTCCAGGGCCACCTTTTTGTTCTTAAAGGAGCGGGTGGCAATGGATATCAAATATCCAATATAGCGGTTTCTTCCTGCCGCATAGTCTACGGTCCGCCCTACTTTATCCCGAAGCGCAAAGGGAATCTCCCCGGTCTCACCATCCAGATATTTCTCAATCTCCAGGATCACATCCTCTTCCAGCTTTTCCCCTTTTCCATTAATGATTTTGATTCCATTATCATAGTAAGGGTTATGGCTGGCAGAAATCATGATTCCGCAGTCAAATTCTTCTGTGCGCACTACATACGACACACTGGGCGTGGTGGTCACATGGAGAAGATAGGCATCCGAACCGGAAGCAGTAAGTCCTGCCACCAGCGAATACTCAAACATATAGCTGCTTCTCCTGGTGTCCTTCCCAATAACTATGCGGCACCGTCCCTCAGGATTCTGCGGTGTGATCTGACATCTTTTGCCATAATACCAGCCAAGAAACCGACCTACCTGGTAAGCATGCTCAACCGTCAGATTTACATTGGCTTCCCCGCGGAAACCATCTGTACCAAAATATTTTCCCATAATTGCTGTCTCCCTTTTATTAATCATGTAGCATCTACTATTTAAAATATTCTTCTGTTTTCATATCTGCAACTGATAACAGGAATATCTGCTCCCTGGTCATACATCAATGGCCTTCAAAAACCGCCCCAGGGCATCTTTCCAATCAGGCAGCCGCTCAAATCCTTTCTCCGTCAACTTATCCCGGTTCATCCGACTGTTGGATGGGCGTGTTGCTTTCGCGGCAAACATTTCACTTGTAACCGGAGTCACCTTCACATTGTCCATGCCTGCCTGGCGGAATATCTCGCAGGCAAACTCATACCAGCTGCACTCCCCTTCATTGGTCGCATGATAACGGCCATAATGCTCTGTCTGAATCATGTCAGTCAGGAGGCGCGCCAAATCATAGGTATAGGTAGGGGAACCAACCTGATCATCCACCACACTGACCGCCCCTCTCTCTTTTCCCAGCCGCAGCATTGTCTTGATAAAATTCTTCCCTGCCACGCCAAACACCCAGGCAATCCGAACGATAAAATACCTATCTAACAGCTCCTCAATCGCCAGTTCTCCCTCATATTTTGTCTGTCCATACACATTTAATGGAGCCCGCGCATCATCCGGCTCCCAGGGGCGAGTTCCCTTGCCGTCAAAAACATAATCCGTGCTGATATACATCAGCTTCACCCCTGCCTCCCGACATGCCTCCGCCACATTGCGTGTTCCCTCACCATTGATCCTCCGGCAAAGCTCTACCTGATCTTCCGCAGCATCTACTGCTGTGTATGCTGCACAGTGGATCACTGCATCTACATTAGCCTTAAAAATCACACGGCGGCATGTCTCAGCATCCGTGACATCCATCTCCTCAACATCCACACCAAGACCCTCAAGACCCTGCCGCTTCAGTTCATTCATCAAATCTATGCCAAGTTGTCCTTTCGCCCCGGTCACTAAAACTCTCATAACTGCTGCTCCTGTTCTTCCATCAATATCCTACAGCCGGTTTCCGTACATCTTCTCAAAATAATTGCTATATTCGCCGCTGATAATATGCTCCCACCACTCCCGGTTATCCAGATACCATTGAATAGTCTGTTCGATTCCTGTATCAAAATTATACACCGGCTTCCATCCCAGCTCCTTCTCAAGCTTTGCCGGGTCAATCGCATAGCGCATGTCATGTCCCGGACGGTCTGTCACATATTTGATGAGACTTTCCGGCTTTTTGAGAGCTCTTAAAATGGTTTTAACCACCTGAAGATTCGTGCGCTCATTATGTCCCCCAATATTATATACACATCCATCTGCACCCTTTTGGATAATCAGGTCAATGGCTTGGCAGTGATCCTGCACATGGAGCCAATCCCTGACATTGGCTCCATTGCCATATACTGGTAATTCCCCGTCAGCAAGCGCCCGGCTGATCATCAGGGGAATCAATTTCTCCGGAAACTGATAAGGTCCATAATTGTTAGAGCATCGGGATACTGACACCGGGATCCCAAAGGTCCTGTGATATGCCATTACAAACAAATCCGCACTGGCCTTCGAGGAAGAATACGGGCTGGAAGTATGCAGCGGCGTCTCTTCTGTAAAAAACAGATCCGGCCGGTCCAGAGGCAAATCCCCATAAACCTCATCTGTAGAAACCTGGTGAAACCGTTTAATTCCAAATTCCTTACAGGCATCTAACAGAGTCGTAGTCCCCATCACATTCGTTCGCACAAAAATACCTGGATCCGTAATAGACCGGTCCACATGACTTTCCGCCGCAAAATTTACAATTACATCTGGCTTCTCCTTCTCAAACAGTCCAAAAACAAATTCCCGGTCTGCAATGTCCCCTTTCACAAACTTGTAGTTGGGCCTGTCCTCCACTGGCTTTAAGGTCTCCAGATTCCCTGCATAGGTAAGAACATCCAGATTGATAATCATATCCTCCGGATATTTTTCCACCATATAATGTACAAAATTCCCACCGATAAAACCAGCTCCGCCTGTCACAACATACTTCATAAATTTCATTTCCTTTCTTCCCAATAGTAGTGGCATAATTCAAAATTAAAGATTATGAATCCGGTCAATATATTTTCCATCCAGCACGTCCTTTAAGTATTGACCATATTGATTCTTTTTTAAAACTTCATAGGTCTCCAATACCTGTTCTGTGCTAATCCACCCGTTCAGCCAGGCAATCTCCTCCAGACATGCAATCTTACGATGTTGATGGGACTCAATCGTTTTAACAAAATTTGTCGCCTCCACAAGGGATTCATGAGTCCCTGTATCCAGCCAGGTAAAGCCCTGCCCTAACAATGTGACATCCAATTCGCCATTTTCCAAATAAATTCTGTTTAGATCTGTGATCTCTAACTCTCCCCTGGCAGAAGGACGAAGATTTTTTGCATATTCCACCACCCGGTTATCGTAAAAATACAAGCCGGTCACACAGTAATTGGATTTCGGTTTTTGAGGCTTCTCCTCAATAGAAACTGCTTTTCCATTTTTATCAAACTCCACAATGCCAAAACGCTCCGGATCATCCACATAATATCCGAATATCGTTGCTCCCTTATCTCTGGAAGCCGCCGTGCGGAGACGCTTTTTCAGACCTTGACCGTGAAAAATGTTATCCCCCAAAACCATAGCCACTGGCTCTGTACCAATAAAATCCGCACCAATAATAAACGCCTGGGCTAAACCGTCCGGACTTGGCTGTATAGCATACTGCAGATTCACGCCAAATTGATGCCCGTCATTTAAAAGCGCCTCAAACCGAGGCGTATCCTCCGGTGTGGAGATAATCAGAATATCCCGAATACCGGCATTCATCAGTACAGACAATGGGTAATAAATCATTGGCTTGTCATAAATGGGCAACAATTGTTTTGAAGTAACCTTCGTCAAAGGATAAAGACGCGTGCCGGAACCACCGGCAAGAATAATTCCTTTCATTTGTTTTCTCCTGTTTTTTGGTCAGTTTTGTCCTGACATCCTTTTTTCTTACGGGCAACAAGCCAAATACCTGCTTTTTTTGCATCTGGCTGTACTTGTCTGTACTATAACATACTACAAGCCATAATTCAATTAAGGTTTCTTAAAGTTATTATAGGATTTCCCTTTAAAGGAAAATCCATACAAAAATTACGACACAAAAAGAATGCCTTGGACCGGAATCGAACCAGTGACACGAGGATTTTCAGTCCTCTGCTCTACCAACTGAGCTACCAAGGCATTTCTGCTACTTTCCACATCTTACTCTATAACCCGGAATTTGTCAATACTGAATCCTTTTCTTTCGCTACTTTTGTAATAATTCTGCCATATGTTAATTTGTACGAAAATGTGCTTATACAAACCAGCTTGCAGTACACATTTTCGTACAAATTGCCGCATTGCTGAATCGTTACCTATCTTGCCGGCTTCTGCCGTTTTTCTTCTCTTCCTTCATTAGTTATTAAAATTTTATATTAAAGGTGTCATATTTTCCCTTGTTTCCCGTTATATATATGTAAGGGGAAACAGCTGGCAAAGCTGTTACTTTGGAGGTATTTTAAATGAAAAATCTTTCTGTCTATTATTGTCCGGTTTGCGGAAGATATAGCTATTGCCTTCCTGCAGAAGTTCCCGTCTGTCCTGTATGCAATAAGCCCATGGCTTTCCTTATTAAGTATACTTCTTTTTGCCGTATGAACAGGGAAGAGCGGGACAAGCTTTTGATCCGCAAGATAATCGCCAATAATCCTTCCGTCACTGAACATTTCCTGGCTTTTATGCGTTCTTCTGCCAATGGGGAAGCCGCTACTTTGATAGATTCTCATATACAGCAATTAAAATCTGAAAATAAAAAGTTAAATGAAACAATCCAGTGGATGCACCAGACCATATGGGACCTTCTTGCCAAAAATAAAGAGCTGGAATCTCGTCTCAATAACTCCTTACAGAACTCTGTGCAGCCTTCAAACAATGATACCTCTGCCAAAATCAATTAATTTTGGGAATTTTCTAATACGTACCGGCTGATTAACCGATTCAGGGTTACCTTCATTTGATTTACTGTGCTCAAAAGGACTTCCTTTTCCTTCTTCAATTCCTTGTTCTCTTCTTCTAATTGCTTTACCATTCTCAAACATCCTTCCCTTTCTTTCCCTGTTTCATTCCCTATCCTTGCTTCCATCATTCCTCATCTCCTTTTCATTAATTTCTATGCTTCTGTATTCACTATAAAGCCTTTTTACCCTTTTGAAAAGCGAAATAAATCGCATGATTCGACAATATTATTCCTTTTTCTCAAGCGACAAATCACCCTACAACATCTGTCGCCCCTGCTTTACCAGCCTTACTACCACTTGTAATCCGTCATATCAATTCCATTCGACAAAATCTGCATTTTTTTATGTTTTTTCTTTTGCCCGCAAAATGTTAATAACGTTTTTCTTACAATTCATATAAAATCCTTACGATACCTCCAAACCTATTGCCATCCATATCCACCCTTGTTATAATAAAGCCAACAAAGAAAGCAGAGGTGAGCTATGATGAAGCACAAGATAATTCTGGCCTTGGTTTCAAGCATTACCTGCCTTCTTCTTGGCATATTCCCGTCTTTTGCCGGCGAATGGAAAAAGTCCGAAGAAGATCAGTGGCAATACATTCAGGACAACGGGATGCCTGCTGTTGGTTGGCTGGAGTTAGATGGCAAGCGCTACTATATGGATGAGAATGGCAACCGCAAATCAGAGTATTGGCAAAAGGACAGTGGTGCTTGGTATTATCTCGGTGAAGATGGCGTTTTAGTCACAGATCAATGGGTCGATAACTATTATGTCGGTGAGGATGGAAAGCTTGAAAAGAAGCGGTAAGAAAAGTTCTGAATACAAATAAAGACAGAGATAGCTTCCTTTATGGGTTTGCTGTCTCTGTCTTTTGTTCTATCTGCAAAAATCATACGACAATCGTCACATTTTGAATTTCCTGACGTTATTATACATATCTGAGCTTTACAGGCATTTCTTTTTTATGATTCTTATGTTCCGGATTTTGCTTTTTACGCTTTACCCCTGTTTCAGAACCAAATTCAATGTTTTCATTCAATTACATAATTTTGTTTAGGTCAGCTCAAAACATACAGATTCCATTTAGACAGGAGGACGAATTATGATTACAAAAATGGAAGAGGCTATGTATTTCACTGATTGCCATAAGAATCAATATCAGCTTTTCCCTGAAGATATCTTTTATGTGGAAGCCGATAATATTTATTCGTGGATCATATGCAAGGGACAAACGATCCGCGTTCCTCACCCCATCATATTGATGCAGGAGCTCCTGCCAGCATATTTTATAAGAATTCACCGCAGCTTTCTTATCAATCAGTATTTTATTACTGCCATATATAGCCATACGGTTATAATGAGTAATGGTTTCCGTCTCCCCATTCCTAAGAAAAAGTACCAATGGCTCAAAAAACATCTGGAGACATTTGATTTGAACCACCCAACGGTTGCCTGTGAAGGTACCTCCACCAAACATCCTCTTTGAGGCAAAATAGTGCCGCCAGCTTATCTGCTGCTTTGTGGGCAAGCTCTGTTTCTGCCCATTCCTTTCCCATTGCACAATTCTTTTTATCCTTTGATATATTGAAACGATTTTTGTACTGGCATTGATAATATTCCAGCTTATCTTTCAATAGCTGTATTACATGTTCACACTCCATTTCCCCGGCACAAGCGACCGAGCCCAGTGCCTCTGTCAGGGCAAACCGCAGGCCAATAGCAGCCCTGTCCCGAAAATTATCCCGCATCATCAGAATAATCAAACGCTCCAGTTCATCTAACAGATCTATACTTTTAATTTCGGCAATTACCAATACTGGGTCTGGCTTACCCACAGCCTTTGGCACATGGCTCATCCGTTCCAGATACCGGCAGATACGCTTTGTTCCATCTTTATCCTGCATTTTTACAAGGCAAATATCCCGAAGCATTTCCTGACCTGTATAATATTCCGCATGATTTCTTAATATCCTTTTCAGTCGTTCGTCCCTGGTATCGGCAAATTGTGCGATTGTCCAGTAAAACAGTTTTCCATGCAATCCGGGAATAAACTTTTCGCACACCTCTTCCACATCCATAAACCGGCAACAATACTCAGCTGCTGCCTGCCGCACCCAGGACTTCCATTGACCATTCCTAGCCATTCTGATCATGATATCTTTACATTCTTGGATATCGTGATCAATACAGTAGCGAATATACCGCCACATTGCACCATTGGTGAGCTTTTCGTTTTTCATATTGTGGCTTTCTCCATCTGCTTCCAAATCCTCTGCATATGGTGTAATTTCCTCTATTGTTGACCGGATTGCATTAAAAACCATTTGATAAAACCCTGTGAGCGTTTTCTTCTCTTCTTCTGTGATCGGTCTTTTCATAGGATATATCCATGTACCATCCCGAACCGTAGCTCCCTCTCCACAATCAGCCGCATATTCTCCAGCCCGCTCTGCTGCCATCATCCATAATGCGTTTTCATCCTCTTTCTGGTTTTCATTCCTTATCACCCAGTCATACATTTCCTGCACAGAGGTCTGATACAGTAAATATCTGTGAAACCAAGGAGAATCTAAAACGTTCAAGGCTTTTGTATCCAATGTCTGCCAAAGGGAGTCTCGTTCTGCTTCCACATATTTTTTCAGGACTCTCTCAAATTTGTCGAACATCCGTCCATCACCAGGAATAAATATCCGACACACCTTATCTCTTCTTGTATCCTGATATGCAAAATAAATGACAGAAAGCAATATTTTTATTACCACATTTTCCATTAACTGGTGCCCTCCTTGAGAAGTGCCCAATAACTTTCCCATTCTACATATTTTCCACCCATTCTTTCCAGATGCTCTGTGTAAAACTGACAATCAATAAAGCAGTAATCCTTTTCTCCCAGAATACCAGCAAGAGCAATTAATGCCAGCTTTGAACCATTTTCCTTTTCAGAAAACATACTTTCTCCAAAAAAACATTTTCCAATCGCCACCCCATAAAGCCCACCGGCCAACTCTCCGTCTGTATAAGCCTCCACACTGACGGCAAACCCTGCCTTAAAAAGAGCAAAGTACGCCTTCTCCATCTCATCACCAATCCATGTACCTTCTTTCCTTTCCCGCTGCATCCGACAACGGTGCATATTGTCCTGAAAATCCCGGTTCATAGCAATCTGAATGGAATGTTTTTTTATGTATTTTTTCATGGAATGGGAAATATGGATTTCCTTCGGAAAAATCAGATATCTTTTTCGTGGGCACCACCAGAGAATCTCCTCTCCCGGATTAAACCAGGGGAAAATTCCATTGCTGTAGGCCAACAAAAGGCGTTGAACACTCAGATCCCCTCCAACTGCCAAAAGCCCGTCCTCCTCTGCCAGCTCCGGTTTAGGAAACCATATATCTTTTTCATCCAGTCGAAACACCGGCATAGACCATGCTCCTCTCGTTAATGTCTTAAATAAAAAAATAAAGCCCCGACCCCGCAGTTCGCAGCCTGCAAAATCAGAACTTTAAATGCGCCCTCAGGGACTCGAACCCTGGACAAATAGATTAAGAGTCTACTGCTCTACCAACTGAGCTAAGGGCGCTTTCTATGTCCGTGACACATCATCTCTGTGACACGAACATTATTCTATCGCAAGTAAAAAAAAATGTCAACCCCTTTTTTACAAAATTAGCAACTTTTCGTCTTTTAGGGTTTCCTATCCCCGAATCATTTTCTCCAATACCTCCTGAGATTGAACTCCGATCACCCGGTTGACCGCCTCACCATTTTTAAACAGAATCAAGGTAGGAATATTCATAACACTGTACTTCATGGCAATCTCTTCACAGTCATCCACATTGAGCTTACCAATAACCGCCTCTCCCTCCATCTCATCAGCCAGCTTTTCCACCAGGGGAGCCATCATCTTGCAGGGACCGCACCAATCGGCATAAAAATCCACCAGAACCGGTTTATCTGCCTTCAAAACCTCAGACTCAAAATTTTCCACAGTGAATTTCTTTTCCATATGCTTTCGCTCCTTTTCTATTATTTTTTATTATGGTTTGTCTCGCCTCACTTACTCTTTCCGCGATTCAAAACCTTTTGTACCTCTTTAAAGCTCTTGTGCCATTTTAATATCCGGCGGTTTAGATCCTCCTTGTCGCTAGTGGCACTGCGCATGCTTTTGACAAACCTGGTCTTCCAATCCATTTTATCACCGCTAAATATCTCTTCCTCAACAGTATATGCAGATTACCGGCTGGCTATCAGCTTACAGATCGGATTTCCCATGGAAGAAAATTTCATCTCATATTCCGTCATCACATTGTCATCTGCCTGGCTGCTGTGATGCAGATCTCTGGTAGACCAGTCAATTTTCCAACCTGCCTCCGGGATGGATTCCAATGAATAGGAAAACAACTCCTGATTGTCCGTCTTAAATTCCACTGTCCCGTTTTCTGTTAAAATCCGGTCGTAAATCTTCATAAATTCTGGAGAAGTAAGACGCCGCTTAGCATGACGGTCCTTGGGCCAGGGGTCAGAAAAATTCAGATAAATCCGGGCCACTTCCTGAGGAGCAAAAATCTCTGACAGGCTTTTTGCATCTACGCAAAGAAAATAGAGATTAGACAATCTCAATTCCTCCTGTTTTTTTATGGCCTTTAATAAAACCGTAGGATACCGCTCGACCCCAAGATAATTGATCTGAGGATTGCGTCTGGCCAACTCCATAATAAATCGGCCTTTTCCCATGCCCACCTCAATCTGTATAGGATTGTCATTGCCAAACTTCTGGTGAAAATTCCCCTGGTATTTCTCCGGCTGTCCGATCACATGAGGACTGACAGCAATGGCATCCTCTGACCCCGGAATATGGCGCAGCCTCATTTTCATCCTCCTTTTCACTTCAAAATATGACTCATTTCTTTTTGTCCCCTTTTATTCTATCAAACCTTCCTCTGCTTTGCAAGTAGAGCTATTAATATATAAAGCCAGCAAACTTTCATTTTCCCCGTGCATAATTGGCAAATATGTAGTATAATATATAACATCATTTGACAAATACCGACAAAATGCGAGGAGGACAACCATGGCAAGTGGCAGCACAAATAACAATTGGGAAAGGATACAGCTGGGCCTCAAAAATACAGAACGCCTGATTGGACAGAAAGACTACAACTCTGCCATGATAAAGGCTCGTCAGACTATAGAATTTATGGTGCGGATGCTGTCCGAAAGATCTGGATCCATGAGTGACAGAGATTTGAAGGAAATGATAGACATGCTATATCGCAGCCGGAGAATTACAAAAAACAGCTGTGACCATTACCACAAGATCCGCATGATCGGCAACAAAGCTGCTCACGAAGGAGATAACTCTGCCTCCAATGCCACCTTGGCTCTCCAATTGCTTGCTCAGGAGTTTTCCTCCTTTTCCGAGGAGTACCAGGGACGAAGGCGGAGTTCTCCCCAGAGAGGTTCTTCTCAAAGAAATACCTCCCGCCGTTCTTCTCCGCAAAACCGCCGCAGAAGATCAGCCAAAAGGAGACGTAGGGCTGTCCCTGCTTATCTTTTCAGGCTTCTTATTCCTGTGGCTGGTATCCTTCTGATTATTTTGATCGTATTTTTTGTTATCCGGCTGATAAAGCCCAAATCAGATGAGAAGGAGAGCACCACTTCTGCTGTTTCCACAGAAAGCATCCAGGCGCCGGTGGAAACCTCTTCTGTCCCAGAGACCACGCAGCCTCCGGAGACCAGCACAGAAGCGCCTCAGGTCGTCTATGTTACCACAGATGTTCTCAATGTCCGCTCTGCGCCAAACACAGAAGGCACAAAGCTGGGCAAGCTTAATTCCGGTGTCACAGTTAATTATGTCCGGGCAGAAAATGACGAGTGGGCGGTGATTCTTTACGATGGCCAGGAAGCTTATGTAGCAAGTCAGTATCTGACCACCCAGACTTCCTCTGCTCAATAAAAGAGTTAAATATTAATTTCTTTCATAGTTAATAAAGCGGAACCTGCTGAAACTATCCGATTTCTGGAGGGTTCCGCTTTTTTTGTAGTTTCAAAACAGTAAAATCCGTCAAATTCTCCAAAAGATTGTATTTTTTTCCGCACAATCACCAAAACGCCCTAAAATTTTTCCATTTTTTAACGATTTTTTACTATAGTATTTTCCAGTAAAAAGTGTATTATGATAAAGAACAAAAAGGTAAATAAAATAAGGAGGCAACCATGAACACGGTAATCAAAAAGATCTCTGAGATCGAAGATGCGGCCTCCTCTGTCATGGAAAGTGCTAATATGTCAAAAAAGGCGTTCGCCGAAAAGATGGAGGAGCGGATCCGTGAATTTGATCAGGATCTGGAGGCCAGCACCAGTCAAGGGATTGAGGAGCTGAGAAAACGCCTAAAGCTTGAGACAGACCGCAGGCTGGAACAGCAGAAATCTGAGGCAGAGAAGTCTTTGCAGGAAATGGAATACAATTACAAACAGAACTATAATTGGTATATAGAAAAGCTATTCCATCTGCTGACAGAGGAGTGAGATTATGGGACTTATAACATACAGCGGCATTGCCACAAAAATACGTGCCATGGAAAGCCGTCTGTTTACCCCACAGCAATTTCGGGAGATGGCTGTGTTGGAGGATGTGCGAAGTGCTGCGGATTATCTGAAGCAGCAGCCTGCCTACGCAGATATCTTTACCAGACTTAACGATAACCAGCTGCACCGGGGTAATATTGAGTTTCTTTTAACCCGGTCTGAATACCAGGACTTTGCTCGGCTGTATCGGTTTTCTGGTCTTTCCCAGCGCCGATTTTTGGATCTCTACTTTATGCACTATGAAATCAACATAATCCGGCGTGTATTACACAATGTTATGAGCGGCAAACCAGAAGCCATTGATCTGTCTGATTTCCAGCAGTTTTTTGACAGACATTCTTCCATTGATCTGGTAAAGTTAGCTCAGGCTGAAAACCTGGGAGAATTTGCTGCAGAGCTAAAGGGTTCTTCTTATGACATGCTGTTTTCTCAGTCAGATCCGGAAAGGCCCCTCAGCCTGACCGAATACGAAATACGGCTGGATCTTTTGTATTTCAATACAATGTGGAAGGTTAAGGATAAAATCCTGACAGGGCAGGAGCGCAAAATCATCCGGCATTGCTTTGGCAGCCGTCTGGATCTTTTGAATATCCAATGGATCTACCGCTCAAAAAAATATTACAGGCTTCCGGCATCAGACATTTATGCACTGCTAATTCCAGTAAAATATAAGCTGCGCACAGAGCAAATTCGCCGGATGGCTGAGGCTCCTTCCCTGGAAGAATTCTTTTCTCTTCTCTCCGCCACCCATTATGGAAAGCTTCCAGAAGCTCAATGGAGCGGACAGCCGGATGTGGAGGGTATGTACCAACAGATTCTTAATCGGATCTACAATAGCACCGGGCGCCGGTATCCTTATACCATTGCAGTGATCGATTCTTATTTATATGCCAAAGAGCGGGAAATACGCAGGATTATTGCCACAATTGAGGGCATCCGTTATGGTCTGGACCCGGATGCAATCATTGACATGGCAAGTAAGCAGTAGGAGGTGTAAGTTTTGGTAGAAAAAATGAAATTCCTAAGCATTACCGGACATAAAGGGGACATTGACCGAGTCATTGACCAGTACCTCTCCCGATATGAGATTCATCTGGAAAATGCTTTGTCAGAATTAAAAACAGTTCCCAACCTAAAACCATTTACAGAAAACAATCCTTATAAGGAGGAGCTGCTAAAAGCCGAGGAGCTGATCCGAACCTACTTGGGTGGTCCTCAAGAGAAAAAACCAGTTTCTTCTCATTCGGAACAGGATCAAAAGCTTACTATAGAGAAGGCTGCCAGAACCGTTCAGGCAGTAAATGAAGAGCTTTCAGAGCTGGCTGCCGAAAAAGAACAGCTGGAAAAAGAACTAGAGGTACTTCGGATATCAGAAAAGCAGATAAACCCCTTTATTGATCTGAATTATGATGTGCGCTCTATTTTACAATTCAAATATGTGGGCTTTCGTTTTGGGCGTTTTCCTCATGAATATTATAAAAAATTCGTGGATTATGTGTACGATACCATTGATGTAGTCATGCACAAGTGCCAGGAGGACGAAAAATATGTCTGGGTGGTATATTTTGTCCCTAAAGTAATATCAGACAAAATGGATGCTATTCTGGCATCCCTCCATTTTGAGCGGTTTTTCCTGGCAGACGAATACGAGGGAACTCCCACAGAAGCCTCTCAGGCCCTGAAAGAAAAAATTGATGCATTGCTGGCCAAAATTCAGGAAACGGATCAAAAACTTTCCCAGATCATTCAGGCCCAAAAAACAAGCCTCTTAAACGCATATCAAAAACTGGAGCGCTACTCTACCAATTTTGATGTGCGGAAGCTGGCCGCCTGTACCAGCCATGAAAGCCACACCTTCTATATTCTGTGTGGCTGGATGGGTGAAGCAGATGCTGCCGCTTTTCAAAAGGAGCTGGAAAATGATCCGGAAACCTTCTCTTTTATGGAAGATGACCACAACAATATTATGAGCAACCCCCCTACCCGGCTGAAAAACCCCGGCATTTTTAAACCTTTTGAAATGTTTATCCAAATGTATGGTTTACCGGCCTATGGGGAGATCGATCCCACAATCCTTATGGGTCTGACCTACTCCTTCTTGTTCGGATTTATGTTCGGAGATGCAGGTCAGGGAATATGTCTTATGGTGGGAGGCTTCCTTTTATACCAGGCAAAGAAGATGGACTTGGCGGCAATTATCTCTTGTTGTGGTTTCTTCTCCACCATATTCGGCTTTTTGTTTGGCAGCGTTTTTGGCTTTGAAAATGTTATAGAAGCAATCTGGCTCCATCCCAAGAACGCCATGACAAAGCTTCCCTTTATCGGGAACTTAAACACTGTCTTTGTAGTAGCCATTGCTCTGGGCATGGGGATTGTCCTGTTGACCATGATTCTAAATGTTATCAACAGCCTTCGGTCTCATGACCCGGAAAAAGCCTATTTCGATACCAACGGAATCGCTGGCATTGTGTTCTATGCTGCCCTGGCTGCCACCGTATTTTTGTACATGACCAATCATCCTCTTCCTGCCGCTGCTGTACTGACAGTAATGTTTTTACTCCCACTGCTGGTGATTCTTTTCAAAGAACCGCTGGCCGCTCTGGTGGAAAAAAAGGCAGAGGTAATGCCAGAGCAAAAGGGTATGTTTTTTGTTCAGGGCTTTTTTGAGCTGTTTGAAGTCTTACTCAGCTACTTCTCTAACACCCTTTCCTTTGTCCGTGTAGGTGCTTTTGCTGTCAGCCACGCTGCCATGATGGAGGTGGTTTTAATGCTCGCCGGTGTTGAAGCCGGAAGTCCTAATTGGGTAGTTATCATTTTAGGCAACCTCTTTGTATGTGGCATGGAAGGACTGATTGTAGGTATCCAGGTTCTGCGTCTTGAATATTATGAGCTATTCAGCCGGTTTTACGGCGGTACCGGACGGGCGTTTAAGCCTTATGGGAAAACAGATATACAATGACCTTAACCACAAAAGTAAATTCATATTTTTTATATTAAACATTCATTGAAGGAGGATCTTTATCATGACCTTATTAACAAAAATCACCTTAACCATTGCTTTGCTGATCAGTATTGCCGTTCCCTTTGGCGCCTTTGCTGCAGGGGAAAAAACCCGCGGCCGTTATAAAACCGCCCTGGGTGTCAATGCGTTTCTGTTTATGGGAACCCTGCTTGTGGCTGCCGGCCTTATGTTCACTGGAAATGCCTTTGCATCAGAGACAGCCTCTGCTTCTGCTTCTGCTGGAAGCGCTGTAGGATGGGGCTATCTGGCCGCTGCCCTCTCTACTGGAATGTCCTGTATCGGCGGTGGGATTGCCGTATCTGCAGCCGCTTCCGCTGCTCTGGGAGCTATCAGCGAGGACGGCTCCATTCTTGGTAAATCCCTCATCTTCGTTGGTCTTGCCGAAGGTGTGTGCCTTTATGGACTGATCATCTCCTTCATGATCCTCGGTAAGCTGTAATCTTATGAAAATGTATCTGATCAGTGACAACGTTGACACCTGGACCGGCATGCGCCTTGCCGGGATCGAAGGTGCGGTTGTCCATGAAAAACAGGAGCTTCAGAGAGAGTTAGATAAAGTCCTGGCCGATAAGGAGATTGGTATTGTTCTTCTGACAGAAAAATTCGGCAGGGAATTTCCCGGGTTGATCAATGATGCGAAGCTGAACCATCGGCTCCCTCTTTTTGTGGAAATTCCCGACCGCCACGGGACCGGCCGCAAGCCGGACTTTATCACCTCTTATGTAAATGAGGCCATTGGATTAAAACTATAGTTGTAAAGAAAGCAGGTGATTCTTTGACCACAGAGGAAAAATTAAAACATTTTCTGGATACCTGTATGGAGGATGTCCGTACCCGGAGCAGCCGGATGCTGGATGAGTATACTTCTGCTCTAGAACAATCCTTTGAGGATCACAAGCGTGATGCCAAGCACCGGGCACAGCTTCAAATCCGCCAGGAGACAGAAAGAATTGAACGAGATATTAACCGGCAGGTTTCTGCCGGCCAGCTTGATATCAGACGCGCCTTAGGACGCAGGCAGGAGGAGTTGAAGGAAGAACTGTTTGCCGGGCTGAAAGAACGGCTGAAAGATTATATTAAATCTCCGGAATATACGCTGTTTTTAGAGAGACAGATCGAAAATGCCATAGCTCTCGCCGAAGGCCAATCTCTCTCCATCTATCTGGATCCTTCTGATGAGGCTAAAATCAACACTTTTGCTTCCCGTTACCCGGAGGTGGAATTTAAGATAAGCAGCTATTCCTTTTTAGGCGGAACCCGGGCTGTTATTCCTTCCCACAATATTCTGATTGACAATTCTCTTGAGACCAGACTGGCTGAGGAAAAGGAACGCTTTCATTTTGAAAGGAGGGATAACTGATGGCCAATGTCCTTAACGCAAAAACCGGGATCATCTATGAGATTAACGGCCCCATTGTTCATTTGAAAGAGGATGCGGGATTTATGATGAATGAGATGGTCTATGTGGGAAAGGACCACTTAACCGGAGAGGTGATCGGTCTGTCTTCTGACCGCACCACCATCCAGGTTTACGAGGAAACCACCGGTCTTAAGCCTGGCGATACCGTTACCGGAACAGGGGCTCCGGTCTGTGTAACCCTTGCGCCCGGAATCCTGACAAATATTTTTGACGGTATCGAACGACCTCTTAGCGAGATTGCCAAAACTGGCGGTGCCTACCTAAACCGAGGCGTCAATGTGGATGCACTGGATGTATCCAAAAAATGGCATACTCATATAACCGTCAAAAAAGGAGACTATGTATCAGGTGGTTCAATCTTTGCAGAAGTGCCGGAGACTCCTGCCATCATCCACAAAGTTATGATTCCTCCGGATAAAGCAGGTTGTGTGGCAGATGTAGTGCCGGATGGAGAATACACCATCTCCCAGCCGCTTCTGACCTTGCAGCTGCCGGACGGAAGCCAGGAAAAGCTCACCATGACGCAAAAGTGGCCTATCCGTCAGGCAAGGCCCACAGCCAGACGCTTCGCGGCAAGCCAGCCCCTTGTAACCGGCCAGCGAATCCTTGACACACTGTTTCCTCTGGCTAAAGGTGGCACTGCCGCCATTCCCGGTGGTTTTGGAACCGGCAAAACCATGACTCAGCATCAGATCGCCAAGTGGTCTGACGCCAATATTATTATTTACATCGGCTGCGGTGAGCGGGGCAATGAAATGACACAGGTTTTGGAAGAATTCAGCCAGCTGACTGACCCGAAAACCGGCAGGCCCTTAATGGACCGGACCACATTGATTGCCAACACCTCCAACATGCCTGTGGCTGCCCGGGAGGCCAGTCTTTATTCCGGCCTGACCCTGGCTGAATATTACCGGGATATGGGATACCATGTGGCCATTATGGCTGATTCCACGTCACGCTGGGCTGAGGCGCTGAGAGAGCTTTCCGGACGTCTGGAGGAGATGCCTGCTGAAGAAGGTTTCCCCGCTTATCTAGCTTCCAAACTTTCTGCCTTCTATGAGCGGGCCGGAATGATGGAAAATTTAAACGGGACGGATGGTAGCGTCACCATCATTGGTGCCGTATCCCCCCAGGGCGGTGATTTTTCTGAGCCTGTGACGCAAAATACAAGACGTTTTGTTCGCTGTTTCTGGGGCCTGGATAAAAGCCTGGCCTATGCCAGGCATTTTCCAGCCATCTCCTGGCTTACCAGCTATTCTGAATATTTAACCGATCTGGAAACCTGGTATTCGGAACATGTTGACCGGGATTTTGTAGATTACCGCAATCAAATTGTATTCTTGCTATCACAGGAAAGCAGTTTGATGGAAATCGTAAAGCTGATCGGCAGCGATGTGCTGCCAGATGATCAGAAATTGATTTTGGAAATTGCCAGAGTCATCCGGACCGGATTTTTACAGCAAAATGCTTTCCACAAGGACGATACCTGTGTTCCCATGGAAAAGCAGTTTAAGATGATGGATGTTATTTTGTATCTTTATCAGAAATCTCGGTCTCTCATCTCCATGGGTATGCCTATGTCTGTCCTGAAGGAAGACCCGATTTTCGACAAGGTTGTCGCTATAAAATATGATGTACCCAATGACAGACCAGAGCTGTTGGATGACTACAAAAAGCAGATTGACCGTTTCTATGATGATGTAATAGAACGGAACGCATAGAGGAGGGATCAGAAATGGCAATTGAATATTTAGGTCTCAGTGCGATTCAGGGTCCCATGGTTGTGCTGGAGGGTGTCCGTGGCGGTGCCTATGATGAAATTGTGGAAATGACAACTGAAACCGGCAAAAAAAAATTGGGACGTATTATCCAGATCAGTGGGGACCGGGCCATCATCCAGGTGTTTGAGGGAACGGAGGGGCTGACCTTAAAGGGAGTACACACCCGTTTGACCGGTCATCCCATGGAGCTGGGCGTATCAGAAGAAATGTTGGGCCGCGCCTTTAATGGCATTGGTATTCCTATTGACGGTCTTGGGGAAATTTTGCCGGAAAAAATGCTGGATGTCAATGGCCAGCCCTTAAATCCGGTAGCCCGTGAATATCCGAGAAATTATATCCGTACCGGAATCTCTGCCATTGACGGGCTGATGACGCTGATCCGCGGTCAGAAGCTGCCTATTTTCTCTGGCAGCGGCCTTCCCCACGATCAGCTTGCAGCTCAGATTGTGCAGCAGGCATCTCTGGGCGACAACTCAGATGAGGAGTTTGCCATTGTGTTTGCTGCTATGGGCGTCAAACATGATGTGGCAGAATTTTTTCGCAGAACCTTCGAGGAGAGCGGCGTCTCCTCCCATGTGGCAATGTTCATCAACCTTGCCAATGACCCGGTAGTAGAGCGTTTGATTACCCCTAAAGCGGCTCTGACCCTGGCTGAATACCTGGCATTTGAAAAGAATATGCATATCCTGGTAATCCTGACCGATATGACCTCCTTTGCTGAGGCCATGCGGGAGGTTTCCTCCTCCAAGGGAGAAATCCCTTCCCGGAAGGGCTTTCCAGGCTACCTGTACAGCGAACTGGCCGCCTTGTATGAGCGCGCCGGAATTGTCCGTGGTGCAAACGGCTCAGTGACCCAGATTCCGATTCTCACCATGCCGGGAGATGACATCACCCACCCCATTCCCGATCTGACTGGCTATATCACAGAGGGACAGATTGTGTTAGATCGAAGTCTTCACGGCCAGTCCATCTATCCGCCTATCAATGTACTGCCCAGCTTGTCCCGGCTTATGAAGGATGGTATTGGCGAAGGATACACCAGAGCCGATCATCAGTCTGTGGCCAACCAGCTTTTCTCCTGTTATGCCAAAGTAGGAGATGCCCGGGCCTTAGCCTCTGTAATCGGAGAAGATGAGTTGTCGGCACTGGACAAAAAATATCTGGAATTCGGAAGGGAATTTGAGAAAAGATTTGTGGGGCAAGACCCCCATGACAATCGGAATATTATTGAGACACTCAAGATCGGCTGGGAGCTTTTGGGCCTTTTGCCAAGAGCAGAGCTGGACCGTATTGACACAAAGCTTTTGGATCAGTATTATAAGCCAGCTGAAACAAGCACCTCGCAGCAGGCTTCCAGATAAGGAGGATTTTCCATGAATCCCAATACCTTTCCAACTAAGGGGAATCTGATTCTAGCTAAAAACTCCCTGGCGCTTGCCACCCAGGGCTATGGGTTAATGGACAAAAAAAGGAATATCCTTCTGCGGGAGCTGATGGGGCTCATTGATCAAGCTAAAAGCATCCAGTCAGAGATTGATGCCACCTACACAGAGGCCTATGCGGCTCTCCAGCAAGCAAATATTGAGCTAGGGATTCACTGCGTGGAGGAGATGGCTCTGTCTGTACCAGTGGAGGATTCCATCCGCATCAAAACCCGCAGCATTATGGGCACGGAAATTCCCCTAGTTCAGTATGAATCAAAGCCCATGGAGCTTTCCTACACCTACTACAACACCCGGGAATCTCTTGATAAAGCCCGCCTGCACTTTGAGCGGGTCAAAGAGCTGACTATCCGGCTGTCTATGGTGGAAAACTCTGCCTACCGGCTGGCATCCAGCATCCGCAAGACTCAAAAGCGGGCCAATGCCCTGAAAAATATTACCATTCCTACCTATCAGGCATTGGTTGCTGATATCACCAATGCCCTGGAGGAAAAAGATCGAGAAGAATTTACTCGTCTTAAGGTGATCAAAAAATCAAAGAGGGGATAGGGGCGGAAGAAGTTTGCAGGCCAGCCACCCGGAAAACAGCCCGATCAGGATTCCCCCCAAAACATCGCTGGGATAATGTACCCCCACATAAAGCCGGGAAAATGCCAGCAGGCCGGCAAGCACCAGCATACTGCCGCCAAATCGCCGCGGCAGCTGCTTCCAGCCGGCAAAGGCTGCAGCAAAAGACGCACAGGCATGTCCAGACGGGAAGGAATAGTCTGTTTGCTTTCCGATCAATAGTACCAGGCCATCCATTACTTCATAGGGCCGGATCCTTGCAAATGCAGGTTTGCATATTATATTGGTAATCAATGCACCAATAAGTAATGCTAAAAGCATAGCGGCTCCGGCTCTTTTTGTTTTACAAAAGCACAAAAGCCCCAATGAAAGAGCAATCCAGAACCATCCTGCATCTCCCAAAAAGGTGACCGCTTTCCAGAAAGGGGTCATCCATTCTTGTCTCAGTGACTGAATCCACATCAGGATCCCGCTGTCTAATAACCATAGCCATTCCATATGTACTCTCCTTTCGCTGCCTTGCCAATCACAATCGGTCTACATTGCCCTTGGCAGATTCCATCGGTATTTGCGCGCCAGGATGCGGATTATCACCACCAGAAGCGCACTCATCACCATAGACAAATCATTGCCGATAATCTCTAACAATCCCACATAGCAGACAGCTCCGGCAATCGATGCACAGGCATATACATGTTTTTTCAGGACAGCCGGTGTCTCCCCAGCCATCATGTCCCGCAGGATTCCTCCTCCCACTCCGGTTATAGTGCCTAAAAATATCATTAGAAATCGGTATTCTCCCAAACCAGCTTCTATGGCTGTATCAATACCCACTACTGTAAAAGCTCCCAGTCCAATAGCATCTAAAAGGTTCATCACTCTCTCATAGATCTCAGATTCCAAAATTTCCATTGTAATCCGGCAGAATCTTACAATAAAAAACAATACCAAAACCGATAAAAAAGCCACCCACACATAAATTGGTTTTACAAACAAAGTGGGCGGATGAATTCCAATGATCAAATCCCTCAGCATTCCGCCTCCCACTGCTGTAGTCACTCCCAGAACAACGATTCCCAAAAGATCTAAATGCTTCCTTATAGCCACCATTCCGCCGGAACAGGCAAAGGCAGCTGTCCCTATCAGCTCTATGGCCAAAAACACCGTAATATTACTAAGCATAGCAGTGTATCCTGCCTCTCTTTTTAGAGGTCTCTCCTTTCAGTAAAGTTGATGGTATACCACACATCCGTGTAATTCATTTCATTATAGCACACTTTTAATAAGCCTGTTAAGCCATGTATCGTTTTTTCCTGATCCTCTGGACAATTAATCCATAAAGATTTACAATAAAAAGTATACTCAGGAAAGGAAATTTAGCAATATGAAAATTTTTCATTTATTTCTCGGTACGCTCTGCTCCTTTGCATTGATGATCACTCTGCTAATCACCTCTGTTGAGGCAGTCACCTACTGGACACCTGGTTATTATGAGAAAGAATATTCCAAATATAAGGTACTGGAATCCGTATCTATGGAAATGGAGGACCTTTTGGATGTAACCTGGGAAATGATGGCCTATCTGCGGGGCAACCGGGAAGATTTACATGTTCCCACCACTGTAGCCGGCCAGCCAAGGGAATTTTTTAATGAAAGAGAAATTGCTCACATGGAAGACGTCCGGGGCCTCTTTCTGGCAGCCATTGCTATCCGGCGCTGTTGTGTCATGGTGATGGCTGTGACAATCCTCCTTCTTGTAACAATCAAAGCCGATTTATGGCAAGTGCTTCCCCGAACAATTTGCGGGGGAACTATATTATTCTTCGCAATACTAGCGGCTCTGGCGGCCCTGATATCCACAAACTTTACAAAATATTTTGTCATTTTCCACCAGATATTCTTCAATAATGACCTTTGGCTTTTAGATCCCCGGACCGATTTGCTGATTAACATTGTACCAGAACCATTTTTCATAGACACAGCAGCAAGAATCGCTATAACCTTCGGCATCAGTGTTCTCGTTGTCTTTGCTGCCTGTGTCACAGGAATTTTCATTAGCCACTCCAAAAAAATCCGAAAAAATTTGTAACAAAATTGTAATATTTTTTCTTTACTTGTACCGGAATTTGGATTATACTAAAAGACAAGCTACATTTTGGAGAGCATGCCTATGAAAACATTTAGAAAAGTATTTTCCTTTTTTCTGTGCCTGTCTTTAATGACTGGTATATTTCCCTGGTCTGCCCAGGGGGCTTCTGCCTGGCCGGATGGACCATCCATCTCGGCAGAGGGTGGTATTTTAATCGATGGTGATTCTGGTGCAATTCTGTACGGGAAAAATATTCATGAGCAATATTTTCCTGCCAGTATTACCAAGATTTTAACTGCATTAATTATTATTGAAAATTGCCAGATGGATGAGATCGTTACCTTTTCTCATAACGCAGTATACAATGTGGAAGTCAACAGTAGTAATGCCAATATGGAGGAGGGAGACCGGATGACTGTCCGGGATTGCCTTTACGCCATGATGCTTCGTTCTGCCAATGAGGCCGCTAATGCCCTTGCTGAGCATGCCGCCAATTCAACTGAAGCCTTTTCTGCTATTATGAATGCCAAGGCTGCTTCTCTTGGCTGTACGGATTCTCATTTCAGCAACCCCAGTGGTCTTAATGACCCAGATCATTACACCTCTGCTCATGATATGGCATTGATCGCCAAAGCGGCGTTTGAGAACGAGACTTTTTCTCAGATCGTCTCTACCCTTTACTATGATCTTCCACCTACTAAAAGGAACAAAGAAGGGTTGCGCATCTATCCAGGCCATCAGATGATAAAGAAAAACAGTCCCAATTACTATGCAGGTGTCATAGGTGGCAAGACTGGCTATACCTCCTTAGCTGGCAATACTCTGGTAACCTGTGCTAAAAGAAATGATTTAAAGCTTATTACCGTGGTGCTCAATGGCCATCAGACCCATTATACAGACACCCGTGCTATGTTAAACTTTGGTTTTAGGAATTTTCACTCTGTGGATATCGCTGCAGTAGATGATACCTACACATCGGTGGATAATGATATGACTATTGCCGGCCTTCCCATAACGGATCTGTCAGTAATCTATGTCCAGGAAAATCGCCGGATTACCCTTCCTTCCCATGCGGAATTTTCCGATACCACCTCTTCCATCTCATACGAGCTCCCTCCGGAAGCTCCGGAGCATGCTGCTGCCTATATAAGCTATGAGTATAACGGACATGCCATTGGCTCTACTTATCTGCTTGTAAACCGGCTGACTTTGGCACCTGTCCCTTCAAAAGATGTTCTTTCTGTGCAGACAGAGGCCTTTTTATCTGAACTGCCTCCAGAAGCAGAACCGGCAATACAAGACTTTTCAGCAGATATTTCCGCTGGGCAGGAGAAAAATGAGATTTTTGAAGATATGAACGCTGATAACAGCAGAGTTTCTTCCGAAAATCCTCAGGCACTTAACGAAATTGCTCCTGCCTCCTCCGAAATTGCTGGCAATGACAGCCGCAATATTCCTCCCACAGCAATACCCGGCAGCAGCGCCATGCCTTCTGAGGAAACTTCCAGCAAAGGCATCCCCTTTTTTATGCGGGTTATTCTCGGGACTATTTTAGTCTGCATGGGTGCATTTATCACAATATATCTTCTAAAAATGCGGAGAAAAAAGATATCAGAAGAACGAATGCTCCGTTTCCAGCGGCGCCAACAAAGACTCTTAGATATCGGCATGTCCAATGATGAATTTAATCTGCTCCTAAAACAAAAACGGATGAGACGAAAAAAATAGCCAGGCGGTAAAGCCGCTTAGCTATTTTTTTGTTCCCGTTTTAAACGTTTTCTTTTCTCCCGGCTGCGCTGAGCCCGTTTTTTGCGAAGCTCTTCCTTGCGGTGGACGATCTTCTGTGCCCCTGTCTCATCTGTCAGTTTCAGTGTTTTAACCACATAAACCTGCAAATCATCAATCCGCTTCATGCGGACCTTACCTTTAAGATATCCATGCTCTGGACAAACTGCCAATCCATAATAAATTTTTTGATTCGGGGTAAACCAGCGAATCTTTTTGCGCAACATACGTCCGCACTTATAGCATTTCATCTCCGCCACAGACCGTTCCTTCATTGCCTCCTCTTTAGAAGGAAATACTCGCGAAACATATTTTGAATAATCAGGAAATATAATTCGAATCTCCTCTTCCTTATTATCCGGAATCCGATAATAGTCAATAGACCGGTAAGGCAAAAGCTGTTCCTCTCCCAATTCTTCGATCATCTGTCTTAACACCTTACTTGTGTAATAGGCATCATCCAATGCTCGGTGAAAAGAGCGCTCTTCCAAAAGCCCCAGCTCTTCTACTGCTGCATCCAAAGATGGCTTCACCCCATCTTTATAAAATAATGTATACAATTTTTGGACATCATAATAAAACAGCGGCTTAGGAAAAGGATTCTCCACCCCAAAATATTTCATGTTCCGCTGCAGCTCCGTAAGATCCATCGATCCCCAAGTACAATAGATACAATCCTGGCCGCACCAGTCTATAAAGCTTCTTGCCGCATCAGTGAACTTCTCCCCATGATGCCGCAACTCTCCCATATCCATATGAGTCACCTCAGAGATCGCATAATGCATCTGAGTATATACCTGAGGGCGAATCAGGCGGTGAAACTCATCGGATATAGAATAATCTTTTTCTAATTTAACCGCCCCAATCTCTATAATCTCAAAAGGAAATTCTTCTATGGAATCTGCCTTTCCGTGGGCGCTCTGATTCCATTCCAAGTCAAATATAATGTAATTCTTCATAATAAGAAATTATAACATAAAGCTTGCTTTTTGAAAACAGGAAGATGCATGGTTAAATCGTTACTTTGTTGCAAAGAAATTTTCCAGGGATAATCTGCTTCCTGATACGGTCCCCTGAACCATCTCCGCTTTACCACCTCCTTTTCCCAAAAAGGCCTTATGAAACTCTTTTAAAAACTCCCTCATATTCACGTTTTGGCTTCCCAGAATATACTGGTACCCTTTCTCATCATTTCCTATAAAGATTCCACAGATGCCCGGAAATTCATGCATCCCCGTGTCCACAAAGCGGCGGGCAGCATTTTTGTCTATCTCCTCCTCAAACAAAAGGATATTTTCCGCTTCTGCATTGTCAGAACCTGACCCCGGCTGCCGACCAGTAAGCTCCTTTCGCTTCAGTTCCAGGTACCGGGTCTCCATGCGGAATAACTTATCCTTTTCCTGCTGCACCTCCTTCTGCAAGCGTTTTACCGCTTCTGCCACCTCATAAGGCTTTGCAGAAAGCTGATGAGAGATGTCCAAAATATTTTCTTCTTTTATATAATAATCAGCCAGAGCCCGGAAACCGCAGACCATGGTCACCCGGGTTCCTCCCTTATATTTCGTCCCGTCCACCAGACGAATTATACCAATCTCTCCTGTTAAAACCACATGAGGTGCACAACAGGCACAGACATCATATCCGGGAACCGTTACAATACGCACCTGCCCGGCCAGCTCCTTCTTGCTGCGGTAATCCAGCTTCTCAAGCTCCGCCTTCGATGGATAGTCAACCTGAACCGGAATGTTTGCCACAACCGCTTCATTAGCCTCCTGTTCAATCATCCGAAGCTGCTCCCTTGTAAGGCTCCCATTAAAATCCATTGTCACTAGCTCTTTGCCCAGGTGAAAGCCTACATTATTGTATCCAAAATGTCTACTCACAAGCCCGGACACAATGTGCTCACCTGTGTGCTGCTGCATTTTAGAAAAACGTTCCGAATAATCAATCTGTCCGGAAATCATAGCGCCCTCTTTTAACGGCTCTTTAATGTAGTGTGTTATCACATCTTCCTTTTCCTGTACATCCTCCACAGTGATTCCTTCCAGAACTCCCGCGTCTGCATATTGCCCTCCACCTTCCGGAAAAAATACGGTCCGGTCTAACACCACCCCATAGCTTCCCTGCTTTTCATCCCACTCACAGGAAATCACCTGTGCTGTAAATTCTTTTAAATGACTATCCTGATAATATAATTTTTCTGTCATAGTCTGTATCCTCCTTTATGGGATTATTATATCTGCTGATGTAAATAAAAACAGCCCTATACAGATTTTTTATGTATCTCTGCATAGGGCTGTCCCAATCGCTGTAAAATTCTCTATTGCCAGGATTACTTCCCGCCCTGTTACAGACTGTATCCCAGGGCCAATGGAAGCCATGTTGTCAGAGGCGCCCACAGGCTAATCGCCAACAGTACGATAATATTGCAGATCAGATAGGGAAGCGCTCCCCTGAATATAGCAATAATTGGCATGCGGTTAATCTTATTACAAGCATTGAGACACATTCCCACTGGAGGAGTAACCAGCCCGATTGCCAGTCCTGTGATCATCATGGCTCCAAACTGGAGGGCTGAAAAGCCGTAGCTCTGCATGACCGGAAGCATAATCGGAGTAAGCAAAAGAATTGCTGGACTTACATCAATAAATGTACCAATCATCAGGATCATTACACAGAATACCAAAGCAATTCCCCAGGCAGGCATATTCAGGGCAATAAAGAAATTGGCCACAATTTGCGGAACCTTCTGCATGGTCAGCACCCAAGTAAAAATGGTGGTAAAACCAATGATCAGCATAATAGAAGAAGAGGAAATCAGGGTCTTTTTCAATGCCTCAACCACTGCTTTCCAGGTCAGCTCCTTATAGATAAAAAATCCCACCAAAATGGAGTACAGCACAGCCACACCAGCACTTTCTGATGCAGTACATACACCAAAAGACACACAAACAATGATAAACACTGGCATCAATAAGGCCGGAATACCAGACAAGATCGCTGATGCAAATTCTTTAAATACAAAAGGAGTCTTGGCCGGATGCCAGCCCTTTTTATGACTGATTGCAAACACCACCACCAGCTGCGTCAACCCAATCAGGATTCCCGGTACCGCACCAGCCATAAAAAGGGCTCCAACCGATGCGCCAGATATCATGGAATACACAATCATTGGTGTGGATGGAGGAATAATCATACCCATGGTGGAGGATGCCACCGTAATACCGGCAGATGCATCCGGCGGATAGCCCAGTTCCTCCATTGCAGGAATCAAAATGCTTCCCAGGGCGGATGTATCTGCCACCGAAGAACCAGAAATCCCGCCAAAAATCATGGATGCTACAATATTTACCTCACCAAGTCCACCGTGAAACGGCTTTAACAGCTGCAGACAGAAATTGATGATCCGTTTTGTAATACCACCTGTATTCATCAACTCACCAGCCAGCATAAAAAGCGGCATGGCGATCATCAGCTCACTGTAAGCGCCATTCCATACCCGCTGGGGCACCATGGACAAAAAAGTGGGGGCATTGGTAACAATATATGTGACACAGGAGGCACCGATTGCAAAAGCCAGAGGTACTCCGAGAACTGCAAAGAAGATCAGCAGCACCAAAAGAATAATCATTGCCATAACAGATACTCAGCTCCTTTCTCTTCTTATGGGTTTTCCTTGGTCAGCGCCTTATTCTTCGGCGCAAAATAGGAAATGTCAGCAGTTATAAATTCAATAATCTTAATCACAATGCAGACAGCACAGATTGCTCCTGCCATAGGCATAATCCCATACATATACTTCATAGGGATCTCCATTCCCTGGCTGATCTGCTTTCCCGCTACTCCCACATAGCTGATACCCTGTTTGGTAAATACCAGATCCACTACCAATACAATCAGATAGTTTACCACGCTCAGCCACCGCTTGATTGCCGGAGGCACCCGGTCATAAAGAATGTCAATGATCACATGCTCATTTTTCAGCACATTAATTCCCATGCCCCAAAAGGTAGTAAAAGCAAACAAAGTCACATTAAACTCAGATAGCTCTTTCCAGCTATGGGAAAAGAAGTACCGTGCAATAACAGAAAAAATCACCAGCACCGCCAACAACCCCATGGCCACTACGCCTATTCCAAAATAAACCTGAAATACCTTATCGCCGATCTTTTTCCACTTTTTGATGACAATCAGCCCCTTTCCTGTACCCTCCGCTTTGTTAAAGCGGGGCTATGTAATACCCTATCAAAAAGGCTCCCGGAATACATCGGTACTTCCGGTACCATGACTTCCAGGAGCCTAAGGATCAATTCCTTTTTCCCTTACTTAGCATTTGCTACGATATCCTGCATCTCCTTCAGCTCATCCGCTGTCATGATGCCCTCTTCTACACACTGGTCATACACAACCTGTACTGCATCCTGGAACGCCTTCAGCTCTTCCTCGCTGGGCTCATAAACCTCGCAGCCAGCATCAATTACCACCTGCTTTGCTGCTGCCTGGTTCTCATCGATCAGCTGATCATTGTAGGTTCCCATCTCAGTGGCACATTCAGAAATAATATCCTGGTACTCCTGAGGGAGGCTGTTCCACCATGCAGCGTTTACGTAAAATGGATCCGGATGGAACTGGTAATTTACCTCTGTAAAGTACTGCTGTACCTCATAGAACTTCATACCCTCTACGTTCACCCATGGATTCTCCTGTCCATCTGCAACACCAGTCTTTAAGCCCATATACAAATCAGAATAAGGAATCGTGGTGGTAGTAGCTCCCAGGGCTACGAATGTCTTGTCAATTGTGTTCATACCATTGGTACGCATCTTTAAGCCTTGCAGATCCTCTGGCTTTGTGATGGCATGTTTGCTGTTGGAGAACTGTCTCCAGCCGCCTGCATCACACAGATTGATGATCACAGTACCTGTCTCTGCTTCTGCCTCTGCACAGACCTTCTTTGCTAAATCGCTTTGCAGCAATGCTGTAACCTGCGCACGATTCTGGGCCAGAAATGGCAATGTAAACATCAGAAGACGGGGGCTGAAATCAAACTGGCCACCTCTCATCCCCTGTACCGTACCAGCAACTACCTGCTCCAGCATCTCCTTCTCTGTTCCAAGCTGTCCATTGCCGAACACTTCAACGGTCACATGGCCATTGGTCTTAGCCGCAACATCCTCCGCAAACTTCTCCATAGAAACATAGCGGGGATTCCCTTCTGGCTGTGCATGTCCTACCATCATGGTAAAATCGCCAAGAGCTGCGAAAGTATCCTCACCAGCTGCTGCCGCCTCAGTCTCACCGCCCTCAGCTGCCGCAGTAGTATCAGCTGCCGGAGCTGCCGTGGTAGCCTCGGCCTGAGTTGCTGCTGGCTGACTGCCGCCGCCACATGCTGCCAAACTGGATGCCGCTAAAGCCAGTGTTAAAAACATTGCAATTTTCTTTTTCATAAATCCTGATCCTCCTTAAAATAATAAAAATACGCCTCTTACTTATGTACTTATGACACAAGACAGCTTAGCATGAACACCGAGCCAACTTGTATACAACCATGGTATGATATTACCACAATTTCCCTCTGAAAGCAACTGTTTTTTCCATATTCTCTTATAATTCTTTCCTCTTTTTAATTCCAATACATTTATTTTTTCATCTATTTTTCACAATTTAATTCTCTATTTTTATATTAAATATCATTTTTTCTTTCTTTTCTCTTCTTTTCATCTAATTTTTTAGCAATCACTCACAAAATTGCTGCATTCTTTTCCAGACCCCTGTATACAAGTTTTCTCTTTTTCTCTTCTCTATCTATTTGACAGTTTGTTTTTTTCCTCCTATAATAAAAGCGTAGACTTGCTATACACACAGAGTGGGCCATATCTCTTCTTCTGCCCGTCTCTGTGATGACAGGCAAGGAGAATGGGGGTGTCACTCTTGGAGACCAGTCTGACTAATGAAGAAATATATTCTGTTCTAGAAAATGAAATTGCCCAATTGAATATCCTTCCAGGAGAAGTCTTAAGCGAAAATACTCTGTGTCGGCGATTCCACATTTCCCGCACTCCCGCCCGCAGTGTACTACAACGTCTTCAGCAAAATGGCTTTGTGCAGATTGTTCCTCACAAGGGAACCATTGTCACTTCCATTAACCTAAAACCTGCGAATCAATGGATTTTTCAGCGCCTTGCTGTGGAATGTATGGTTCTCCGTGACTTCATCAGTATCTGCACCCCCACAGACATTGCCCGAATCCACTATTCTCACGAATTGCTATTAAAGATTACAGACCGTTTGCTTCTTGATCCAGAGCATTTTAATATCAATGAATTTCTCCATATGGATCTGGCGATGCACAGAATCTGGTTTCAGGCAACGGATAAGCTTTTTTTGTGGGAAAACTTAACCCGCCCCCAGGCCGATTATTCTCGTTTCATTCGTCTGGATGTTATGAGAGGGCGCAATGTCCCAGATGTTCTAAAAGAGCATAAGGAACTGATCGATATCATTGAAGCAAAGAATCTTCCTGCCATTGAGCCATTACTAAGGCGCCACCTCTATGGTGGAGTAAGGCGTATGGGCAGCAAGTTGTTTTCAGATGAGTACCAGCGTTATTTTACATCGGAAAATTGTAATGATTAGATACGGTTATGATTTCGTATCCGTAAGATATAATGTCAGTGAATCTTTTTTAGGCTTTATACAATAGGCTTATGAGCAGGAATCCTTATCTTCTACTCATAAGCCTTTAAACCCTTATCAATGACTTTATTTCAAATCATATGGTTGGGATTCTATGATATAGCACATATATAGTGGAAAAACTATTGACAGATTAAAAAGAAAGATTTACGTATAAATAGTGGTTTGAAACCTTTTGTTATTTATTTCTTTAGTTACATATATCGTTTGTTGGCGATTTAATTCAATCTGACATATAGCTCATAAACGCAGCTGAAAGTTGTTATCTAACCTCAAATCCTGATGTTGTTACAGTCTTAAATTCTTGTAAAGAGCCATACATTTCAAAAACCGAATAATTTCCTTTCAGTCGATATGTGCCTGGTTCTAATCCGCGAAGGTTATAACTAACTATTGTCATTGACAAATCATCATCAGGATAATCTTCTTTTGACCACTCTACCTTTTTGCGATGAACTTCAGTCCAACCACTACCCTCAGATTTTTGCAATATTACTGTTGTTATAATTTTTTTCATTTCTTCATGGCACTGCAAACGTGAGTAGATTCCTAGTGTACGATATCCTTGATCTGAGAGTTCTAATGTTACTGTCGATATTAATTGTCCTCTTGGAGACACCTCTATCCCGACAGCTTCCTCATTACTGTATTCTTTTGCTGATATATCCTCTGACAAGTTTCTCACCTGTGCATAAGCTGGCATGATTGACATAATTACCATTAATATAGATAAACAAATGACTGAAACTTTTTGAAGGTATCTTTTCATTTTCTCCTCCTTTATCCTCTTGTTACTATTTATCAATATATAAATCCTTCACTATTTCAATAAATTCCGTCTTTTCCATCACTCCTGAAAAATAATAAAATGCCTCTTCCCCTTCTATACATGCACTATATTCAATATCACCATTCTCTAATTTATTTTCTTCTATTTGAATTTCTTTATTTATCCAATTGTTATAGAGTTTTAAGTAACCATTCCTGTCTGAATCAATCATTGACAATGTTCTTCTCTCCATTGACTTATCTTCATTTAAAAAAAGTCTTTTTTGTTTATAAATAAATTTAAGGACCGCATGCGTTCCATCTGCTTCTATCCCAGAAAACACCATTCCATCTGGCATATATCCCAGCATCATTACTGGTATTCCTAAGTCCTGAGCAATTTGATCATATGCCTTATCCAATTCATCCTTTTTAAACTCTATGGGGGTATTATACCGAATCAAAGCACTTCCACCACTTTTCCCTGGATACTGGACATAGCGGTACTCACTCTTTGCTACTGAACTTATCCCCCCTATTAAAGCCACCCCCAATACAGCCGCTGCCACCACTCCGGCTTTAAAGCTTTTACTCTTATACCTTCTCGTCTTTCCCAGATCACGTCCCTTCTCATACTCCTCCGTTGTTATCGGCCTTATCCCCTTTGCGTCCAAACGTGCCAGCAAAATATCTGCCTCCAGCTTTGATTTCCGATCCAGCTTGTCCATCTCTTCAGAAGTCATATTCTGTTTTTCATACTCTAGCTCCTGCTCAGCATCAACCGCCATTTTCAACAAGCTGGCATCATCCATACCAATTGTCTCCTGAAGCCAGGATTCTATGTGACTTAATTTCTCGTCATATAAACTTTTCACAAGATTGCCTTTCTGTTTTCACAGTTTTTCCAGTTTTACCACCTACTTCTGATCAAATTCAGGGTTGACTTTTTGACGGTTATGGTTACTATAATATATAGATCAAATCGTAACAGCAGTAGGTTCTTGACTGTTATAGTAAATCCAAAACGGAGGCACTTTTATGAAAAAAATCGTGCTGACCGGCGGCGGGACCGCCGGACACGTCACTCCCAACCTGGCACTTCTGCCATCCCTAAAAGAACGAGGCTATGAGATCCGTTATATCGGCTCCTACAATGGCATTGAACGAAAGCTGATCGAAAATGCTAAAATTCATTATGACGGCATTTCCTCCGGCAAACTGCGCCGATACTTTGACCTCAAAAATTTCTCAGACCCGTTTCGCGTTCTGAAGGGCTATGGAGAAGCATTGCGTCTAATCAAAGAATTCCATCCGGATGTGGTTTTCTCTAAAGGTGGTTTTGTAGCAGTTCCTGTTGTTCTGGCTGCCAGACACTACAAAATCCCCACCATCATCCACGAATCAGATATGACCCCTGGCCTTGCAAACAAGATCTGCATTCCTTCTGCTGCCAGGGTATGCTGCAATTTCCCGGAAACTCTGTCCTATCTTCCCAAGGAAAAAGCGGTTTTGACAGGCTCTCCCATCCGAAAAGAACTGTTAGAGGGAGACCGACTTACCGGGCTTAATTATTCCGGGCTTTCTTCCGATCAACCGGTTATCCTTGTTATCGGCGGAAGCCTTGGATCCGTCATTGTCAACAATGCGGTCCGTAAGCTACTTCCCCAGCTGTTAGAACAATTTCAGATCATACATATCTGCGGTAAAGGCAATCTGGACGAGAGCCTGAACGGGCAGCGCGGATATGTGCAGTACGAATATGTGGATGCTCCTCTGCGACATTTCTTTGCAGTTGCCGATCTGATTCTGTCCCGGGCAGGCGCTAATTCTATCTGCGAAATCCTAGCCTTAAGGAAGCCCAATATTCTGGTTCCTCTCTCTGCTGCTGCCAGTCGTGGTGACCAGATCCTTAACGCCCGTTCTTTTGAAAAACAAGGCTTTTCCCGGGTTTTAGAGGAAGAACAGATGACGGATGAAAACCTTTTCAATGTGATTCAGGATACATTCCGCCGCCGTCATCAGTATATCTCTGCCATGGAACAAAGCAATTTAAGCGATGCCGTATCCACGGTTATGGATCTGATCTCCTCCTATGCTGAGGCATGACTGAAACATTGGGGCTTATCCAAACTTGTACTATGTGGTTTAAATAAAATCAGGTTCCCTCTGGAATCCCCTGCGTTTTTCTCATATTTACCATTGGAGAAGTCTTGTTCCTTCCTGTAGGACGATACTTCTCCGGTGCCTCCGGGCAAAGGCATTTTCTTAAATGATTTCTTCCTCTTGCCAATCTTGCCCTACAAGTATCTGCTCGGACTCCTAAAATCTTACTGACTTCTGTCATTGGCCTACCTTCAATAACATGCAGCACAAATACGATCAACCATTCTTTTTTCATACTTTTTAATGCTTCCATCACAGCCTCATATTCCTGCCGCTCCAGCAAAATACTCAGACTGTCACGACCAAAGCTTTTCTCATTTATCAATGAAGCGTCCTGAATAATTGCCGGATCATAATAAGTAACCGGATGCGATCCCTGACTTCGATAATAATCGATACATCGATTCTTCATTATTTTCATGAGAGTAGCTCTGACCTTATATTCCGGCCAATCTACTGGATAGTGACTAAAATACGCGGTAAATGTCTCTTGCACCAAATCGTCAATCTCATCTGTCGGAATACCTTTATTCTTCGCAATAAGACGAATCAGTGACACATGAGCCGTATAAACGGCGCGAAATTGATCTTCTTTTGACTTCATTCTCTATGCGTTCTCCTATTCCCATATTCCAACCCTACAATCCCTTTTTTATCATTTCTGCAATTTTCTCCAGTTCCTTTGGCTCTTCTTCTCCCGGAGTCCAACTTACCATAACCGGGCCACCCTCATATCGCGGAATTACATGTACATGAAGATGAAATACCGTTTGCCCGGCACTAGCCCCATTATTCTGCACCACATTAAAACCATTGGCTCCTAGTTTCTCTTTCATTGCCATGCCGATCTTTCCTGCTAATGGAAGAATTTTTGCCATTGTTGCAGGATCTGCTTCACAAAGATCCTTAAAATGTTCTTTAGGAAGAATCAATGCATGTCCCCTCGATGCCGGCCCCAAATCAAGAATCACCCGAAAAATCTCATCCTCATAAACAGTTGCTGATGGAATTTCACCATTAGCAATCTTACAAAAAATGCAATTTCCATCCCTCATAACCGTAACCTCCTTCTATTATATTTCCCAAAAGTTTTGCTTTGGTGTTGGTTTGCGGTATAAAACTGCTGCCAGAACAATCCCTGTTATCAGTCCCGCCACATGAGCCACACTATCCACACCTTCACTGGTAAATCCAAAATAAAGGGAAAATATAATCATTATTATCAATTGTTTGGTGCTCAGATCCTCTAATCGTCCCCGATTAATTGTCACAATATAAAAGAGTCCCCCGATCACCCCAAAAATTGCTCCGGATGCTCCGGCTCCAACAGCCTGTACAGAACTTTGCAGCTCCGCAAACATGGACACCACATTTGCCCCTATCCCGCACAGAAGATAAAAAATCAGATATTTTATGCTTCCCAATGCCCGCTCCATATTATCTCCTAATATAAATAAGAGCAACATATTATTTGTAATATGGTGAATTCCAAAATGCATAAATATAGATGTCAGCAAACGATAAAATTCTTTTTCTTCTATAACAAGTGCTGGAAACATTGCCCCATGCTGCAGCATAAACAAGGTGTCCTCGCTGGAGCCTACTGTTTCCAAATACAAAAAATACAAAATATTCAGAGCTATCAATGTACTATTAACCCATGCCTTTTTCCTGTCACTCCATTTCACTCCATCATCTCCAATTTCCGATGATAATCTTATAATATCGATTTTTGTCAAACTTTTCCGATATTTTATCACTATATTCTCAACAAATAAGACATTATATCATCCCACTGATTCCACACTTCATCATTTATACTCATAATACCTGGAATATGTTTAAAAGTCAACAATGCCAAAGTTATTCCTCTCTCCTCATTCAAAGCGGTAGCGATAACACGCTATACAGATCTCATCTCCTGTGTTAAGCTTTGCTTCCTCATTATTTTCCAGCAAGCGCCCGCAAAGCTTCGTGCCATTCGTTGAATTCAGATCCTTTATCCGGTAAGTATCCCCATCCTGATCAATTCGCAGATGCAGCCGGCTAACCGTATCCCGCTCCAACTGAAAATCTACCAGACTTTCCTGTTTTCCTATTACAAACGGATAATATAATATAGGAATGTCTTGTTCTTTTGGATTCAGCGCTCTTAATATTCTTTGACGTTTGTTATCAGAAAAATCAGCCAGCAGTTGAGTTCCCGGTCCTGCAGATGGTGTGTCCTTCTTCTGTTCATCATCCATGTCAATGATCTCCCTCTGCCACAGCTTTCCCCCCTTTCCAAAATCTCTTTCCTCCTCTTCGCTGTCCTGGAACATCATCTCCCAGGGTGGCCGTATTGGCAGATCTTTCTCCTTGCTATTTCTCAAAAAATATCCTCCGCTCCAATCCTTCCATTTTTGTTTCCATGAAGCTCTCTTCCCTGGTGTTTTTTCCTGCTCTTTTGTACTTAAATAGCTTTCTTCTCTCTGTCGTTTGTCTGGATTCTTTCTTTGATTTCCAGAAATATTTAACCGCTTTTTTCCTGTTTCTTCATATTGTTTATAAACATCTGGCTCATCAGATATCTCTTGCCCTGATATATCATCCTTTTTCTTCTCTTTATCATTTGTCTTTCCCTGCTGTAAAAGACGCCCCAAATCCTCCATCCCATAATTTTCTTTTCTAGTCTCCTGATATAGGCCATAGGCCAATACCACACTTTCCTTATCTTGATGATCAACGCTTCCCAGCAAATACTCTAATAATTTACTGAAATCTTCTGGAAAATTTCTCTCTATGCCCGGAACAAAACATAACCAAACACGGAATGTATCCGGATCCACATATAAATACTGAGGCTCCAGCAAAATTCTCTCCTCCATCAGAAGATATCGTTCCGCCCGTTCCAGTACTCCAAAGATCCCAATAACCAGCCTTCGTATTTCCTCTGCCTGAATATTTCGGTTTTCCAATATTCTGGACAATGGTTGTCGTGACGTAATCTCATAATAGAATCTCACTCCGCTATCCATTTGCCGGAGCTGGAACCGCAAAACGCCCTCAATCGAATTCCTTGACATCATCTGGCTTTCATACCCCTGCCATGTCAATTCCTCTGGATCTATAATCAGATAATTATGTTTAAACTCCCTCCGATAACTAATTTTCATTTTTCTGCCATACCTTCCCCTTTATTCTGCCAAGCTCCACATTCTCAGAGAATTTTCCGGTCTGAATATCGGCACTGTAAGCTCTAATCCCCAACGGATTCCCTGAGACCGTCTTATAATTTCCTGCTCATCCTTATTTTCGATCTGGTGACGCGCTCTCTCTACCTCCTCATGCAAAACAAATTTTCCCACAGTCTCTCCTCGGACATGGAAGGCCTGATTTAACAGAATCATTATAACAAAGAAAATAATTGCCATCACACCTGCCGCCTCAACCGTATAGCTGGCGATCACTTCTTTCTTTAGACCATTTTTCAATACCCCGAAAAAAATATGTACTGCGTGAAAACAGCGATAAAACATCCTTTTTATATGAAACACACTCCTTCCTCATATTCCGGTTCCTTGTGCTATTGTCAGTAAAATCCCAGGGATCGCTGCAAATGGTAAAAAAGGCACGGTTATTTTTCCAATATTCGTTCCTTTATGAATCCAGTTCCATGTAAACAGGGCCAATCCATATATTCCACACAATATAATTCCCATACACAGCATAAAAAAATTTTCCCAAAAGCTCATCATTAAGCCACTTACCACAAAAAAATATCCATCTCCCATTCCAATGCTGCCCTCGCATATCCTTCCAAAAAGCAAGAGCGCGACTCCCAGACAGACACTTTGCACATGGCTTTTCCACATAAAATCACTTCCAAGAACAATCCACAGATATCCATTAATGCCCAATGCCAATATACCAAACAACGCAAAAACCCATACTTTTACTTTCTTGCAATGCAGATCCTGCATTGCAGACACCAACAAAAATGCCAGAAATAACCCTTTTCTCATTTTCTTCCTATCTTCTCTCTCGTCTTTACAGCCATTCGCATAAAGACCAATTGATTACTCATCTTCCGCAGTAAGAACACGCACCCAGATGTTCCACCTCTGACAGTTTTACTGCCCGTGCAAATGCCACAATTGCCCTGCAGCTTTTCCCGGAATGATAGCTACTACCACTCGGCATAATAAATACCACTCTCCCGGCATTTTTCCCGCAGACTGAACAGGGATAATATTTTCCTCCGCTATCATTGCGCATGTTTCCCACCTGTTCCTTAGACACAGAAGTTAATTGGTTTGCCAGATAGTGACATTCTCTGCTTCTGTGATAGCGAGTACTGTTTTTTCCCACATAGACAACCGGATCCTCCTCTTTTTGGCCTCCTTCTCCTTTGCTGTAGTCTTTTCCTTCCCTTCCAACCCACGCCCTTCGTCTGCACCGGGCCGTCCTCTCTAATGCAGGTATTCCAAGCACCGGAAATGGCAGATGGATCTCATAGTCTAAAACCAGGTCAATGCTTTCCCCATCCTCTAAAACTTGAGAACGAGCCATGGTAATATGTCTTACTGCATTTGTATCCACATACTCCCCGATCCTGGCCTGTGCATATCCCTGTGCTGCACCAGATATCAGGTGCCGACAAAACTCTTTCGCAAAGTCTCCTGCCCCTGGTATCGCAAATATCTTTCCTTTATCCTGCGCATCTTTCACATACGCATATTGGCTGAAATCCTCCCCCATCATTTCCAGTGCTGCCTGCATCCGCCGCTCCGTGTTCATAACCTTCATAGGAAGAATCAGGCAAACCGAAGCAAAAATAAATAAAGTGAGACACATCACAGCCTCCAAAGTCAGGGAAGCCGGGACAGACAGGAATGTCTTTTTGCCATGACAAGCCTTTCCTGTATGTATTTTGAATTCATTTAGGATTCGTACCTGGAGAGTCACGATTTTTTTATTTTTTGTCCTGGAAAAAGACATTCCTGTCTGCCCCCTTCTTCATTAATAGCTGCGCTCGATTGCCACTTCCATAGGGTAACAATGGTCTTTCCTTCCAGCAATTCTCTCCACAAATCCCAAAGAAAAAAACACATGCTTCCCCACCAAACTTCCCTGAATCTTTGCCTGGTAAATTCCGCGGCGCATCCGGAAACTGCTCTGCCTCCGGCAAATATTCATCTGAATCATATCCATCATACGGTATTCCTGACACACAATCTCATCCATAAACAACAATATCTTTAACCAGGAAAGATAACCCAGTCCATCTTCCCCACCACCTGTTTCGCTCCTTCCTTCTCGCCCCATAGCCAGTAACTGTTCCAAATCTAAGGTCCAGTGTTCGGATTTTTTAAAAATCACCACTTGTTTTCCCGCCAACAAGCCCCGAATATCCATCAAAGACTCGCCCAAAGCCCACACAGACATCACAAAAAAGGCTGTAAGAAAAACCAACGGAGAAAATCCGGTCACTCCAGTGATTGCCATTGCCAGCTTTTGAGCCTCCTGCCGTTTTTGTCCATCTCCCATAATGTGAAGCAGGTTTAAGCCTTCCCGAATGGCAAGAAGCCGTTTTACTGCACAGACAAGATTTTCCTCATCAGCACTTTTCCCTCCGATCAGATATTCTATCTCATAAGATAAACCACCTGTGCCTTTTACTCCCACATTCTGATTGTATTCCTCTTCTATGAGGAAATACCGAAAAAATTTTCCACAATATTCATTAATAAGTAAATGATCCAACAAAGTGCCTTCCTCTGTTCTTCCTGTACAAATCTCACTACCAGAGGGAAGCTCTGTATTCTCTAAAATTCCCTCCGAAACAGCTTTCCCGTCTGGCAGCACCAGATCTAAAAGTCCGGAATTATACAAACTTTCCACTTGCTTTAGCCAGTTTTCTGTTTTTTTGTCCTTGACCCCATGGGAAAAAGACAAGAGGCGAATGGAAAGCTGTTGAAAATGATATTTTACTGGTGACCATAGGGCATCTAAATCCGGCCCATCATCTTCATCATCATCGCTTTCCCACTCTCTGATAATTCTTTCGACCTCCAGCGCTTCTTCTATCACGGATTCTACCAGGGCTATCTGGGCATATGACTGCTCCTCTAAGGCTTCTATCTCTCTACGGCGTTTTCCATCCTGATCTACATAGGCCTCAAACTGATATATCTCCGTCTCCAGCTGTCTTTCTGCCAGACTGCTGCAATCCTCTTTCTTCTCCTCAAAAAATGATCTGCTTTGTCCCAGTTTTTGGGCCAGAACATCTGCCTGTTTTGAATAGGTTTTTACCAGTCCAGGCATCCGTTTAAACTCCCGGATCAGCTCTGTAGCTGTACGGCAAAATCCGGATCCATCATATCTGTGAAGCTGTAAAAGCGCTTCCTGTTTCTTGTCCATCTGCGTTCTTTGACTTTCACTGATATTTTCCAGAGCTTTTTCCAGCTTTAATGCATCCTTTGCATGTCCCCGGTAAACCTCTGCCACATCCTTGACTGCCTCTGCCTGCTGCCCATCCTCCTTAAGCTTATCCACTGTGTCTGCATCAAAATCCATGTCCCATACTCCATATTTCATATAATCCAAAATCTCTTTTTCCAGATAAGCTCCTCCATCATCTGTAGCTCCCAGCCATTCCTCCACTTTTACCTTTTGAATCTCCATGGGATACCAACCTTCCTTTTCCAGATAAGGTTTTATAAAACCGGAAAAATCAGCTTCCAGCTCCTCTTCTCTCTCATATTCCACAAACAGCAAGCGATAGGAATCCCAGAGCTGACGGTGATACTGGCTGAATACAGAATCCATTGCTGAAGCCGCACTTGTCTGCAGATACCATCGTGCTCCCGCTGTACGGGCCGATTCCAAAAGTCCGCAAAGAAGCGCAAATATGCACATCATTACCATGCTGATAAAGATCGTTACCTGTCCTTTTAGTACTTTCACATCTACGCCTCCTTTACGCCTCTTTCCATAATCGTCACAGTTCCTTAAGCATTTGCAGGCAATGCTTAATATACTTCCTTGGATTGACTGTTAATCTCTTTAAAGATATCTTCCAGCAACTTATTGATTTGTCCTTTAAAAATAATAACCAGCCCAATCAACACCACCAGAATCAACACTACTTCAATAACACCAACCCCATCCTCTTCTCTCAAAAATTCCAGTATCTCCTCGTTTAAGCTTCTCTTTTTCACTTTTACAATTCTCCTTTCCTTTTTTCTATCCCATTGTCATCATTGCTGGTACCATGATCATCACCATCACAATGCCCAACATCAAAAACAATGGCAGCAAAAGCTTTGTCCCTGCCTCCTCGCCTAAGCGGCGAGCCAGGTTTTTCCGTTGTTCCAGGGCATCTGCCATCTCTGTCTGCAAGATCGCCCTCATATTTTTTGTTCCTGACTTCCGGTTCTGTTCCAGCAATCCACTTAATTTCAAATATGGTTGCAATCTGCATCTTCTGCCAAATTCTCGGTAAGCCTCTCCCTCGGACATGCCCCCCTGCATCTGATAATAGGTTCTGCTCATCTCCTCATAAGCAGCCCGTTTTTGCTGCTTTTTTTGTTTCCTCCCTGTCTCATAATCCCACACCATTTTCTCCCAGGCATTGCGGACTGTCAGACCTGCACCAGTCAAAACCATAAGCTTAGACAAAACGTCCGAATAATCCAATAAAAGCTCCCTCTCCCGTTTCTGGTTTTCCTGCCTTATCTGGCTTTGCTGCCTTGCTGTCAGCAAAACTGCCAGAAGGATTCCCAACAAAATAACCGGCTCATACCCAGAATTTTCCTCGGTCCAATAGCTTAGCTTCCTTCCCTGAAAGCTTTCCGGCAGACTTATCCAAGGTTCTTCTTTTTGTTCCTCATCTCTCTGCCGCAGTACCATGAGAAACTCTGCAATTCTTCTTTCCTCCTCATTTTGTATTGGAGGAAGCACTCTCACCGGAAATTCATAACTTTGCTTAAAAGCTCCGGCCGAAAGTTCCACAGACAAAATAACAAACAGCTCCTTTTCAGCCTCCTTCAAAAGCTTTCCGGATGGAGCCAGTATCTCTGAATCAGAGGAATACCACCGCAACCGCACCCCTCCATCTATCTGAGATGGCAGTGACAAATCACTTCTGACCTCCATCAATGATGGATTCTCTCCCAAAATCTGCTCTCCCATCTGTTCCATGATTTTCTCAAAAACTTCTTCCGCCTCCTTAGCCGTATAAATTTGTGGTTTTACCGGAACAGTCACTGCTACTGGCTCATCCCCCAGCCCACCCACCCACACCTGATATTCTCTCTCCTCACCTCCATGGCTTTCTCTGTTAATACGCATATCCGGCGATATAATACTCTGCCCAGTGTCTGTCAGCCTGAGTGTCCCATAAAGTACAATGCTTCCAATAACACAAACCAGAGGAATAAACCATTGTTTTTTGCCTTTCATTCTGTCCTACACCTCTATCTCCAATATCTTTTTTGCCGTCACATAAGAAATCAGATACATCACCAAGCATATGCTCATCAATATCCGCCCCATACCGGTACCATACATCTGTCCGAAAAAACCTGGAGATGAGCTTTCCACATAAAAGACTATAAAAAACGGAATCATGTTCATAATCTTCTGTTCAAACTGTCGGGATGCTGTCATGGTAAGAATCTCTTCCCTTACCTGCATCTTATCCCGGATTATCTCTGCCGTGTGCCTCATAATACTTCCCAGATCCCCGCTGCTGCGTTTTGCCACAGAAAACACCTCGGCAAAGCTTTGCACATCCTCCAGTCCGCTTCTCCTGGCAAAATCCTCTAAGACCTTTTCCACAGGGCGATTGGTCCGAATCTGCTGTACCATAAATGCATATTCCTGAACAATCATTCCATCTCTTCCATATAGCATAGACAGCTCCTCCACGCTTACCGACAATGCATTTTCTATAGAAAATCCTGCACTGAGAGAAGCTGCAATAATCATCATGCTCTCTTTGAACTGGACCGCTAGCTCCTTTTTCCTCTGCCGGATCCTCTTGCGTCTCTCTGTCGCAGCCCCTACAAGCGCCAGAGGGCTTATCCACAAAAACACCTTTATACTCCGGTAAAAGGTAAAGGATATCAGCATACATACCCCGGCCCCCTTTCCTATTCCCAGAGCAAATTCCCACAGCTTCAGCCTGTAGCAGTCATACCGGATAGCCGGCTGCCTTAAGTTTTCCCACTGCCTGAAGGGAACCGATTCTTTTAAGCTGCCCCCGGACTGTTTTCCCGCCTCCTGGCTCTTCCTCAAACCGGAAGAGCGGGTTAAGCCGTATCTCTCCCTCCTCATAATTTCCCACCTCCACAATCTCCAACACCCGCCTGCTTCTGTCCCGCAGCCTTCCCAAATGTACCAGAATATCAATGGCAGAGGCAATCTGACTACGCACTGCGGGAAGAGGCAGATCTGCCCCCATCAGTGCCATAGTCTCCAGCCTGGATAACATATCCTTAGGGCTGTTCCCATGACCCGTGGAAAGACTCCCCGCATGCCCGGTGTTTAATGCCTGCAGCATATCAAGACACTCCTTTCCCCGCACTTCCCCCACCACAATCCTGTCAGGCCTCATCCTCAAGGATGCACGAATCAAATCACTGATCTCAATTGCTCCTTCCCCCTCTCCATTGGCATTGCGAGTCTCCATCCGTACCAGATTAGGAATCTGACGAATCTGCAGCTCCGCCGAATCCTCTATTGTTATGATCCGTTCTGTCTCAGGAATAAAACCAGACATGGCATTTAAAAATGTGGTTTTCCCAGAACCGGTCCCACCGCTGATAAACAGGTTATACCCAGATCTAACCAGTTTTTCTAAAAACTCTGCCACCTCCTTGGTCAGAGAATTGAGTGTTATCAACCTCTCTGCTGTGATTGGTTCAGGAAATTTTCGTATTGTGACTACCGGACCGTCCAAAGCTATAGGAGGAAGCACCACATGGACCCGGGCACCATTTTCCAGCCGGGCATCTGCAATCGGATGAGACACATTGACTGACCGGTTAATACGGCTCACTATCTGCTGAATCATATCCTCCAACTGCTCTTCCCGCTCAAATCCGTGGTTCCACTGGCTGATAGTCCCCTTCTTTTCCACAAATATATGATCTTTGCCATTTACCATAATCTCTGTCACATCCGGGTCATCCACCAACTCCTGGAGAATATCCAAACGCCGGAATGCATCATAAAGCCGGGTTCTGAACTCTAACCGCTTCTTTAGAGGAAGGTAGTTATCTTTTGCTGCTTCCTGAATCACCCTGTTAATACATTGGTTCAGCTCTTCCTCCTCAATCCGGTTCCAGCTCTGCAGCTCTGCCCGTATCTGCTCCTTTAGCTGTTCCAAAATACTGCTTTCCTCCCTCATCTTTTACCTCCCTCCTGCCCTTTCAACAGATTTCTGATAAAATCCCCCATTTCTCCCCATAGCAGTTGTTCAAGATAAGTCTCTGTCTGCCATACCGCACCAGGACGGGGAAGCTTTAAAATACGTACTCTCTCCCACAGATACGGCCGTCCTGACCTTATCAAATATTCTTTCCATTCTTCCATCTTAGCAGTTGAAACACAGTCCTCCTTTGCAGGGGTATAAATCACATTACACAATTCCAGAAGTGGTTCCATCCCTCTTCCCAAATGGCCTATATCCACCACAATCACATCATAGACTCCTTCCGCCGCAATCTGGCCAATGAGACCGGCCAACTCACCTCCTTGTATCTCTGCCAAATCCTCCCCATAAGCTACTGGTGGAATGTAGTCAAGACCTCCCCAGTTATGGACCACCGCGCCTAGCCCCATGCGGGTATACGTTCCTTGCCGATATTCATAGATCAAATCAGAAAGACTTGTTTCATGGATGATCCCCATCAGCCTTGATAATCCGGAATATTCCTCAAGGCTCAAAAATAATGTCCGTGATTCTCTTGCAAAAATCTGTCCCAGCGTGAGAGAAAAACCAGTCTTGCCACATCGATTTACAGGAGAATAGACTCCCATCACCACACTTTTTATTCCAACTGCCACCGGGGGAATTTTCTCCGGCTGTACCTGATAGCATGCCATCACCTCCCGCAGCACCGCATCAGATGCCTGATATTTGTAGATGACCGGCAAATCCTCTCCCGAAATCTCCCGGCTCTCACTAAGCCTTATGATTTGAGCGACCTTTATCTGAGAAAGGTGACCTTTATCAACCTCATCTCCTATCAGCAGCAACTCCAATGGCTGTTCCTTTGCGAAAGCCTCCATCCGTGTAATGCTGTTAAAAGCTACCACTGTAAAGGGAATCTGCTCCCTCTGATTGGCAAAGTCCGCAAAGCGGTCTGCATAAAATGGATCCACATCGTAGACCCCCATAATCCGTTTCATAAATCTCCTCTCTGTCACCACACAATCTAGCCCCTCAAAAATGGCTATATCTTCATGGCAGCGGCCCCAGAAATAATCAAATATAAATAAGTTCCTGCAGCCATGCATGGTGCCATCGGTATGGTATTTTGAAATTCCTTTACTCTATCTTTGCAATATTTCTTTGTTCTCCCTGTCCGAAACATCTGCATGAAATATACAGAAAGATAAATAAGACGTGTTTTTAGACCTTTACCGTGTCCAAGACAGCACAGCGACCAGAATGCTCCGATCAACATTCCTGTAAAAATTGCTTCCAATCCCCCATCCATGCCCAAATATCCGGCAATCACAGCCATCAGCTTTCCGTCACCAGCGCCCATCATCCCCATTCGAAATAATAGAAATGCAAAAATCATCACAACCAGCGCTGCCTGCAAAAACACTTCGCCCCGACACCAGATTCCAGCCACCGATCCGGCTATAAGCCACCAGTTCCATATCTTTCCCTCTGACACATCTGTCCAGGCAGCTCCTGCCAAAATCAGGCACAATAATCCTGTCTCTATCCCTTTCACCTCCTTTTTTACAAAACACTCCTATCCTACTACTCTCATCAAAACCATCAAAAATGAAAACCTGCTGAATCAGCTTCAGATGCCCTAACCATCCTGGACAAAACTTGTAAGGGCAATCGGCAAAAACAGAATCCTGGTACTCGGAATGAGTACCGATTTTCTTTATTATGCATATTTGTCTAGGATTTGTCAATACCCTTTTCTAATGTATACAATAAACTTATATTTTTTCTGCTTCTTTTATATGTTTTTCCCAAAAGATTTCCTTGCTCTTGCTTATTTTTAGTTGACGTTCTTATTGTTTAGTGGTAGAATGTATTCAGTTTAAATTTTTAAACCAAGGAGGGGCTTATGGCAGAATGCAAAAAACCGGCCAATGGCAGGCATCTGGAAGCCTATTTCCACGAGTGTATGCCTCTTTTTATTGCACTGGGCGATGAGATGCGTTTGAACATTATTGAGGTTTTGAGCCACGCTGCCCGAAGCGGCAACAGGAACGGGCTGAATGTCAATGAGATTACACGCCAGGTCAGCCTTTCCCGACCTGCCATCTCCCACCACTTAAAGATCCTCAAGGATTCCGGCCTTGTGCAGGTCAGAGAATCCGGCACCTCCAACTATTATCGGCTGACGCTGCGTGAATCCACCCAACGTCTGATGGCACTGGGCTATATGGTGGAGGAGGTTCTTGACCCGGAATAATGCCATTATCATGACATTTTTTCACAATCTCTGCATAACTTTCCATTTTCAGAAAATACTTATACTATGTTTCAGGAGCAATGTCCGCTACATTGATCCCAAATATATGGAAGAGCAAGGAGATGGAAATATGAAAGCAGGACTTTCTTTTAAGCGGCAATACACGATACCGCCGGAAAACCAGGAACTGATCGATGAAATTGATCGAACAAAGAATAAGATCGAATCCGCCCGGAACCATTTTGAACAAGTGGTAGACCCCACGCTGATTGATTGTTATATCTATGAGCTGAAGGCAGCGCAGCTTCGGTATCAGTTTCTTCTCAGGCGCTTCAAGCTGTTAGAAGAGCTCTGAATCACTATTGTTGAAAAACGGATGGATAACTCCATCATCCCCATCCAGGACGGCAGACTTTTCATTACATTACCAGGCAACGAGGGGGTTGTCCTGAAAATCAGGGAGGATAAATAATATGGCTGGCAAAGAAACCAAAAAACGGGTCGGCACTGGTATCATCAGCGAGATGGACCGGTATCTCTTCGGCAACGGAACCCACTATGAAATCTACGAAAAACTTGGCGCCCATCCTGTAACCTACAGGGGAAAAAAGGGATTCTATTTTGCGGTCTGGGCGCCCCACGCTGCTCAGGTCAGTGTAGTGGGGGATTTTAACCGCTGGGACCCTAAAGCAAATCCTATGAAGGTGTTGGATACTTCTGGCATTTATGAATGCTTTGTCCCGTCTTTAGAATGTGGTGAACTATACAAATTTGCCCTCACCACTCAGGAAGGCAAGGTTCTCTACAAAGCTGACCCATATGCGTTTCACGCAGAATTTCGTCCTGGAACCGCATCTATCACCAGTGATATTACCGGCTTTAAGTGGGGCGATGAAACCTGGATAAAAAAAAGGGAGACGCGGGTTCACGAGGAATCTCCCATGAGTATTTACGAAGTACATCTAGGCTCATGGAAGAAAAAAGACCGCCCGGAAAAAGAAGGCTATTATACCTACAGGGAAGCAGCTCATGAGCTTGCCGAATACGTAAAGGAAATGGGCTATACCCATGTGGAATTGATGGGTATTGCCGAACACCCCTTTGACGGCTCCTGGGGATATCAGGTGACCGGCTATTATGCCCCCACCTCCCGTTATGGAGGCCCTGATGATTTCATGTATTTCATCAATTATCTACATAAGAAGGGAATTGGTGTGATCTTAGACTGGGTGCCGGCTCATTTTCCAAAGGATGCTCACGGGTTGGCTGACTTTGACGGTAAGCCTCTCTACGAGTATGCGGATTCCCGCAAAGGGGAGCATCCTGACTGGGGCACCAAAGTATTTGACTACGAAAAACATGAGGTTGCCAACTTCCTGATTGCCAATGCTCTTTTCTGGATCAAGGAGTTCCATGTGGATGGTCTGCGGGTGGATGCGGTTGCCTCCATGCTGTATCTGGACTATGGGCGCAAGGACGGCCAGTGGGTTGCCAACAAATATGGCGACAACAAGAATCTGGAGGCAATTGAGTTCTTCCGCCATCTAAACAGCATTGTCAAGACCCGTGGGCAGGGGGCCATGGTTATTGCTGAGGAATCTACCGCCTGGCCATCCGTCACCCGGGATGCAAAGGAAAATGGACTGGGCTTCACCTTCAAATGGAACATGGGCTGGATGCATGATTTTCTGGAATACATGAAGCTGGATCCCTATTTCCGCAAGTATAATCACAACAAGATGACTTTTGGGCTGACCTATTTTACCAGCGAGAATTTTATCTTGGTTCTCTCCCACGATGAGGTTGTCCATTTAAAGTGTTCTATGATCAACAAAATGCCCGGATATCAGACAGACAAATTTGCCAATCTGAAGGTAGGCTACACCTTTATGTTCGGCCATCCAGGCAAAAAGCTTCTTTTTATGGGGCAGGATTTTGGCCAGCTCCACGAGTGGGATGAGAAGGTAAGCTTAGACTGGTATCTGACTCAGGAGGAGGAACACAAAAATCTCCAGGCTTATGTCCGGGACCTTCTCCATATTTATCAGAAATATCCGGCTATGTATGAGGCAGATGAAGATTGGGACGGCTTCCAGTGGATCAATGCCAATGATGGGGACCGCAGTATTTTCAGCTTTATGCGCCGGGCCAAGGATCATAAGAAAAATCTGCTGTTTGTCTGTAACTTTACTCCAGTGGAACGCCCCGAGTACCGGCTAGGCGTACCTAAAAAAGGCAATTACACGTTACTTTTGGACAATAAGCACGGCATGTACCAACCTTCAGAAAAACCGCTGGTGCTGCGTGCTGTCAAGCAGGAATGTGATGGCCAGCCTTACTCGGTCAGCCTTCCCCTTTCTGCCTACGGAACTGCTATCCTTCGCTTCACTTAAGCCAATCTGAAAAACATACCAATTGCAGGCTCAGATTTTGTTAAAAATTTATCAAAAAAAAGAGTGACATTCCAGCAGGTTTGTAGTAAAATAAAAATTGATCGGCCATTGGTTTTAATCAGCGACAATAAAGGAAGGAGAGTTACGTATGGCAAGAGAGTTAGTATCCAAAAATGCGACCAAAAGTGTCTATCGTGATGGTGACAAGGCCATTAAATCTTTCTGCAAGGGGTTCCCGAAAGCAGAGGTTTTAAATGAGGCCCTGATCAGTGCAAGGATTGAAGAGATCGGTGGAATCAACATTCCCACCACTCTGGCTGTTTCCGTAGACGAAGATGGATGCTGGTCCATTACCAAAGACTTCATTGACGGCAAAACCCTCAAACAGCTGATGGATGAGAATCCTGACAAGCTGGATGAGTACATGGAGCAGATGGTTGACTTACAGTTGACAATTCATTCCAAGGTCTGCCCCTTACTGAACAAGTTAAAAGACAAGATGATCCGGCAGATTTCTGATGCAGAAGGATTAAACTCCGTCAACCGCTACGATCTCCTGACAAGACTGGACGGTATGCCCAAACATGTAAAGCTGTGTCATGGAGATTTCCAGCCTGACAACATCATTGTAAAAGATGACGGAACTTTGTTCGTTCTGGACTGGGTTCATGCGACTCAGGGCAATGCCAGCGCTGATGCTGCCCGTACTTATCTTCTTCTGTGTCTGGAGGATCAGGCCAGAGCAGACAAGTACATGGAGCTGTTCTGCGAAAAGACAGACACAGACCGGCGTTATGTGCAGCAGTGGTTGCCTTTAGTAGCTGCCGCTCAGCTTACGAAACACCGCCCGGAGGAAGCCGAGCTTCTTCACAAATGGGTTGATATTTGCGATTATCAATAAGCCGATTTTTTTACAAAAAGGGTCTTGTCGATTGCGGCAAGACCTTTTTTGGTGTATACTGTTTCCATAGACTTACCAAAATGACCGTTTAAGTCTGTCTGAAACAATTATGATGTTTTACATAAGCAGAAAAAGGAGTGAGGCTATGCAGACAATTTTAGTATGTGATGATGACAAAGAAATCGTAGATGCAATTGATATATACCTGACTGGTGAGGGGTATCAAGTGATCAAGGCCTATGATGGTTACGAGGCCCTGGAAATCATGGAACAGCAGCCGGTAGATCTGTTGATCGTGGATGTAATGATGCCTGGTTTAGACGGGATCCGTACCACCTTAAAGATTCGTGAGACCAGCAGCATCCCCATCATCATCCTCTCTGCCAAATCAGAAGATACAGACAAAATCCTGGGGTTGAATATTGGGGCAGATGATTATCTGTCCAAGCCCTTTAGTCCCCTAGAGCTGGTGGCCCGGGTCAAATCTCAGCTTCGCCGCTATACTCAGCTGGGCAATATCAGCCAGCAGGCTGGCGAGCAGGTCTATAAATGTGGCGGATTGTCTATCAATGATGACACCAAGGAAGTGTGGGTTGACGATTCCCCCATTAAGCTGACCCCTATTGAATACAATATTCTGCTTCTTCTGGTTAAAAATGCAGGAAAAGTTTTTTCCATTGATGAAATCTACGAACAGATCTGGAATGAGGAAGCCATTGGCGCAGACAATACCGTGGCTGTCCACATTCGCCACATCCGTGAGAAGATCGAGATCAACCCCAGAGAGCCCCGGTATTTGAAGGTTGTGTGGGGTGTAGGCTACAAAATTGAGAAACAGTAGGAATTTGCCATGAAGTTAAAGAAATATTCCTTACAGCTCAAAAAAAATATTGTGGTTTTTCTTCATTTGATTTTCCTGGCTCTGGCTATCAGTGGAATAAGCATTATGTATTTGAACACAGAGCCTGGTTCCGGCTTGTCCTGGCTTCAGAATCGCTCTTATGAAGATTCTCCTCAGTTTATGACCCAGTTTCAAAAGGATCTGGACAGTATTTTCAAGTATATCTCCTACCGGGATGTTTTTGAGGAGGAAGGTGCTTTGGATCTGTCCAGCCAGATGTTCTCCGTCACAAGGGGGGACGGACCGGAGATTATCTATACTCTGGAGGAGGTTCTCCGCTATGCACGGAGCCAGGGCTTTTATTTAAACAACAATTTTGATGTGGTCAGCGATCCCCTGGTCTACAACAATGCCTCCTCTGCCAGAGATTACCGGATCAACTGGCGGGCCTATATGACAGACCAGCAGATTACGGAACCAGGTGATGCCTACACTTCTCTTTTGGAATTGTCCCGAGAAGTTCTGACCTGCCTGGGATACTACTACAAGGTTCACTACCGGATGATTGATAACCCATCAAACCTGTATTTCCGTATCCAGTATTATGGTGGACCGGATGAAGTCTATCTATATACCAACAGCCCCGGCTCTTCCTTAGAACAACTAAAGTCCATAGGTCCTTTCTGCTATCTGGATGACGAATCTGCTATTGTGGAAACCACGCTTCCGGAGCTTCCGGCCAATATGGCCTTTTCCATGGAAAGGAATAATTTCTATGATGCAGAGCACTATTATGTATTGGCAGCAGTGGATAGGAGCTATTCTGCGAATGATATCTACGCGGAAAATGCACGGCTCTATCAGCATTTGCATCAACAGGTTTTAGAGGGGATTCTGGCCATGATCCTGGGGATCCTTGGATGTGTAATCACCCTATTTTATTTGGTTCTTGTGTCTGGATATGAGGATAATGACCATACTGTTTGTGTTCTTTCCGGAATAGATGAGATTTATACGGAATGCTTTATTGTCCTGGCAGGTGTTTTCACCTTGTTTGCCATATTCTTGGGTGAAAAATTCGGTCACCGGATTCTTCATCTCCTGGTAGCGATAGATTCCTGGGATTACGCAGAGCGAATGATGTCCATGGTTATCATCTATGGATGCATGGTGATTGCCCTGTTCAGCCTTCTCCGCCGTTACCGGTGCCGCCAGCTTTGGACGAACAGCCTGGTATATCATATATGGCAGACGATTGACCAGTATTTTATATACCGTTCTTTTAGCTACCGCCTGATCTGTCTCTTTCTGGCTTTTGTATTGATGCAGATGTGCGGCACTGGCCTGATTTTATTTTCGATTTTTCACTGGTCGTCTCCCTATGCCAAAGTGGCTATGCTGACTTTACTGCCTGCTTTGCTCACGATTGATTATCAAACCTTCTACCGGATGTTTTTGTCCTCTCGCCAGGAGGATAAAATCGCGGAAGCCATTGAAAAGATTGCTGGTGGGGATACCTCCTACCAGATGGAGCTGGAAGGCTTATCTGGAAAAGAACTGGAAATCGCCCGAATGATTAACCGTATCGGTACTGGCTTAGAACACGCTCTTCAGGAGAAGGTCAAAAGTGAGCGTTTAAAAGCAGATCTCATCACTAATGTGTCCCATGATTTAAAGACCCCTCTGACCTCCATCATCAACTATGTGGATCTGATCAAACGGCAGCACATCCAGAATGAAACAGTGGCAGAGTATTTGAATATCCTGGAACAAAAATCTCAGCGCCTCAAAACGCTGACAGAGGATCTTCTGGAAGCATCCAAAGCAAGCTCTGGTACTCTCAAGCTGGATATGACAAAATTGGACTTAGTGGAAATGATCTGGCAGACGAATGGTGAGTTTGAAGAAAAATATACTGAGAGAAGTTTGGAGCTGGTTCCCCGGCTTCCTAACCACAGCGTGATTATCCAAGCAGACGGGCGGCATCTGTGGAGAGTTCTGGAAAATTTATACAACAATGCCTATAAGTATGCCATGGAGCACAGCCGTGTATTTGCTGAGATCAGCTGTGAGGATGGCTACGCATATTTCACTATTAAAAATGTTTCTGAGCATCCCCTCAATGTCAGCTCTGAGGATCTGACCGAACGATTTGTCCGGGGAGATGTATCCCGAACTACTGAGGGCAGCGGGCTGGGATTATCTATTGCCCAAAGCCTTACAAAGCTGCAGGGCGGGACTTTTGATATTCTAGTGGATGGAGACCTTTATAAAGCACGAATAGGCTTTGCCATTGTAAATGAGGATTAAAAAACAGGAGCTGGCGACTCCTGTTTTTACTATCTGTTTTTATGTTTATCCGAAGATACGCCAGCCACAGATAAAATTCCTTTGCCACCAGGAACTAAGGGAACGATGCACCACTCTTCCATTACTGGAGGATGCGTCTACCACCGTCCCTCCCTCAGCCACAATCCCCACATGGCCACTGACTACAATAATGTCGCCTGCCCGAAGATTGGAATAACTGGTAATCTTGGTATACCGCCCCACGCTCCGCCATCCGGAGGAGGTGATGTAACTTTGCCGGACCCCAACCTGATTTAAACACCAATATACAAAGCCTGAGCAGTCAAAGGAGCCAGGGCCTTTTGCTCCCCACACATAGGGAGAACCCAGTTTGGATTTTGCTACAGAGATCAGAGAGCTTGCACTTCCACTGGCGCTGCCGGTACTTGGAACGCTGCTTCCTCCGGAAGAAGTGCTACCACCGCCTCCAGATGTCTGTGTACGGCTGCTGGAGGAACTGCTGGTTGTCTGCCTGGGCGCATTGGCAGGCGCCTTTTTTGCACTTCCACTGGTCAGCATTGTCATGGTCTGAGCGCCTACTGCTCCGTCCACAGACAAATTATTGGTTCTCTGGAACAGCTTCACCGCATTTTCCGTCACCTCTCCATAATATCCGGTCACATTGGCGGCATTGATATATCCCAGCTTGCTCAGCATGTTTTGAACCTTGGATATGGTATCACCGCTATCCCCGATCCGCAGTCCGTTGGGTACTGCCATATCACTGTTAAGCGCCATACGGGTGGATGGCCCTAAGTATCCGTCTACCACCTGGTCATTCCTGGACTGAAACTGTTTTACCGCCATGACTGTATCATTTCCATAATTTCCATCTGGCTCTGATGTCATATAGCCCAAAAGCTTCAGCCGTTTTTGGGCGGCTAACACTACCTCACTGGTCTCTCCAAAGGAGAGCATATTAGGTTTTACCTCCTCGCTGTAGAGTAGGTTCATGGTTTTTCTTCCTACCTTGCCATCCTGATCCAGCTCATTGACCTCCTGCATCTTTTTCACAGCGATTTCTGTGCTGTCGCCAAAATGGCCTGTCACCAGATCTGCCGTTGCCAGATAGCCCAGCTCATAAAGGCGCTGCTGGATCCGGCTGATATCATCCCCGTCATCATCTTTCTGAGCAGCATAATATTTAGCATCCGGCGAAAGAATCGCCTTTAAGGTATTTGGCCCTACCACCCCGTCCTGGGCCAGCTTATTCTGCCTTTGATAAACCTTTACTGCATTTATAGTCACATCCCCATACAGGTCTGTAGGCTCATCTGTGTCCATAAACCCCAGCATCATCAGCCTCTCCTGAAGCTGTGTCACAATCGGATGTCTCATTCCGTGACGCAGATAATCTGGAATAGGGTCTGTAAACTCTGCTTCAACCCCCTCCACCGAGGGGAGGATCGGGCCATCTGGCGTCAGAGCCATAACTGTCTCGTCTGCCTGTGTGGGAGTAAGGGTTTCATCCTCCAACACTAACTGCGGAATCGTAGCCTTGGTCTCCTCCACCTGCTTTTGGTCACAGCTGGCTAGGACAATCGCCAGGCCTATGGTAATAGCCATTACTCCTGCACGCCTTCCATACCACCTGTTATTGGGTGCTGAAATCCTTTTTTCAGCAATTCCTTGTCTCTTGTCAAACTCTGTCAAAATTCCACCCATCCTTTCTTGCTGTCACTTCTGTCGAATACTGTCTATTCTAGCACATCTTCCTGTCAGATTACAACAGTAAAAATCCCCAGTGGAAAATACATTTTTTTCTCCGTTGTGTCATAAATTTCCATTCACCATCATACAATAATAATAAAGTTATAAAATCGTTACCGTAGACATAAGGAGAGGAAAAAATGGACAAGACACGTTATTCCATATCGGAAGCCGGCAAGCTGGTGGGCGTGGAATCTCATGTTCTTCGCTATTGGGAGGACGAGCTTCAGCTTGATATACCACGAAATGGAAAAAGCCATCGCTACTACACGGAATTACATATCCGCTTGTTTCAGAAGATAAAGGAATTAAAGGAAAAAGGATACCAGCTAAAAGCCATTGAACAGGTATTAAAAAAAATGATCGATGGCAGTGAAGAAATCAATGCAGATCAGGTATTGGAACAAAATGCGGTAAATATTCTAAGAGAGGGAAGTGCAGAGGACGAGATGGAAGGTGTGGCTAATTTAAAGACAGTGCAAAAACAGGAAAATACACCCGCTGCTGTTAATCAGGAAAAAATGGAACAGTTTCAGCAAATTATGAACCAGATTATCGGGCGGGCAGTGGGACAAGCAATTCAGGAAAACAATGAGATCCTAAGCGATGAAATCAGCCGTCAGGTCAATGATAAGATGATACAGGAACTGGAATATATGATGCGGGTCAATGATGAGCGGGCGGAGGAACGTTTTAAGGCCTTGGATGAGACACTTCGCGCTTATCAAAAGGAAAGTAAAGGAAAGGCAGAGGCTGCTGCCACCAAACTGCCCTTTTTCAAGAGAAAGAAATTTGGAAGGAGTGGAAAAAAATTATAATTCCAGTTTCAGCCAAATGGCAGTAAAAACGGCGGATCCTTAAAGGATCCCCTCCGTTTTTGCTGTTATGCTCTTTTTCTATCTTGCCAGATTAACAAATTTTGTATATTCAGGCTGCCACAAAAGATTGATCGTCCCAATCGGACCATTTCTCTGTTTGGCAATGATGACCTCCGCAATATTTGGTGTCTCTGTGTCTTTATTATAATAATCATCCCTGTACAAGAACATAACTACATCCGCATCCTGCTCAATCGCCCCTGATTCTCTCAGATCAGAGAGCATTGGGCGGTGATCCTGTCTGGTCTCACAGGCCCGGCTCAGCTGAGACAGGGCGATCACCGGAGCATTCATCTCCCTGGCTAAAGCCTTTAGAGAACGGGATATTTCGGAGATCTCCTGCTGCCGGTTATCGCTGGCACGGCCACTTCCGGACATCAGCTGAAGGTAGTCAATGATAACCATACTCAGGCCATATTCCAGCTTCATTTTTCTGCACTTGGAGCGAAGCTCTGTAATGGAAATACCTGGTGTGTCATCAATCATCAACTTGGAATTTCCGATAATGCCGATTCCCTCTACTACTGCATCCCAGTCAGCGTCTGTCAGATTACCAGTCCGCAGCTTTTGAGAATCCACATTGGATTCCATGGCAAGCATACGGTTTACCAGCTGCTCTTTGGACATCTCAAGGCTGAAAATCATACAGGGCTGCCCCCTCCGCACTGCCACATGATCCACTAAATTTAACACAAAAGCCGTCTTTCCCATAGATGGGCGGGCCGCTATCAGCACCAGATCCGAGGGCTGCATACCGGAAGTCTTGTAGTCCAAATCTATAAATCCTGTGGGAATACCAGTCACAGAACCTGGATTTCTGGATGCAATCTCAATTTTCTCCAGCACATTTAAGGCTACCTGTCGGATGGGAACCAACTCTGAGGAGTCCCGGCTTTGAAGCAGATTAAACACGGACTTTTCCGTATCTGCCAGAATCTGCTCCAGCGGCGCCTTCCCGGCATAGCAGGTATTGGCAATCTCCTCTGTCACCCGGATCAACCGCCTGAGCACAGCTTTCTCCCGCACAATATTGGCATAAGATTTGGCATTTGTGGAGGTGAAAACCATAGTCATAAGATCCCTGACAAAATCCAGGCTGCTGACCTCTGGTGGCACATCCTTTTCTTTCAGCCGGTTCTGCAAGGTTACCAAATCAACTGGCCTTCCCTCATTGAACAGCTCTACCATAGCCTCAAACATAACTCCATGGGCCTTCTGATAAAAATCCTCCATTGACAAGACCTCTGAGGCAGCAATAATCGCATCCTTGTCCATCAGCATGGAACCAATCAGCGATTGCTCCGCCTCAATGCTGTGGGGAAGTACTCTTTTCATTAAAGCTTCATCCATGTTCCTTCCTGTTCCTTTCTTTTGCCTGAGAAATCTGCGGTCTGGCTATCTTTCTGCTTTGCCTGTCCGCTGCCTCTGTAACAGAAAGCCCCGCTATGCGGGGCCCCTTTTTAAGCTTCTACAATCTTTACTGCCAATTTTGCCGTTACATCTCTGTGCAGCTTTATAGGAACCTGATGTGTTCCAAAGGTTTTTAATGGCTCCGGAAGAACCATTTTTTTCTTATCAATCTCCAGCTGAAGCTGATCCGCAGCTGCTGCACTGATCTCTTTGCTGGAAATCGAGCCAAAGGCTTTTCCGTTCTCTCCCGCCTTCATGGACAGTGTAACACAAAGCTGCCCGATCTTCTCTGCCAGCTCTTTAGCGGCAGCCAGCTGCTCTGATGCAATCTTCTCCTCATTGGCCTTTTGCAGCTTCAAGTCATTGAGATTTTTGGCAGTAGCCTCCACTCCCAGCTTTTTAGGCAGAATAAAATTGCGGGCGTAGCCATCATTTACCTTAACAATCTGACCCTTTTTCCCCAGAGATTTAACATCCTCCAACAGTACGATTTCCATTATGATATATCTCCTTTCAATAACATATTATCTATAACCTCTTTCACCCGGCCTTTGGCCTCTTCTATGGTAGCGCCCTCCAGCTGCGCCCCGGCAATCGTCCGGTGACCACCGCCTCCTAACTGCTCCATCATCACCTGAACATTGACCTCATCAATGGAGCGGGCACTGACATAAATCTTCTCATGGTACATGGTCAGCACAATGGATGCCTTGATACCCTTGATATCCAAAAGCTCATTGGCAGCCTGAGCTCCCACAATTGTAGGGCTTTGAAGGCCTTCTGCCGGACAAATACCAATAGAAAAAGCATCCCGATAGACCTCTGCCGAGGTAATCGCTGAAGCTCTGGCCTTGTACTCAGCCATATCATCCCGAAACAACTTACGCACCCGGGTTACATCTGCTCCGTTGCGCCTTAAATATGCCGCAGCTTCAAACGTCCGCACACCAGTCTGATTGGTGAAATTCAATGTGTCAATAACTATACCAGCATACATAGCATCTGCCTCTGCTGACTTAATCTTGATGTCATCCGCAATGTACTGTAATACCTCTGCTACCATCTCACAGGCAGAGGATGCATAAGGCTCCACATAGGAAAGTACTGCATTCGTAATCACTTCGCTACTCTGCCGGTGATGATCCAGTACCACAATGGTCTTTACCATATGGAGAAGCTCTGGTGCATCCGTTATGCTGGGACGATTTACATCCACCACCACCAGCATGGTATTATTATCTACCAGTTCAGCTGCCTGAACACCATTTAGAAATAAATCCTCTGGATATTCCGGATTATTAAGGAAACGATCCATCATAGGCTGAACCGATGTGGTCACCTCATTGATCACAATATGGGATTTTTTGTTTAGTGAGGTGGCAATCCGATAGATTCCGATGGCTGAACCAAAGGAATCAATATCTCCCAGCTTATGTCCCATGATCAACAGCCGATCTTTTGTTTCTATCAGTTCCCGCAATGCATGGGCCTTGACACGGGCTTTGACGCGGGTTGCCTTTTCTAACTGCTGGGATTTACCACCATAGTACTGGATCTTGCCGCCATCCTTAACCACAGCCTGGTCTCCGCCCCGGCCTAAAGCCATATCGATGGCGATGCGGGCATACTCGTAGTTCTGGCTGTAGCTTTCTCCGTCCATTCCGATGCCAATGCTTAAGGTTACCGCCATCTCATTGCCAATGTTTACTGCCTTTACATCTTCCAGAATGCCGAACCGCTCTTCTTGTATCTGCTCCATGTGTTTCTGTTTGATCATGAAGAAATACTTGTCTTTTTCGATCTTTTTTACAACCCCGTCCATTACACCGATGTATTTGTTGATTTTTCGATCAATAAGGGCTGTCAGAAGAGAGCGGCGAACCTCTTCCACACTTTCCAAAGCTTCTTCATAATTGTCCAGATAAATCAGGCCGGCCACCATTTTTTCATCTGTGATCTCCTGTCGGTATTGAAGAATCTCCGTCTCATCAAACAAATAAACTGCCAGCATTTTCTGGTTATCTGAAACAATTGCATTCTCGTCCTCATTGTCTCCAGCCACATAGACCGGACGGATATCGATGCGGAATTTACGGCTTTGGTATGTGGTGTGAATCTGGGCCGCTTCCTCTGCAGACAAATCTGCTTTTGTGACCTCCGGAAAAATGGTGAGAAGATTCCTCCATGTGGCTTTCTTTTCTGCTAAAATTTCCTGAAAGGCATCATTGAGCCATAAAAGGCGACCTTCCTCATCTGCCAGACCGTAGGGAACAGCCATCTCTGACAAAAGCTGTTTTTGAATCCAGGCATACTCGGCGGAAAATTCCACCAGACCTTTTAAGACATATCTTCTGCGGTACAGGTATATCCAGGAAGCGATTGCAATATAACATAAGGTGAACGGAAATAATACCAGACCACCGGCCTTGCTTACGGCTGTTACTCCTATGTTTCCAAAAATCAGAAACAGGGAGAGAAGAAGCGGCCAGGTGAGATATTGCCTTAATTGGCCTCTTACTTTTACTGTTTCTTTCATTATATCTGTCTCCTTGTGGGTGGAGCGCCTGTTTCCTGGCACAACCACCTGAATATTCATTCTCAGTGCTCATGTATAATAGATTATAGCAGGAAATCTGCTTTGTAACAACCATTAGTTTTGTGGTACAGGTCTCTTATGGCATTAGCCATTGTTTTTTCCTTCAACTTATTATACAATATTAATTCATGACACATCGTTTCATACATACCAGATTTGGAGGCAGCTATATTATGATTAAAAAGGAAATATCTGAAATCAAACGACTGTTTACCCCTTCAGCCTGTTCCATAACCAGAATCTGCGGCTGTTATGTAGATGGGGAGAAAAATAAAAAAACGGAATTAAAGGAGGCTTTTCTATCTCTGCCTGAGGAGGACATGTTTAAGTATTTTGAAATACTCCGAAAGGCTCTATCCGGGACTCTGGGGAAAAACCTGGTGAATCTTGATTTTCCACTGGATACGGAAATGGAAGGAGGCACTCAGGAATTTCTGCTTCAGCTTCGCAACAGCCGGCTTCTGGATGATGCACTGCTGGAAACCTTTTATGACCGGATTATTGAAGCCTATGAGTATGTCGGAAATTACCTGATTTTACTTATTCATGATGCCTATGATATTCCCGGCAAAACCTCAGATGGCCTGAATATGGAAGATGCCTCGGATGAAGTATACAGCTATATTCTTTGTTGTATCTGTCCGGTGGATTTATCAAAGCCAGGCCTCAGTTATAACGAGTTGGAAAATATCTTCCAGAACCGGACCCGGGACTGGGTGGTAGGGATGCCGGAACTGGGCTTTCTTTTTCCTGCTTTCAATGATCGCTCCTCAGACATTCACAGCACCTTGTACTATTCAAAAAATGTCAATAACCTTCACGACTCCTTTATCGAACAGCTTCTGGGATGTCCCCTTCCTCTGACGGCAGATTTTCAAAAGGAAACCTTCCAGGCTATCATTGAGGAAACTTTGGGGGATGCCTGCGATTATGAAACAGTAAAAACCATTCATGAGAATTTAAATGAGATGCTGGAGGAATATAAGGATGCGCCAGAGCCGCTGACGCTGGACAAGTATCAGGTTAAAAACCTTCTGGAAAACAGTGGGGTAGAGGAAGAACAGCTACAGGATTTTGACAGGAATTTTGATGAGGCGGCAGGAGAAAAGGCTTCTATCTTCGCGGGAAATATTGCCAATTCCCGGGCTTTCGAGGTCAAGACCCCGGATGTTATCATCAAGGTCAATCCGGAGCGGATGGATCTGGTTGAAAACCGCCTGATTGATGGTCGTCCCTGTCTGGTGATTGCCATTGACGGCGGAGTGGAGGTCAATGGAATCGAGGTAAAGAATACAATTGGCGCAGCACCAGATCTCCCTCTGATTTCTTAATCCCGCCAAGGAAACCATGGCAAGATATGTATTCCTCTATCATTCTATTTTTCACAAAAATTATGTAACCATTTAGACTTGATTTTATGACGATCCTGCTTTAAAATAAACCTTAATAGGATTTAGGAAATTCTGACAGCAAATAAGGAGGCCGCCGTATGCGCAAACGTATTTTAGTAGTGGATGATGATGCAATGAATTTGAAGAGGACGCAGATGATCCTGGAGAAATTTTATAATGTTCTTCTGGCAGAGTCAGGAAGAGAAGCTCTTGATAAAATTAAATATGAGAAAATCGATTTGATTCTTCTTGATATAGCTATGCCGATCATGGATGGACTGGAAACGTTTAAACGCATGAAAGACTCCTCTGTGAATATTCCTGTTATTTTTTTGACAGCCTCTGGATATGAGGATGACGTGCGGACTGCCATTAGCCTGGGTGCTGCCAATTACTTAAAAAAGCCGTTTTTCCCAAAAGAGCTGCTTAAAAGAGTTGCACTAGGATTGGAGGAGCAAGAAGAACAATGAGAACAAGAGGTCAGACAAGTATACATCTGCTTCTGGCCAGTATTGTCACTATGTTTGGTGTAATGCTGATTGTGATCATAATAGCCTTGTCGTGGGAACCCTGGATGGTTCCGGTGATTTTAATCGGCAATACCCTTGTATGGTGCCTTCACATAGGAAGGGCTGGTTCAGATACATTCTATGAAAATTTGTGTTTTGGACTGCTGATGGTTGGTTTTTTCTTTTTTGGAGTACATAAAATTACACTTTTTGATATCCCCGCTGTGGCTTGTATGATTATTCTTGTTTTTTCCATGTTTCACAAAAAGCGGCTGTTATATATGACAGCCGCCTTGTATGTGTTGGAATTGATGTATCATCTTTTTATTCTGCATACCATTACCTTTGACATGGGGACACAGAATATTGTACGCCTGGGCCTTGGCGCCACTGTAGTGGCAGGGGCAATGGCAATTGCAATATACCGGATAAAAAGAAGATTGGAAGCAAAGAGAAAATTTGACAGTACAGTTAAAGAGCTGGAAACTGCAGGCCGGCAGAATGCCGAATTTTTGTCCAATGTGTCTCATGAGCTCAGAACTCCGATTAATATGGTCCTTGGAATCAGTGAGGTAATATTGGAAAAGGGCATTTCCCCTGAAATCCGGGCAGATATGCATTCTATACAGTTAGCCGGCAAACGTCTGTCCAATCTGATCAGTAATATGCTGGACTACACAGAAATTGTGGAGGGGACACTGACTCCGGCAAAGGAGCCTTACAGAATCACTTCTGTGCTTAATGATATCATCACCATGACTGCCATGCAAAGCAGCAAACAGCAGTTGGAGATGGTATTTGATCTGGATCCAAAGATGCCGTCTGTTCTGATTGGAGATATGGAAAAAATCTCCCATGTTCTTAAAATTCTTCTGGAAAATTCCATTAAGTTTACAGAAGAAGGCGGTATTGACGTTTGCATTGAGTTTCGTCCGGAAAGCTATGGAATCAATTTGATCATAGATATTTGCGATACGGGAATCGGTATGACAGCTTCTCAAATCACTCAGATGTGTGACGATTTTTATCAGGCAGATTCCGGAAGCAACCGTTTCGCAGGCGGACTTGGACTTGGGCTCCCCATTGCCCGGGGTCTGCTTCATGCCATGGGCGGGTTTATGCACTTTAGCAGCAGTGAGCAGCAGGGTCTGAAGGTTCAGATCACAATTCCACAGGGAGTAGCTGACTATACACCATCCATGATACTTTCCCATCCGGAAAGTCTTTGTATCGCATGTTATTTCCGGCCGGAAAAATACAGCAGCGATGAAGTCAGAAGATATTATGACAAAATGATCTTTCATATGGTAAAGGGACTTGGCATTGAAGGATATCAGGCTCATAATTTTGACGGGCTGCTAAAGATTCATAACAGCCATACTCTGACCCATGTATTTATCACGCAAAGCGAATATGAAGAGAATATTCCCTACTATGAAGAGCTTGCTGATACGTTGCAGGTAGTTGTAATTGCAGAACGTGAATTTTTGCTGAACAAAAACAGCAGACTTTTGGTGATTCACAAACCGTTCTCTGCTCTTTCTGTCGTAAATCTGCTCAATGGCGAGGTAAATGCGAATGGCTTTGAAGAAGCACAGGCCGCAGGGCGCAAGCCTTTTTCCTGTGAAGGGGTCCGGGTTCTGGCTGTCGATGATGAAGAGATGAATCTTGTAGTGGCCAAAGGTGTTTTGGGCAGTTATGGAATACAGGTGGATACCTGCCTAAGCGGGCGAGAAGCGGTGGAGCGTTGTGCTAACACTTCTTATGATATTGTTTTCCTGGATCATATGATGCCAGGTTTTGACGGTGTGGAAACCCTAAAACAAATTCGTGAGATCAAAAACGGCATTTATCAGGAACTGCCAATTATCGCTTTGACCGCAAATACGATCAGCGGTGCAAGAGAAATGTTTAGAAATGAAGGCTTCACAGAATTTATACCAAAACCGATTGAACGTGCTGTTCTTGAGCGCGTGCTGCGCAAAGTACTGCCAGGGCACCAGGTTCAATATGACGAAGCACCTGTGAGCTGTGAGGATCTTCCAAAAAGGGCGGCTTCCCCTTCCATCCCTTCTTCTCTGAATGGTGCAAAGAAGCAAAAAAAGAAGAAAAAGAAGAAATTCCAGAAAGAGAATATTCCTAAGGATGTTTTACCCGAAACAAGTGTTCCGGATAAGAATTATCAGGAACAGGAAAACATACAAGAGACAAAAATTCCCGAGAGCTCTTCTTCACAGGAAAGCTTGCCGGAGACAGAAATTTCTGAGAGTATTTCTCCACAGGAAAGCTTACCAAAAGCAGAAATCTCTGAGGGCTTTTTGCCAGAAGAACCCGTTTTAGAGGCAGAAAGTTCCAAGAGCTATTCATCAACTGACAGCTATACAGATCAAGAAGAGGAGGACACCGATGATTCTCCCATTCCATATCCTTACCTTGTCCGTATTGGTATTAATGTACAGTTGGGACTGGATTACTGCTGCGGTGAGGAAGATTTTTATCTGGAAATGTTGCGGATGTTCTGTTCTCAGGCTGAAGAAAAGAGAGCGGAAATTGTTGCCTTGTATGATGCTGCCAATTGGGCTGATTACACGGTCAAGGTTCATGCGTTAAAGAGCACTTCTTTGACCATTGGTGCGGAAAGGCTGGCAGAACAGGCAAAGCTGCTGGAGCAGGCAGGCAAGAATGGTAATACAGAATACATCTATCACAGTCATCCCATACTGCTGAACCTGTACGATGAAATTTGCGATACCATTGCCGGATTATAATGAAAAACAGGAGGTATCACCGGGGTGTTGAACAAATGGTTTGAAATAATCTCTGACCATAAGATTAGTCTGCAGGAGCGTATGTTTCGCGTAGTTACTGGTATTTGTATGGTTGTTCTGATTATCACACTTCTTATGGGAAGGAGTTTTATAAATCTGTTGATTCTGGCAGCCAGCCTTGTCTGTCTGGCTGCTATTGTGAAAATCAGTATCCGGAAGGAATGTATTAATGTGGGAGCCACAGCGATTGCTATGCTTCTTCTTCTGATTTTTCCCATAAGCTTTTTTACAGCAGGCGGATTTTACAGCGGAGTGCCTGAATGGTTTGTGCTTTGCTTTGTTTATATCTGCATTACCTTGGAGGGAAGGCGCAAGATGATTCTCTTCCTGCTTTGTATTGCAGAGACTCTGCTCTGTTATTATTTTTCATTTAATTATCCAGAATTTATCAAGCACAATACGGAAGGGCATTATTTCTTTTGTTCTGCGATTTCCGTTATCTTGGTAGGCATGCTGACCAGTGTGCTGCTTTTGTTTGTAACCAGGCTTTATGAAGAAGAAAATGAGCTTTCCAGGCAGCAAAAAAAGGAAATCGAGGAATTAAATAAGGCGGAGAATAATTTCTTTTCCAGCATGAGTCACGAAATCCGCACACCTATTAACACCATCATTGGGTTAAATGAAATCATTCTTCGGGGAGATATTCCAGAAGATGTTGCGGAAAATGCAAGGAATATTCAGGGTGCCAGCAAAATGCTGCTGACTCTCATCAATGATATTCTGGATCTGTCCAAGATCAAATCAAAGAAAATGGAAATCGTCAATGTCTCCTATGAGACAGGCGCTCTTTTTTCAGAGATTGTCAATATGATCTGGATCAAGGCAAGGGAAAAAGGCCTGGAGTTCCAGTTGCATGTGGATTCTTCCATCCCAAGTATGCTTTGTGGGGATGAAGTGCGCATTAAACAGATTCTTATCAATCTGTTAAATAATGCTGTAAAATATACCAGCAAGGGTTCTGTCACTCTCTCCATTTGGTGCGAACGCCTGGCACTGAACAAAGTGCGGGTCTGGTACTCTGTGGAAGATACAGGGCAAGGCGTAAAAAAAGAAAATATCCCCTATATTTTTAACGCCTTTAAACGAGTAAACGAAGAAAAAAACCGCCACATTGAAGGCACTGGGCTGGGCCTTAGCATTGTTCACCAGCTGGTAGAGCTGATGGGTGGTGAGATCAGTGTCAACAGCGTCTATACCAAGGGTTCAACCTTCCTTGTCATGTTGGATCAGGACATTGTAGATAATAAAGAGCTGGGAACCTTTACTCTGGCTTCCCGTGTCAGAACACATGAGGGAGAGCAATACAGGCAAAGCTTTGAAGCGCCAGAAGCACATATACTGGTTGTAGATGACAATGAAATGAATCTGATGGTGGTTCGCAAGCTTCTTTCTGCAACAAAAATTCATCTGGATACTGCTTTAAGCGCCGCGGACTGTTTAAGGCTGACGCGCATTCAGCACTATGATGCAATTTTGATGGATCACCTGATGCCTGAGATGGACGGAATCCAGTGCCTTCACGCACTGCGCACCCAGGCTGGCGGCTTGTGTCAGGATGTACCTGTGATCGCATTAACCGCCAATGCAGGAAGTGATAACCAGCTTCTCTACCGAAAAGAAGGCTTCAGCGGTTATCTGGCAAAGCCAGTCAGCGGAGCCCTTTTAGAGGCTGCTGTTTTAAGTGTCTTGCCAAGAGAACTGGTAAATCTCAACATGGAGGTTCATCAGTCAGAGATCGACAAAGATGTCCTGATCTTTGAGCAGGCACAAAGGCGTTCCCTTATAATTACCACAGACAGTGTATGCGACCTTCCTGAAGCTCTGAAAAAAGAGTTTGATATTTCTATATGTCCCTATTATGTCTGTACCGATCAGGGACGGTTTTTAGATGATACAGAGCTAAAAGCAGATGAAGTGTTGTCCTATATAGCTGCAGGGAAAAACGCTTTCTCCCAGCCTCCAAGTGTAGAGGATTATGAAACATTTTTTGCAGAGAAACTGACAAAGGCCCAGAATGTGATCCACATAACCATGGCAAAGCATGTTAGTCTTGGATACCACAATGCCCTTGAAGCGGCTAAATCCTTTGAAAATGTCACGGTTCTGGATTCCGGCCATCTTTCCAGCAGCATGGGACTGGCCGTTTTGCACGCTGCCTATCAGGCAGAAAACCATGTTCCAAAGGCGGAAATTATAAAAAACATCAAAAAGCTGAGACGATATATTTCCTCTGCCTTCATCATTGACAGTACTCATATGATGTGCCAAGCCGGGAAAATCTCCAAGCGGGTGCAGATTCTCTGCGATGCGCTTCTGCTGCATCCGGTTATTGTACTCCGGAACAGCAAGATGATGGTTGGCGGTATGGAAATGGGCAACTCTGCTCATGTTGCAAAACATTATATCCGAAAAGTATTTATGAATGCAAGAAATATTGACCGGCGTATCTTATTTATTACTTATGCAGGAATGGATGCCAAAAGTATTCAATATATTCAGGAGCTGGTACAGCAGTATTGTCCGTTCGAACGGGTCTATCTGCAGAAAGCCTCTTCTGCTATTGCCAGCAACTGCGGTTCTGGATCCTTCGGCCTGTTGTTTATGAAAAAGAACACGGCTGCTATCTCCTTTTCCGAGGCGTCAAAACCGGATGTGGCTTCATAAGTAGTTCATATTTTGGGAACCAGTGTCCTCACTGGTTCCTTATTTTTCTTTTCTGAAAATTTTATCATGGCAATTTCATAACATTTCCCCCTTTCATATCTCATCTTATTTGTAAAATAGCTGTAACGATTCAGCCATGCATAAGTTGTTTTTTCTTTGAATATAGTTTATTATTAATAAAAAAAGATAAAACCCATTGGAGGATACTCTATGAATCTGCTACAAAAAGCACCAAATCGGCATATTCCAAAGCGTCTGACCAGCTTCGTTCTGGTCTTTCTGGTTTTTTGCATCTTTCTACTTAACGGCTGTTCCAAAAGGCCAGAGGAGGCTGCTCCTACTACTGCTGCCCCTTACCCAGAAGAAATATTTGAAAGCTATGAACATTTCGAAGAAGAACAATTAAAGGCTCAAAAAGAATTTGACCGGCAAATGAAGGAGCTTTTTCGGGACGAGGTAAGCGGACGGCAAATCGATCTTCACTTTATGTTAAAAGATCCGTCTGCCTATGGAATTGACAAAGCTCAGTCTCTGTATGGACAAATCAGCTTAGAGGATATGGCCCAGGCCAGGGAAGAACAGCAAAGCTTAAAGACCATGCTGGAAAGGTTTGATCCAGCCCTTTTGACCAGCGAACAACGACTGACACAGCGTATTCTTCAAAGCTTTTTGGCCACAGAGGAAAAAAGCTACGGGCTAGAACTGTATGCCCAGCCTCTGGCTGTTACCATCGGTGTACAGGCACAGCTTCCTATTCTGTTGTCTGAATATGTTTTTTACAAAAAACAGGATGTGGATGATTATCTGGAGCTTTTAGAAGGTATCGATGAATACTATAAGCAGCTTCTTGATTTCCAGCGCCAGAAAGCAGATGCTGGATTAATGATCAGCAATCTGCTTCTTGATCACCTGATCGAGTCCTGCGAAGGGTATCTTCTGACTCCTGGAGACAATTTCATGATCGATACCTTCAACAGCCGGCTGGACTCTTTACCAGAGTTGACAGAGGAGGAGAAAAAAGCCTACCGCCAGAAAAATGAAGCTCTTTTAGAAGATCACTTTGTTCCTGCCTACCAGATATTGATTGACGGGTTAAACAGTATGCGTGATACTGGCTCCGAAGAAAAAGGCCTGTGTGCTTATCCCCAGGGCAAAGAATATTATGAATATCTGGTGTACAGCGCCACTGGCACCTCCTATTCCTCTATAGAAGACCTTCTTCGAGACATGGAGCTAACCATGAATAAGCAACTGGTTCAGACCTCTTTGCTGCTCCGATACCATCCAGAGCTGGCCGAAGAGCTGGACACCTACTCCTATCGCCAGACAAATCCTGAAGACATGATTGAAGAATTAAAATCTTTGTCGCAGAAAGAGTTTCCTCCTCTCGCAGAATGCAATTACACCCTTAAAACTGTGCCAAAGTCCTTAGAGCTGGCACTCAGCCCAGCTTTCTATCTGGTATCACCTATTGATGATTACCAGGATAATGTAATTTTTATTAACGAAAATCCCCGTTTCGCCTCCAATGAACTGTATAATACCCTGGCTCATGAGGGTTATCCAGGACATTTATATCAGAATGTATATTTCCACACCCATTGTAAGACAGACATCCGTCAGCTTTTGTCCTTTAAAGGCTACAGCGAAGGCTGGGCTACCTATGTGGAATATCTTTCCTATTTTATGGATAATGGTCTGCGCCCTGAGATGGGAGAACTTTTGGCTGCCAATTCTATTGCCACATTAGGCCTTCACGCCTGTTTGGATGTTTACATTAACTATATGGGATGGAACCGGGAACAGGTGCGGGAATATCTGACAGACTATTATGAGGACCCTGGTGATCTGACCGATGCCCTCTACATCGCCATGATTGAAAATCCGGCCAATTATCTCTCTTATTATGTAGGCTTTATGGAATTTATGAATATGAGGCAGACTGCTGAAAAGGAGTTAGGAGATCAGTTTGATCCTATGGCATTTCATACCTTTCTACTGAACATGGGCGATGCACCATTTGATGTAATCCAGGCATATTTCACTTCCTGGCTGGCAAATCAAAAGAACAGGAAATGATTGCCACAGCAAACAAAAACAGGTATATGAAGAGCTGTTCCGGCGCTATCATATACCTGTGCATTATTTTACGTTTTATTTTCCTGCATCTGTCATGGCCAGATTCTCTGCCACAGTCTCTCCATTTACCTGAATCGTCAAATAGACTACATTCATATTCTCGATAAATGTATTAGCCACAGCCTGAAGAAGGATCTGATTTTTATCATCCGGAAACTTACTAAGATTCAAGGTTCCATACTCCTTCACATCACTCTCAACGCCTGGAATAACCACCACTCCTGGCCCTACTTCCTCACTGCTAGGCGCCCCTTCTGCCTTAAAACTAAGAACCTCCGTGCCTTCCTCCAGCACTCCATACTGAATCAGCAGCTCAGTCAGAGAATTTTCATTCAGATCTTCCACTGCATCCATAGTTCCCTCCAGCTTGCTGCCATCACTGCTAACGCTATAGATGGAAACCACATCCAGCACAGGAGCAGTCGGATCCGGATTTTTTACAGGAGCTGACTGGGCAGCTTCCGTCTGCTTTACCTCGCCGGTTTTCCCCTTCTCTGGCGTGGGGGTACATGCTGCCATCGACAAGACCATCATTACCCCTGTTGCACATAAAACACTTTTCACAATACGCATGTTCGCCTTTTTCATAACGAAAAATGCCTCCTTCAATCCTGTTGAAATCTACGAAACCACTGATCCAGCTTTGCCAGTGATTTTACCAGCGCTTTCGTCTCCTCTTTCGTCAGATCTTTTAAAATCTCATCAATCATGTGGCGATGGAACTCCTCGTGATGCCGATAGGCGCATTTTCCCTTCTCCGACAGGGAGATATAGACCACCCGGCGGTCTTCCTTTCCTCTCTCCCGGTTCACATAGCCTTTTTTTACCAGGCTGTTCATCGCAATCGTCAAGGTTCCCACTGTCACAGAAAGGGCTTTCGCAATAGCGGACATGTTTTTCGGCTCGCCAACTCCCACAGCCTCGATTACATGCATGTCGTTGTTTGTGATATCCCTGTATTCAGAAGTGATAATGGCCTGCTCCTCCAAGTTCATCACATCTCGAAACAAATTGACTAATGCGCTGTTAAGCATCTTATAAGTATCCACAAATCTCCCTCACTCTTTCGGAAGACAAAAGCTTCCCAATGATTATACATGATTTTCTCCGGTCAGGCAACCTGCAATTCCTTAGGAAATTCTTACAAGGTTGTGTCTATTTTGTGAAAAAGGCCATATAAATACTGGCGGCAATCCCGGCTGCTGTAGCAAACAGCGCTCCTGGAAGCACATAGCGGGTCTTTGTCACATGGACTGAACCGAAATAGATACTGATACAATAAAATACGGTTTCCGTGCTGCTCATCATCACAGAAGCCGCCATTCCCAGAAAGGAATCCGGGCCATAGCGGGCAAAAATATCCAGTGCCAATCCAGTGGCGGCTGAATTGGAAACCAACCGGACTAAAGTCAAGGGAATCAATGGCGCCGGAAGATGCAGCCATGATGCCGGACCAGACAGATACCCGCTGACAGCATCCAAAAAGCCGGAAGCCCGCATAACTCCCACTGCAGTCATCAGACCGATCAGTGTGGGAAGAATCCCAGCTACCATCCGCATACCTTCCTTTGCTCCTGCAAGGAAATCGTCAAACACCGGCCGTTTAGAAAGCAGGCCAAAGCCTACTATATAACTGACAAGCAAGGGAACAAGCATATTGGATATCCATTGGATCATTTCCGGCTCACCGCCTTTCCAATCTCCATAAGCTTACAGAAAATCACTGCCGCCAGTGTGGAACAAGCGGTTGCAAACAAAGCCGGTCCAAGAATTCTTGCAGGATTTTCAGAGCCGTACTGGCTCCGGTAGGCAATCATGCTGATGGGAACCAGCTGAAGGGATGAGATATTAATAATCAGAAAAGTACACATTGCATTGCTGGCGGTATTTTTGTTGACACTTAAAGTCTCATCCTGCTGCAAAAGCCTCATGGCTTCCAAACCTGCCGGGGTGGCTGCCATTCCCAGTCCCAGCATGTTTGCCACCATGTTGACCGCAATCGGCAGCCGGGCCGGGTGATCCTTTTCCAGATCGGGAAAAAGAAAGGTCAGGACCGGTCCCAGCTTTTCTGCCAGCCAGTCGATCAGCCCTGCCCGTTTTCCAATTTCTAAAATCCCGCACCAGAAAGACATTATCCCTACCATAACAATACCAAGACTTACCGCACCTGCTGCCGAATCCAAAAGCTCCTGAGTCACTGCCTCCAGGCTGTCATTGGATGCCCCCCAAAGCATACCTGCCAAAATCATAAAACCCCACAGATAGTTTAACATATTTTTCTCGTTTTCTGCTCTTTGTTTCAATCTATGGACAGGAGCCTGGTTTTATGATGCTTTTCTGTGGATTTTGGGGGCTATGCCTCTGCCGTCAGCCCCATCAGATCTCCGATCACTCCGTCAACGGTCTCTATCTGGTCACACCGGCAGGCATTGCTTCCACAGAACAGCAGCGCGTGATCCAAATCTCCCTCCGCCGCATTTGACAATGCCCTTGTGATGCAATAGGGAATATTTTTCGGATCACAGTGCTCCAGACACTGATAACAATGTTCAATCCTTGTTTTCTTTCCTGCAGTGTTATCCAGAAATACATTCCGGATCGCCCGCCCCGGCATACCCACGGGGCTCTTTGTGATCACAATATCCTTCTCTGTGGCATCCAGATAAGCCTGCTTATAGGACATAGGCGCATCGCATTCCTGGGTTGTCACAAATCGGGTTCCCACCTGTACACCGTTCGCACCCAATTCCATAGCATGTTCCACGTCCTCATGAGTGTAAATGCCTCCGGCAAGAACAACCGGAATATGGCTGCCATATTTTTCTTCAAACTGTCTTACCACTTTTATAATGCCACGAATCTCCTCATCATATGCTTCTTTGTCATAAGTCTTTATCACATTATCTGTGTCAGCACCATATGCCGCCAGCTGCTCCCTGGTAAATCCCAGATGACCGCCTGCCAGTGGCCCCTCAATCACTACTAAATCCGGAATCTGATGGTATTTCCGATCCCATATTTTACAGATCACCATGGCAGACTTGGCTGTGGAGACAATGGGCGCGATCTTGGTGTACACAGACTCCCCTGCTTCAGCGGCAAGACGCTTTGCCTCAGCCAGATATCCAGGCAAATCCACCGGCAGACCTGCGCCAGAGATAATGATGTCCGCCCCGGCCTTAATGGCTTCCTTCACATACTGAGCATAATTTCTGGTGGCCACCATAATATTAAATCCAATTATTCCTTTTGGTGCAATCTTCCGTGCTTTCTCAAACTCCGACCGGATCGCCCGCATGTTAGCCGCCATAGGCTCCTTTAAAAAATCCGGATCCCGAAACCCGATCTGGGCCGTAGAGATAAGCCCTATTCCGCCTGCCCTGGCTACTGCCCCGGCCAGTGAGGAAAGGCTGATTCCAACCCCCATCCCTCCCTGTATAACAGGATACTTCGCTGTCAGATCCCCGATTACCAACGGACCAAATTTTTTCATGCCTTCCCCTCCTTGCCTGCTTTATATATTTCTGAAACGCTGATAGCGCTCCTCTAAAATCTCCTCCGGAGACATAGCTTCATACCTGAATAAAAATTCTTCCATTTTGTACCGGATCATATCTGCCAGCATAGGAAGTGTTTCCAGACTAGCCGGCTCCTCCTCTGGGATAATCTGCTCAATCAATCCTCGTTCATACAAATCAGCAGCTGTGATCTTCATCACCCGGGCAGCATCCGGCGCCTTCTTGCTATCCTTCCACAAGATCGATGCAAAACCCTCTGGTGACAAGATTGAGTAAATAGCATTTTCCAGCATCCATACCTGGTTGGCCACTGCCAGAGCCAGGGCTCCTCCACTGCCGCCTTCCCCGATTACAATAGAAAGCACTGGCACCGTCAGAGCAGCCATTTCAAACAGGTTTCGGGCAATAGCCTCTCCCTGTCCCCGCTCCTCTGCTTCCAGTCCGCAAAATGCTCCTGGCGTATCCACAAAGCAGATAATGGGGCGGCCGAAATTCTGAGCCTGCTGCATCAGACGAAGCGCCTTACGGTAGCCCTCTGGGGAGGGCATTCCAAAATTCCGCTTTATGTTATCCTTCGTGTTCTTTCCCTTCTGCTGGCCAATCACAGTCACCGGCATCCCCTGAAAAGAAGCAATTCCCCCTACGATAGCACCATCATCTCCAAAATACCGGTCTCCATGAAACTCCACGAAATCATCAAAAAGCTCCTCCATGTAATCCGTTGCCACAGGGCGGTTAGAAGCCCGGGACAGCTGAACCGTTTCCCAAGCAGTTTTTCCTTCCTGTCTCCCGTTTCCCGGACAAATATCTGCTGACCCCCGCAGGTTTTCCAAGGTTCTGCCGGTATTCACCCCAGCAGCATATTTTCCCAATCCTTCCTCAAAAGTACCTGGCGTTTTCTGCTTATGGAGCTGAAGTATCTGTGCCAGAACCTTCTTCTGATCTTTCCGCTCCACAATCTTGTCAACAAAACCATGTTCCAGAAGAAACTCTGCTCTCTGAAAACCCTCCGGAAGCTTCTGCCGTATAGTCTGCTCAATCACCCGGGGGCCTGCAAAGCCTATAAGCGCGTTGGGCTCTGCTAAGATGATATCTCCTAACATAGCAAAGCTGGCAGTCACACCACCTGTGGTAGGGTCTGTCAGAACACTGACAAAAAGCTGACCAGCCTCGTGGTGGCGCTTCAGAGCGGCAGAGGTCTTGGCCATCTGCATAAGGGAGACAAGCCCTTCCTGCATCCTGGCGCCGCCAGAGCATGCAAAAATAATCACCGGAAGCTCCTGCCTGGTGGCTTCTTCCACCATCCAGGTAATTTTCTCTCCGACCACATGGCCCATGCTGCTCATGAGAAATCTTGCGTCACAGACTCCGATAGCTGCTTTTTGTCCGCCGATCTCTCCTTTCCCAGTAACAATTGCCTCATTCAGCCTTGTCTTTTCCCGAACCGCCTGCACCTTTTTCTCATACCCGGGAAAATTCAGAGGATTGGAAAAATCCATCTGGCTGTTCCACTCCTCAAAGGTACCTTCATCCACCAGCATCTCAATCCGCCGGTATGCGTGAACACGGAAATATCCTCCGCACTTGGGACAGACATAGAAATTGTTGGTCACATCCTCCACATAGATCGGCTGCCCGCACTTATTGCACTTGCGCCAGAGCCCCTGGGGAATGCTCGGCTCCTCCTCTTTCCTCTGGGTCTTATACCTGTTATCAATAACTGTGTATGTTTTCTTAAACATATTTTTTAACATAACCGAACATCCCTTTCTCTGTATTCCCGCTGCTATTTACCGGCCTTTAGCCCCGCTCATTTCCCTCAAGGAAAAGCAGCCGTTCTTTACTTACAATATTGAGGGAAATACGTCTGAATAAAATGAGTATCCGTATCCCCATCCTCATAAGCTGAATGACACAAAATTTCAAACTGGAAGTCAAGATTTGTATCAATTCCCTCGATAATCAGCTCTCCCAAGGCGCTCCGCATCTTGGCAATGGCTTCCTCCCGATCCTTTCCATGGACAATCAGCTTCATCAGCATGGAATCATAGTTGGCCGGAACCTTATAATCATTATAAATATGGGTGTCCACCCGCACACCGTTTCCTCCTGGCACATGGACATTGGTAATGATTCCCGGGCACGGCATAAAATTCTTTGCCGGATTTTCCGCATTGATGCGGCACTCAATAGCATGTCCCTTAATTTGGATATCCTTCTGGGACACACTCAAAGGCTCTCCTGCCGCCACCCGGATCTGTTCCTTGATCAGATCCAGACCACTAACCATTTCCGTTACCGGATGTTCCACCTGAATCCGGGTATTCATCTCCATAAAATAGAAATTCTTATCCTTATCCAGCAAAAATTCGATTGTACCAGCATTTTCATATCCCACAGTCTTGGCAGCCAGAACAGCGGTTTCCCCCATCCTCTGCCGAAGCTCTCTGGAAATGGCAATGGAAGGGGATTCCTCTAACACCTTTTGATGGCGCCGCTGGATTGAACAGTCTCTCTCCCCCAAATGGACTACATTCCCATGCTTGTCTGCCATAATCTGAAACTCGATATGTCTTGGCTTCTCGATATATCGCTCCAAATACATTGTATCATCAGAAAAACCCTTTATGGACTCCATCTGGGCATTCTGGAAATTGGCCTCAAAATCTTCTTCTTTGTAGGAGATTCTCATCCCCTTTCCACCTCCACCAGAAGATGCCTTAATCATCACCGGGAAACCGATCTGCTTTGCAAGAGCTAAGGCTTCCTCTGCCGTGTGTACCGGCTCCTTTCCTCCGGGAACCACCGGTACCCCGGCCTCCATCATTGTTTTGCGTGCCTCTGATTTATTGCCCATGCGATTGATAATCGTTGCAGACGGACCAATAAATGTGATGCTGCACTTTTCGCACAGCTCAGCAAATCTGCTGTTCTCTGAGAGGAATCCAAAACCTGGATGGATTGCTTCTGCCTTCATGGCCACAGTGGCTGCCAGGATCCGTTCCATATTCAGATAGCTCTGTCCGGAAGGTGCCGGACCAATGCAGATCGCTTCATCTGCCAGCAGGGTGTGCAGGCTGTCTCTGTCTGCCTCTGAATAAACTGCCACTGTTTTGATCCCCATCTCCCGGCAGGCACGGATAATCCGCACTGCGATCTCGCCGCGGTTTGCGATCAATATCTTCTCAAACATAAGCCCACCTCGTATTATCCAATCATAAAGGTCAATTCTGCAGACACGGCCACCTTACCCTCTGCATTGGTGGCCACAGCCTTTCCGATTCCCACAGGCCCTTTTTGCTTAATAATCTCACACTCTAAGCGCAGACGATCTCCGGGCACCACCTTTTGTTTGAATTTAGCATTATTGATGGCTCCAAAATAAGCGGTCTTTCCCTTATTTTCCTCCACACTCAAAATAGCCACTGCCCCCACCTGCGCCAGTGCTTCAACCATCAGCACTCCCGGCATTACCGGCTCCTGGGGAAAATGCCCCGCAAACTGGGGCTCATTGTAGGTAATGGACTTATAACCTACTGCCCTCACTCCTGGCTCCAGCTCCTCAATACAGTCAATCAGCAAAAAAGGATGTCTGTGCGGAATAATCTCCTGGATCTCTTTAATTCCCAGCTTCATTTTTCCCTCCATCTCATCTATCGGATACGGAACAGCGGCTGTCCGTACTCTACCACATTCTCATTTTCCACAAGAATGGCTTCCACCACACCGTCATATTCGCTTTCAATCTCATTCATCAGCTTCATAGCCTCAATGATTCCCAAAACCTGACCCTTTTTAACCATGTCTCCCACCTGGACAAAGGCATCTGCTTCCGGTGACGGCGCACTGTAAAAGGTTCCCACCAATGGAGAGGTGACCACCTTATCCGATCCAATATCCACACTCTTTTCATGATTGTCCTTTGAAGCAGCCTCCACATCCTTCTGGGCATTTACAAGCCCTGTCTCAGATGCAGATGCAGATGCAGCCGCAGGCACAGCCACCGCCACCGGGCTCATCACCGGCGCTGCCGGCTGGGAAATCACTACCGGGGCCACCGGAGCCTGAGCGACATTTTTCTTCTTTTTCTTTTTCAGGATCAACTTCTGATCCCCTTCTTCATATACGAAGCTGGTCAAACCATTGTCTGACACTGCCTGAATCAATGTTACAATCTCATCTATTGTCATTTTCGCTTCCTCCTCAGCCCTGGAATTTCTTAACCAGAAGTGTGGCATTGTGACCACCAAAGCCCAGCGAATTGCTGATAGCACAATTCACCTCCATAGCCACACCCTCGCCTTTCACATAATCCAGATCACACTCCGGGTCATCCACCGCAAGTCCTGCTGTAGCATGAACAAATCCATCTTCTATGGACTTAACACAGGCAATAAACTCCACACCACCGGCTGCTCCCAGCAAATGACCGATCATGGATTTGGTGGAACTAATTTTCACTTTTTTGGCATACTCCCCTAAGGCCAGCTTGATCGCCTTTGTCTCAAAAAGATCATTGTGATGAGTGCTGGTTCCATGGGCGTTGATGTAGTCCACATCTTCAGGTTTTAATCCTGCATCTGCAATTGCCACCTCCATAGCTTTGGCCGCACCGCTTCCATCTTCTGCCGGGGAGGTAATATGGTAAGCATCACAGGTTGCCCCATAGCCTGCCAACTCTGCATAGATCTTTGCCCCTCTCGCCTGGGCATGCTCTAAGGATTCCAGAATCACAACACCTGCCCCTTCTCCCATTACAAAGCCGTTTCTTTCCTTGTCAAAAGGAATGGACGCCCTCATGGGATCCTGAGAGGTGCTGAGTGCTGTCAGAGCGCTAAAGCCTGCCACACCGATAGGCGTAATGCTGGACTCTGTGCCACCTGCCACCATTACGTCCGCCTCACCGTACTGGATTGCACGGAATGCCTCACCGATGCTGTGTGTACCTGTGGCACAGGCAGTCACCACATTGATGCATTTTCCCTTTAAACCATACTGAATTGCCACGTTTCCCGCTGCCATGTTGCTGATCATCAGAGGAACCAGAAGAGGATTCACCCGGCCTGGTCCCTTCTCAAGCAGCTTTTTGTGCTCCCGCTCAATGGACTGAAGGCTTCCGATACCAGAGCCCACGCTGACTCCCACCCGGTAAGGATCCTCCTTTTCCATATCAAGTGCTGCATCTGCAAGAGCTTCCTTGGTGGCAGCCACCGCAAACTGACAAAACTGCTCCATCCTTTTTGCCACCTTGGGATCCATATACTTTTTGGGGTCAAAATCCTTTACCTGACCAGCCAGCTTTGCCTTATAATCTCCGGTGTCAAAGTAAGTGATGGGTCCGATCCCCACCTTCGTTTCTTTCAATCCGTTCCAGAACTCTTCCACATTATTGCCAATCGGGGTAATTGCACCCAGTCCCGTTACGACCACTCTTCTGCTCATAATCCACTCTCCTTGATCTTCCTGTGTTCCAATCCTACATTGCCATACCGCCATCCACACAGATCACTTGTCCTGTGATATAACCGGCATCATCTGATGCCAAAAATGCCACAGTATTGGCGATATCCTTTGTTGCACCAAAGCGCTTCATAGGGATCTGCTCCATAACGGATTCCTTTACCTTATCTGATAAAACCTGCGTCATCTCCGTATCAATAAAGCCCGGCGCCACTGCATTGACCGTGACTCCCCGACTAGCCATCTCTCTGGCCACCGTCTTGGTAAGACCAATCAGTCCTGCCTTGGAAGCACTGTAATTGGCCTGACCCACATTTCCAAGAACCCCGGACACAGATGAAATGCTGATAATCCGCCCGGCCCGCTGCTTCACCATCTGTCTTGCCACATGGCGGATGCAGTTAAATGCCCCTTTAAGATTCGTGGCAATCACAGCATCAAAATCTTCCTCACTCATCTTCATCACCAGGCCATCTCTCGTGATTCCGGCATTGTTCACCAGAATATCGATCCGGCCATACTTCTTTACCACATACTCCATCAGCTCTGCTGCCTTTTCAAAATCGGAAACATTACACTGTACTGCTTCCCCCTTGCCGCCTGCTGCCTGAATCTCCTTCACTACCGCCTCCGCCTTCTCAGCGGATCCATTATAATTCACAATAACCACAGCCCCCTTCGCTGCCAGGGTCATTGCAATCTCCCTGCCAATCCCGCGACTGCCTCCGGTTATCACCGCAATCCTGTCTGTCAGCATTCCTTTACCTCCGTTTTTCCTTTTGCAGTAATCCTCGTGTTCCTCTATAATCGATTTACAGAATCAGCTCTTACAGCAATTCTGCTGCCACTCGCTCTGCATCTTCCAGTTTTTCTATATTAAGGACTTTTACCGTCCGGTTAATCTTTTTCATAAATCCTGCCAGGGTTTTCCCCGGCCCGATTTCAACAAAAGTATCCACCCCATCCGCCAGGAGTAGCTCCATACTCTGCTGCCATCGAACAGAGGAGGACACCTGCTCCACCAAAAGGGGTTTTACACAAGCTGCATCTGTCACATACTGAGCCGTCACATTGGCCACATAGGGAACCTGGGGAGTATGTACCTCCACTGTATCTAGCACTTTGCCCAGCTTCTCCCCTGCCCCGGTCAGCATCCGGGAGTGGAAAGGTCCGCTTACATTCAGCATAACCGTGCGCTTTGCCCCGGCCTCCTTCAGCTTACTACAGGCAAATTCCACAGCTTCCTTTTTTCCGGAAATAACGATCTGGCCCGGACAATTGTAATTGGCGATCTGTACCCCTTCTATATCAGCAATCACTGCCTCAATCGATGGGGCATCCATAGCCAGCACTGCTGCCATAGCCCCCTGTCCTACAGGTACCTCCTCCTGCATCAGGATTCCCCTTTGCCTTACAGTGGCAATGGCATCTGCCTCGCTCATCACCCCCGCAGCATAGAGGGCACAATATTCTCCCAGGCTAAGGCCTGCTGTCACATCTGGCTTTAACCCCTTTTCCTCCAGCACCTTTGTCATGGCAATACTGACCGTTACCATGGCAGCCTGGGTGTACTCCGTAATATCCAAACGCTCATTTTCTGTAAAACACAGCTCTGGAACAGAAAACCCCAGCAGCTCACTAGCCAGGTCAAATACCTGCTTTCCAACTTTTGTCTGCTCATAAAAGTCCTGGCCCATTCCGCACACCTGCGCACCCTGTCCCGGATAAATAAATGCAATCTTACTCATTGACTGTACTCCTTCTTTCTCCTGCTGGTTTTCTGCTCCGCTCTGCTGGTCTTATCTACCCAAAAGTTTTCTGGCCTGCTCCATCATCTCGTCAATCATTTCTTTACAAGTCTGTTCTTTGTTTACCATCCCGGCGATCTGGCCTGCCATCACTGTGCCATGAACCACATCCCCTTCCTGCACTGCTTTTCGCAGCATACCCAGAGTCAGATATTCCAGCTCCTCAAAGCTCTTTCCTTCCTGCTCCAGTCGCATATATTCTCTGGTCATCTGATTGCGCAGGCCACGCACCGGGTGTCCATGGCTTCTGCCTGTAACTGTGGAATCGATATCCTTTGCCTTGATAACCCGATCTTTATAGTTCTGATGAACCACACATTCCTTTGCCACCAAAAAGCGGGTTCCCATCTGAACAGCTTCTGCTCCCAGCATAAAAACAGCTGCAATGCCTCTGCCGTCACCAATGCCACCAGCTGCAATCACTGGAATGGACACTGCATCCACCACCTGAGGTACCAGAGTCATGGTGGTCGCCTCACCGATATGGCCGCCGGACTCTGTACCCTCTGCCACCACTGCATCTGCACCATATTTCTCCATACGCTTTGCCAGGGCCACGGAAGCAACCACTGGTATCACACGGATCCCCGCTTCCTTCCACATATCCATATATTTTTCCGGGTTGCCGGCACCGGTAGTCACCACCTTAACGCCTTCTTCCACAACCACCCTGGCCACATCATCCGCATGGGGACTCATAAGCATTACATTAACGCCAAAAGGCTTGTCCGTCACTTCCTTCACCTTGCGGATATAATCACGGATCACCTCACCTGGCGCATTGGCGCCGCCAATCAGCCCCAGTCCCCCGGCTTCTGAAACAGCCGCCGCCAGATGATTCTCCGCCACCCAAGCCATGCCACCCTGAATAACCGGATACTCAATTCCCAATAGTTCCGTAATTCTAGTATTCATACATTCCTCCACTATGCTATTTCAAGCTTTCTGTAAATCCTATAAATATAAGAGGAAGGTGCAGGGCATTACGCCTCCACACCTTTATCCTTCAGGTAATTCATCACATCGCCAACTGTCAGCAGATTCTGCAGATCATCGGAAGGAATCTCAATGGAATACTCATCCTCCAAAGCCATCACCAGTTCAAACAGATCCAAAGAATCTGCTCCCAAATCCTCTTTGAAGGAAGCTGCCTCTGTAACAATATCCTCCTCAACACTCAACTGCTCTGCGATAATCTCTTTCATTCTTTCTAACATGGTTTTACTCTCCTTTTCTTTCATATGCTTTTTGGCATTGCCTTCCCCATTATAGTGGGACTTTATAATTTTTTCTATATAAATTTTCTTAAAAAGAAAATCTATGGACTACCATTCCAGCAGCGCTGCTCCCCAGGTCAGTCCTGCCCCAAACCCAGACAACATAATCCGATCTCCTGGTTTTAGCCGTCCTTCCCGGTTCATCTCATCCAAAAGGATCGGAACTGTTGCTGCGGAAGTATTTCCATAATATTCCATATTCATAGGAAATTTGTCCAGGGGCTGTTTAAGTCGTTTTGCCACTGCCTCCACAATCCGGTAGTTCGCCTGATGAAGCACAAAGTATTTAACCTGCTCTATGTCGGTATCTGACTCCTCCAACACCTGATGAATACATTCCGGAACCTTCTTAACAGCAAATTTAAACACTTCCTGTCCATCCATATGCAAAAATCCCAGCTGAGGCGCTTTTCCATCTGCAAAGCTGCCATTCGTGCGAGACACACAGGAAAGCACATTCCAGCGATTCCCATCAGAACCCATAACCGTCTGAATAAGGCCGGAATCCGCCGCTTTCATTACTGCTGCCCCGGCCCCGTCACCAAAAAGCACACAGGTACTCCGATCCCTCCAGTCAGTCAGCTTACTGAGACAGTCTGCCCCTATCACCAGCCCGGTCTTATACACCCCGGCCCGGATAAATGCCCAAAGCGTATCCATGGCAAACAAAAATCCGGAACAGGCAGCGCTCACATCATAAGCCACTGCATTGCCTGCTCCCAAGGCTGCCTGTACTTCGCAGGCCACACTGGGAAAGCAATGATCCCCCGAAGTAGTTCCCACAAGAATCAGCTCCAGCTCCTCTGCATCTGTGCCGGCGTTTTCCAAAGCCCTTTTGGCCGCTTCTGCTGCCATATAGCTGGTGCTCTCCTCCACGGCGATCCGCCGTTGCCGGATACCAGTTCTCCCGGCAATCCATTCATCGCTGGTGTCTACAATCTGTGCCAGCTCATCATTGGTTACAATCCGTGCCGGCACGTAGGAGCCGGTTCCTATTATTTTGCCTGTCATAACTTATCCCTTATATTTTGATGTCTTGATGCAAAAAATAATGCCTTAAAAATAATTCTTAAATTTAGTTTTAATCTCAAATGTTTTGATATTCAAAATATTTATTTGTATTCTATATAAGATTGAAGAATTTGTCAAGAAGTATTTATCGACAAATCATGTTTTTCTAAAGACTCTTCTGCTGTTTTTATGGAACAAGCAAAGTTTTCCTATCATATAACTAGGGTATTTTTTATCAAAACTATTATTTTCCATATATTGTCAAATATTTTTTCTAATCATTCCCAATATACAGAACTCAAAAAAATTATATAATTATTAACAAATATCTTATTGTTTTCTTACATTTTTTGTGATATACTAACTTTATATCCAATTTATGCTGTTTGGTATGTTCATCTTTAACTCATTTACTTGCGAAGGTTTCAAATGGAATTCCCTTACAAAAGGAGGTTGATGGGATTGATCAGAAGGCAAATAGACACATGTCGCCGCTGCACTCCCGTACCGATTTCATTTCTTATCCACACAGCACGCGCATTTGATTGCGACATCTATATTAACTGCAATAACAAGCAGATCAATGTGAAAAGCTACGATGAAATGATTCGGGACATGTCGGCACGTGCAAAATCACTGGTATTTTTTTTCAACGGATCAGACGAGTTAGCTGCACAACAAAAAATCGAAAGGATTTTTCTCAGCCAATGAATACGGACATTATTAAAAGGCGATGAAGATTTCAATATTGAAGTCTTCCATCGCCTTTTCATTGTTAATCTGGTGTTGCATGAATCCTTAGACAAGCTCTATTCCTTATCAGTTATCCTCTGCCTGTTTCTCTGACACAGAGAACACGAAACGCTTTCTTGCCATCTCATCATTGGCAAGATACTCGTCATAGGTAGTGATCTTATCAATCAGCTTTCCACCTACAATCTCCATAATCCGGTTAGCCGTAGTCTGCACAATCTGATGATCGCGGGAAGAAAAAATCAACACACCAGGGAATTTCACCAAACCTGTGTTTAAGGCGGTGATTGCCTCCATGTCCAAATGATCCGTGGGCTCATCTAACATCAGCACATTCGCACCTGATATCATCAGCTTTGAAAGCATACAGCGTACCTTTTCGCCACCGGACAACACCTTCACTTTCTTCACACCATCCTCACCAGCAAACAACATCCGCCCCAAAAAGCCACGCACATAAGTAGCGTCTTTCTCCGGAGAATACTGAGTCAGCCAGTCCACTATTGTATCATCATTGTCAAACTCCCCGCTGTTATCCTTAGGGAAATAAGACTGAGTAGTGGTCAGCCCCCACTTATAAGAGCCTTCGTCTGGCTCCATCTCTCCGGCCAGAATCTTAAAGAGAACCGTCTTTGCCTGCTCATTAGGACCTACCAAAGCCACCTTGTCCTCTCTCCCTAAAGTAAAGGTCAGCCCGTCTAAGACCTTGACACCATCAATTGTCTTTGTAAGATTCTCCACACTGAGGACCTCATTACCGATCTCCCGAAAGGGACGAAAATCAATATAAGGATATTTTCTGCTAGACGGCTTGATATCATCCAGCTCAATCTTTTCCAGAGCCCGCTTTCTAGAGGTTGCCTGCTTGGATTTTGAGGCATTGGCAGAGAAGCGCTGGATAAACTCCTGCAGCTCCTTGATCTTCTCTTCCTTCTTGCGATTGGCCTCCTTCATCTGCTTGACCATCAGCTGACTGGACTCATACCAGAAATCATAGTTACCAGCATAAAGCTGAATCTTACCATAATCGATATCTGCAATATTGGTACAAACCTTGTTAAGGAAATACCGGTCATGAGAAACCACTATCACTGTATTTTCAAAATTGATCAGAAAGTCCGCCAACCAGGCAATTGCATCTAAATCCAGATGGTTGGTGGGCTCATCCAAAAGCAGAATGTCCGGATTGCCAAAAAGCGCCTGAGCCAGCAGTACCTTTACCTTTAAAGCACCTGTCAGATCACTCATAGGCGTATAATGAAACTCCGTATCCACTCCCAGACCATTCAGCAAATTGGCAGCATCCGACTCGGCTTCCCAGCCATTCATTTCTGCAAATTCTGCCTCCAAATCAGCAGCCTTAATGCCATCCTCATCAGTAAAATCCTCTTTCATATAAATAGCATCTTTTTCCTTCATCACCTGATACAGCCGGGGATTCCCCATAATCACCGTATCAAGCACCGGGAATTCATCATATTTAAAATGATCCTGCTGCAGAAAGGACAAACGCTGTCCCTGGGAAATTACCACGTCTCCGTTCGTTGGCTCTAGCTGTCCGGAAAGGATTTTTAAAAATGTAGATTTCCCTGCCCCGTTGGCACCAATCAGGCCATAGCAATTCCCCTCTGTGAATTTGATATTCACATCCTCAAATAAGGCTTTCTTTCCCACTCTCAATGTGACATTATTTGCACTAATCATATTTAAACCCCTGTTTTCCTAATATTCTCATTGTGGCTTAAGTATACATGGATTGAGAAAAAAAGGCAAGGGGCAATTCGCCTGACAAAAGAATGGTTCCATCAGACCAGAATGATTGGCTTGTCATTTTCTTGAAAATATAGTATATTTCCAATTAGATACATATTTTCGCAGTCCGGAATTATTTGCATCAAGCGTTTGCGGACAGCAGACAGAAGGACAAAAAGAACTATTATTATGAAGGAAGGGAACAACATATGACGATCAGGATAGGCATTTTAGGTTATGGGAATCTGGGCAGGGGAGTGGAGTGTGCAATCAAACACAATCCAGATATGGAGCTTGCAGCAGTGTTTACCAGAAGAGATCCAGGAAGCGTAAATGTTTTGACAGCTGGAGTGAAAGTATATAGCGCAGATGAGGCTCCTCTGAAAAAGGACGAGATTGATGTGATGATTCTCTGTGGCGGCAGTGCCACGGATCTGCCAGTGCAAACACCAGAAATGGCAAAATATTTTAATGTGGTGGACAGCTTTGACACCCACGCAAAAATCCCCCAGCATTTTGACGCAGTAGACAAGACAGCAAAAGAAAGCGGCCATGTGGGAATCATTTCCGTGGGATGGGACCCGGGAATGTTTTCTCTGAACCGGCTGTATGGAAACGGAATTTTGCCAGGAAGCGCTGACTATACTTTCTGGGGAAAGGGCGTAAGCCAGGGACATTCGGATGCAATCCGGAGAATTGATGGTGTGAAGGACGCCAGACAGTATACAATTCCTGTGGAAAGCGCCTTGGAGTCCGTGCGCAGCGGCAGCAATCCAAATCTTACAACCAGGCAGAAGCATACCAGAGAATGCTTTGTGGTAGCTGAGGAAGGGGCTGACTTAAGAAAGATTGAAGATACGATTATAAATATGCCCAACTATTTCGCAGACTATGACACAACGGTACATTTTATCAGCCAGGAAGAACTGCAGCAAAACCATAGTGGGATTCCCCATGGGGGATTTGTCATCCACAGCGGCAAGACCGGATGGGAGGATGAGAATAACCATGTGATTGAGTATCATCTGAAACTGGATTCCAATCCGGAATTTACTTCCTCTGTGCTGACTGCTTATGCCCGGGCAGCCTATCGTCTGAATCAGGAAGGCCAGCGGGGATGTAAAAGTGTTTTTGATGTGGCACCCGCTTATCTCAGTTCCTTAGACGGGGCGGAGCTGCGCAGGCGGTTACTGTAAAAGCACTCCGTTTCCTTTTATATCATCCTCCAAATACACGCAAAGAGCCGGTAGTCACATTGCATGTGCTGTCGGCTCTGTTTAAATCATGGGCAAGGCTTTTGTCAAATAAGCTGCCTGGTGTGTGGTATGTTTTCTTTTACACAAAACATTACCTTGCAGGCTGACGGCGGTGGTGCAAATCCTTTTTCTCCCTGACTAAGCGGCAAGGTATAATTGAGGAGCTTTTCATACCCTAGTCTCCTCCCTGCCAGCCCGGTAGCAATGGTAAAATCCTGACGGGTGCAGTTGCGGACAAACCGGATTTCAAATTCCCGGAACATTCCCTTCTGAAAATTCATCACAGGAGGGGTTTTGTAGCCTGCCACCACTACTATCCTTCCATTGATCTTTACTGCATCCGGCAAAAGCTCGGCTACTGGCTGCACTCCGGCACAGTCATATACATAATCGGCCCCCATGCCGTCCGTTCTGTCATAAACCTGTTTTATGATATCCGATTCCGGATCCAGCACCTCGAATCCCAGGTCCTCAGCCATAGCCCGCCGCAGTGGATTTGGCTCACACATCATCAGCTTCTCTGCCCCAAAGCTCCTTAGGGTGATCGCTACGGAAAGCCCAATCCCGCCGGCCCCAAACACCAGGACACTGTCTCCCGGCCGATATCCTCCCTTCCTTGCAGCATGAACAGAAATGCCTATGGGTTCAATAAATGCTGCGGTCTGCGGATCTATCCCCTCCGGCACTGGACAGATCATTTCATCCGGCACCTGAACATATTCGGCCATCCCGCCATCCAGGTCAATCCCGATCAGCTTTAGGGATTCACACACATGAAATTGTCCATTCCTGCATCGCTCACATATACCGCAGGGCAAATAAGGGAATGCAGTCACCAATGTTCCTCTGGGATATCGGGGATGATCGGATGCAATGGTGCCGGAAAACTCATGTCCCATAATCAGAGGTGCCTTTGCCCTTGGATGTTTGCCTTTCAAAATCGTCACATCACTTCCACAAATTCCTGCATAAGCCACCTGAATCAGCGTCCATCCCTCCCGAGGCCGGATCATGGGAACCTCCTGGAACATTACCCGATTGGTTCCCTCATAAACCAATGCTTTCATCTCTCTATGCCCCTCCTTCCTTTTCTATTAAATTCTCACTCTGAAGCATCTTTACCGGTTTTACCTTCCGATTCCGCTTTCTCTCCCAGATAATAAAACGCTGCAGCAAAATAAACGACAAAAGAAGTACAGCGATTGTAATCTTTGACCATCCGGAAGTCAAGGTCCCCTGGAAAGTAATGATCGTCTGAATGATCCCGGTCGTCAGCACCCCGAACAGTGTACCGATCACACTGCCCACTCCACCGGTGGTTAAGGTTCCTCCAATTACAGCAGCAGAAACCGCATCCAGATGTAAAGACTGGGCATGAAGGCCGTAAGAGGACAGGATATACACTGCAAATACCAGGCTTGCCACCGAAGTGGTGAATCCTGACACTGCATACACATACATTCTGGTCCTTTTCACCGGAATCCCCAGCATTTTAGCCGAAACCTCATTTCCTCCAATGGCATATACGTTCCGTCCGAATTTGGTCTTTTTTGTCAGAATATAAAACAGAATCAGCATTACCAATGACACCAGAACCCCAAAGGTTATATATCCGCCCGGCAGCCTCAGTTTAAAAACAGAAAGCTTAAGAACAGACGGATGGCTGATCACAATCGTACCTGTACTGATCATATAGCATCCTCCCCTGGCAAGAAATTGTGTTGCCAGTGTAGCTATAAATGGCTGAAATCCTTTGTAGGAGATCAGATACCCATTAAGAAATCCCAGCAGCGTGCCTACCAGCAAAATCACTGCTACCACAAGCGGCAAAGGAAGCTTCATCACGGTCAGCATGTAGGCAGATGCCGTAAAATTAAAGGCAATCAGCGCACCAACGGAAAGATCGATTCCCCCGGATATTAACACCAGCGTTTCCCCCAGAGCCACAATCAGCAAGTGGCTGTTATCCATAAGAATATTACAAATCGTCTGAACTGCAAAAAAGTTTTTATAGCGAAGGCTTCCAAAAGTGAAAAATACAGCAAAGACTATCACGGCGGCCCACAGTGTAATATGTTCTGTGTTAAAACTATATTTTTGCAATGTCTTAAGCAGCTTCACTTCTGCACCCCCTTCGTTTTAATGCCAGACTCCAGTCTGTCACCTGAATCAGCCCCACCAAAATTACCACAAGCGCTTTATATACCAAAATTGTCTCGGACGGTACCCCTTTGGAATAAATGGTTGTGGTCAGCGTTTGAACCAAAACTGCACCAATAATACTTCCTGCCAGATTGCATCTGCCGCCTTTCATGGAATTGCCACCCAGATTGCAGGCTAAAATGGCATCCAGCTCCAGATATAATCCCAAATTCACCGGATCTGCCGCCCGGATCTCCGATGATGTGACAATTCCTGCGATTCCCGCCATTAATGCGCTGAATACAAATGCACTCCACACCACCATTCCCGTTTTTATCCCGGAAAATGCAGATGCCGTCTTGTTCAGGCCAATCGCTGTCAAATACATTCCATATGCTGTTTTCCGCAAAAGCAACCACACAAGCATCCCAAGAGCCAACACCAAAAATATAGAAACCGGAAGCCCTAACAGCCACCCCGAACCAATATAGTAAAATGGTTTATAATAAATAGTAAGTATTTTACCACTGGCAATCAGCTCTGCAATTCCGCGTCCGGCCACCTGCATCATTAATGTAGCGATCAGCGGCGGGATCCCGATCTTTGCCACCAGAAATCCATTCCACAAACCGATCATTGCTGCTGCCAGCAGACCGGCGGCAATAGCCATTCCTAAGGGAACCCGGGAACCGCTCACAGCCCCTGCCTCAAAAGCAAAGTCACCACCGATCAGAGAAGCTGTAAAAACACCTGTGATTGCCGCAATGGAACCAACCGAAATATCTGTTCCTCCTGTGGCAATGACCATGGTAAGCCCCATAACCGTAATCATAAGGGGAGCGCCTCTTTTTATGATATCGATTAAAGAACCATAAAAATGCCCGTCCCGGATTTGAATGGTAAAAAATCCTTTTGTGAAAAACAGATTAAATAGCAGAAGGCCAAACAATGCTGTCAGAGTCAAACACTCCGGACGCCGCATAAAGCTTTTCCAAATCTTATGTTTTTGCTCCATCTATCTTCTCCTTCCCTGCTTTCTGACCTTCTGAAGATTCTGCGCTCTCAGCAATACAGTTGAGGATCCTCTCCTCCGTCACCTGCTCTCCTTCCAGCTCTCCCACAATATGACGATCCTTATAAATATAAACCTTATCGGAACAGCGGATAACCTCACTGATTTCCGAGGAAATGAACATCACAGATTTCCCGTCCTTTGCCAGCTTCAAAACAAGATTCAGGATCTCTGCTTTGGCTCCCACATCAATCCCTCTGGTTGGCTCGTCAAGAATAAACAGATCCGGATTGGTTGCCAGCCAGCGGGCAAGCAGTACCTTTTGCTGATTGCCTCCTGACAAATTCCCCACCAACTGACTACTGCCAGGGGTAGCGATCCTTAATTTATTTATATATTCATCTGCCAGCTCCCGCTGCCTGCGTTTGGAAATCAAATGAAACATTCCCTTTTTGCCCTGGAGAGCCAGGATGATATTGTCGCGCACCGTCATCTCCAGAACCAGCCCTTCCGTCTTTCTGTTTTCCGGACAAAATGCCATGCCATGGCGGATGGCATCCTGGGGTGAAGCATTTCTTGTCTTTTTTGTTCCCAGATAAAAAGTCCCGCTGTCAGCTTTATCCACCCCGAAAAGCAGTCTGGCCGTTTCTGTACGTCCAGATCCTAAAAGTCCTGCCAGTCCCACAATCGTTCCTTTTTCCACCGTCACATCAAGAGGCGGGATCATCCCCTTCTTTCCAACTCCTTCCATCCGGAAATAAACGGATGTCTTATCCTCTTTCTTGCACTGCTTCTCCTCTGCTGTTTCTGTAAATGCCGCCAGCTCCCGGCCAAGCATTTTCTCCACCAGGGAACGGCGGTCAATCTCCTGAATATCATAAGTACCGATCTTATGTCCGTTGCGAAGCACAGTAATCGTATCCGACAGTTGAAAAACCTGCTCAAAGAAATGACTGATAAAAATGATTCCCATCCCTTGTCTCTGAAGCCTTCGGATCACTTCAAACAGGTTCGCCACCTCATTGGCATCCAGAGAAGAAGTGGGTTCATCCAGAACCAAAACGCTGGCTTCCATATCCACCGCACGGGCAATCGCTACCATTTGCTGTACAGCCACAGAATATTCTTCCAGATGTGCTTCCACATCAAGCTCCATATTCAGTCTGGCCATAGCTTTTACAGCCCCTCTTCTCATACGATTCCAGGAAATCTGTCCAAACCGGTCTGTAGGCTGACGCCCTATAAAGATATTTTCTGCTACGGACAGATTCGGGCAAAGATTTACCTCCTGATATACAGTACTGATCCCGACCCGCTGCGCTTCCAAAGTCGTTTCAGCTGCTATCTCTTTTCCCTTCAGAAAAATCCTGCCACTATCCTTATGCTCATATCCTGTCAAAATCTTTATCAATGTGGACTTTCCTGCCCCGTTTTCACCGCAGAGAGAGTGGATTTCTCCCTCTCTCAGGGTGAAAGAAACATTGGAAAGTGCCGTAACTCCGGGGTACTGTTTACAGATATCCTTCATCTCCACAAGCACGTTCCCTTTTTTGTCCATACCTGCCTTCTCCCTCTATCCACACTACCATGTACGCTTTGGCAATTCCTCTGCCGCCTGCTCCTGGAACCATATAATGTTGTCAAGTACTACCCACGAATCCGGTTTCTGCCCTTCCAGAAAATACTTCTGACAGATATCCAAAAGCGCCGGTCCGTAACCCAGAGGATTCTCCACAGTGGCATTGTACTTACCTTCCGCCATAGCCTCAAAAGAACCTCTGGCACCATCTACCCCCATGAGAATAATATCCTTGCCTGGCTCCATCCCTGCTTCCTGAATTGCCTGAATGGCACCTAATCCCATATCATCGCTGTGAGCCAAAACCCCCTGGATCTTCACCCCTTCAGCCTCTGCTGACTTTAAGAATGCTTCCATCACTTCTTTTCCCTTAGTCCTGGTCCACTCGGCAGACTGAGATCCATAGATTACCAGCTTATCCTGTTTTTCGATGGCATTTAAAATCCCTGTATTTCTCTCTGTAGCTGCTGATGCTCCCACTGTTCCTTCAAGCACAACGATATTGACCGGAGCCTCCATGGCTTCACAGCATTTATCCATGGCTTCCACAAGGTATTCTCCGGCTCTGACATTATCCGGTCCCACATAACAAAGCGAATAATCCTCCACATTTCCTGTAGCCATTTCCACACGGCGGCCCGCCAGAATCACGGGAATCCCAGCCTCCGATGCCTCCATGAGAACCGAATCCCAGCCAGTTGTGACTGTTGGTCTCAAAACGATCAAATCCACCCCCTGCTGGATATAACTGCGCACTGCCTTAATTTGATTTTCCTGAATCGCCTGGGATTCTGAGAATAACAGTTCAAATTGTGAGGCTCCATCAAAAGAGTCAATAATTTCTGTTGACATGGCTGTAACCCACTCCGTCTCCGTTCCTGTCTGTGAAAATCCGATCACATATTTATCTTTTGTCTTTTCATCCTTTGCCTCGGCCGCCGTTTCCTCCTTTAATTTCCCCTCGCTCTTTGCCTCTTGGGTTTCTGCAGTTGATGGTTTCTCCGATGTCCCGGCTCCGCAGCCTGTTGCCAGCCCCACTGTCATTACAAACGCTGCCACCATTGCTATTATCCTAAACGCACTTCTCCTCATCATACTCCTCCGTTCTTTTCCTTTTAAATTTTATTAACGTTTCTGTATAGCCATCAGATCCTGCCCTTGGTCCATTTGGGGATAATCTTCCCGATAATGACTGCCCCTGCTCTCCTTTCGGGCATCCGCTGCCCTGGCCATCAATAATCCTGTATTTATCATGTGCCATAAGCAGATCATCTGAGCCGTGGACCGTTGCCCTACATCTTTCCCTTCCAAACATTCCGTTTTCATATTATCCAGAAAACTTATATATTGCTGAAGCCGTTCTCCGCTTCGGATAATCAGCAAGCTTCGGTCTGTCTCTGTCTGTATCTGTTTTTTTACTTCCTCTATCTGTGTACCCTTAGGCAAATGAATGTTCCGCCAAAAATCACTTCTCTTGCTCCGCTTTGATATCATTTCCGGATATTTTTTCATCTGGCTTGCTCTCATCCCACTGTGCTCTCCTGCAATTCTCCCAAACACCTGTGAGGCAACAGACATATTACCGCCCAAACGGTCTGCCCCATGAGGTCCGGCCGCTGCCTCACCTACTGCATAGAGCCCCTCAATCGAAGTCATTCCATGGACGTCAATCAAGGCCCCGCCATTTACCGCATGGGCAAAGCATGCAATCTCCAAGGGGGTACTTCTGATATCCATCCCCTTGTCCAGATACCATTGTCTTGTGGTTTCCCACATCAGCGAAAACTGGCTCGGGCTTTTTAGACATTCTCTCATTTCTGGTGTGTCCAAACGCAGAAACACATTCCCACGGCTGTTTCCCCGTCCTGCATTGATTTCCTTCTGCACGGCAATCTCCACGTAAGCAGACCGATCCCGTGTACTAAATGGAAAATGCCCTCTTTTATCCCGAAGCACCGCCTCCTCCGTAGCACCCTTTGGCAGATAGTGTTTGAGAAAATGCTCTCCCCTTCCATTTTCTAAAATCGGAAAGCACTCCCACAGATAATTCTCAAACAGATTCACAAACGGATATGCAACTCCGATTCCCATCTGCACAAATTCCATGTTCACCATCTCAGCCCCTGCCTGATAAGCCAGGGAATATGCATCTCCTGTCACATCATGGGGATACATGTTGTGAGCAAACAGCTGTCCGGCTCCTCCTGCTGCCAGAATGACACTTTTCGCCAGAACCTCAATCTCCCGGTTCTCCTGGTCAAATCCGTAAGCCCCGCAGCAGACTCCCTGGGCCGTCAATAGCTCGGCCACCGTGACTCCATCCATAGTTCTGACGCCCAGTTTTTTGCTTTCCCGATACAGCACCTCCATAAGGGGGCGAAAATGATCTTTCATAACATGCGCTCTGGGTTTGCTGGTAAAACAGCTTTGAAACACTTTGTAATCACTGTCAATGCGTTCAAAAATCCTGTCTCCGCCAGGAAGCCCACACAGATATTTAAGCGTTTCCGATGCCTGTTCTGCCAGTATACGGCCCAGCCCCGGAACAAAAACTCCTAAGGCGGCGCGCTCTATATCCTCATAAAAACACTCCGGGCTGTCCCCCTGTCCGGCCTCCGGCGCATTATACGCCCCTATCTCCGCCACATCATAATAGGTGGCTCCGCTTTTCCCGCTCTCTCCTTTGCTGACGATCAAAACATCTACCCCTTGTCTGGCTGCACTGATTGCTGCCGCCAGTCCGGCCCCTCCTCCTCCAATCACCAGGACATCACAGGTGATTCTTTCACATTGTTCTTTCAATCTTTCCTCCTACAATTATTGGAAAATCTCCTCCGGCATCTGCTTTACCCGGTCCGCTTTTATGGCAAAGGGGATACGCTTGCAGATATCCTTATCTATATCAATCCCCGGCGCTGCCTCCAAAAGCTCCAGTCCCTCTTCCCCATATCGAAGTACGCACCGCTCTGTGATATACAAAAGCTCCTGTCCGTTTTTATAAGCCATTGGACCGTTCAGGGTAATCTGCTCCACCTGTTTTACAATCTTTGGCTGCTTTCCTTCCTTCACTATTGTCAGCTTTCCATTCCCTATTTGAAATTCAGCTCCTACTGCAGAGAATGTTCCGCAAAACACCATTTTTTTCGTCCTGTGAGTAATATCAATAAACCCACCACATCCAGGTACAATATGATTGAATTTGCTGACATTCACATTGCCCTGTTGATCTATCTCGCCAAATCCCAGAAATGTAATATCCAGACCGCCTCCCCTGTAATAGGGAAACACAAACGAGGAATCCAGAATCGCACTGGGATTTCTGTTCACCCCAAAGATTTTCCGCTCTGCCGGAACCCCGCCAATGGAGCCATGCTCCGGGAAAAATATGCTCTCAATCTGTCCCTTTTCTTCAACCTGAACCATGGGAATATTTGCCGGAATCCCAACACCCAGATTGATCACACGATCCTCCTTCCCAATCTCCATCGCTGCCCGGCGGGCAATCACCTTTTTGCAATCCAGATTCAGCTCCGGAATCTCTGATACAGGAATCTTTATCTCCCCGGTCAAAGACGGATTAACACCTGCTCCTCCTGATACACTCTGCTCCGGATCAATAACAATATAATCCACCATGATCCCCGGCACCAAAACACTTCTGGGATGCAAAGATCCCCTTCTGGCAAGACGGGATGCCTGTACAATCACCTTTCCTCCGCTGGCTTTTGCCGCCATGGCTGCTGAGAGAACTCCCCCATTGACTGGCTCTTGTTCCACCGTCAGATTGCCATCCTCATCCACTGTTGTGCCACGTATAATAGCCACATCAATCCTCGGGTTTTGATAGCAGAGATAGTCCTTCCCCTTTATGGTTATTTTCTCACAAATTGGTTCTGATGATATCTCATTCATTCTGCCGCCTTCCACATCACAGTCCACAAACGTACCGATTCCTGTTCTGGTAAAGGTGCGATCTTCCCCCGCTCCGGTCTGATGAAGGATCTCGAAGAGCGTTCCCATGGGAACCACATAAGCCTCCACCTGATTCTCGCGAAGCATTTTTGTCATGTTTGATGTTTTCAAAAAACTAAAGCCACTTCCGATCACCCGCTTTACCATATCTGGATGTGCAAACCGCTCCAGGCCCACGCCTTCTCCCATCCCGTGAATCGTTGTATGAACCTCTGTAAGTCCGCATGGATGCCCGGTGGTAAGGAAACGGTCCTCTAGGGCCTTTAAAGTCCTGTCCGGAAGCATAATATTCTCAATCCCACAGACAAGTACCGTGCTGTGATCCTCAATCCAGGAAACTGCCTGCTCAAAGGATACTACTTTTTCTGTCATATCTGTTCCTCCACCGTCTTTCGTTTCATCATCAGCACTTTCACACCTGACTGACACACCTCATTGTTCTGGTTTATCAGCTCAAAAAACAGCTTTAATATTCCCCGGTCTGACTTGGTGCGGCTAAACCGGATTTCCTGTACCGTGATCCGCACATGAATCGTATCCCCGAAAAAAATTGCCTTGTGGAATTTCCAGTCTTCAATTCCCAAAAGAGCAATGGAATTGTCGGTGATGATCCCCAACCGCATCATCAAACCATGAGAAATGGAAAGTCCCAAAAGTCCATGTGCAATCCTCTCTCCAAAAATACTGTCCTTCATGTAGACTGCATCCGTATGATTCGGATGATAATCGCCTGTCAGCCCGGCAAAAGCCCCAACCTCATACGCTCCGATTGTTCTTCCTGGTGTGAGAAACATCTCCCCAACACTCCAGTCATCCAAATACTTACTCATACACTTCCTCCTCCCTGAGTCTTGCTATGGCATATGCACCTTTTGCCGAGTATGGAACGATTCCCTCTGACCGGCATAAAATAACCTTCTCAAAAATCCGTTCCTCTTCCAGAATATCGGAAAGGCCGCAGCTGTAAGCCCCATCCCCCATAACCAATGCTGTCATACTGCTGTCCGTATGGACTGCCTCGCTGTTTAGGAGAGCGAATATATCATTTTGCATCAAAATTCCATAAAGGAAATTTGCTGCTGCCTTTGTTCCTACCCCTGCGAACTGGCTGAGAATCCTGGTGGAGAAACAGGCTCTTCCCATTCCGCACCGGCAAGCAGTCCGATAGCCCCGAAGCACCATCTCCCTGTCATACTCTTCTCTCTCCACAAAAGCTCTTCCCACCGCATCTGCAAGAATCGTGTCATGAATGATAGATGCCAGCAGCTCTCCCGACAAGGTAGTTAAACATCCTTTTAGCTTTCCATCTTTATCAATAGTTACAAACTTTGTATGGGATCCAGGTATTATAATCACGCAAGGCCTTCCTGTCCCGTACATCTGTAAAAGTGCAAAGCACTCCACTTCCTCTCCTCGCATTATATCCATAGGCTCAAAATGGTCTTCTGTTACCAAAGAGACCTTATTTTTCACCCCTGGTATAAACAAGATGGGAAGAGGGCAGATGTCCTTTAAAAGCACTTCCACTGCTGCCTGAGCCAAATCCTTGCCATTCACCGGGGCTGTGCAGTGGGGAACCTCCACTAATCCCACATTGGAAGTGATCATCCCGCTGGCGGCAATCCGGGCCACCTCATCATATCCGACCCGGTGTTCTGAAAGCAAAGCTTCCATACATTCCCGCACACCTCTTTCCAGTCTCTTGTTGTTGCCGTCCCGGGCTGTATCCCGAACTCCCACAGCCACACTTTTCATTCCCAAAGCCTGTCCGTCTTCCCGCCAAAGTACAGCGCGGGTATTCGTTGTTCCTGTGTCAATGGTTATCCAGTATCGTCTCATCTCCTTCCTCCTTTATCCTTTTCACATAGATTTCCGCCAGCTTGGTTATTGCCTCATAATCCTGGTTTTCCCTGTATTTCTGTTTCAATATATTGCTTCCCACGCCAAAGCTTACGGCCCCTGCTCTCAGAAATCCGCCAATATTATCCTCCGAAATATCACCCACCATCATGAGAGGAATATGGTTTAAAGGGCCGCGGATCGCCTTCAGATAGGAAATCCCCATAACCCCCGCCGGGAACAGCTTTACTATATCTGCTCCCCATATGTAAGCCTGAGAAATCTCACTGGCAGTCAGTGCTCCCGGAACTGAGACAAGGCCCATAGCCCTGGTACCCTTTATGATCGACTGGTCTGTCCCCGGCGACAAGATAAACTCTGCTCCCGCATCTCTGGCACAAATCAGCTGCTCTTGCGTAAGAACCGTGCCTGCTCCCACAATCATATCCCCAGGCAGATGCTTCCGCACAAGGGCAATGGACTCCGCTGTGGCTTCCATGCTGTCTGCCTCTTGGGAAAAGGTAATCTCCATCAGCCGGATCCCTCCCCTATACAATGCCCTTGCCGTTTCTAACATATTTTCAGGAAGAATGTTTCTTGCTATTACGACCAGCCGATTGACCCTTATCGAATCCAGCACCTCTTTTTTTCTATCTGTCATCTTCCCAGCCATCCTCCATCTACCGGAACCACAATGCCATTTACATAATCCGATGCTTTTGAGGCCAGAAAGATTGCGGTTCCCACAATATCCTCCGGCTGCCCCCAGCGCCCTGCCGGAATACGCTCCAAAATCTGGCGATTCCGCACTGGATCCTTTAAGATTGCCGTGTTCAGCTCCGTTGCCAAATACCCTGGCGCTATACAGTTGACATTGACCCCTTTTCCGGCCCATTCATTAGAAAGGCTTTTCGTAAACTGCATGACTGCTCCCTTACTGCCAGCATAAGCAGGAACCGTCAGCCCTCCCTGGAAAGAAAGCAGAGAAGCCGTGTTAATAATCTTACCATATCCCCGTTCCAGCATACCTCGGCCGAATGCCTGGCACAAATAAAATACAGCTTTACAATTGACATCCATCACAAAGTCCCATTCCTTTTGAGGGAACTCTGCACACGGATAACGTCTCTGGGTTCCAGCGTTATTATAAAGAATATCGATCCTTCCGCCCTGTTCCCTGGTGATCTGCCCAGCAAGAGCCTCTATCTCATCGCACCTTGATAAGTCAAACGAATATACGCTACATCGGACACCATGACGCTCTATGGCACTCACTGTATCTTTAGAGATCTCTAAATCTATGACAGCCACATTTGCTCCTGCCTTCGCATAGCCTTCTGCCACAGCCCTTCCAATTCCTTTGTTACCACCTGTTACCACTGCATTGCATCCTTTGATATTAAACATATAATCCCCACATTCTTCTTAATTTAACCGATATTGTAATGGCTCTCCGTCCAGATATCGCACAACTTCCTCAGCCAGCTTACGTTTCAGATCCACAGATGCCTGTTCTGAATACCAGGCCATATGAGGACTGAAAATCACATTGTCAAATTCCAGCAATGGGTTGTCTGCTCCCACGGGTTCTTTTTCAAACACATCCAAACCGGCTCCGGCAATCCAATGCTCACTAAGCGCTCTCACCAATGCCTGCTCATCAATGATCCCGCCTCTGGATACATTGATCAAAATAGCATTTTTCTTCATTTGTTTCAGTTCTTCCAGGCCGATCAGTCCTCTGGAAGTCTCAAGTGGTGTGTGAAGGCTGATAATATCTGCCTCCTTTAACAACTGCTGGAATGAAACCATGGCAACATGGTCCGGTAAAAATCTTTTTGATCGGACGTCACATGCGATCACCCGGCACCCCAGCCCTCTCATCATTTCCGCAAGACAACTGCCGATTCTCCCTAATCCGATAATCCCCACCGTCAGACCGCTGAGACGGAATATGGGAATACATTCCTCATAAGCCCACCGCCCCTGTCTCACAGCACGATCCGCATGAAATGTTTTTCTGGTAAGTCCCAAAATCATGGACAATGCCTGTGCTGCTACCTCCTGGATTCCATAATCCGGAACATTACAAACAATAACATGGTTTCTAGTTGCTGCATCCATGTTAATGTGATTAACCCCCACCCCATACCGGACAACCAGCTCCAGTCCTTTTGTCTCATTAAAAAACTGCTCCGTCAGCGGTGTATACTGATTGGCAATAACCTTAACCCCCTTTAGTTTCCCAATCAGCTGTCTGGTGTCACCGCAATTCAGAAATTCATATTTCACATGATTTCTCCGAAATATCTCCTCCTCCTGTTTCCGATCAACATGATCGCAATCCGTGATCACAACCCTTCTCTCCATTCCGCTCCTTTCTCCTGCATAACCAAACATCACTCTGAGTAGATCCATTTATCAGAATCCTGGCTGATGATCCTCTCAATGATCAGAGCATTGTTTCTCAGGCTCTCTTTTATTTTCTCTTTTTCTCTCCTGCCATCGATCATAATCGGAAACGCTACACTTACCGCTGCAATCGTCTTGCCTTTCAGTTTTATAGGACACGCAATACATTGAATATATGGGGAGGACTCTTCTCTCTCATAACTGAAACCAGTCTCTCGCACTTTTTCCAGCTGCCCATCTAAAATCTGAAAATCTGTAATGGTATTTTCTGTAATCTTTTTCATTCCCTCCGGATACATCGCTTTGATCTCTTCTATGGTTTTTTCTGCAATAAGCGCTTTACCCAGTCCAGTGCAGTAAGCCGGCAGACGATAGCCAGGGATCGCTGTCACCTGCAGATTGACAGGAGCATTCTTTTTCATCAGATAAAACACCTCACCATCTGATAGCACTCCCATAAAACAAGTTGCCTGTACCTCCATAGATAATTGCTTCATCACATCATCAATCCTGTTCAGAATATTTGAGTTATCCACATAACACCTGCCCAGAGAAAACAAGGACTCTCCGATATAATATTTTTGATTCTTTTTGTTCAGATAAAGAAATCTTCGATTACACAAAGTGGAAAGAAGAGGCGAAAGACTTCCCTTTGGGATCTCAAGCTTTCTGGATATATCAGAAAATGACAGCCCTTCTCTGCTGTTTTGTGCAGTTATTTCTAAAACATCCAATATCCGTTCCGTGGTTCTGTGATTTCCCTCATTCATAGCTTCTCCTTTTATATATGATTGCTATTTTGCCTCCGTTTGTTCGTATATAAAAACTAGTTCTTTATTAAGAACATTATAACACTATTTTTTACGGGATTCCATTCTCATAATAGACAATATATCGTCCTATTTTTTGTGGTTTATGACGTTTTTTTGTTCGGTTTTTCACATTTTATTGTCACTTATTTGAAATAATTGGAATTTCAAAATTTTATCGCCCAATCTGTTGTACGTATATTCGTCTAAAGTGTACGCAAAAAAACAAAAACAGACTTTTCAAAATCAGGCAATTGTGGAAAAACGCTTCTGGAAAATCAGTAATATCAAACAGGACACAACAGAAATTGTAGAATTTTTTTCAATGAAAATATATCTATGTACACCTGATTGAGCATCCAAATCCAATTAGGCGGCCGGTTACTCCTGACAGGATTAACCGGTCGCCTAATTGAATTTTATCTAACGGTTAATTTAATTGCGCAATGCAAGAATCCGGCTATATCTCCCATAAATAATTTTATGTTTTTTCATATTGTCAAATTCTTTCCCAGAACAATAATCTCATAAGGTTTCATTGTGTAGCGATTTTCTTCCGAAACCATCCCCCAGGCTCCGGAAGATTCGTCATACACGCAGGACATCCTACAATCAGCTTTTCTCTGTGATAGGCAGCTTTCGCCTGGCAGACTATAATTCCCCAGCAGTACCGAGCACCTGCTCCACGCTTCGTCCATCTCCACGCTCTGCTCTTTTCCATCCAGGTTACAGAACACCGCCAGCTCTTGCTCTCCCAGCTTTCTTTGATAAGCCAGTACCCTGTCTCTCCTTGTCTCCAAAAAGGAGATTTCGCCTTTTGCAATCACCGGGTATTCTTTTCTCATGGCAATCAGCTTCTTATAAAAGGCAAGAATAGAATCCCTGTCCTCTTCCTGGGCTTCTACCGTAATTTCCTTCCGAAATCCCGCAGACATGGGAAGCCATGGTTCTGTTCTGGAAAATCCGCCATATCTTGTTGCATCCCACTGCATAGGAGTTCTGCTGTTATCCCGGGATCTTGCCTCTAAAACCTTAAGGGCTTCTTCTTTCGTACTCCCTTTTTCCAACAGGATCTGATAGTAGTTCCGGCTCTCCACATCCCGGTACTGGTCTATGGAAGGATAATGGGCGTTCAGCATCCCAATCTCTTCTCCCTGATAAATATACGGGGTCCCCCGCATAAAATGGATCATGCCTGCCAGCATTTTCGCTGACTCTTTCCAGTAAGCATGTTCATCGCCCAGCCTGCTGACAATACGGGGCTGGTCATGGTTGCACCAAAACAGAGCATTCCATCCACCTCCCTCTTGCATCCCCATCTGCCATTCCATAAAAAGTTCCTTTAATTTCCTGTAATCCGTATCCATAAGTGCCCACTTGTCCCCATCCTTATAGTCCACCTTGAGATGATGGAAATTAAAGCACATGGAAAGCTCCTTCTCCTTCGGTGCAGAATATCGGATACAATGCTCAAGTGAAGTGGAGGACATCTCTCCCACCGTCACAAAATCCTCAATGCCTGCGCCCTTTACTAACTCCTTCAGATACTCATGGATGTGGGGACCATCACTGTAAAATCTCCGCCCATCTCCCTCAAAATCATCTTCCATCTTCTCTGGCTTGGAAACTAGGTTGATCACATCGAACCGAAATGCCCGGATTCCCTTTTCCTTCCAGAACCGAAGGATTCCCTTTAGTTCTTCCCGTACCTTAGGATTATCCCAGTTTAAATCTGCCTGAGTCACATCGTATAGCCGGAGATACCATTTTTTAAGGCCAGGCACATATTCCCATGCCGTACCGCCGAATTTTGACTGCCAGTTTGTGGGGGCACAATCTGGCGTGCCATCCCTGAAAATATAATACTTCTGGTATTTTTCCTCTCCTGCTAGCGCCCTCTGAAACCATTCATGGCAGGTGGAGGTATGGTTGAATACCATATCCAGCATAATCCCCATACCCCGCTCTTTGCTCTGCCGGATCAGCTCCTCCAAGTCCTGCATGGTTCCGAACTTAGGATCAATGGCACAGTAATCTGCCACATCATATCCATTGTCCTTTTGCGGTGACGGAAAAAAAGGGGTCAGCCACAGATAATCCACTCCCAGTCCCTGGAGATAATCCAATTTTCTGATTACTCCCTGGATATCTCCCAAACCATCCCCATTGGTATCCCGAAAAGACTTCGGGTAAATTTGATAAACTACTTTATTGCTGAAATCAGTCATTTTGTGCCTCGCCTTCCTTGTACCTCTGTTTCATTCTGAATATTTTTTGAAAATTTTTTCCTTAATTTACTGAACTGTTACGCCTGTTGTCTTATTTCCACGATCTTCCAGCAAACGCTTCTTCCCCACAACAATGGTCAGAAGGAACGGAATTGCAAAGGCAATCCCCATGCAAAGGGCAAAGGAAGCCATAAACTGAGGCTGAATGGACAAGATACCAGGAATGCCGCCCACACCAATGGCATTTGCCGTTGTTCCCGCAGCTACGCAGACAACCGCCGCGATACCAGAGCCGATCATTCCGCAGACAAAGGGAAAGCCTCTTTTTAAGTTCACACCGAAAATTGCCGGTTCTGTAACCCCCAGATAGCAGGAAATGCATGCCGGGATATTTACCTCCTGTGCCTCCGGATCTTTTCTCTGCAGCCAGACCATTCCTAAAACCGCAGAACCTTGAGCGATATTCGACAATGCAATCATCGGCCACAGCATAGTTCCGCTATAATCTGCAATCAGCTGTAAATCAATGGCATTTGACATATGGTGAAGCCCTGTGATAACTAAGGGAGCATAGACAATACCAAATAGAACACCAAATACCACCTTGAAGCTTCCCGTAATTCCGGCAAATACTAATGCGGATATTGCTGCCCCAACCTTCCAGCCAACCGGCCCAAGTACAAAATGGGAAGCCATTACGGACAACAGCAGACTGCAGAAAGGAACTACAATCATGGAAATTACCTGGGGTGTAATCTTCCGAAAGAATTTTTCCAGATATACCAGAGTAAATGCCGCCAAAATCGCAGGGATCACCTGTCCCTGATAACCAATCATATTCACCTTAAAGCCCCCAAAATTCCACTTGGGAATATCCGCTATGGCTGTCCCTGCTACTGCATATGCATTTAACAGCTGTCCGGACACCAATGTCAGGCCGAGAACTATGCCCAGCATCTGGGTGGTACCCATCTTCCTTGTCACAGACCAGCAGATACCAACCGGAAGCATATGGAATACCGCTTCTCCGATCAGCCACAGAAAACTGTCAATGCCCGCCCAGAACTGACTGATGTCACATAAGGTTTTTGTTCCGTTTTCAAACAGATATAGACTGTCAATACAGTTCCGAAAGCCGAGAATCAAACCACCTGTAATAATTGCCGGAATCAATGGTGCAAAAATCTCTGCCAAGGCCGTAATCACCCTCTGGAGCACATTCTGATTTTTCTTTGCCGCCTGCTTGACCGCATCCTTGGATCCCCCTTCAATCCCTGCTTCTTTTACAAAATCATTGTAAAAATCCGTTACCGTGTTGCCGATAATCACCTGGAACTGCCCTGACTGTGTAAAGCTCCCCTTTACCACCTTCATGGCTTCAATTGCCTTTACATCCGCTTTCTCTGGCTCCACCAGAGCAAACCGCATTCTTGTCATACAATGTGAAACGGCCGCGATGTTCTCTCTTCCTCCTACCAGACACAACAGCTGTCTTGCATCTTCTGCATATCTTCCCATTCTTCCATCCTCCATCTGTTTTACTTGTTTAAACATGTTTCCTGATTTAGGTTATATCACACTTGTTTAAACATGTCAACACTATTTTTCATATTTGTTTAAACAAGTTGTTGACTTTTCTGCTCTTTGTATCTATAATAAAACATATCAAAACATGCAAAGGAATCGTAAAAGACACGCTGGTCAGAGGTAGACAAAAATGCCAAAATCAAGATATGAAGAGATTTATAAAGACTTAAAGCAGAAAATCGAAGCCAATATTTTCGCCTATCAGGAACTTTTGCCATCAGAAAACACTTTGATCCACACCTACAGCTGCTCCCGCAATACCCTTCGCCGGGCAGTCAGCCGCCTGGTGACGGACGGTTATGTACAGACCATGCAGGGAAAAGGCGTGCGCAATATCTATCAGCCAGTAGCACAGACTGCCTTTACGATCGGGGAGATCGAAAGCTTCCGGGAATCTGCCACACGGAATGGCCATCTCCCTCATACAAAGGTTCTTCTGTTTACTGAGTTTGCAATTAGTGAAAGGCAGGCGCTCTGCACAGGCTTTCCTGTAGGCGCTGATATTTATTATATCCAGCGCCTACATTACTTAGATGATATGCCTTTGATTCTCAACCACAATTATTTCCTAAAAGAGGCCGTCTGCGGCCTCACGAAAGAAATTGCGGAACATTCCATCTATCAATATCTGGAACAGACCTTACACATGACAATTGTAAACAGCAAGAGGGTTATGACTGTAGAAAAGATGACACAGATTGATGAGAAATACCTGATGATGAATGTCCAGGATTATAATTGTATGGCAGTGGTCAGCAGCCAGACCTACAACAGTGACGGCGTGATGTTTGAATATACCCAGTCCCGCCATCGTCCGGATTATTTCCGGTTTTATGAAAATGCAGTGAGAAAGCCTGTATAAAATTTCCCAGAAAATGTTTTTCGGTAAGTCCCCGGCCCCAGCAGGGGCAGCATCCGGTCACGGCCCCTTCCCGCCATATATTTCTTTCCATTGATCTTCTGTCAGCCGCTCGGAATGCCACCATAGTTCACAACCGCCCTCTGGAAATAGGATTTGATTTGATACATATTGAAAGCCACCGTCATCAAGAGGACGCACCACTGTTTTATGGGTATAGGCCCTGGAGGTGTTTTCTTCCGGATATACAGCATTCACAATAAGGGTTATGGTTCCGTCACTGTTTTTTGTAAAGCTTACCACTTCCGGATATGGAATTTCCGGGTACTCCACCTCATAAAATCCTCTCGGCCTGTATTCATACGTTTGATCCTCCGGATAATAAGTAGTCTTTTTTTGCAGTTCCTCATGGTCTATTCTGACATGGCTCTCAATAACATACTCAAATACTTCTGCCGGGATCCTGTATATGGCCTCTGAGCTACAATTATCATTGCCTGCATAAGAAACCGGCTGTCCGTAAATATCCGGATAAAACCGATCAAATAAATCATAAAAATTCAGATTTCCAAAATCCTGTTCACTCCAGTCAACAAGAAAAAGATTATTTTCCCCATAGCCCACTGGCAGCAGATACATTCTGTTTAATTCCCTGCACCTTTCATCCAGCGGCTCCACCCGCAGAGCCGTATATTCTGGCTCATCACTAAGAGAAAGCGCATAATAGCTTTCCGAATAATAGCTTCCCCCAAACAACAGATAACCTTCTTTTGTATACTCCCATAAATCTGCCGGATAGCTCACCGTTTCCACGCTTTCCAGTGTCCCGTTTATATACTGATAATATCCCCTGACCACATCCACTGTGCCATCTGCTGTATGAAGGTCGTATTTTATCAGTTCGCCAGAACCAGAAACCACGATTATAGTCAGCTCTGCTTCTTGTCTCTCTTCTGCTGATCTGTAAAAACGCAGAACCTGTTCCGCGCCTGCCATATTAATCTGATTTTCTTCATCTGCCACAACATAACCAAGTTCCCCAATTCCCTCAACAATACTTCTCACTGTTTCCAGCGCATCGTAAGATCCCTTCTCTGTTGCCTGGTCATATATTTCACAATAAAGGGCAGCAATTGGTCCCTCATCAAAATCAAGGCTCTCTTTTGCTGGCTCTTTCTCCAAATCCGCCTCACCGACCTGGGCTTTTTGCGGCATAACTTGATTTTCCCGTTCTTTTCTGCCACACCCTGCTGCAAGAATAAGAATACCTGCAATAAGAATCACCTCTCGTTTTCCCACTTTTTTCATTTCTACCAGACCAGCCTTTCCAGACAATCCTAAATTCCAAATATAAATAATACGATTCTTTCTATGTCCTATGCCAAAGCAGCATATTATCCTGAAACGAAGCTTCCAGCTTCCCTGTATCTTTCATCCAGGAAAGGTACGAGCGCACTGTACTGCCAACCAACACATACTGCTCAAAATTCATGGAAAGCCCATAACTTCTAAACACTTCCTGAAGAATCTTCTCAAAGCAAGCCGGCTCCTCACAGATAGATAAAATGCGTTCCACAATATTCTGCACCTTATCCCGGTTATAACGGACAAGCTCCTTCACGTCTGCAGAAATCTCTGCATGGGCGGGAACAAACATAGTCGCATTCATCTTCTCCACCTTGTCCAGCGTTTCCAGATAAGCTCCCACATCGTAGATAAAGGAAACTGCATATTTTTCCAAAGTCTCTCTGCTGCTTAAGCAATCCGCAAGGAACACCACACCATCCGGCATTCTAAATCCCACCATGTCAAAAAAATGGCCTGGCAGGGGAATCACTTCTATTTCTTTCGGAAACTCCTCGTCCAAAAAGTCTGACACATCACTCTCCTGTGCCATCAAAAACTTATGCCGCAGATCCTTGCATGGATATCCGCCATAAAGGAAGGATGGTTCTAATACCGGATATTTTGTAAAAGCCGCCTCTATGCCACTAGAATACACCTTACACCCTGTCTGACTCTGCAAATATCTGTTCCCGCCGATATGGTCTGCATTGGAGTGGGTATTTAAAATTGCCGCCAGCTTCCAGCCCTTCTTATCCAGTATCTGTCTGACCTTTCTCCCTGCATCCTTGTCATTCCCGCTGTCTATCAAATAAATATTTCTATCGTCCACAGCATAAACCCCTATCCTCGCCGGACAATTTATATAATAGCACCTCTCACTAATCTGTACCAATTCATACATCTTCCATCTCCTCCTTCTCGTTTTCCTCAAACGGGTTGTATTCCCAGCTATAGCAGAAGCCGGACGAGACCAATCCATTCCTTCATTTGAACTAGACCTATAATTGCCAGACCGAAGCCAACAAATGCCCCATAGCTTCCCAATACTCTTCAGGCCATATCTTTTCGATTATCCTTTCAATTCTTTTATCAATCACTCTTCAAGGATCCTGGGAATAGAGAAAACGTTCTTATCCGCACAGTTTCCTGCAGGCATAAGAACGCCAGTCCTGACAATATAAAATTAGGCATACCAAATCTGCAATGCCACAGAGCAGCAGAATCGTTCCACTTGCTTGAGAATGACACAGGATGTCAAGTTTGTCCAGCTCTCTTTCCAAATATTTGTAAAAATATACCACTACGATTATAACAGAAATGCGTCTGTCACACAAGCAACAAAATTTTTCCAGACTTATTATTATTTCTTGGCATATCCGTTTTTTCAAAAAATACAAAATTTCGAGATCCTTAATAAATATGGAAATATATTACCTTGTTTTATACTCTTCCCTATGATACAATAAAGCAGAATTTATCGCCAAAGAATATATAAGTAAGGGGAGATTATCTATGGATTCCTTAAATACGCAAACCACTTATGAACAGGAAATTGATTTGAAGGATCTGATTTTTGCTATCCTTTATAAGTGGAAAATCATTTTAATAACTGTGATAGTTTTTGCCGTCTTGTTAGGTGGAGCAAAAGGCTTTCTTACATATAAAAGCCAAAATGATCCCAATGCTGTTTCTCAAAAAGAAGAAGCTCATCAAGAAGAACTGGCACAATACGAATCGGATCTAGTTTCTTATGAGCGAGAAATTGCAAATATTTCTGACAACATCATTAATCAGCAGGAATATTTGGAAAATTCTATTCTCATGAATATAAGTCCCTATGATGTGTGTGAGGCCAGAAGCGACCTTTTTATTAAAACTGACTATGAAATTATGCCTGGTATGGCCTACCAAAATGTGAATTATACCGATTCGATCCTACAGGCCTATCAGTACATTATCACCAGCGCTTCCTTCCTTGAGGACATTAATCCTTCTCCAGAAATTGATACTCATTATTTGCAGGAATTGGTATCTGTAAAAAGAGGGCAGTTAGACTCTCAGGCTTCAACCGCTAACCTTAGTTCCCTGACAAACTTGCTTTCCATCTATGTACAGCATTCAGATCAGGAAGAGTCTGAAAAGATTCTCAATGCGATTTTAGATCAATTGAATACTCTTCATCAGCAAGTTGCAAAAGATATCGGGGAGCATACGGTCAAGATTTTGAATACAAGCGCTGATCACATTATTGATTTCAGCCTTTCGGAAAAACAAGCCACAAATTTCAAACGTCTGGATATGTTGCAGACCTCCTTGGCTGAGAAAAAAACGGCATTACAAGAGTTAACGAAACCAGCAAATGTAACCTCTCCTTCTTCTGCCTTCATAAAAAGTACTGTTAAGTATGGAGTTTTAGGCGGTGTGCTAGGTGGTTTTCTTATCGTATTTTTTATATGTGTATGTTTCCTGTTAAGCGATAAGCTATATTCCCCGAAAGAACTCCGCAACCGTTTTGGCGCTAAGATTCTTGGAACCCTGACCATTGCTGCCAGCTCTAAAAAAAGCAGCATTGACCAATGGCTAAGTCATTTAGAAGGACGCAGCAGAAATTCCACGGCAGATGAATATGAATTGATTACTGCAAATATCAAAAATTACACAAATAATATAAAAACATTACTCGTATCCGGCTGTGCTGCTTCCGATTCTATAATACAGGTAACGGATTATCTGAAGGATCGTCTCCCCAATGTACAAGTAATCACTGGAGGAAACATTCTTCAGAATGTGGATGCTATTCAGAAATTATCTGAATGCGACAGTGTTGTATTCGTGGAACAATGCAATTATTCCTCCTATCATTCTATTGAGCTGGAGCTTGAGAAAGCCTATGATTTGAAAAAAGAAATTGTTGGATTTATTGTCTTTGAATAGTATGTGAATATTCTGCCTGCAACTAAAAACGCCGCTTTTTCAGCGGCGTATACTTTTTATTCAATCATCTCACCTCAACGCATCCAACACTGGTGCATCCTCTCCAAATCTTTCTGCAAACTATACCACCTTGTTTTCTATTTGCCTCTATGATACAATAAAGCATAATTTGATTCTGATGGCCTGAGAGCAGGCCACTGACAGGAGAAAAAATGCCCGAAATTTCTATTATTATGAGCACCTATAATGAACCCCTGGAATATCTGTCCGCTTCAATCGATTCCGTTTTAAGACAGACCTTTCAGGACTACGAATTTATTATCATTCTGGATAATCCTGAAAACAGGCAGATTCATGATTGTGTCTGTTCTTATGCTCAAAAAGACAAACGGATTGTGGTCCTAGAAAACAAACAAAATCTGGGACTTACAAAAAGCTTAAACAAAGCCATCAAAATGGCGCGGGGAAATTATATGTCCCGAATGGATGCTGATGATATTATGGCAAAAACTTGCCTGGAACGAGAACTAGAAGCAATCCGGAAAGATCACCTGGACTTTGTATCTGCCTCCAAAATCAATATAGACGAGGATGGAAAAAGACTAGGCACCTACATCAATGATCTGTCCCCCCGGCAGATGAGAAAGCTTCTGCCTTATGACAACAGTATCAATCATCCTACTGTTATGGTTAAAATGGAGATTATCCGCCAGGAAAATGGCTATCGAGAGATTCCTTCCTGTGAAGATTACGATTTATGGCTCCGCATATTATTTCACGGCTTCCGCATGCGCATATTGCCGGACATTTTTTTACTATACCGTATGCGCAAAGATGGAGTCTGTGGGAGTAATTCTTATAAGCAATATCTGTCAAAACGGTTTTTACTTGAAATGTGCAAACAAGCCAGGAAAAATCCGGATATTTTTCAAGATTGCCATGCATATGATCGCTTTATCAGGCAGCAGAACACATCTCCCGAAAAAACAGAGCGGTTTAATCAGGCGTACAAACAGCTGTACCAGGGATTGAATGATATAGGGCACCAAAGGTTTTGCAAAGGTATGTCCCAAATATTTCTGGCCGTTTGTACTGATATGGATATTGGGAGGATTATCCTCAATAAACTCCAATATCAGATACGAAAAAAGCTTGTAGTAAAATTTGTAATCTAAAGAATCGAGGTGTTTTCAATGGATGATTTGGCTTTAATCGTTCTGAACTACAACAGTGCAGAAGACACCATTCTCTGCGTCAATCAGCTGCTTTCTTTTAAAAGTAGCTTTCACATCATTGTTGTGGATAATTTTTCCTCTGATAATTCTTATACACGGCTTCAGGATACTCTGGGGGGCTATTCCTTTGTAGATCTTCTTCAGGCTCCCTCCAATGGCGGCTACAGCGCCGGGAACAATCTGGGGATCCGATATGCTGTCAGCCATTATAAAATAAAGGTTATAGGGATCCTGAATCCAGATGTATTTATTCCTAACCTAGAGGTCTTAAAAAGCATGAAAGCTGTATTGATGAGCAATGACAAGTATGCCATCATTGGCGGGGCTGCCTTAGATGGCAGAAACCAGTACAATCCAAACCTGTCATCCTGGAATATTCCCTCCTCCATGGATTTGATCAGGAACCATTTTATTCTCAATCATCGGCATGCACAAATACCATCTCTGAAAATTATTGGAGATAAGTTGGCACAGGTTGAATGTGTTGCCGGCTGTTTTTTCCTTGCCCGTTTATCCGTAATGCAAGAATTGGGATTCTTAGATGAAAATGTATTTTTGTACAATGAAGAAAATATTTTGGGCATTAAATGCAAGAAAAAGGGATATGTGGAATTGGTTGCATTAGACCAGTTCTATATACACAATCATAAAAATTCTCCTGCACAGAAGCCCTCCTTGAAAAAGCTGATTTCTGCTTCAAAAATCGGATATCAGTCACGATGTTATCTGTGCAAAGCCTACTATTCCCCTAAATTTCTCCCTATGCTGTGGGCTGTGGAAATGGTAAACCGTTTATATATATTTCTTTCCTATATCAAGAATCGCATAAGATAGGGAATCGGAGGACTGTGTCAATGAAAGAAAAAAATCTGGGATTCAATACAATCCTGAATGTCATTAAATCCGGATTATCCGTTTTATTTCCTCTGATCACATATCCCTATGTTCTCCGTATTCTGGGAGAAGAAGGAGTGGGAAGAATTTCTTATTGCGCTTCTATTATCAGCTACTTTTCAATGATCGCTATGTTAGGTATCGCCACCTATGGTATTCGGGAAGGCGCGAAAAGAAAAACTGACAAAAAAGAATTCAGGCAATTTGTCAATGAAGTGTACACCATCAATATCTGCAGCACAATCATTGCTTATGTACTGTTATTTTGTATTGTGTGCTTTCTGCCAAAGCTTCACAGCTATTCCAAATTGCTGGCTTTACAAAGCCTGTCTATTATTCTGACAACCATGGGCCTTGACTGGGTTAATACCATTTTTGAGGATTTTTTCTTAATTACCGTGCGAAGCATTTTTACTCACCTGTTGTCCTTTGCCTTATTGTTCCTTTTGGTTCGTACACCAGATGACTATTATTGGTATGCCTTGCTCACTGTCATAACCAATGGCATTGTCTGCGTTTCCAATTGGTTCTATGTCCGGAAATATGTAAAGCCACAAATTACTTTTCATCTGAAACTTCAGCAGCATATAGGTCCTTTACTGCTATTATTCTCCAATTCTATTGCCATCTCTATCTATGTGAATTTTGATACTACCATGCTGGGATGGATGAAGGGAGATTATTATGTAGGTCTGTATGCAGTTGCTGTAAAAATTTATACGATCATGAAAAGTTTGCTTGCCGCCATATATGTGGTCACGATTCCACGGCTTGCCTTTTATATCGGCAAGAAGAAACAACAAGAATATAAAAAAGTGTATACCGATTTGTGGGGATACCTGTCAATTTTATTAATCCCGTCTGGAATCGGCCTTTTGTGTATCTCCCATGAAATCATGATTCTTATGGGAGGTGCAAAATATGGGATAGCCACCCCCACGCTTCAAATTCTTTCCATCGGCCTGATATTTGCTGTCTTTGGAGGACTGATCACAGCTGTTCTGAATATCACGATTGGAAAGGAACAAAACAATCTTATAGCAACGATTTTAAGCGCTGTTATTAATTGCGGACTCAACCTTATACTGATCCCGCTTTTTAACCAAAATGGCGCTGCATTTACCACCCTGCTATCTGAGTTCTTTGTTTTTGGGTACTGTTTTGCAAAAATAGAAAACAAAAGCAATTATTTAGACTTTTCCATAGTCCTGAAAGCTGTTCGGGATGCTTTGGTGGGTTCTGCACTGATCCTGCTATTTTCGTTTTTTGTAAAACAGTTCATTGACATACTGTTTCTTCGGATGATGGTTATTATTGGAGGGAGCGTTATCCTTTATGCGCTAAGCCTTTCTGTCCTAAAGAACATCTATTTCCTATATGTCTTTACGATTGCAAAAAAGCGTTGGGATCAGTTACTGGAAAAAATCGGAGGGAAATTGGAATGAATCTGCCAGATACGAAAATTATAATGTTCACAGAAGGAGATGCCAATTCGGTCGATACCTGGTCGAATATTCCTTATTTTCTTTCACAAAGCCTTGAAGCTGCTGGTGCTGTTGTATATAGAAGCGATATCGGTCCTGCCTCTAGCCCAAAGGCTGAAAAGCTTCTTTTTCTTTGTGTGGATTTTGCTGCTCATTGTCTGAGAAAAGTTGTTGGAAATAATCCGATTTATGAATTAAACCGCACATCGGTCTACTATCAGTCTGTTCTGAGAAAAATGAAAAACGCTTTGGCACAACACCCTGATGTGAAAAACTGCCTGACGCTTACCTTCAGCCATTCAGGAGCGCTTCTTTCCAAATGTCCTCCTCGCACATTTATGCTCTGTGACTGGCCCATTGAATATCTAATCAAAGTACAGCAGAACCGGACGCCGGGAATATTAGAAAAACTGGCTATCAAACGGCAGATAAAAGAAATACTGGCTGCAGATTATGTGATCACTCTATTTCCTGATGTGCAGGAGTTCATGGAAAGAACATACAAAAGAAAAATATTATATCTGGGAAATGTAATTAATTCCAAGCTTATCGATTTCCCAGAAAAAGAAACCATAGAAAAAAAGGCCCGAAATAATCATTATCTATTTATTGGCAGACAAAAATATATCAATAGCGCAATTTCTTTAGTCCAAGCTGCCGAACACTATAATAAAAATCATGAAACTAAGATTACAATTGATATCATTGGTCTCACAAAAGAAATGAACCCCTTGTTTTCTTCTGACTATGTCCAATGCTATGGGTACTTAAGCAAAGAAAACGAAGAGCAAGAAAAGCTTTATTATAACCTTATCCTTCACGCAAAAGCCATTGTGAATACAACTGAAGGCTGGAATGGTATGTCCTCTCTAATTGAGGCAATGTACTATGACACCCCGGTTATTATCGTCCCCAATCCTAATATAATAAAAACCTTTGGCAATCAATGTGATTTTGGCGTTTACTGTAAAAAGGATACTTGCAAAGCAGTATTGGAAGCCATTTTGACCATTCAGGCTATGCCCAATAAGGATTATGTCCTTACATGCCAGCAGGCACACAAGAAGGTAGAAACCTTTACATGGACAAATTATGCGAAAAAGCTGATATCTCTTATAAAAAATGATTAATCGGAAAGGGTTTACATATGAAAAACTCCTTAAAAAAATATCTCTCCTGGATTCCTCCTTTTTTGATTGCCACCGCAATTTTTATCTTTTCCAGCCAACCGGCTGACGAATCCACCTCCACCAGCAATGGTGTCATCCATATTTTGATCGAATTTGCCGGAAAGCTAAATATCCTTGATTTGAAGCACGCCGACCCGGATGCCTTATATAAGATATTACAGACGCCAATCCGGAAAGGAGCCCATATTACAGAATTTGCAGTCCTGAACCTTTCCCTGATATACGCCCTGTCCTCCTGGAATATAAAAGGCATGAAATTAATCCGTACTGCCTTCCTGTTAACAGTATTATATGCCTGCACAGATGAATTTCACCAGATTTTCGTCCCCGGACGGGCTGGGCTGATCCAAGATGTCCTTATTGACAGTATCGGACCTATGATAATCCTGGGTAGCTATATTTTATATCAGTTGTTAAAAAAACGAACGATATTTTTTGAAAAATATTAAGTCTTTTGTGTAAGGTGGGGTATATTGCTCTGCCTTTTTGTTTGGCCTTTTTGGGATTTCTTGGGGGTTCTTCCGATAAGGGAGATTATTAAAAGTTGTTTGGGAGGTCTTTTACTATGGATAGCGGAAATTTGTTGGAACGGTATCTTCCTAAAAACAAACGGATCCGGATGATCATTTTAATGTTTGTGGATGCCAGCGTAGTTGCGC
>JAAWEL010000087.1 GCA_022794255.1 Lachnospiraceae bacterium
GAAAAGGCGGGGTCGGCAAGACGACAACCACCGCCAACATCGGGACAGGCCTGGCTCTTTTAGGCTTCCGCACCGTGCTGATTGATACCGATATCGGTCTGCGGAATCTGGATGTGGTCATGGGACTGGAAAACCGGATTATATACAATCTGGTCGATGTGGTGGAAGGCAACTGCCGAATGAAGCAGGCCCTGATAAAAGACAAAAGATATCCGAACCTTTATTTACTCCCATCTGCCCAGACCCGGGATAAGACTGCGGTAAACCCGGGACAAATGCGCAAACTGACAGAGGATTTGAAGGAGGATTTCGATTATATACTGTTAGATTGTCCCGCAGGCATTGAGCAAGGCTTTCAGAATGCGATTGCCGGTGCAGACCGGGCGTTGGTAGTAACCACACCAGAGGTGTCTGCCATTCGGGATGCTGACCGGATTATCGGACTTTTAGAGGCTGCTGATATGCGGGATGTGGATCTGGTTATTAATCGGATCCGCATGGATATGGTTCGCCGGGGAGATATGATGTCCATTGACGATGTGGCTGATATTCTGGCAGTAAGCATTATTGGTGCAGTTCCAGATGATGAGGATATTGTGGTATCTACCAACCAAGGGGAGCCTTTGGTAGACACAGATTCTTTGGCCGGACAAGCCTTTTTAAACATCTGTAAACGGATCTCCGGGGAAGCTGTTCCACTTTTAGATTTAAATCCCCAGCGCGGGCTCCTTCTAAGACTTTCTGATTTTTTGAAACGGGCATAGGAGGGTGGGTTGATGAGGCGGATGTTTTGTTTTCACAAAAGCAATTCCGGCGAAATCGCCAGAAGCCGTCTGAAGCTGGTTCTTATATCGGATCAGTCTGGCTGCAGTCCCGGCCTGGTTGAAAGTATTCGGGATGAACTCGTGCGAGTATTGTCCCGCTATATGGAATTTGATTCCAGGAAGGTGGATATATGTCTGACCCAGATGGAATGTGCCGGAACCAGGGAGCTGATACCAGCTCTTTCGGCACAAATTCCGATCCGCCAGTTTCCCAAAATGAGGAATGAAGGAAATGATGTTATTTGATTATCACTTCAAAAATTACAATTACCGATTAATTCTCTATATACTGACATTGAATATACTAGGTGTCCTGGTGATCAACAGTGCGACCGGCCAGGACGGTGCCCTGGTAAATAAACAGATCATGGGAATTGCGATTGGCCTTAGTATTGCCATTTTCTTATCCCTTTTCGATTATCACAGAATTACATCTATGGCAACTTTCGTTTACATTGCCTGTGTAATCGGGCTTTTAGCTGTACTGTTTTTCGGCGAGAATGTAAACAATGCTACACGGTGGCTGAAGCTGCCCGGCATCGGTCAGATTCAGCCATCGGAATTTGTCAAGGTAGGTCTAATTGTGTTTTTTTCCTGGTTTTTTAACAAACAGCAGGGAAAACTCAATTATCTTACAACCCTGTTGCTGGCTGGCGCTTTGTTGCTGCTAGTATTCGGGCTGATATATGAGGAGCCAGATCTTTCCACCGGCCTGGTAATTATTTTTGTTTTTACTTGTATGTTATTTGCCGCAGGCTTAAGCTATCGTTGGATTTTAAGCAGCCTGGCAGTGCTTATTCCCATTGGAACCCTGTTTATCTATCTGCTACAATATGACAGGGTACCTTTTTTAAAGGGTTACCAGGCACGAAGGATACTGGCATTTTTCTTCAAAGAAAAGTATGCGGAGGCAAATCTTCAGCAGGACAATTCCATTATGGCCATTGGTTCTGGTATGCTTCATGGAAAAGGATTGAATTACACGGCCAATTCCGTAAAAAATGGGAATTTCCTGTCAGAAGAACAGACAGATTTTATTTTTGCTGTAATTGGAGAAGAACTTGGGTTTGTGGGGTGTACAATGGTAATTATTCTGATTGCCCTGATTGTCTTTGAATGTCTGATTATGGCTGCTAAGACAAAGGATATGACAGGACGGTTGCTCTGTGTAGGTATGGCAGCGCTTCTGGCTTTTCAAAGCTTTTCCAATATCGCTGTGGCAACTGGAGTGTTTCCCAATACTGGTTTGCCTCTTCCTTTTGTCAGCTATGGGGTAAGTTCTCTGTTAAGTATGTATATAGGAATTGGATTAACCCTTAATGCCGGACTTCAAAGAAAAATCAGTAACTATTAAAGGAGGGTTCTACGTATGAATATCGGTTTGATTGCACATGATGCCAAGAAAAAACTGATGCAGAATTTTTGTATTGCATATCGGGGGATTTTGAACAAGCATGAGCTTTTTGCAACAGGAACCACAGGCAGATTAGTGGAAGAAGTAACCAATTTAAATATCCACAAATATCTGGCAGGACATTTAGGCGGACAACAACAAATTGCTGCCCAAATTGAGCATAATGAAATGGATCTGGTGATTTTTCTCAGAGATCCTCTTACCTCCAAATCTCATGAGCCAGATGTAAATAACGTAGTCAAGCTATGTGATACCTATAATATTCCTCTTGCCACGAATCTTGCCACGGCAGAGCTTTTGATTAAGGCTCTTGACCGGGGAGACTTAGAGTGGAGGGAAATTTACCGATAGGAGAAACTGTCTTGAAGCAATGTTATAAAAGATGGCAAAATATGTTTCTTACTCATTTTGCCAGAACCGTTGTAGTTCTGATGGCCGGAACTTTATCAGCCGGCCTGTTTCTTGTAGGCTGTAGCCAAACAAACAATGGGGTGGAAGAATTATCCTATCCTTTACAGGAGAGGATAGAGGCTTTAGCAGCACTTTCCCCATTGGAGAATGGCAAAGCTAAACCGTTTGCCTCCGAGCTCTGTGTGGTCACGGATGATGTCCCTTCTCCTGACAGCACTGTGGGAGCTAAGGCAGCAGCAGTATTTTCATTGGATGATCACATGGTACTTTTAGAGAAAAATGCTTTTAAAAGGCTTTATCCGGCCAGCACCACCAAGGTCATGACCGCTCTGGTGGCGATTCGTCATGGAGGGCTTCAAGATGAAATCAAATTACGGCAGAAAGTAACTATAGGCCAGGAGGCTGTTATCACAGAATCTGGAGCATCCCTTTGTCATATCAATCCCGGTGATACGCTTACTATGGAACAGCTTTTATATGGCCTTATGCTCCCCTCTGGGAATGATGCCGGGGCGGCGATTGCCGTACAGGTTTCTGGAAGCATTGAAGAATTCGCTCATCTCATGAACCAGGAAGCCAAAGCGCTTGGAGCTACAGATACTCATTTTGTCAATCCCCATGGATTACATGATGAACAGCATTACACCACGGCCTATGATCTGTATTTGATCTTCCAGGAAGCATTAAAGGAACCACTGTTTCGCAAACTCATTGCAACACAGAAATACACAGCCGAGTATACGGATGCTCAAGGTCAGCCAAAAAGCCAGACCTGGAATAACAGCAACCAATATCTTACAGGCAATCAGCCTATGCCAAACGGTTTATCCCCTTTGGGCGGCAAAACTGGCACTACCAGCGCAGCCGGAAGCTGTTTGATCATGGGAAGTCGCGATGATCAGGATCATGAATACATTTCCGTAATAATGAAGGCAGAGAATCGTCAGGCCTTATATCAAGATATGACAAATATAATTATGAAAATTGTCAATTAGTGATTGCTTAATTCGCAGAATTATACTATAATTATTTTATGATAATTAGACTTTTTATACAAATCTAATAAGCCTAAGGAGGAGATTAATATGGTGCAGATCATTGCAGGCAACAAGGGAAAAGGAAAAACCAAATATCTGTTGGATATGGCCAATGGTTCTATTAAGACGGCGGAGGGGTCCATCGTCTATCTGGATAAAAGCTCCAAACATATGTATGAATTAAATAATCGTATCCGATTGATCAATGTAAATGAGTTTCCCATTGGCAACAGTCAGGGATTTATCGGTTTTATCAGCGGTATTATTTCTCAGGATCACGATATTGAGACCATGTTTTTGGATAGCTTTTTAAAGCTTGCCTGCCTGGAAGGAGAAGATATCAGCGAAACCATTGCGGTTCTGGAAAAGCTCAGCGCCAAATACAGCGTGAATTTTGTACTTAGCATTTCTATGGATTCTCATGAAATGCCCGAGGCTATACAGAAGGACGTAATTATTTCTCTGTAAGAATAGATACAAAGGAGGACTTGGAAAGCAGGTCCTCTTTCTTTTTTTGTGTTCATTCTTGCACTTTTTGACATTTGCTTTTATAATGATGGGAAGGGAATTTGCCGGAGGGAGAGATATTTTGCGCAAGAAAAAGAAGAATTCAAAAAATCAGGCACACTATCGCCATCCCATAAATATTAATGTTGGAATGATTATATTTGCAATTATTTTTATCTATATGACGTTCTGTGTCTATGCCTATGTCAAAAAAGAAAAAATACAGTTTTATGAGGTGATGGAGGGAGATATTGTAACAGATCATGGATATACAGGCATTATTCTCAGAGATGAATCCGTTCAATATACAGATCGGGCAGGATACATTCATTACTATGTTCGGGAAGGAAAACGAGCGGCAGTAGGTTCGAGAATCTATTCTATTGATGAAACCGGAAGCCTTGCGTCCTTTTTGGCAGAAAAAAACGAAAATAATGCCATACTTACCAGTGAAAATCTCTCAGAGGTAAAACGTCAGCTTTCTTCCTTTACAATGAACTATTCCGATCTTGGTTATGATATGGTCTATTCCTTACAGTCCACATTAGATGCCTCTGTGTCGGAATATGTAAATTTTAATACATTGGAAAGTCTGGACAGTATGATAGGAGAAACTGGGGCTTTGTTTTGGCAGGTTCAGGCGCCTGTGTCTGGCGTTGTATCTTATAGTATTGATCAATATGAAGGCTTTAACGCCGCTCAGATCACAGCCGAAGATTTCGACCGTTCTGGTTATACAAAGGAGATCACTAAGGCAGGGCAGCGTATCGCTGCTTCTGACCCGGTTTATAAACTAGTTACCTCTGACAATTGGAGCATTCTTTTCCCTATTTCTCAGGATCAGATTGCAGAATATGAAGGAAAAACCAGTCTTCATGTGATTTTTAATTCCAGAAATTTAGAGACAAACGGTGCCTTTTCCATCATTACCGGGGCAGATGGCAACTCTTATGGCAAATTGGATTTTAATCAATATATGGTTCAGTTTATTACAGACCGATATGTGTCATTCGAAGTAGAGACGGAGCGAACAGATGGTCTTAAGATTCCGGTCACAGCAGTGACTACCAAAGATTTTTATCTGATACCTTTGGAGTATTTGGCACAGAGCGAAGACAGTCGGGAGACAGGATTTTTAAAGGAGAGCTATTCAGAAAACGGAGCTTCCACAGAATTTGTTCCAATGACTATTTACAACTCCACAGAAGAGTACTATTATATTGAAATGGGGGAAAAGAGCTCTCTTAAGGCTGGTGATTTTGTGGTTAAACCAGACTCCACAGAACGATATCAAATTGTCTCCAGTGATTCCCTTCAGGGTGTTTACAATATCAATAAAGGCTATGCTGTTTTTAAACAAATTGAAATTTTAAAATCCAACGAAGAATATTATACAATTCGCAAAGGAATGAGCTATGGTCTGTCTGTCTATGACCATATTGTACTAGATGCCAGCACAGTCTATGAAGGGCAGTTGATCTATCGTTAAGCTCAAAAGATAAACGAAACAGGGAGTAATTATAATGAAAGAAATAATTTCCGAAAATATAAAGCAAGTACATAAAAATATTCAGTCAGCCTGTTTGCGCAGCAACCGATCTGCAGATGAGGTAACATTGATTGCAGTCAGTAAAACAAAACCCATAGAAGATCTTTGGGAAGCCTACAACTGCGGCGAACGAAATTTTGGAGAAAATAAGGTTCAGGAAATTTTGCAGAAAGCACCACAATTGCCGGAAAATACCATTTTTCACATGATCGGACACTTACAACGCAATAAAGTACGGCAGGTTCTTCCTCATGTTGCTATGATTCACTCTGTGGATTCCGTTCGGCTGGCATCTGAGATTCAACAGGAAGCTCACCGGATCGGAAAGATTGTGGATATCCTTTTGGAAGTCAATGTGGCCGGAGAAGAAAGCAAATTTGGTTTTTCACCGGAAAATCTCATGGATGGGATAAGGCAGATATCTCAATTTCCTAATATTCATACCTGCGGTTTGATGACAATTGCACCATTTGTCGAAAATCCTGAGCAAAATCGTCCTGTTTTTAAAAAATTATTTCAATTATATGTTGACATCAACAACAAAAACATTGATAATGTTAGTATGAGCGTCCTTTCCATGGGAATGACCGGTGACTATCAAGTAGCGGTGGAAGAGGGGGCGACCATGATTAGAGTCGGCACTGGTATTTTTGGTGTCAGATGAGAAATGGAGAGTAAATAAATATGAGCCTGATTAGCAAGTTAATGGAAATGACTCGGTTGAATGATGATGACGATGACGATTACTTCGGACCGGAAGATGACTATGAACTGGACAGGCCAGGCAGAAGAAATACGTTCAGCAATTCTCGGGAGGATATGGATGAAGAGGAAGATGAACCCAGGCCTCGTTTTTTCAACCGGACTTCCTCAAAAGTAGTACCTATGAAAAGAACTATGGAAGTTTCCATGATCAAGCCTACTTCCATTGAGGATGCGCGGGATATTTGTGATTTTTTGTTAGATGGAAAAGCAGTAGTGCTGAATATGGAAGGAATTCATACGGAGGTTGCCCAGAGAATTATTGACTTTACTTCTGGTGCCACCTATTCCATGAACGGAAATCTTCAGAAGATTTCCAGCTATATATTTATCGCCACTCCCGAGTCTGTGGAATTGTCTGGTGATTTCCAGGATCTGTTGGGCAGTGGAGCTCTTGATGTTTCCGGTATGAACATCCGTCTGTAGGGCAAAAAAGGGACAATTTAAATTTTTAAGAAAATGCAGACAATTTTCCGCTATTTAGGGGAAGATTGTTTGCTTTCTTCTTATTTTAATTTAATTTATTGCCTTACAATTTTCAATAAAATATAAAAGAAAAAGGAGTAGAGCATGGCTGGCCGAATCACTGTTCAGAGAGATGGAAAAGATATTTATGATATTATGCTGGAATCCTCATTTTCCAGATTGGGAGAAGAAGTATCCCGCTTAGGAACAGAAGGAAGAAAGCTTTGTATTGTCACTGATACCAATGTGGCTCCCCTGTATTTGGAACAAATAAAGGAGCAACTGATTCCTGTTTCCGGTGAAATCAGTTCTTTTGTTTTTTCTGCCGGAGAAGCACAGAAGAATCTGGATACAGTCAGAGAACTGTATAAACATCTGATTCTTCATCACTATGACCGCAAAGACCTTCTGGTGGCTTTAGGAGGCGGTGTGGTAGGAGATTTGTGCGGATATGCAGCTGCAACCTATCTGCGGGGAGTTCGGTTTATTCAGATTCCCACAACTTTATTGTCCCAGGTAGACAGCAGCATTGGTGGAAAAACAGGAGTCGATTTTGATGCTTATAAAAACATGGTAGGAGCCTTTCATATGCCTGTGTTGGTTTATACTAACACAGCCACTCTGCTAACTTTAAGTCAGGAGCAATATATCTCTGGTATGGGTGAGATTATCAAACACGGCCTGATTAAAAGCTACACGTATTATCATTGGATCCAGGAACATATAGAGGAGATTCTACGGCGTGACTTGGATATTTGCAGTACCATGATTTTTGAGAGTGACAAGATTAAGCAGGCTGTTGTGGAACAGGATCCTTTGGAGCAGGGAGATCGAGCGCTTTTAAATTTTGGACACACATTGGGACATGCGATTGAAAAGCTTATGAATTTTCAGCTGCTTCATGGTCAATGCGTAGCTCTTGGCTGTGTGGGAGCAGTCCATATATCCTGTATGCGTGGAATTATTTCCTCACAGGAGGAAGAAGATATTTTTCAGATGCTTTGTCAATTTGGACTTCCCACAAGTCTTAACAGGATGGGACTGAACTATCCGGATATTCTTAAGGCTACAAAAAGCGACAAAAAGATGGATTTAGGAACGATTCGTTTTATCCTTCTGCGCCGAATTGGAGAAGCATATATCGATTGTACTGTCAGCGACAAAGAGATTCTTGATACTTTACAATGGATGTCGGAGGAGCATTATGGATAAAGAACAAAAATTGCAGCCAGGAGGTCTTTTCAATCTGCTTTTGTGGGCAGGATTCTCCTGCCTGCTGGTATTGCTTGACCAGTATACCAAATATTTAGCTGTGCTTCATTTAAAAGGGCAGAAGCCCTTTGTTCTGTGGAGCGGTGTTTTTGAACTTTTCTATTCAGAAAACAGAGGAGCTGCTTTTGGCATGCTGCAAGGGCGGCAGACTTTCTTTTTTTTGATTGGAATTCTTGTGTTGGCTGCTGCTGTTTATGTGATGCTCAGACTTCCCTCCTGGAAAAATTCCCACTACCGGTGGCTTGGAATCTGTGTGATTCTGATTACATCTGGCGCTGTGGGTAATATGGTGGATCGGATCCTCCAACAATATGTGGTTGATTTTCTCTACTTTAAGCTGATTGATTTTCCTATTTTTAATGTTGCTGATATATATGTGACAACAGCCACTGCAACACTTTTATTTTTGATGATATTCTATTACACAGATGAGGATTTGGATATTTTTCGGTTTTCCCAAAAAGAAAAAGGAGAAAAACCATTGTGACATATAATATGGTAGTGGGAAATGAAGATGGGATTCGTATTGACCGATATTTAAGTGAACATTATCCAGATTTATCCCGTTCTTATTTGCAGAAGCTTTTGAAAAACGGTGATGTTTTAGTGGATGGAAAGGTAATTAAAAATAATTATAAGGTTTCAGAGGGAGAAACTATTTTTTTGGACATTCCAGATGCCACAGAACCAGAGATACTTCCTGAAAATATGAAGCTGGATATTCTCTATGAGGACAAAGATCTGATTATGGTCAACAAGCCTAAAGGAATGGTTGTTCATCCTGCAGCAGGACACATCTCGGGAACCTTGGTAAACGGCTTAATGGCCCATTGCGAGGATTTATCAGGAATCAATGGTATTCTTCGCCCTGGAATCGTTCACCGTATCGATATGGACACTACAGGGGTTTTAGTAGCTTGCAAAAATGATTTCGCTCATAAGGATATTGCTGATCAGTTAAAGGTTCATTCCATCACCCGCGTTTACTATGCGATTATTCATGGTATAATTAGAGAGGATGGCATCATAGATGCCCCCATTGGCCGTCATCCAACTGATCGTAAAAAAATGAGTATTAATGAAAAAAACGGAAAATCAGCTGTTACTCATTACCATCTTCTCAAATATTCAGACTCTTTTTCTTATATAGAATGTCGCTTAGAGACAGGACGCACTCATCAGATTCGCGTCCATATGGCATCTCTTGGGCATCCTTTGTTGGGAGATTCTGTCTATGGACCGGCAAAGTGTCCCGTTCCCGGGCTTCAGGGGCAGACATTACATGCAGGGATTCTGGGAATCCGCCATCCCCGGACAGGCGAATATTTGGAGGTCAGGGCACCTCTTCCGGAATACTTTGAAGAATTGTTGGACAAACTTTCTTTAAAATAAAAGTCATTCAATTACCTCTTATTTATATACTTTTCTGAAATTTTGGTGTATAATATTATTAACTGATAATAAGTTGCTGAAAGGAGAAGGGGATCTATGAAGGGGAATTTAGTAATAACGATTGGAAGACAATGTGGCAGCGGTGGTAAACGGATCGGTGAATCCGTAGCTGAACGTCTCGGGGTAAAATGCTATGACAAAGAACTTTTGACTCTGGCTGCCAAACACAGTGGTCTGTGTGAAGAACTGTTTGAAACCCACGATGAAAAGCCCACCAGCAGCTTCCTATATTCACTGGTGATGGATACCTATTCTATGGGATATTCCAGTTCTGCATACATGGATATGCCATTAAATCATAAGATATTCCTGGCCCAGTTTGATACAATTAAGAAGTTGGCTGATGAAGAATCCTGTGTGATCGTGGGACGGTGTGCCGATTATGCTCTGGCTGATTATCCGAATGTAGTAAGTATCTTCATTACTGGTAATGATGATGACAGAATTGAGTATTTAAAACAACTCTACAAAGTTGATCCGGCAAAAGCCAAAGATATTATGGTAAAAACCGATAAAAAGCGTGCCAGTTATTATAATTATTATTCCAGTAAAAAATGGGGGGATTCCCGCAGCTATGATCTTTGCATTAACAGCAGCTCTGTTGGCATTGACGGGGCTGTGGATATGATATTGGAACTGGCCCGTGTAAAACGTGCCTGGCTGGAAAAAAGGGCCCTGACACAATCTGAATAATATTTGTTTTTTCCGTGTAAGAGAAAAATCCGGCAGACATATCACTTCTTGTATTCTGCCGGATTTGTTTTTCTTTTGTCTTATTCCTGATCTTTTAAACCGGGCGGTTAAATATTGAAGCGAAACAGACCAATTACCTTTCCTAAAATATTCAAATCCGATACAATAATGGGCTCCATTGTATCATTTTCCGGCTGCAGACGATAATGACCATCTTCCTTATAAAAACGCTTCACAGTGGCGGAATCTTCAATCAGGGCCACTACAATGTCTCCATTCTGAGCAACTGAGGTCTGCTGGACAATCACTCTGTCTCCGTCAAAAATGCCAGCATTGACCATGCTTTCACCTTTAATAGAAAGCATAAAAATCTGACTGTTGGGCAAAAGCTCAGACGGAACAGGAAAATAATCTTCGATGTTCTCCTCTGCAAGAATCGGTTGTCCGGCAGCAACTGTACCAATGATCGGAATCTGAACCATCTCCCGGCGAGTCAAAGCAAAGGCATCATCTAATATCTCCATAGCCCTGGGCTTGGTGGGATCCCGGCGTATATAACCATTTTGTTCCAAAGTCTCTAAGTGGGAGTGGACAGATGATGTAGACTTTAATCGCACAGCTTCACAAATCTCCCTCACTGTAGGCGGATATCCCTTTTTTAAAATTGTCTCTTTGATATATTCCAGTATTTCCTGTTGCTTAGCTGTAATCTTTCCCTGGCTCATAATATTCCCTCCTGGTATTTATTATGTACTCGCACACATTGCTTTCCTCTATTACTATAGTAACATATGTTCGATGAAAAAGCAAACTTTTGTTCGGAAAAATACAAAAAAAGATTGACAAACGCATGTTCTGGAATTATAATGGCAATACAGATAAAGAACGCATGTTTGGATTTTAAGAAATCCTAAGAAAAGGCAGGCTGTGAAATATTCGATTTTCTATAGGGGGAGAAAGTAATGAACAAAAGTTTGAGAAAGGGTCGGAGAGAGGACTGGAACAGAATACCACAAAATCTTCAGGAGGCGGATATAGGATGGCATGAACATCAGGGAATCGTATACTACATTGACAGAAAATCCGAGATTCCCAATGTCCACAAAAATTCATCAAAGCCATATTTTACTATCACGGTGACAGAAAAGCATGGGAGAGTAGACAACCCTTCCTTTAAAAAAGCAGTCAGAAATACCATGGGCAAATCGCCTAAAAAACAACCAGCTCAAAGCGGACGTATGCTTTTGTCCATGAAACGCAGGGCCCGCCGCAAAAGAATTCACAAAATTTTAGTTACCCTGTTGATAGTTGCTGCCTTCTGTTCTGGTTTCTTTGGGCGGACACTCTTTGATGTATATGCCAGAGAGAGCATCGATCTGCAAAACCGATATTATACCAGAATTCAGGTAGAACCTGGAGATAATCTTTGGAAAATTGCAGATCGCTATGCTCCAGAGACTGGGTATTCTATTCCGGAATATGTGGAAGAACTAAAGAGGATGAATGGTCTGACAGACGGACACATACATTCCGGAGAATATATAACAATTGTTTATTTCTCCGAATGAAGATTATCTTTTTCTCTCAGGCGCACTACATTCCGGGCACTTCGGCGGCGCTCATCTTCCAGCGCCGCATAATGCTTTTTCGTTGTGTTTACATCAGAATGTCCCAGCACATCAGCCACCAGATAAATATCTCCCGTCTCACGGTACAGATTCGTACCATAAGTACTTCTTAATTTATGAGGGGTGATCTTTTTTAATGGAGTGACTATTTTGGCATATTTTTTTACTAGATTTTCCACACTGCGTACATTGATCCTTTTTTTCTGCAAGGACAGGAAAAGTGCCTTTTCATTTCCCGGAAGTGGATTGATCCCAAACCGTTCATCCAGATAATCCTGCAATGCATCCTCAACCTCAAATCCAAAATATACTGTTACCTCTTTACCTCCTTTTCGATGAATATGAATTCCACCATTTTTAAAATCTACATCCTCCACGTCCAAACCCACACACTCTGATACTCGTATACCAGTCCCTAGCAGTAAAGTCAAAAGTGCCAGATCACGAACTCTTGTCTTATTATGAAAGGTTTTTTGTTTGTCTGTAAGGTTTTCTCCCCGCTCCACTTCATCCAAAAGAAGAGCAACTTCATCTACATCCAGACGGATTATCTCTTTCTCATGAAGCTTAGGTAGCTGAACCAGCGCAGCTGGATTATTCTGAATCCTCTCATTACGGTAAAAATAATTATAAAAGCTTTTTAAAGAGGATATTTTCCGCATAATTCCCCGTTCTTTATTGGTGATTTCCTGATTGTTTTCATTAAAACGATATTTTAAATATTCCATATATTCTTCCAGATCATTGACTGTTAGCATTTCCAAATGATCCATTCGAATCTCCTTACGGTTCATCTTTTGGAAAAATGGATTTTCCTTTTCCAAAAAATCAAAAAAAACATTTAAATCATATGCGTAAGCAATCCGTGTTCTAGAAGATGTCCGAGGCTCGATCCCCCGAAAAAAATCGACACAGAAGGGTGGAAGAGCCTTGATGAGGTTTCTCAACTTTTTGATATTTTCAATATCCTTTTGCTCATAGTAAGATAACTGGCTCAATGATATTCCTCCTCCAAAATATGTTCATTTCCAGAAAGAGAAGCAGAAGAGCAGCTGTTCTCCCATCCAGGAATATTTCCTGTTACAATTGCATGGAATAATCGTGTTTTCACACCTGGATTTTCTCTTTCCAGATTGGATGTTAATACTTTAACATATTCACGCCGGGTATGTCCATCCACTGGACAGGGATTCTTACAGACAGGAAGTTCATATCGATTCTGAAACCCCTTAACATCTGCTTCAGGAACCAACATTAATGGACGAATCACAGTTAAATCCATACGATCCAAATAAGTACATGGTGGAAAAACATAAAACCGGCCCTCATAAATCAAAGAAAGTAGCATAGTCTCAATCAAATCTTCTCTGTGGTGTGCATATGCCACTTTATTACATCCAGATTCCCTGGCAGCCTTGTTTAGTGCTCCTTTTCTAAGTTTGGCACATAAAGAACAAGGGTTTGATTCTTTCCGTTCTTCAAATAAAATTTTTCCTATCTCTGTGGAAAGAATCGTATACGGAATAGAAAGCTGTTTACATAATTCTGCAACTGGGGTTAAGTCAAAATCGCCAAATCCTAAATCAACAGTAATGGCTTTTAATGTAAATTTTTTAGGATAAAATCGGCTTAGCCCGTGCAGCGCATACAGCAAGGTGAGACTGTCCTTACCGCCAGATAGACCGATGGCAATCTGATCTCCATCATCAATCATATGAAAAGTGTCGATTGCTTTTCTGGTAAGGCTGTATAGACGTTGAAGCTTCATTCAATATTAAACCTCCATAACGATTATAACTATTCGTTAAAGTATTGTTTCGCGAATAGTTGGATAGATGCTTTTATCTGAGAGTCTCTTCTGCCTTTATCATATCACGGAGGGTTTTTATGGACAAGCGCTTTTTTTCTGGTTTGTTGGTTTTGGCTATGGTGATCTCTTTAACA
>JAAWEL010000037.1 GCA_022794255.1 Lachnospiraceae bacterium
CTTGGGATCCGTCAGATCATTGATTGCCACAACCTCATACCCCTCAGCTCCGAACATCTGTCTGAATGCCAGACGGCCAATACGTCCAAAACCATTGATTGCTACTTTTACTGCCATAATCAATTCCTCCTAGATTGTTAAAAAATTATTGATTGTTAAAATATAATCAACTTTAGATCCTATTTTACCCAATTATGGACAAAATAGCAAGAGGTATTTTGCCATTTTACCTGGTTTTATCAATTATTATATCTCCAAAATCAACTCCCGCTACATTTCGTCTTTTACGTATCCTGCCAGATTGTATGCATGGTCAGATATCCTTTCTAAATTGCTGATAATATCCAAAAATACCACACCAGCCGATGGCTCGCATTTCCCTGCTGAAAGCCGCTCTATATGTTTTTCCCGTAGCTCCTCCTCCTGACTGTCCACATCATCCTCATACTGGCTCACCTTACGGACAGAATCCATATTGCCGGTCCGGCGGGCATCAATGGCATGCTGAAAGGAACAGACCACGCTGTCACTGATGGCTTTTAAATCCTTCATTCCTGTCTGTGTAAAATCCAGCTTATGATTTACCATATATTCTGCCTGCTCTGCCAGATTTTCCGCGTGATCCCCAATGCGCTCAATATCGCTGACACTGTAAAACAGATTGTTTACCACCCGTTTTTGCCGTTCTGTCAGAGACAAATTATCCACTTTGATCAGATACTCTGTCAGCATCTTCTCCATATTATCTATGGTTTTCTCCGTTTTATACACATCCTGAACCTCATCTAAACTGCCTGTAAAAATGGCATCCAGAGAGCGCCGGACATTCTTCATCGTAATCTGGCCCATATGGACCACTTCTAAAGCGGCTGTCTCCACAGCAAATGCCGGAGACTCAAAAATACGTTCATCCAGATGCCGCACTGTTTCCACCATCTCCTTGTCGGCATCTAAATTCTCCTCCGGTGTCTCCTTTACCACAATCCCTGACAGCTTAACCAGCTGGTCCCCAAAAGGAAACAACAAAAAGGTCATGGTCAGATTAAAAACTGTGTGAAACATGGAAATCTGTACCGCATTTATGTGAGAAGCGGCAAATGCTGGCATCACTGCAAACACCACAAAGCCCAGGATACCAAAAACCAGGGCACCGATCACATTGAAGGTCAGATGCATCACCGCTGCCCGCTTTGCTGTCCGGGATCCACCTGCACTGGAAAGCATGGCTGTGACACAGGAGCCGATGTTCTGACCTAACGTAATATAGATTGCAGCATTAGTCGTGACAATCCTGTTCATGGCAAGCGTTTGTAAAATACCTACGGATGCGGAGGAGCTCTGCAAAAGAGCTGTCACCAGGGCGCCGATCATCATTCCCAGAAGAGGGTTTCCCCCCAAAAAAGCAAAGGCTCTGGAAAAAATCGGGGCATCTGTGTAAGGACTGATGGAACCAGACATAAAATCCAAACCAGTAAACAAAAGCCCCAGACCGATCATGATCTCACCAGCCATCTTTTTCTTCTGTCCCTTAGCAAAAATGAGCAACAGCGCTCCTATGCCAATAATAAGAGGTGCATAAAAGCCTGGTTTCATAATCTCAAAGGCATCTCCTAACTGGCTCATGGACACGATCCATGCTGTGATTGTGGTACCGATATTTGCTCCCATAATCACACCTACTGCCTGTGACAGATTTAAAACACCAGCGCTTACAAAACCCACCACCATAACCGTGGTGGCGCCGCTGCTTTGTATAATGGCTGTGATCAGTGCTCCCAGCGCTATTGCCAGCAAGCGATTGTTGGTCAGCATTCCCAAAAAACTGCTCATCCGGCTTCCTGCTGTCTTTTGCATGCCATCTGCCATGATACTCATACCGTACAAAAACATGCCTAGACCGCCCAGAAATCCAAAAATACTGGAAACGTCATTAATTGACATAATCTTCTCTCCATTCTGTGATTGCCGTTGTTCCCGTTTCCTTTATAGCTTTGCTCTTATCCTTCTCCCTTGGAAAAATGCAAAATCATTTTTATGATATCACAGAAGCTCTTTCTCTTTCAACCAGTTTTCCATTTTCAATGTATTTTAGTATAGTTTTAGTGAAATTTTCGCTCTTTTTTCTTATTTATGATTGCACATCCGACAACATTCTTTTATAATTTCTAACTGTGAGGAATATCCTTTTTGGTAGTTTTCTGTCTGGATTTTTCTTCCCAATACTTTTCCATGGAGGAATCTGCCTATGCTTCCTGATTTCCATATTCACACAGCGTTTTCCGGAGACTGCACCACCTCCGCCCAGGCGCAGATTGAACGTTGCCTGGCCCTGGGCATGAAGGAACTGTGCATCACCGATCATCACGATTATGACACTGGACAGTCAAAAGAAGACTTTCTTCTTGACTTTGACGCCTATCTGCCCTTTTTAAGACAGCTGCGCCAGAAATACCGCAACCAAATCCTGATCAATATAGGGGTGGAACTTGGTCTTCAGCTTCATATCCAGGATTATCTGGAAAATCTTGCCGATTCCCTGGACGTAGATTACATCATTGGATCCAGCCATTTTATTGACCAAATGGATCCTTATTTTTCCGATTTTTTTGATGGCCGGTCTGAGCAAAAATCTTATGAGCGCTATTTTGAAGTCTCTCTAAAACGAATTAAGGCCCTGGACTGCTTTGATTCTTTCGGTCACCTGGATTACATTGTACGTTATGGCCCCACAACCAATCAGAACTATTCCTATAAAGTTTATCAAGATTATATTGATCCGATTTTAAAAGCACTGATTGAAAAAGGACGGGCCTTGGAATGTAACACCGCAGGCTTTCGCTACCATCTGGGCCATCCCAATCCAACGGAGGATGTGCTGAAACGTTACCGTCAGCTGGGAGGGGAGCTTATAACGCTCGGCTCTGACGGGCACTCACCAGGGGCAATTGGCTTTCGTTTTGACAAAGTCAGAGATATCTTATCCGAATGCGGCTTTCACTACATTACGGTTTATCATCATCGAACCCCCTCCTTTATCCCTCTTTAAAGATAAACCACAAAAGGCCATTGGCATCCAGTCTCTTTCCCAGATGCCAATGGCCTTTTCATATTTTTATATCTCTGTGGTTTTCATCTCTTTAATGATCCATGGCGTACCGGGCAACCAGCGCCCACACCATCTTATTTCTGTTCCAGATATCCGCATACTCAGACAGAGGAAGAGGACATGCTACACTTCCGGTTTCTATGGTCACACCAGGAATCGGATCCTCCTTAATCTGGGTCCAGTCCTTAAAGCCACCCCGTCCGCTACTCCCAGCTGCCCGGTAACCAGTAGAAATTTCAATCAAGGACGTGATCTCTCCGGACGCCTGCTGCACCCGATTCCCCTCATAATCCCAGTAAATGATATTTCCCATGCTGTGATAGCTGACAGTTGCAGACCATTTTCTTGAATTTACCAGGTTTGCAAGAGCCTGTGTCTCTGGCTCTGAAAGCGTTCCTGTCCCTTTATAAGATGCATAGGAGGGACTGGGGGTTCCCACAATCAGTTCCCAGCCTGCAGGGAAATTCTGGTTCAAATCCACTCCTCTTCCGTTTGCCTTCCAGTACATCAGATAACGGTCAAAAGCTGCGGATGTTCTTCCTAGCGCCACATCACTGGCATAACACTGCTGAATCTCCTGCCGAAGCTGCTCGGAGCGGATAGCCTCTAATCCAAACTGGCTGAGAGAAATTCCGTCCGGATTAACCATAGGCACAAAGTGTACTGCCACTTGCTGAAGGATTCCGGACAAAGGCTGCCCATCATAACTTCCCCGGTCATAAAATTCCAGCCCATACTCTAACTGCTTCATAACCAGAAGAGGAGTCATATATTCCCTGGCATGGATTCCTGCATGAATCAGGACATGCTTTCCTGCATTTGGATTTCCCAAAATTGCCTCATAAATATTCCGTCCGTCATGAGATGTTCCAATCACATTGACCTGCAAATGGCTTCCATAACGGGATTTTAACTTTTCCAGGTCAGATACCATGCTCTCATAGGAATACTTCTCCACAACAGACACAGTGGGATTGCTTACTGGTTCTGAAAAATAGTCAATTCGTCCTGGCACCACATTGTCAGGCTCCGGCATTCCCTGGCTTGGCCCCACCATTCCGGGACCACCGCTAAAGCTGCCAGAGCCTGTGCCAGCCCCAATCACAGGAGAACCGCCTCCTGCCGTGCTGCTTCCTGCTCCCACCACAGGGGAACTGCCTTCTGCCACACTGCTTCCTGCTCCCACCACAGGGGAACTGCCTTCTGCCGCGCTGCTTCCTGCTCCCACCACAGGGGAACTGCCTTCTGCCGCGCTGCTTCCTGCTCCCACCACAGGAGAACCGCCAGTTGATACATTATGCTGATCCTCCACCACTGCTTGTGCTGCCTGGTTAGAATCCCCGGCAGCCGCTGTTGTGTTTCCTCCTGGCATATAGTCCGTAATCGCCTGGCCTGGCTCTCCCGTCTCTTTCTGGGCCGGTGCCTCAAAGGCCGGTATCTCTATAGATGCATATACATCGACCGGGCTGGCTGCCGCCATTACGGCAAATAATACACTTGCCAGCAAATATTTGGTATTTCCTGCCATATTAATTCTCGCCATTCTTCTTTCCCAAATCTCCTGGCTTCATGCTCAGGCTGATCTTGCCCATCTTGTCAATATCCAGTACCTTTACTGTCACAATGTCTCCAATATTTACCACATCCTCCACATGCTCCACATGCTTGTCAGATAAACGGGAAACGTGAACCATGCCATCCTTTTTGGGCTTCAACTCCACGAAGGCACCAAACGGCATAATCCGGACCACCTTACCTGTAAGAATCTGACCTGGCTCCACATCAGTGACAATATTTCGGATAATCTCTTTTGCCTTCTTAATCATATCCTTATCTGTGCCGCAGATATCAATCCTGCCATCCTCAGAAATATCGATCTTCACACCAGTTTCCTCAATGATCTTATTGATCACACTCCCCTGCTTGCCTACCACATCGCCGATCTTTTGGGGATCAATTGAGATCTGATCAATCTTGGGTGCATATTTCCCTACTTCTTTCCTGGGCTCTGAGATTACAGGGGCCATCACCTCATCCAGAATATACAATCTTGCCTCACGAGTTCTGGCAATCGCCTCTTCAATAATCGGACGGGTCAAACCATGAATCTTAATATCCATCTGAATGGCCGTGATTCCCTTATGGGTACCGCCCACCTTAAAATCCATGTCACCGAAGAAATCTTCCAGTCCCTGAATATCCGTCAGCACAATATAGTCGTCATCACTCTCCCCTGTCACCAAACCACAGGAGATACCAGCTACCATAGATTTAATCGGCACCCCTGCCGCCATCAGTGACAAGGTAGATGCACAGATGCTTGCCTGAGAAGTAGAACCATTGGATTCCATGGTCTCCGACACAGTACGGATCGCGTAGGGAAACTCTTCCTCTGTGGGAAGCACCGGAACCAGTGCTCTCTCTGCCAGCGCTCCATGGCCGATCTCCCGGCGCCCCGGTCCTCTGGATGGCTTGGTCTCACCTACCGAGTAGGACGGGAAATTGTAATGATGCATATATCTTTTTGAAGTCTCATTCTCATCAAGACCATCCAAACGCTGCGCTTCAGACATCGGAGCAAGCGTACATACATTAAGAATCTGGGTCTGTCCCCGGGTAAACATTCCAGAACCATGGACTCTTGGCAGTATGTCAATCTCAGCAGCCAGCGGCCGAATCTCCGTAATAGCACGGCCATCAGGGCGCTTATGGTCCTTTAATATCATCTTGCGAACCGTCTTTTTCTGATACTGGTAAACAGCCTCACTCAGAACACCGAGCCACTCTTCTTTGTCAGCAAATGCCTCCTCCAGCTTTTCTGTGATCCGGCGGATATTCTCCTCCCTGGTTTGCTTGTCATCAGTAAATACTGCTTCCTCCATCTCCTCCGGCTTTACAATTTCCCGCATGGCAGCAAACAGTTCTTCTGAGACAGCACAGCTCTCATAGGTATGCTTAGGCTTTCCACATTCTGCCACAATGGTGTCAATGAACCGAATGATCTCCTGGTTCACCTCATGAGCTTTGAAAATAGCCTCAATCATTACCTGCTCCGGAACCTCCTTAGCCCCGGCCTCAATCATAATAACCTTTTCCCTGGTAGAAGCAACGGTCAGAGCCATGTCAGATACAGACTTCTGTTCATTGGTGGGATTCACAATAAATTTCCCATCAATCATACCGATCTGGGTAGTGGCACAGGGCCCGTCAAAAGGAATATCCGAAATACAGGTGGCAATAGCTGCCCCCAGCATAGCTGTATACTCCGGACTGCAATCTGGATCTACCGACATGACCAGATTATTGAGTGTCACATCATTGCGGTAATCCTTGGGAAACAGAGGTCTCATGGGACGGTCTATCACACGGGCGGTCAGCACCGCATTCTCCGATGCCTTCCCTTCTCTCCGGTTAAAACCTCCGGGGATCTTTCCCACAGAGTACAACTTTTCCTCAAATTCCACACTGAGAGGGAAGAAATCAATGCCCTCTCTGGGCTTATCAGAGGCTGTAGCCGTAGACAATACCACTGTGTCTCCATAATGCATCAATGCTGCCCCGTTTGCCTGCTTTGCTACTCTTCCCACATCTACAGTCAGGGTTCTCCCTGCCAGCTCCATACTAAAACTTTTGTACATAATGTTGTCTCCTTTTTTTATTTTTATATTACTTCAGAAGACTCCGAAACTACTGCTCTGAACAAAAGAATCTTTTGCCCACAGCAGTCGTCTCGGGCATGTCTTCTGATCAATACCACATTGCGTCTAAACAACGACAGGGTGGAGAAATCTCTCCACCCCTAATCCTGTCATTATTTTCTGATGCCTAACTTTGCGATCAGGGCACGGTACCCTTCCAGATCCGTTTTCTTCAGATAATCCAAAAGGCCACGTCTTTGACCTACCATCTTTAATAGGCCACGTCTGGAATGATGATCCTTCTTATTGGCCTGCAAATGCTCCGTCAGCTCTGTGATTCTGGCTGTGAGAATCGCAATCTGTACCTCCGGTGAACCGGTATCGCCAGGCTTTCTGCCATACTCTTCAATAATTGCTGCTTTCTTTTCCTTTGAAATCATGGGATTTCCTCCTTATTCTGTTCTTACCGAAAACCAAGTTCCTGGTTGGAGTCTCCAAAGAACTGAGCACCGGCGTCTTTTTATACCGCCTTATCTTACCATAACCTTCAAAGGCTGTCAATCCGTTAAATTTTAAATCCCTTTTAAAACAATCCTGTATGCACAAGAAATGCGATTAAAATTCCAAGAACAGCTCCTGCAAATACCTGAAGAGGCGTATGACCTACAAATTCCTTCAACTTCTTCTGAAACTGCTCATTATCCAGATGAAAGAAATCCTGCTCCATAATCAGATTCAAAAGCTTGGCCTGTTTTCCGGTCTCCTGGCGCACCCCAATAGCATCATACATCACAACGGATGCCAGAATAAAACAGATGGCAAACTCAAAAGATTCCACCCCGTAAGAAAGCCCCGCACTGGTTGTCAATGCACATACCGTGGCAGAATGGGAACTGGGCATTCCCCCAGAACCCACCAGCCGCTCTGGTGTAAAGCTTTTGTTTAATGAAAAATCTATCAATGTTTTCAGCACCTGTGCAACGGTCCAGCCTGCTACCGCACAAATGAGCACCTCATTGCTGAAAATCCGTTCCCAAAATGACATACGCCATCCTTATCCTTTAATAACCAATCAGCCAGTCATAGAGCTCCTGATACTTCATGGCAGAGGTTTGCCATGAGAAATCCTGTGCCATAGCGCGGTCAATGATCTTATTCCACTCCCGTTTTTTATCATAATACACATATTTGGCATACCGGACAGAATCCAGCATCTCATGGGCATTATAGTTGGCAAAGGAGAATCCTGTACCAGTATTCTCAAACTCATTGTAAGGCTGCACTGTATCCTTCAGGCCACCAGTTTCCCGCACAATCGGCACTGTTCCATAACGCAAAGCCATTAGCTGGCTTAAACCACAGGGCTCAAACAGAGACGGCATCAAAAAGGCATCACAGCCTGCATAAATCTTGTGGGACAGCTCCTCAGAATAGTATATCTGAGCAGATACCCGGTCATGATATTTCCAGTCATAATGACGGAACATATTCTCATAACGCTCATCTCCCGTTCCCAACACAATCAGCTGCATATCATCGGAACAAAGCTCATCCATAACACCCTGAATCAGATCCAATCCCTTCTGGTCTGTCAGGCGGGATACAATCCCCACCATAAACTTCTTTTCGTCCACCGGAAGCCCTACCTGCGCCTGCAAAGCACTCTTATTCTTCGCCTTCTCCTTGCGGAAATTCTTCGCATTATATGTCTGTACAATGTACTTATCCGTCTCCGGGTTGAAATCATCATAGTCAATACCATTAACAATCCCACGCAGACTGTTGGAACGGGCCCGCATCAAACCATCCAACCCCTCGCCGTAAAACGGCATCTTAATCTCCTCCGCATAGGTCTGACTCACTGTGGTGATCGCATCCGCAAACACAATACCACCCTTTAACATATTGCCGTCCTTGTAAGCCTCCAGCTTGTCCGGAGCAAAATAGTAATCCGGCAAACCGGAAAATCTCTGAATCGTCTTAACATCCCACACACCCTGAAATTTTAAGTTGTGGATCGTCATAACGGTTTTCATGTTTCGGAAGAACTCTCCGCCCCGGAACCGGTCTTTTAAATAAACAGGAATCAATCCTGTCTGCCAGTCATGACAGTGTACCACATCCGGCTGGAATCCAATCACCGGGAGAGAAGATAATGCCGCCTGACAGAAGAAAGAAAACTTCTCCAAATCGTAAAACCAATCACCATAGGGCTTATCACCGCTAAAATAAGATTCATTGTCAATAAAATAAAATGTAATCCCATCAAGCACATACTGCATAATCCCCACATAACGGCTCTGTCCAAGATAGTCCATATAAAAATGGCTGATATAGGTCATCTCATTGCGCCACTTTTCCTTAATACACAGATACTTAGGAACCATCACCCTCACATCAAAATATTCTTTGTCAAAGCATTTGGGAAGGGAACCAACCACATCCGCCAGACCTCCGGTCTTAATAAACGGAACCGTCTCAGACGCGACAAATAAAATTTTCTTCATCGAAACAACCTCCTAATCTTTTGTCTGCCCCCAAAGCAGACATCATTAGTATCAGTATACAATATTTATGCGGATTTAGGAAGTAAAATCTTCAAAAAACTGCTTATATCTTACATTCTCTTGTAGTCCAACCTTATTTTATCCGAAATCAAGGCAATAAATTCTGAATTGGTAGGCTTTCCTTTGCCATTGCTAATGGTATAGCCAAACAAGTCATGAATCGTATCCAGCCTGCCTCTGGTCCATGCCACCTCGATGGCGTGACGAATAGCCCGCTCCACACGGCTGGATGTGGTATTATGCCGTTTGGCAATAGTTGGATACAGAACCTTTGTCACGCTGACTAACACCTCACCCTCCACAGAAATGGCAATGGCATCTCTCAAATACTGATATCCCTTGATGTGAGCCGGTATACCAATCTCATGCAGCAGACGTGTAACATCATTTTCCAGATTCTGTTTTATATACCCATTCCGATCCATGTACGGGTTTACTTTTCCATTATCCGGATAGGATATTGGCTTTTCTACACCCGAACAGACGCGCCGGATCTTCTCCATGAGCAACTCCTCCTCAAAGGGCTTCATGATAAAATAGCTGGCTCCCAGACGGAATGCATCCCGTGTCACCTGATCACTGCCTGCTGCTGTCACCATGATAAATGACGGAATTTTCCTGCCCATTCGCTCCTTTCGGACCTTTTCCATTACAGCAATTCCATCTAGCTTTGGCATGATCACGTCCATTAGAACCAAATCCGGTTCTGTCCTTACGATCATATCATAAGCGTCAAATCCATTGTCCGCTTTCCCCACTACCTGAAAGCCTTTTTCCTTTTCCAGCATATTGTTTAATAATTTCAACATTTGTGGGTTATCTTCCGCAATTGCTACATGAAACTCCGACATTCTTCTTTCCCTCCTGTTTCTCGTGTTGTAAAATGTATTATAGACGCAACCTTTGTCTGTGTGCAACGATATTCCATCACCAAGTTTCGACATTATATTACAACGGGAATTTTCAAGTATTGTGATAGGAATATTTACAAAAAATAAAAAAAGAAAAGCTCTAAAATCAGAGCTTCCCCATGAATACAAAATTTTTATACAATATAAAATGCAACACGAAATACAAAAAACTCTGTAAACACAGAGTTTTACAAAGCGGCAGACGGGACTCGAACCCGCGACCCCGACCTTGGCAAGGTCGTACTCCACCAACTGAGCCACTGCCGCATATAATGCATATACCCTGAAAACCACATATTGAAAACATCCGAATCTCAACAGCTATTCTAGCTGCTCCCTCCGACCTTCTCTGGTTAAGCCCTCGACCTATTAGTAACAGTCAGCTCCAAGTATTGCTACTCTTCCACCTCTGCCCTATCTACCTCGTGCTCTTCAAGGGGTCTTACTCTTGCGATGGGATATCTCATCTTGAGGGGGGCTTCACGCTTAGATGCCTTCAGCGTTTATCCCGTCCCGGCTTGGCTACCCTGCCATGGGATTGATTCCCAA
>JAAWEL010000038.1 GCA_022794255.1 Lachnospiraceae bacterium
GAGAGCCACCCCAACGACCACTCGGCCACGCACACCGAAAGGGGATGGGGCAGGACTCGACCCTGCGGTGTTTCTTTGTGACGGATTTTCAGTCCGCTGCCATCGCCACTAGGCATACCCATCCATAGGGTGACTAAGAGGAATTGGTCTCCGCTTGGCTTCGGTCAGAGCAGATGTCCCAGATGTCCCCCGGACATTTTGCGCCCCCATAAACAAAGTCACAATCTGCCGGATTACCATTGTCCTATAGCCACAGTAACTCCTGTGGGGCTTGAACCCATCATCTTCGGCTTGAAAGGCCGGCGTCCTGACCTTTAGACTAAGGAGCTATAGTGATCCCCATGGGGTGCTGTGGTCCGGCGGACCAGGTTTAGCACAGACCGGAACGAAGTGAAGACCTCGACCCCATGGCCACTCGATTAAAACTCAAGTGCTCTCTTATCTGAGCGAATGGAGCATAAAAAATACCACCTACTTCATACAAGATAAGCGGTACACAAATCCATGTTCTTCTTCCGGCAGACTTTTCCAGTCCTGCCTTCCGGATATCACACAGTTTTTCGCCTTTTCCTTATCTTACATGAGTGCATCTTAACCATACTCTGTTCTTTTTCTCTACTGAACAGTGCTTCATAATGTTCGCTATGCAGATAATACACGAAACTATTCGCAGCGAAATTAACTGTTGCCATGATTCTTTCCTTTCTGGACTCATTTGGTCCGCTTTGTTTTTAACTACAATTACTATAACACCAATTCCCGAATTTGTCATTATACTGATAATATAATTTGTGGGTAAATCACTATCCAACAAATCTGGCATATATCATTATCTAAAAATCAAAACCACATCTTACAGGTGAGTTTTGGAGCTGATCTGCAATATTAATGAATTTGTGCGTACTTCTCCCAAGTTTTAAGCAGTGCTAACTATAGAAAAAGTTGAAGACGCTCTTGAAAAACTCAAGAACATCTTGAACTATATGAGAAGTCATGTTAATATGAGATAAGAGATTTTAGTGTATGGAATGTGGGAGGTTATAAATGGCTGTCAGCTATGATAAACTCTGGAAGCTGCTTATCGATAAGAAGATGAATAAAACACAGTTATGTGAGAGAGCCAAAATAAGTACGAATGCTATGGCAAGACTTGGAAAAAATGAGGATGTACGTGTAGAGGTTCTTGCTCGGATTTGCTTGGAACTTGGTTGCTCAATGGATGAGATAATGGAGATACTTCCGGAAAAAAAGTGAAGAGGATGATGTGGTATGGATATGGAAAAGTACATAGATGAGGATCTCTTGAATCGATTTGAGTTTTATAACTATGGACATGCATTAGAGATATTGCATGATGCTTTTCCGACAGAGTGGGATGAATTGCAGGCGTGTTTGAGAAAATTAAGACTTACTTTGGCGGATATAAAAAAGGCTGGGGGAAATGAATCGCCAATACCCAAAAAGTTTGATGATGTATTATATCCGTATGGATGGAGAGAAATCAGGATAAGTGGAGACTTGATTGTAAAAAAATACCCGAGGCAGACATCGCAGAGAAGAGGGCGTTTTGCGGATGAACCGTATGAAGTTGAAACGATTGAAGGATACATTGATGGCCATAATATTGATTTTTTGAAAAACAGAGTGGCTTTCGATCTCGAATGGAATAGTAAAGATCAAACTTTTGATAGAGATTTGCTGGCCATGAGGACGTATTTCGATTGTGGGTTAATTGACGTGGGAGTTATTGTAACGAGAGCAGAAGAACTTAACGATATTTTCAAGCAAGAGAAAGATAATAATGGTCAATCATTGATAAAGAAATATGGAGCAAGTACTACATGGATGGGAAAATTGAGATATAGACTTGATTCGAGGCGTAATGGAGGTTGCCCTATTTTAGCGGTAGGGATAGGAAAGGAATGTATTGAAGAATATGGCAGATTTAACGAGTACTATACATGATTTAATGGAATTTACAAAGGGTAAGAAATATAACACAATTTACGCCGATCCGCCATGGCAGTTCCAGAACAGAACAGGAAAAGTTGCCCCGGAGCATAAACGATTGACTCGTTACGAAACAATGACGATTGCAGATATTAAAGCATTGCCGATTTCAGACATTACAGGGGAAAAGGCTCATTTATATTTATGGGTTCCCAATGCATTGCTTCCAGATGGTCTGGAGGTAATGGATGCCTGGGGATTTGAATACAAGGGCAATATCGTATGGGAAAAAGTAAGAAAAGATGGAGGTCCGGATGGAAGAGGTGTTGGATTTTATTTTAGAAATGTTACGGAATTGATTTTGTTTGGCATCAAGAAAAAAAGTGCGCCTAACAGAACATTGCAGCCAGCCCGTTCTCAAGTTAATCTTATTCGGGCCATGAAACGAGAGCATAGCCGAAAACCAGATGAAATCATACCTATTATTGAGGCATGTAGTCAAGCGCCCAGAATTGAACTTTTTGCAAGAGGTGTACGAGAAGGCTGGGATATGTGGGGAAATCAGGCAACAGAAGATTATGAACCAACCTGGGATACATATTCGAATCATACGATTGCACATGTAAAATAATTGTATATGTTCCAATGAAAACCAGTTAATAAATATTTTCAGTGATTCATACATGGTTCTAGTATCATGTAGGCTAGAACAGATAAAGGAAATGAAAATCTGGCAGTTTGCAGTTATATGCAGATTGCCGGATTTTTGTGGAAAAATGGGCGTTTATGTGGCTGTGAAAGACGGCAGGGTGAATCCAAAGCGGGGGCAGAGGGAAGCCGCAAGGCAGGCCATGCAGGCGGGGATAGGCACAAAGTCCCAGCAGGCGCTGCAGTTGCAGAGGGAAGAAAGGAATATGGAGCGCAGGCAGGCTGACAGGGAGCAGAGGGAGGCCAGGAAAGAGCGGCTGTTTGAGATGAAACAGCAGAAACGGAAAGAGAAGCACAGAGGCCGATAGACTTTCTGTGTTTCGGGAGCAGCAGTATCAATGGGCATCAGTCAGGAATGGCTGGTGCTTTGTTTATTTATGATTTTATCAATCAGCCCAAAATCTACGGCTTCTGTTGCGGACATATAATTATCCCGTTCTGTAGCCCAGGCAATTTCTTCAATGCTTTTTCCTGTGTTCCCCGCTAAAATAGAGTTTAAGCGTTTCTTGCTTTTTTGTATGTGGTCGGATGTTATTTTTATATCGGTTGCCTGTCCTTGAATACCATTTCCCAGAATAGCTGGTTGGTGTATCATTATTTCTGCATTTGGCAAAGCCATGCGTTTTCCTTTCGTGCCGCCCGCTAATAAAAAGGCTCCAAAACTAGCAGCAAGACCAATACAAATAGTCGATACATCGCATTTTATATATTGCATTGTATCATAAATTGCGAAACCAGCTGATACAGAACCGCCAGGACAGTTTATATACAACTGTATATCCTTTTCGGGGTCTTGTGCTTCTAAAAACAGCATTTGGGCGATAAGTAAACTGGCTGAAACATCACTTACTTCTTCCCCCAAAAAAACAATTCTGTCGGATAATAACCGTGAAAAAATATCGTAGCTTCTTTCTCCACAGCTGGTTTGTTCAATAACGGAAGGAATTGTACTCATGCGGCAAGCTCCTTAATTTCTGTTATAAATTCGTAACTGGGGATATAAGAACAACACATGGAAATTCGATTTTGTTTTGGTATAAAGATTCCAATATCCCTGTAAATTTTAGGTGGATATAAATATATTTGTTTAAAAGCAAATGAAAATGATTGTTGTGTATCATATCCGGCTTCATAGGCGATCTGCAAGATTGGCTTATCGGTTTTAACCAGCTTTTCAGCAGCATCCGTAAGCCTGCGGTTTTGTAAATATTTATACATGGTTATTCCTGTATACTCTGTAAATATACGATTCAGATAGAATTTGGAATAACCAATATTTTTTGATATATTATCTAAGCTGATTTCTTTGTCTAAATTTCTCTCGATATAATTTATAACTTTTTTTACAATTTCTTTCTGGTCTTTCATTGTATCGCCTCCTTGTGTTCTTATCTATTATAGCAAGTTTATAGGGATGTGTCTTAACAAAAAATGCTATTTTGGTTTCCAATTTTGCAGGCCATCTGCCGCTTCATTGCATTGTTTCAGCAGTCCGGGTGCAGACATGAATACTGGTTTGGGGTTAGACATCTGTAGTTTTTTCTTGCATTTTTTCCAACACTGTGCTATAGTATACAAGGTTTTACTTTAACACTTTTATCTGATAAAGTGGATGAAAATATAAAAACAGCAGGAGATGATTATGGAAAGTCAGGATAAGATTTCCAGGCAGGAGCAGGCTAAGCTGGAGGAGAAGGCACAAAAGCTGCTAGAGGAAAAGGATTCAGAATCTCGCACGCGCACTTATACAGGGCCTATGGAAAAGGCGCTGGTTGTTCTGCTTTTCGCCTGGGCGGTATTTCAGTTGTATTTTACAACGTTTGGTGTGATGAGCGCTGTCAATCTGCGGGCATTTCACTGTATGTTTTTGCTGGGCTTTACCTTTTTGTTGTATCCATCCTATAGGAAAGAACAGCGTCTGCGCAGGCTTCCTCCGGTGTGGGATATGGGCTTGATTCTTCTGGCAGTGGCTGCCTTTGGCTATCTGATTTTAAATTATACCAGGATTGCACAAAATGGCGGGAGGATCAGCAGATTTGAGTTGATTCTGGCTGGTGTGGCATTGGCGGTGGTCTTTGAAGCAGCCAGGAGGGCATCGGGAAATCTGGCCATACTGGCGCTGGTTTTTCTGGCCTACAACTGGTTTGGGAAATATCTGCCAGGAATGCTGGGGCACAACGGATTTTCATTAAAGCGGATTTTGACTACTCAGTTTTGGGGAACACAGGGTGTATTGGGAACAGGAATCGGAGTGTCAGCTACCTACATATTTTTATTTGTGGTGTTTGGGGCGTTTTTGAAATACAGTGGTTTTTCTAAGTTTATCAATGACTTTTCCCTGACTTTGGTAGGTCAGACACCTGGTGGACCGGCGAAGGTGGCGGTGCTTGCGTCTGCCCTGATGGGAATGATCAATGGCTCGGCTATTGCCAATGTGGCGACCACCGGAACCATTACCATACCGTTGATGAAGCAGACGGGATATAAAAAGGAGTTTGCCGGGGCAGTGGAGGCAGTGGCCTCAACAGGCGGCCAGTTTTGTCCGCCGATTATGGGAGCTGTGGGATTTGTCATGGCGGAATTTTTAGGTATCAGCTATACAAAGGTAATGATTGCTGCCATTGTGCCGGCTTTTCTTTATTATCTGGGACTTTTGTTTGCCGTTCATTTTGAGGCAAAAAGACTGGGACTTTCCGGATTGTCAAAGGAAAACATTCCGGAGGCAAAAAAGGTGCTGAAGGAACAAGGGCATCTTTTGATTCCTCTGGTGGTGCTGATTGGGATTATGTGTATGGGGTATACGCCTCTCTATGCAGCAGTGATTGCTATCTTTGCCACCATTGGGGCAAGTTGGATACGGAAGGATACTCGTATGACCTGGGAAAAAATTGTGGCGGCCACTGTGGAGGGCGCGAGAAGCGCGATCTCTGTGGGAGTCTGCTGTGTGGTGATTGGGGTAATCATTGGGACGGTTACTCTGACAAGCCTGGGATTAAATATGGGGTATCTGATTTTGGATCTGGTGAAAGATGGCAATCTGTATCTGACCGGACTGCTGGTGATGATCATGTCCACGATTCTGGGTATGGGAGTTCCCGGGGTGGCAGCCTATGTGATCGTGGAAGCAGTGGCAGTACCCGTACTGATTAAGGTGGGGGCATTGGATATCGCGGCTCACATGTTCTGCCTGATCTATGCCTGCCTGTCGAATATTACGCCGCCGGTGGCCATGAGTGCTTATGTGGCAGCGGGGATTGCTGGTTCAAACCAGACTAAAACCGGGATTTTATCGGTGCGTCTGGGATTAGTGGGATTTTTGATACCGTTCTTTTTCCTGGGAAACCCGGTGCTTTTGATTGGAGCGGATGCGGCTTTTGGGGTGATGGAAAGCCTGTGGGCCTTGTTTACGGCTTCTGTAGGAACCATTGCTTTAGTCGGAGGCCTGGAGGGGTGGTTTTTGCAGCGAAGCAGCTGGATGGAGCGTCTGGTGCTTATCGCAGTTGCACCGCTCATGCTGTATCCGGGAACCCTGACCGATTGGATCGGGTTTGGGGCGCTTACTGCAGTGGCCGGACTGCAGATGCTCCGGCTTAGCCGTAGGGCTGTGTGAATGGCCGGATTAGAGCACAAGAGATTTTGAGGAATCAGAGCAGTGCAAAAATAATATAAAGTAGCTGATTAGCCATGGGAGGATCTGCATAGGACAGACAGCTTATGGCTGAATCGTTACAATATAAAAGCTATGTGCAAAAAGGAGAGAAAAGAAAATGAAAAAAATGGTATCATTGGCATTAGCAGCCCTTTTGGCAGCAGGAACGCTGGCAGGCTGCGGAGGAAATTCTGGTGCAGGTGAGACAGCTGCAACAGAGAGCACAGCCTCTAAGGCTTCAGAAGGGGAGGAAAAAAAGGAAGAAAACAGTCAGGAGACAGCCAGCGAGGTGGCTGGTTCGGTGGAACATGAACCAGTGATCATTAATTTTCCCACAGCGTCAGCTTCTGGTGCGCTGTATGCAGTGGGAGCTGCCATTACAAACCTGTGGAGTGCAGAGATTGACTTTGTCAATGCTTCCAGCCAGGCTTCCGCAGGTGGTATTGAGAATCTGAATCTGGTGGCGGAAGGAGAGGCACAGGTATCCATTGCCATCAGCAGCAACTGTTATCAGGCCATGAATGGCACAGACAGTTTTGAAGGCTATGCCTTTGAGGATTTGAAGGTCATTGCCGGTTTGTATTTTAATCCTAACCAGGTTGTCGTGACCGGAAATTCCGGGATTGACTCCTTAAAAGGTGGAACGATGAAGGGAAAACATTTCGCGGTGGCGTCAGCAGGCTCCAGTGTATACGGGGAATGTCAGAATCATTTTACAGCGGCAGGATTGGCATTTCCGGATGATCTGAATTGTGAGTATATTACCTTTACAGATGCGGCAGATATGCTGCAAAACGGCACCATTGACGGTGCCTGGATCATGTCAGGCGCTCCGGCTTCTGCAGTCACGCAGGCATGTACTTCTGGTTGTAAGCTTTTGAACATTGAGGATGATATTGTTGCTGCACTGCAGGCAGAATATCCCTGGTATGCGCCATTTACCATTCCTGCAGGCACCTATCCGGGACAGGATGAGGATGTGCAGACAACTGCTATTAAGATGGTTATGTTCTGCTCTGATGATTTGGATGAGGAGACTGTTTACCAGCTTACAAAGACATTTTGGGAAAATATTGATTCTTTAGGGGAAGCACAGGGGAATCTGGCAGGGCTGACCCCCGAGGAGGCAGTAAAGGATATTGCGGATCTGCCTCTGCATGAGGGTGCGTCCCGGTACTATAAAGAGATTGGGGTAGTGGAATAAGTTACTATTTAGGTACAGGGGACGAATGGAAACAGGCGGCATTGGCAAAAGGCTAATGCCGCTGTTTTATTTGGGGAAGTGGAAAAATTCATTTATGTATGGTAGAATGGAAAATTATAAACAGTACGGAGGAATAAACATGAAGAAAGCAGTTCTGGCATGGAAGGTGTAAAGGCTATGCCCAGCATATTGGTGGAGATTCAGGAAACGGTAAAAAAATATGCACAGATCATGTCAAAGGTGGCCCAGGTAGAGGTGGAGGTAGTAGATGAAAACCTTTTTCGGGTGGCTGGAACCGGTTTTTTTGCAGCACATATCAATGAGGATATGTCCCAGGAAGGCTATGTATACCAGCATATTCTTCGGACGGGAAGCCGGGAGATCATCTACAATCCAGGAAAGGAAAAATTGTGCAAAAGCTGTCCCAAACAAAATATATGTCAGGAGGAAATTGAGATCTCCATGCCAATTCAACTGGGAAAGGAGACCATAGGAGTCATTGGCCTGGTGGGCAGCAGCCGGGAACAGAAGGAACGAGTCCTGGACAATGAATCCATGTATCTGGAGCTTTTGGAGCAGATTGCAGACTTTATATCCGTAAAGGCTGCGGAGGTAGCGGAGCTGAAAAAGAGGACCACACTTTTAAATACCCTGGATTGTGTGATCAATCATGTGGAGCGGGGAATCTTGATTTTTGGCAGGAAGGATCAGGTCTCTGCTGCCAATGACGCGGCCAGGCGGCAGCTGTCGGTGAAAGAGCTGGAGGGAAAGTGTGTGACAGTGACAGCAACAGGAGACAGTCTGAACCATGAGAATGAATATCAGGTTGTTTTGGATAGAAAAAAGTTTTTTGTCATGGGTCATCTCTATGATCTGGAAGAGGATCCCCGCCAATATTCCAGGGTGTTGATTTTTGAGAGTACCCGAACGGTTCAGGAGCGTTATTATGAGATGACCAATATGGTCAGCCATGCAGGGGTGTCAAACATAATAGGAAGAGATCCCAAGACCATGCATTTGCAGGAGGAGATTCTCCAGGTGGCAAAAAGCACTTCCACAGTGCTGATTACCGGGGAGAGCGGCACAGGAAAGGAGATGGTGGCCACTGCCATATGGAAAGCCAGTGACAGGAAAGATAAACGATTTATCGCCATTAACTGTGGTGCGATTCCGGAGCCGCTTTTGGAATCCGAGTTGTTTGGGTATGTGAAGGGAGCCTTTACCGGGGCAGATCCCAATGGCCGTATGGGAAAATTTGAGTTGGCCAACAAAGGTGTGATTTTTTTGGATGAGATTGGGGATATGCCTTTGTATTTGCAGGTAAAGCTTCTGCGGGTTCTTCAGGAACGGCGGCTTGTCCGCATTGGCTCTAATCAGTTGATTCCTCTTGATATCCGGATTATAGCTGCCACTAACAAAGATTTGAAAAAGATGATTGAAAAAAATCAGTTTCGGGAGGATCTATACTACCGACTGAATGTGATTCCTCTGCGGATCGCCCCTTTAAGAGAGCGGCGGGAGGATATACGGGAGCTGGTTTATCATTTTGCAAATCGCTATGCAGGGCTGTTTAAACGGAAGATTGCGGTTATCCAGGAGGAGACCATGGAGCGCTTGCTTCAATATCCCTGGTATGGCAATGTGCGGGAACTGGAAAATTCCATGGAATTTATGATTAATATGATGGGGAACGATGGGATTTTAGACAGCAAAACCCTTCCGGAAGCCATTCGGGAGTACTCTGTAAAAAAGGACGAGGAGCCGATGGAGAAAAAAGACAGGATGGGTGTGATTTGTTTAAAGGAATTGGAGAAAAGAGAGATCAAAAAGGCTCTCAAGTTGTTTGGAGAAGATACAGAGGGAAAGAAGAGAGCAGCCAAAGCCCTTGGAATCAGTTTGGCTACCTTGTACCGAAAAATGGAGGTTGTTTCTCAAAGTGAGAATTAATGGTTCTCAAAACAAGAAAAATTCTCAAATTAAGAATTGTTATCAGAGGCATAGAGAGAAGAAAAAAGAGAGTAAAGGACGGAGCAGAGCGGCTGCTGTGAAATCCCCTCTCTTTTTTTGTGCAAAATATCCAAAATAGTTACAAAAAAACCGACAAAACAGATATAAAAAAATAATTTTGGAGTATATACAAATTTTGGCACAGGAAGTGCTGTATATAGGGGTAAAGCAACCCAACAAGGAGGAATGGTATGAAAGAGGAATTAAAATTAATTCAATATCCGAGAAAATCCGGTGAAAAATACAATCTGGATTTTATGAGTCTGGAAAACGCGAAAAAGGTTCAGGCCTTCCACGCAAGCTTTCCTGTTTACAAGGAGACACCCCTAGTCAGCTTAAAGGAGACAGCAGGGCTTTTGGGAGTGGAAAATATTTATGTGAAGGATGAATCCTACCGGTTTGGCCTGAATGCCTTTAAGGTACTGGGAGGAAGTTATGCAATCGGAAATTATCTGGCCGGGAAGCTGGGAAAGAGCATTTCAGAAATGCCCTATGAACAGCTTATATCAGAGGATGTGAAAAGGGAGTTAGGAGACATTACCTTTGTTACTGCCACAGACGGAAATCATGGAAGGGGAGTTGCGTGGACAGCAGGGCGTCTGGGACAGAAGGCGGTTGTGTATATGCCCAAGGGAAGCGCTAAAGAGCGTTTGAATAACATCCAGGCGGAGGGAGCGGAGGCTTCTATTACAGATCTCAACTATGATGAGGCAGTGCGTTTGGCCAACAGTCAGGCAGAGGAAAAGGGATGGGTTATGGTGCAGGATACAGCCTGGGAAGGGTATGAGGATATTCCGGAGTGGATTATGCAGGGATATGGAACCATGGGGTATGAGGCATACGTGAAGCTTCCCGAAAAGCCAACCCACATTTTTTTGCAGGCGGGCGTAGGCTCCATGGCTGGGGCTGTAACAGGATTTTTCGCAGGCATATATGGGGAGGACAGACCAATCATCACCATTGTGGAACCAAACAAGGCAGACTGTATTTTCCGCACTGCCCGGGAGGCAGATGGCAGACTCCACTTTGTCACAGGAGCTATGGATACGATCATGGCTGGTCTGGCATGCGGAGAGCCCTGCAGCATTGGATGGAATGTGCTGAGAGATTATGCGGATAACTTTATTTCCTGTCCGGATTATATGGCAGCACAGGGAATGCGGATTCTGGGAAATCCGGCCATGGGAGATAACCGGGTGATTGCCGGTGAGAGCGGAGCGGCAGCGTTTGGATGTGTGACAGAGATTCTGAGAAATCCCCAGTACGCGGATGTAAAGGAAAAGCTGGGATTGAATGAGAAGTCCCGGGTGCTTTTCTTTAATACAGAAGGAGATACAGACAGGGAGAATTATCGTTCGATTGTTTGGGACGGAGCTTACAAGAGATCGTGACAGATAAGGGGTTTGGCTTTGGGAACAGAACATTCAAAAATCAATTTTACCCTTGTCCAATGAGGGTAGTGTAATAGAAAAAACAGGAGGGTTATTATCATGGAAAAAGCAAGAGAAGAACAGGTAGTTGCATTATGCCGGGCGCTGGTTCAGCAAAAGAGCTATTCCGGAGAAGAGGACGGAGTGGTAAAGGTATTGTCCCAACGCATGAAGGAGATGGGCTTTGATCAGGTGACTGTGGACAAATACGGCAACATTATCGGCTGTATCAAAGGAAAACGCCCAGGTAAAAAGGTTTTGTTTGATGGACACATTGACACGGTTCCGGTGACAGAGGAGAAAGAGTGGCAGTATCCGCCGTTTGCTGCAGAGATCCATGACGGGAAGATTTACGGAAGAGGAACCAGTGACATGAAAGGCGCGGTTGCGGCCATGACCAGTGCGGCGGCCTGCTTTGCACAGGATACAGGAAAGGATTTTGCCGGGGAGATCTATGTGGCTGGTGTAGTACATGAGGAGTGTTTTGAAGGGGTTGCTGCCAGGGAGATCAGCAGACAGGTTCAACCAGATTATGTGGTGATCGGTGAGGCGTCCCAGCTGAATATTAAGATTGGCCAGAGGGGAAGGGCCGAGATTGTGATAGAGACCTTCGGAAAGCCATGCCATTCAGCCAATCCGGAGAAGGGAATCAATGCAGTATATAAGATGGCCAAGGTAATCGAGGCGATCCGCACTTTAGAGCCGACTCATCATCCGGTATTAGGGGACGGTATTCTGGAGTTGACGGATATTAAGTCTGCTCCGTATCCGGGTGCATCGGTGGTTCCGGAGTATTGCCGCGCCACCTATGACAGACGTCTGCTGGTAGGCGAGACCAAGGAGAGCGTTCTTTTTCCTATCCAGGAGCTGCTTGACAAGTTGATGGCTGAGGATCCCCAGCTGAAGGCAAAGGCATCTTATGCAGTGGGCAGGGAGAAATGCCACACGGGAAATGAAATCGAGGGAGAGCGCTTCTTCCCGGGCTGGCTGTATGACAAGGAGGATGAATTTGTCCAGGCTGTGTACACAAAGCTGACTGAGAAGGGCTTTACACCGGAGATCACGCAGTACAATTTCTGCACCAATGGAAGCCACTATGCAGGCGAGGCAGGGATTAAGACCTTTGGCCTTGGACCTTCTAAGGAGAATCTGGCTCACACGGTAAATGAGTATATTGAGATTGAACAGCTTACAAAGGTGGAGGAGTGCTACTATGGGGTAATGGAAGCGCTCTTGAAATAAGAATTTTCTTAAATTTTTGCACATGACAGAAAAGCGGCCTAGAGGGCCGGGGGAAAAGATAACCCTTCAGGCTGCATAAACTGTCCCAACGAAGAACATAAGGGGGAAAAAATGAACAGTATCCAGATTACAGCGTTAGTGATTATTTTATTATACATGGCAGCTACGGTTGCCATCGGTTTGATCGTGTCCAAGGTAAAGCAGTCCAAGGAAGCAAAGCAGAGCAATGACGACTTTCTGATGGCCAGCAAGTCTTTAGGACCAGTGGTTCTGGCAGGGACCTTGTTTGCAGCGAATACCGGCGGCGCCAGCACCACAGGAATTGCAACCAATGTATATACCTACGGACTTTCCGCCTGCTGGTATGTGATTGCAGCAGGAGTGGGATTTGTCCTGGTATCCTTCATTGCGCCTTATTTCCGTAAGGCTCAGGCAAATACTGTTCCGGAAATTATCAGCAAGCGCTATGGAAAGGCATCCCATATTTTTACAGCTTTTACCTCCATTGCTGCGCTGTTTATGGCTACGGGGGCACAGATCATTGCCACAGCTTCGATTATCAATGTAGTTACGGGATTGTCCTTCCAGACCGCAGCAATTATTACAACCGTAGTGGTCATTGTTTATACAATGGTAGGCGGATTTAAATCTGTGACAGCGGCCAACCTGATGCATGTGATTTTTATCACTGTGGGAATGACCATTGCCATGTTTATTATGGTAAATAACAGTGAGGTGGGAGGTTTTGGCGCACTGTTTGAGCGGGCCAACCAGGTATCGGCAGACATGGGAGGAGGACTTGATCTTCTCAGCATGACAAAAATCGGAATTCCCACAGTGATCGGTTATATTGCCATGTATTTTATGACCTTCCCTACAGGGCAGGAGATTGTTCAGACCTATTGCTCCGCCAAAAACGGAAAGGCAGCCATGACCGGCTCTCTGATTGCAGGTGTTTTGTCTGCTGTGTATGCGATTGTTCCAGCTATTATCGGTCTGCTGGCTTACACCTGTATTGACGGCTATGCTTTGGGAGGAGCCCAGAAGAATGCTCTGGCTGAGGCTACCATCCGCTTTGCTCCTTCCATCGTAGCAGGGCTTGTGCTGGCGGCAATCGTGGCAGCTACCATGAGCAGCGCTTCCGGCAACATGATCGGTACAGCAACCATGTTTACCAATGACATTTTCACCCCCTACATTAACAAAGGGCAGAAGGATGACCAGAAAGAGGTGTGGATCTCCCGCGTGACCATGGTGATCGTGGGACTGGTAGGACTTTTTGTGGCATTGACTGCATCCAATGTAATCAGTGTTATGATGGGTGCCTTTGCACTGAGAAGCGCAGGTCCTTTTGCAGCTTTTATCTGTGGTATCTTCTACAAGAATGTGACCCAGAGGGCAGGATTTATCTCCATTATGGCAGGTACGATTGTGGCGGCTGTGTGGATTTATGGTCTGAATACTCCCTGGGGATTAAGCGCAATGGTTCCAGGAGGAATTGTAGCATTTATCGTAATTTTCCTCGTGTCTGCCATAGACAGGAAAAACGGTGTACCGGCAGCGCCTGCAATTCAGTTTGAGGAAGAGTAAAGGCAGGAATATTTTAAAGCGCAAAAGAGTGTGTAGATAGAAAAGGAGAAGAAATGAAAAAGCTGATTAAGAATGGTCTTATTGTAGATGGAAGCGGGAATCCGGGATTTAAAGGTGATGTGCTGCTGGAGGGAGGGGTGATTGCAAGGATCGCCCCCTCCATAGAGGAGGCGGAGGCTCAGGTAATAGATGCCAGCGGGCTGGTGGTGGCTCCCGGGTTTATTGATACCCACAGCCACAGTGATCTACAGATTTTGGTGGAGCCGGAGGTGGCTCCCAAGGTGATGCAGGGAATCACCACAGAGGTTTTAGGACAGGATGGCATTTCCATGGCTCCGCTGCCAACGCAGTACATCAGCCCCTGGAGAAAGAATTTAGCAGGTCTGGACGGGGACAGTGACCAGATCGACTGGACCTTTGAGAATACGGAAAATTATCTGAACATGATCGATGCAGTGAAACCGGGATTAAACGAGTGTTATCTGGTTCCCCACGGAAATATCCGTATGGAGGCCATGGGGCTTGAGAATCGCCTTCCCAATGAGGAGGAGCTGGAAAAGATGCGCCAGATCACCAGAAGAGAGATGGAGGCCGGTGCCGTAGGCCTGTCAACCGGTTTGATCTACATGCCCTGTGCTTACTCGGAATCTCTGGAAATTATTGAGATGTGCAAAGTGGTGGCAGAGTATGACGGAATCTTTGTCATTCATCAGAGAAGTGAGGCGGACACGATCTTAGACTCTATGGAAGAGGTTATAAAGATTGGCCGAGAGTCCGGCGTAAAAATCCATTACTCCCATTTCAAGGTCTGTGGGAAGAAGAACTGGGATAAAGTAGAAAAGGTTGTGGAGCTTTTGGAGGCAGCTAAAAAGGAGGGAATCCGGGTTTCCTTTGACCAGTATCCTTATGTGGCAGGCAGTACCATGTTAGGAGTGATCCTTCCGCCATGGGTACATGACGGAGGAACAGACAAGGTGCTAGAGCGCCTGGCAGATCCAGAGCTTCGGAAAAAGATGGTTTATGATATTGAACATGGAATCCCTGGCTGGGACAACTTTGTGGAGTTTGCCGGTCTGGATCAGATCTTTGTCACCAGTGTCAAGACGGAGAAAAATAAGGATGCTATCGGCTTAAGCCTGACAGAGTTAGGAACGCTGAGAGGAAAAGATGCTTACGAGGCCACCTTTGATCTTCTGTATGAGGAGGAAAACGCTGTGGGTATGGTGGATTTCTACGGAACGGAGGAGCATGTGATCCGGTTTATGAAACGTCCGGAGATGAATGCCTGTACAGACGGACTGCTTGGCGGAAAGCCTCATCCCCGGGTATACGGTGCATTTCCAAGAATTTTGGGAAAATATGTCCGGGAGGAAAAGGCTCTGACTCTGGAGGAGGCTGTTTACAAGATGACAAAGAAGCCGGCAACTACCTTTAACATGACTGGCCGTGGAGAACTAAAGGAAGGATATGCGGCAGACCTTTGTATCTTTAATCCGGATACGGTTATTGACAAGGGAACCTTTGTGGAGCCGATTCAGTATCCGGAAGGCATTGCGTATGTGATTGTAGGCGGAGAGGTGACTGTGGAAAAAGGAAAGCATACCGGAAAAAGAAACGGTGTGGTTTTGAGAATGAAAGGAAAAGAGGTAATCCGATAATGGCAAAGGAAATTATATTTACCCCTGACGCGCCCAAGGCGGTAGGTCCCTATGTGCAAGCCATCAAATCCAACGGAATGGTGTATTGTTCCGGGCAGCTGGGAATTGATGTGGAAGCTGGAAGCCTGGCTGAAGGGGTAGAGGCCCAGGCCCACTGTTCCATGAAGAATCTGGGCGCTGTTCTTAAGGCAGCAGGCTGCTGCTACAAAAATGTGGTGAAAACCCTGATCTTTCTGACAGATATGAATGATTTTGCAGCGGTAAATAAAGTCTATGAGTCCTATTTTGGGGGAGACTTTCCGGCCCGCTCTTGTGTGCAGGTGGCGAAGCTTCCGTTAGGAGGATTGGTGGAGATTGAGTGTGTGGCTGAAGTGTAGGGATTGTGCAGGGTAAAGGCTTAACAGAATCAAAAACAAAAACCGGGTGTCAGAGAATATCTGATATCCGGTTTTTTAGTAAATGGTTTTGGCGGGGGGACTCTTCCTTCTATATCTGCGATTGAAACTTCCCCCAAAACATGATATAACTATATCCATAAATACATATTTTAAAACAAGGGAGCAGGAGGAAGGAAGAATGGATACCCGAAAACCGGAGCTTGGATGGTTGGACGATCCGGAAGTGTTTCGCGTAAACGAATTGCCAGCTCATTCGGATCACCGATTTTATGAGACAGAGGATGATTTTGTTAACGGAAAAGACTCATTGTATCAGTCACTGAACGGAACATGGCACTTTTTCTGGTCGAAAAATGCCGCCTCCCGTCCGGTGAATTTTTATAGGGAGGATTTTGATTTATCTGGGTTTGAGACGATTTCAGTGCCCTGTCATATGGAGATTGCCGGGTATGACCGGATTCATTACATTAATACAATGTACCCCTGGGAGGGGCATAAATACCGCCGTCCGGCGTATTCCCTGGAAAATTTCAGGGCCCAGCCGGGACAGTTTTCTCAGGCAGAGTACAATCCGGTGGGATCTTATCGGACAGAATTTGATTTGGAAAAGGGGCTTTTAGGGAAGCGGGTTTGCATCTCCTTTGAGGGAGTGGAGCAGGCTATGTATGTATGGCTCAATGGCTATTTTATCGGCTATGGGGAGGACAGCTTTACCCCTTCAGATTTTGACCTGACTCCTTATATTCGGGAGAAGAATAATGTGCTGGCAGTGGAGGTGCATAAGCGGTCAACGGCAGCTTATCTGGAGGATCAGGATTTCTTCCGGTTTTCTGGTATTTTCCGGAATGTGACCTTGTATGCAAAGCCTGATATCCATGTGGAGGATCTGTGGGCCAGACCGGTGCTTAGGGAGGACGGAAAAACCGGGGAGCTGGGGATTGCACTGAGACTTTCAGAGAAAGTTGGGGAAAAGCAGCCAGGGCTTAAGGGATGCCAGGTATCGGTTGTATTAAGGGACAGACAGGGAGGGACCGTGTTTAAAAAGACAGTTCCTGCATTGGAAAAGATTTCTCTAGAGCCGGAAATTTTGCCGGATGTTAAGGCGTGGGAGCATAAGCATCCTTATCTGTATCAGCTGGAGGTGCGCATTTTGGCTGGGGACGGACAAGTAGTGGAGATTGTGCCTTATGAGATCGGTTTTCGCCGGATTGTCCTGGAAGATGGAATTATGAAGCTGAATGGCCGGCGCCTGATAATCAATGGGGTAAACCGACATGAGTGGAATGCCCGAACCGGCCGGGTGGTAAGTGAAACAGATCTGCTTTCTGACATAGCATGTTTTCATGAAAATAATATAAACAGTGTGCGCACTTGCCATTATCCGAATCAGATTCCCTGGTATGGCCTTTGTGACCGGGAAGGGATCTATGTTATGGCAGAGACCAATCTGGAGTCTCATGGTTCCTGGCAGAAGATGAATCAGGTGGAGCCGAGCTGGAATGTGCCAGGCAGTGTGCCTCAGTGGAAAGAGGCAGTGGTGGACCGGATGCGGTCTAATTTTGAAACCTTTAAAAATCATGTGTCTATTCTGTTTTGGTCTCTGGGGAATGAGTCCTATGCCAGAGACAATATTCAGGCTATGCAGGAGTATTTGGAGGAAAAGAAGGATGGGCGGCTGATACACTATGAGAGTGTATTCCACAATCGCGCATATGAGGATGTGATTTCAGATATGGAAAGCCGGATGTATGCATCACCCCGGGAGGTCAGAGAATATTTGGAAAACAGTGGGAAAAAGCCTTTTATTCTCTGTGAATATATGCATGATATGGGAAATTCCCTGGGAGGGCTGAAATCTTATATGGATCTTTTGGATGAGTTTGAACAGTATCAGGGAGGATTTATCTGGGATTTCATTGACCAGGCTCTTTTTGTGAAGGATGAAGTGACGGGGAGAGAGGTGCTTCGCTATGGCGGGGATTTTGATGACCGGCCATCGGACTATGAGTTTTCCGGAAATGGTATTCTGTTTGCAGACAGGACACCAAAGCCAGCGATAGAGGAGGTGAAATATTACTATGGATTATACAGATAAGCAGCAGTCCGAAAATTTAAAAAATGGGGATGGAAAGCTTGGTGTTGTGTTTGGAGACGTGGTGCTAGGAGTACATGGAGAAGGATTTGAGTATCTTTTTTCCTATGCGGCCGGAGGAATGGTTTCTCTGGTGACAAAAGGACGGGAGTGGCTTTACCGGGCGCCAATGCCCACCTTTTGGCGGGCTACTACAGACAATGACAGGGGTTCTAAATTTTCTTTTCACTCCTCTATGTGGCTGGGAGCAGACCTGTTTTTAAAGACAGAGAGGATTAAGGTATGGCTGGACGGGGAGGATATGGATCCGTTTTTGGCACCAGACAATAACCGGTTCGGCGGGGAGCAGGAGGCCAGGGAGCTGAGGGTGGCTTTTTCCTACACGGCTGCAACTGTGCCGAAAGCTCAGGTGGAAGTGTCCTACACGGTAAAGCAAGATGGAAAAATTCAGGTGGATGTGCATTATTGTGGAAAGAAGGGGCTTCCGGAGCTTCCAGTTTTTGGAATGCGGTTTATTATGCCTACAAAAGCAGATGGCTTCCGGTATTTTGGGTTGTCTGGCGAGACCTACCCAGACAGAATGGCAGGGGGAATAAAGGGGGAATGGGAGATTGAGGGGCTCCCTGTCACTCCCTATCTGGTGCCTCAGGACTGTGGAGTACATATGGACACGGACTGGCTAGAGATTCAGCGGTCATCGGTGCTGGCAAATGAGAGACGGGCACTTGGACAGAGAGAAAAAGACAAAAGATTTTCCCTGGGTTTTGAGAAAGTGGATGTTCCCTTTTCTTTTTCCTGTCTGCCCTACACAGCCGAGGAGCTGGAGAATGCCACTCACCAGGAAGAGCTTCCGCCTGCAAGGCGCACGGTGGTTTGTATCCTTGGGGCTGTCCGGGGGGTGGGAGGCATCGACAGCTGGGGCAGCGATGTGGAAGAACCGTGGCATATTGACGGAGAAAAGGATATACGCTTTTCTTTTGCCATTGTGCCGGTGTGGGATCAAGATTAAAGCAATATAAAATAAGGAAAAGGCAGTGACAGACAAAGTGTGAGTGCTGTTGCGAAGGATGAAAAAATATGAAATACGATTTTACTTCGATTATTGACCGCCGGGGAAAAGATTCCATTGCAGTGGACGGGCTGGGCAGCGGAGGTTCTGCGCCGGAAAAACCGAAAAGAGAATTTGAAGCGATTCCTATGTGGATTGCGGATATGAATTTTCCTGTGCTTCCGGCAATCCAGGAAGCGATAATTGAGAGAGTCAAACATCCGGCTTTTGGATATTTTAATCTCAGTGATGATTATTTTGATTCGATCATAGACTGGCAGGTGAATCGCAATCAAATGAGCGGTCTGACCAGAGCATGTATTGGGTATGAGAACGGGGTCTTAGGAGGGCTTGTCTCAGCCGTGGAGGCATTTTCAGCTCCTGGGGACGGGGTGCTGCTTCACAGTCCCACCTATATCGGATTTACGAAAAGCCTTTCCAACTGTGGAAGACAGATTGTCCACAGTCCTCTTAAGTTGGATGAGAACGGCGTGTGGCGGATGGACTATGAAGATATGGACAAGAAAATCAAAGAAAATAAGATCCATGTGGCAGTTTTCTGCAATCCTCATAATCCCTGCGGGCGGGTGTGGGAGCGATGGGAGCTAGAGAAGGCCATGGAGGTCTATAAGTCCAATGACTGTGTGGTGATCTCTGATGAGATATGGTCAGATATTATTTTAAACGGGAACCATCATATTCCTGTACAAAGAATCAGTCAGGATGCCAGAAACCGGACGGTAGCCCTGTATGCACCGTCAAAGACCTTTAATCTGGCAGGTCTCATCGGTTCCTACCACATTATTTATAACCCATATCTGCGGGAGCGGGTGGAGGCTCAGAGCAGCAAGTGTCATTACAACTCTGTCAATGTCCTCAGCATGCATGCTCTGGTGGGAGCTTATGGACCGGAGGGGCATATATGGGTGGATGAGCTTTGCCAGACAATCACAGCAAATGTGGAATATGCATGTGACTTTATCCATAGTCATTTTCCAGGAGTCCAGGTGGCAAAGCCCCAGGGAACCTATATGCTGTTTCTTGACTGCACGCAGTGGCTTCAAAGTCACAATAAAACCATTGATGAGTTGGAAAAGGCCGGATGGGATGTGGGGGTGGCATGGCAGGACGGCCGGATGTTCCATGGTTCCAATGCAATCCGGATAAATCTGGCATTGCCTCTTTCCAAAGTGCAGGAGGCTTTTGAGCGGATGGAGAAGTATGTATTTGTGTGAGCAGGAAGAATTGTAATAGAAAAATCCCTGCCGGGAAGTTTTATCCCGACAGGGATTTTTTATCAGTATCTATATGAATTACTCCATCCCCAAAAGATTTTTAATATTATTTTTATAGATATCCGCCTTCGTGCCATAGATGATCTGAACTCCATCATTCACACTTACCACCCCATTAGCTCCTGTCTGGGATTTCCATTCATTGTCTGACATGACTAATGCCTTGTCCTTAACTTTGACTCTCAGACGGGTAAAGCAGGCGTCCACATTCAAAATATTGTCCGCACCGCCCAGACCAGCTATGATAACATTTAAAATATCATCGCTGACCTTTTTCCCTCCCAGAGGCTTGACCTCCTCCTCATCTGCCTCTCGTCCGGGAGTCTTATAGTCAAACCTCAGAATCATAAACCGGAAGGTTACATAGTAAAGTACGAAGAAAATCGCGCCCAGGATAAACACCCAAATCCAGTTGGAGCCCTTGCCTGACTGCATGATACCGTTGAAAATAGTGCTAAGGAAGGGACCGCCAAAGGCACTGGGCCCGGGAATGTTTACCTTAAACAGGTAAGTCAGGAGATAGGCGAGCCCTGCAAATCCTGCATGTACCACGAACAGAAGCGGTGCTACAAACAGGAAGGAATACTCGATGGGCTCGGTGATTCCTGTAAAAATAGAGGGAATCACTGCTGCGATCAACAGCGCCTTTACCTGCTGTTTTTTCTCTGGCTTTGCCGTCTGGTAGATGGCCAGAGCGGCGCCTGGCATACCAAACATGGCGAAAATCACCTTTCCGTTCATGACGAAGCGGGAAATATTGATATCGAACATGGCATCCGGCGAAGCCAGAATTGCATTGTAAATATTAAGCGCACCTTCTACCACATTCCCGTCAATGGTCATGGAACCACCAAGGTTAGTGAAGAAGAAGGGAGTGTAGATAAAGTGATGCAACCCAAAGGGCAGAAGGGCACGCTCACTCAACCCGTAGATCACGCTTCCGGCAGCACCGGTGTTGTAGATCAGCTGTCCCATCAGAGTCAGCCCGTTCTGGGCAACCGGCCATACAAAGGCCATCAAAAAACCCAGAGCCGAGCAGCCAATAAGAGTAACCATGGGCACAAATTTTGTCCCCGAAAAAATCCCCAAAATCGGCGGAAGCTGAATATTGTAGTATTTATTATGCAGCTGTGCCACCAAAAGTCCCACCAGGATACCGCCGAACACACCTGTGTCCAGGGAAGCGATTCCCATGACCATGGATTGTCCTGTGGTCATGGCGGCCGGATCCAGCTTGCCCAGGCTGGTGAGAAGTACATTCATCACATTATTCATAGCCAGAAAGCCGATCACGCTGCACAGGGCGGCAATGCCTTTTTCTTTTTTGGCATAGCCCACTGCCACAGAGACCGCAAAGATAATGGGCAGGTAGGAATTGACCGTATTTCCCATGGCCTTTAACAGGTTAAAGAACAGCTTCACATAGGTAGCGCCCAGAAACGGCATCAGTTCCACAATGTTCTTGGTGGTAAAGGCCGAGCCGATTCCTACCAGGATTCCGGCAATGGGCATGATCATAACAGGTGTCATCAGTACCTTGCCCAGCTTCTGAAACTGGGAGAAGGAAAATTTTTCTTTCATAAGCGCCTCCTTATCTCAGCTCCGGCCAGTAACCCTTGTTGGCTTCGATCATTTTATCCAGAATCTTTCTGGCTACCTTGGCTGAAGGAACCGTCTTGTTCATGGTAAATGCCTCCAGTGCCTTCTGGTAGGAATTTTCAAAGTAAGCATCCACGATCAGTTTCTCAGCCGCCAATTGCTGCTGCATCATGCCTAAATGGAACTGGGGAATCTCCCCGATAACCACCGGCTCCGGCCCCCATTTGCGCAGATAGCAGGGGACCTCCACCATGGCATCATTGGGCAATGCGGGGATGGAACCGTTGTTCTCCACGATCACCAGATACCGGTCTGCATTGTTGTAGGCGATAGAGCAGGCCACATCCACAATAAAGTCGCCAAAAGCGTTAAACAGATTCAAATTGACCTCATGGGCGCCGCCGCTCTCCTTGATCAGACGAACCTGATCGTACATATCTTTTTCTCGTCCGTCCATGACCATGTTGGCTCTGGTATAATTGGGATCACTGGTCTCCACACACTCTTTTGCATACAAGTAATACTGCAAATAAGTGTTGGGCAAAAATTCCGGGAAGTCGGTGAGGATTTCCTTGAAATTCTCCCAGGTGTGGCGCCAGGATGGATCCGAGTGGTGCTTGTCATGGGAAGCAGCCAGGCCAAACTGCATGATCTTTTCCTTCAGCTCCGGCATCCGGTCCTCGCCAGTCTTGTCAAAGAGCTTTGTCCACCATCCAAAATGGTTCAGCCCGAAGTATACCGGATCTAAGTCATTGTATTTTTCCAGCCCCAGCATCTTGGCAAAGGATAGCATGATTGCCACCGGCATATCGCAGATATTTAAAATTTTGTAGTTGTGATACTGACGGCGAGTGGCCTCTGCCACAATGGCTGCCGGGTTGGAGTAGTTGATGATCCATGCTTCCGGTGCATAGGTGCGGATATCATCAATCACCTTAAAAACACCAGGGATGGAACGCAGGCCGTAGGCCATGCCGCCGGGGCCGCAGGTCTCTTGTCCGACCACACCGAACTCCAGGGAAATCTTCTCGTCCTTCTCACGCATTTTTAAGCCGCCCTGGCGAATCTGGGCAAAGGCAAAATCAATGTCTGTAAATGCTTCTTTGGGATCCGTGGTGGTGAAATAAACGCACGCCGGGTCAAGCTTTGCAATCAGAGACTGGCAGAGGGTGTCAACCAGCTCCAGGCGATCCGGGTCGATATCATAGAGCACCAGCTTCTGAAGGGGGAAACGATCCAAATTGCCTATCAGACTCTGAATGATACCGGGAGTGTGACTGGAGCCGCCGCCAACGATTACCACTTTAAAACCTACCATAATAATACCCCTTTCCAATGAAATGCTTTTTGTCACTTTTTGTATCTTTTGGTTGCGCGCGCTTTTTTTATTAGTTATAATAACTATAAACATCATAAACGCTGCCCTTGGTTTTGTGAATAGGTTTGAAGCCTTTTGGCAGGATATACGGATGTTGAAATAATTTCATTTTATGAATATTTTTTTGGTTTTGGGAGATCGTGTTATGGATTTTTACAATCGGATTGCAGAGAACACCCATCTGCTGAACAAAGGTGACAATGAGATACTGTCTTACTGTATCAGGAACAATAAACAGATTTCCGGGATGAAGGTGCAGGAGGTGGCTGATGAACTGTACACATCGCCTGCTTCGGTGATCCGGTTTTGTAAGAAGCTGGGATTCAGTGGCTTTTCCGAGTTTAAGGCAGCTTTGAAGGTGGAGCTTTTTCAAAACGGGGAGGAGGAGAAGAGAGTCCACCACTCCACAGATTTTTTAAGGGATGTACATAAGACCATTCAGCTGATTCAGGAGGATACGATTGACTGGCTTTTAGAAAGGATCCATACCAGCCGCCGGGTGGAATTTTATGCTGCCGGGAGCAGCCGAGTGGTGGCAGCGGAATTTGTAAAGCGGCTTCAGGTGATCGGGAAGTCGGCCTTCTGGTATGATGACAGCTCCCTGATGAACATCAGCGCCAAACAGATGACAGAAGAAGATCTGGTGATCGTCATATCTGTTTCCGGGGAGACCAGCCTGGTGATTGCCGCCGCCAACATGGCCAAGAGCCGGGGCGCCACTATTGTGTCCGTCACCAATCTGGGAAGCAATACCTTAAGTGATATGGCAGATGAGAACATCTATGTCAATTCCACCTATTTTGTAAAGTCCAATATTGAAATCCGTTCCCGTCTGCAGCTGTGCCTGGTCTGTGAGTATATTTTCTTCCGGTATCTGGAGCGTTATGGGTGCAGCGAGGAGGAACGCTTGTGTGGGGAGCAGAAGATGGCGGTTGGCAAAGCTTGACAAATCACAGGAAATGGCGTAGAATCGATCATGACGAAGAAGAGGAATAGTAAGCTGACATACATGTCCAGAGAAGGAGCTATAGGGTGGAAGGCTCCCATGTCACTGGAAGCCCAACCGGCCTTGGAGTTTTCGCAGGAAGCTGCGGCGTTTGTCTGGCGTTAACAGATGAGAGGGAGCTTTTAAAAATTTATAGATAAAAGCTAACTGGGGTGGTACCGCCGAATGATTCAATCATCCGGTCCCCTGTCTGTAGCGGGCAGGAGACCGGGTGTTTTTGTTTTATTTATAGCTGTAACGTTAAAAAGGTATTCTAAATTATCAAGGAGGTTTACAATGGCAGGCGAGAAGAAACTGGTGGAGGCGATCACATCCATGGGAGTGGATTTTGCCCAGTGGTATACGGATGTGGTGAAGAAGGCAGAGCTGTGCGATTATGCCAGCGTCAAGGGGTGCATGGTTATCAAGCCGGCAGGCTATGCTCTGTGGGAGAATATTCAGAAGGAGTTGGACAAGCGCTTTAAAGAAACAGGGGTGGAGAATGTATATATGCCTATGTTTATTCCAGAGGGACTTCTTCAGAAGGAGAAGGATCATGTGGAGGGTTTCGCCCCGGAGGTGGCATGGGTGACTCACGGCGGATTGGAGGAGCTACAGGAGAGGATGTGTGTACGGCCCACTTCAGAGACCTTATTCTGTGACTTTTATGCCAGCGATATCCATTCCTACCGGGATTTGCCAAGGGTATATAATCAGTGGTGCTCCGTGGTTCGCTGGGAAAAAACCACCAGGCCATTCCTGCGTTCCAGAGAATTTTTGTGGCAGGAGGGACATACGGCTCATGCCACAGCTCAGGAGGCGCAGGAGCGCACAGAGCAGATGCTGAATGTATATGCGGATTTTTGCGAGGAAGTGCTGGCGATTCCTGTGGTCCGGGGACAAAAGACCGACAAGGAAAAATTTGCCGGGGCAAAGGCAACTTACACAATAGAGGCACTGATGCATGACGGAAAGGCATTGCAGTCTGGTACCAGCCACAATTTTGGGGATGGATTTGCCAGGGCCTTTGAGATTCGGTATGCAGCAAAGGACAATTCTCTCCAATATGTCCATCAGACCTCCTGGGGAATGTCCACCAGGATTATTGGTGCCATTATTATGGTTCATGGTGATGACAGTGGTCTGGTGCTTCCGCCCCGGATTGCTCCGGTGCAGGTAGTGGTGGTGCCAATTCAGCAGAAGAAAGAGGGTGTGCTTGAAAAGGCATTTGCCATAAAGGATGCTCTTTCAAATTTCCGGGTGAAAGTGGATGATTCGGATAAGAGTCCTGGCTGGAAGTTCAGCGAGTGGGAGATGAGAGGCGTTCCGGTGCGGGTGGAGATCGGACCGAAGGATATGGCTCAGAATCAGGCAGTACTGGTGCGCAGGGACAATCATGAAAAGATGGTAGTGTCCCTGGATGAGATAACAGAGAAGGTGGGAGAGCTTCTTGAACAGATGCAGGGAGAGATGCTAGAGCGCGCCAGGGTCCACCGGGATGCTCATACCTATGAAGCTACAGACTTTGAGACCTTTACAAAAACGGTTGAGGAAAAGCCTGGATTTGTGAAAGCTATGTGGTGTGGGTGCCGGGAATGTGAGGATAAGATCAAAGAGCTGACGGGTGCAACCTCCCGGTGTATGCCATTTAAGCAGGAGAAGCTTTCAGATACCTGTGTCTGCTGCAAAAAGCCGGCGGTGAAGATGGTATACTGGGGGAAAGCATATTAATAGAATACTGCATTCGTGTATTGTGAAAAAGCAGCAGAAGGGATTGCTGTGAAAGGTGGCTGGTGATATGAGAGGGCAGCAGATATCCATGCCTGTCCAGGTGGAAAGCATTATAGATAAGCTCATTGAAAATGGCTTTGAGGCCTATGCGGTGGGGGGATGCGTTCGGGATACTCTTCTGGGAAGAGAGCCAGGAGACTGGGATATCACCACCTCCGCCTCTCCCTGGCAGGTGAAAAGTATTTTCCGGCGGACCATTGATACCGGGATTCAGCACGGAACCGTTACGGTTATGATAGGAAAAAATGGCTATGAAGTAACTACTTACCGGATTGACGGGGAATACGAGGATGGACGCCATCCGAAAAAGGTTGCTTTTACCTCAGAACTGTTGGAGGATTTAAAAAGGCGGGATTTTACCATCAATGCCATGGCATACAGCCATAAAACCGGTATTGTGGATGCTTTTGGGGGGATGGAGGATCTGAAACAGAGAAGGATTCGCTGTGTGGGAGATGCCATGGAGCGATTTAGCGAGGATGCTCTTCGCATTCTGCGGGCCATTCGCTTTTCTGCCCAGCTGGATTTTTTCATTGAGGAGAAAACCTATGCTTCCATTATGAAGATCGCGCCGGGGATTGCTAAGGTCAGCAAGGAGCGAATCCAGGCAGAGCTGACAAAGCTTCTGCAATCGGATCATCCTCTTAAAATAAAGATGGTGTACGAGACAGGGATCAGCAGATATGTTTCTCCGGCTTTTGCCGGGCTTTGCTGGCAAAGCTTTCAGATTCCTGCCGGTCTTTCTGCGGAGAAATATGTCCGGTGGGGAGCATTGCTGCGATTGGCAGGCCCCCAGACAGCGATCCAGGTGCTAAAGGATTTAAAGCTGGATAATGATACGATTAACCGGGTGAGGGTGCTGGCAGAGTGGGCGGATAAAAAGCTCATAGCCCAGGAGCCTTCTCTGCGCCGGGCTATGAGTAAAATGCTTCCTGAGGTATGGGATGTGCTGATTCAGCTAAACGGTTGTGGAGATGAGGTTCGCAGATTGACAGATGAGATCCGGAAAAGAGGGGATTGCCTGGACTTAAGACATCTGGCTGTGGGGGGACAGGATCTGATAGAAGCGGGGATTCGCCCGGGGAAAGAGGTCGGACAGCTTTTGGGACAGCTTTTGGAACAGGTGCTGGAATGTCCGGAGAGCAATGACAAAAAAATATTGCTTGAGCTGGCGGGAAGATGGAGAGAAAGTTCTGGCTGTGGAAGTTGCTGAAAACTTTTGCAATAACAAAATCTTGCGGGAATGCAAGACATATGATATACTAGGAACACTTGACAGTTGAAGAAAACATCATAAAACAAAATTTCAAGGAGGCCAAATCGAATGAAACATGTAAAGACTTTAAATAACAAAACCCTGAAGGAGACTATGAAGAAGGGCGGCTGCGGGGAATGCCAGACATCCTGTCAGTCGGCATGTAAAACATCTTGTACTGTAGGCAATCAGAGCTGTGAGAATGGAAACCGGTAATCGGATTCCGGTGGTGCAGATATCCGTCTCCCTGACGAATATACAAAATCGTGAAAAGCCCCTATAGTTTTAGAATTGTAGGGGTTTTTCGTTATGAGCAGGAATGACACCTGCTTTTTAGGGATAAAAGCAGCTGTCCCAGTAAAAGGACAGTTAGGGATAAAGGAGAAAACCAGTGATCCATCAGTACAAGAATAATGGTTACAATATTATCATGGATGTTGCCAGCGGCTCTGTGCATGTGGTAGATGATATCATGTATGATGCCATTGCCCTTTTAGAGCCGGAGGTGGGAGAGCTAGAAAAGCCGGAAAAGCTTTCAGAAAAGCTGTGCGGGCAAGTGCGTTGTCAGCTTCAGGAAGCAGCATTTTCTCAGGCAAAAGGCTATTCCCGGGAGGAAGTGGATGAGGCTCTTGAAGAGATTCAGACATTGATTGATGAGGAAGAGCTGTTCACTAAGGATATATATCAGGAGTACGTGACAGACTTTAAAAAGCGGGAGACTGTGGTAAAGGCACTGTGTCTCCATGTGGCCCATGACTGTAATCTGGGCTGTAAGTACTGTTTCGCTGAGGAGGGAGAATACCATGGCCGGCGGGCATTGATGAGCTTTGAGGTGGGAAAGAAGGCGCTGGATTTTCTGATCCGCAATTCGGGGAACAGGCGCAATCTGGAGGTGGATTTCTTTGGCGGTGAGCCTCTGATGAACTGGGATGTGGTTAAAAGGCTGGTGGAATATGGCCGGTCCCAGGAGGAAAAATGGAACAAGCGGTTCCGCTTTACACTGACCACCAATGGAATGCTTCTGGACGATGAGGTCATGGAGTTCTGCAACCGGGAGATGAGCAATGTGGTCTTAAGCTTAGACGGGCGGCGGCAGGTCAATGATGCGATGCGTCCCACCCGCAATGGCAAAGGCAGCAGCTACGATATTATTGTGCCGAAGTTTCAATGGTTTGCCCGGTTCCGCAAGGGTAAAGATTATTATGTGAGAGGAACCTTTACCAGATACAATCTGGATTTTTCCGAGGATGTAAAGCATTTTGCCGATCTGGGATTTGAGCATATGTCCATAGAGCCGGTGGTGGCAGCGCCGGGGGAACCCTATGCGATCCGCGAGGAGGATCTTCCCCGGATTATGGAGGAGTATGATAAGCTGGCTTTGGAGTATATTAAAAGAAAGAAAGAGGGAAGAGGATTTAACTTTTTCCATTTTAATATCGATTTGAGCCAGGGACCCTGTGTGGCAAAAAGGCTGTCAGGCTGTGGCTCCGGCACAGAATATCTGGCTGTGACGCCCTGGGGAGATTTTTATCCCTGCCATCAGTTTGTAGGGCAGGATGAGTTCCGGATGGGAAGCGTGGATGAGGGGATTCTCCGAACCGATATCCGGGATGAGTTTAAGCTTTGTAATGTGTATGCTAAAGAGAAGTGCAGGGACTGCTTTGCCAGGTTTTACTGTAGCGGCGGGTGTGGAGCCAATGCTTACAATTTCCATGGAAGGATCACCGATACCTATGAGATTGGCTGCCAAATGCAGAAAAAGAGAATTGAGTGTGCCATTATGATAAAAGCTGCCCTTGCCGGTGAAGAGCAGGAGTAAGGAATGTAACGATCTGAATACGGGATCTTTGAGCCTGTGTAACGGGCCATAAGAGCCGGTGCTTCAGACAGTTATATACAAATTGGTTACAGAAGTAAGGAGAAAAGAAAATGAACAACAGTAAGGTAAAAGGGATCATAAGCCTGTTGGTTCTGCTTTTTGCGGTGGGGCTGTTTGGATTTTTAGGTTATGATACGATGGACAGCATCAAGCTGGGGCTGGATTTGGCCGGCGGTGTCAGTATTACCTATCAGGCAGTGGAGGCCAATCCATCGGATGAGGACATGGCGGATACGGTATATAAGCTGCAGCAGAGAGTGCAAAATTACAGCACTGAGGCAGAAGTTTACCGGGAAGGTTCCAACCGGATCAATATTGATATTCCGGGGGTTTCAGATGCCAATGCGATTTTGCAGGAGTTAGGTAAGCCAGGCTCCCTGGTTTTTATTGATGAGGCAGGACAGGTGATTCTGACAGGGGATCAGGTGGCCACGGCCAAGGTGGGGCAGACGGAGCAAAACGGGATTCGTTCCTATGTGGTCAGCCTGACCTTTACTCCAGAGGGAACCAGCAGCTTTGCAGATGCCACCACAAAAAATGTGGGAAAGCGTATTTCCATCATTTATGACGGAGCGATTATTTCCAGTCCGGTGGTCCGGGAGGCTATTACAGGCGGTCAGTGCCAGATTGATGGTATGGCCGGATACGAGGAGGCCAACAATCTGGCATCCACCATCCGGATCGGTTCTCTGTCTCTGGAACTGGAAGAGCTGCGTTCCAATGTAGTGGGAGCCAAACTTGGACAGGAAGCGATTTCCACCAGTCTAAAGGCAGGCGCCATAGGCTTTGCTTTAGTTGCCGCCTTTATGATAGCAGCATATCTGGTTCCAGGTATCGCAGCAGTTTTGGCGCTGGCTTTGTACGTGGGCTTGATTCTGATTCTGCTGGCGGCCTTTGAGGTGACTCTGACGCTGCCGGGGATTGCTGGCATTATTCTGTCCGTGGGCATGGCAGTGGATGCCAATGTCATTATCTTTACCCGTATTAAGGAAGAGTTAGGACATGGCAAGGTGGTTCGGTCAGCGATTAAGACCGGTTTTAGCAAGGCATTGTCAGCGATTGTGGATGGCAATGTGACCACCTTGATTGCAGCGGCTGTGTTGTATTTCCGTGGCTCTGGTACAGTGAAGGGATTTGCCACAACATTGGCAATTGGCATTATCCTGTCCATGTTTACAGCGCTTTTTGTAACCCGGTTTGCTCTGTATGGACTGTTTAATCTGGGAATCGAGGATTCTAAATTCTATGGAATAAAAAAGGATGGAAAGCTGATCGATTTTCTGGGAAAGAAAAAGCTCTGCTTTGCCATTTCTATTGTGATGGTTGTTCTGGGATGGGGGGGAATGCTGCTTAATAATACCCAGACCGGAAAAGCCCTCAACTATGGTATGGATTTTACCGGAGGCACTTCAACCAATGTGACCTTTAATGAGAATCTTTCCCTGGAGGACATTTCCAGCCGGGTGGTTCCGGTAGTCTCCCAGATTACCGGAGATGCTGATGTTCAGACCCAGAAGGTGGAAGGCACCAATGAGGTGATTATCAAGACAAAAACTCTGACGGTAGATCAGCGGCAGGCTTTGGAAGATGCCATGGTAGAAAGGTTTGGCGTGGAGGCGGAAAAGATTACTGCTGAGAGTATCTCCGCAGCAGTTAGTAAGGAGATGAAGCAGGATGCAGTGACAGCAGTGGTGATTGCCACGATCCTGATGCTTCTCTATATTTGGTTCCGGTTTAAGGATATCCGATTTGCTACTAGTGCAATCCTGGCCCTGGTTCACGATGTGCTGGTGGTTCTGACCTTTTATGCATTGGCAAAGTGGTCAGTTGGTTCCACGTTTATTGCCTGTATGCTGACGATTGTAGGGTATTCGATCAATGCAACAATTGTAATATTTGACCGTATCAGAGAGAATTTAGCCGCAAGAACGCCAAAGCAGCAGCTGGATGAGATCGTCAACCAGAGTATTACCCAGACTTTTACCCGGAGCATCAACACTTCTCTGACCACATTTATAATGGTGTTTGTGTTGTTTATCATGGGCGTGTCTTCTATACGGGAGTTTGCCCTCCCGCTGATGACCGGTATTGTCTGCGGAACCTATTCTTCTGTGTGCGTCACAGGCGCTCTTTGGTATGTGATGACCACAGTCAAAGGTAAAAAGGACGCAGCATGAGATACCAACTGATTACAACGGACGGGCGTGCCAAGAGGGCAGAGGTCCATACCGTTCATGGCACGATCCAGACACCGGTTTTTATGAATGTGGGAACGGTGGCAGCGATTAAGGGAGCGGTATCTACAGACGATTTGCGCCAGATTGGTACCCAGGTGGAGCTTTCCAATACTTACCATTTGCATGTGCGTACTGGAGACAAGCTGATTCGCCAGCTGGGAGGGCTGCACCGGTTTATGAACTGGGACCGGCCGATTCTTACGGACTCCGGTGGCTTTCAGGTGTTTTCCCTGGCAGGACTCCGCAAGATCAAGGAAGAGGGAGTTTATTTTAATTCCCACATTGATGGAAGAAAAATTTTTATGGGACCAGAGGAGAGTATACAGATTCAGTCTAATCTTGGTTCCACCATTGCCATGGCTTTCGATGAGTGCCCACCCAGCCGGGCTGATTACGACTATATCAAAAATTCCGTGGACCGGACGACCCGGTGGCTTGAGCGGTGCAAAAGAGAGATGGAGCGGCTTAACGCTCTGCCAGACACGGTAAACAGGCATCAGCTTTTGTTTGGAATCAATCAGGGAGGAGTAGTAGAGTCCATCCGTGTTGACCATGCAAAGACCATTGCCGAGATGGATTTGGATGGATATGCCATCGGCGGCTTAGCAGTGGGGGAGAGCCATGAAGAAATGTATCGGATCCTGGATGTGACTGTTCCGAATCTTCCCCAGAATAAGCCAACTTATCTGATGGGAGTGGGGACGCCTGCCAACATTTTGGAGGCAGTAGAGCGAGGGGTAGATTTCTTTGACTGCGTTTATCCATCCAGAAACGGGCGCCACAGCCACGTGTACACCAACCAGGGAAAACTGAATCTGCTGAATCAGAAATATGAGCTGGATTCCCGTCCGATTGAGGAGGGATGCCAGTGTCCGGCATGTCGTTCTTACAGCCGGGCTTATATCCGCCACCTGTTTAAGGCAAAAGAAATGCTGGGAATGCGATTATGTGTCTTGCACAATTTGTATTTTTATAATACAATGATGGAAGAGATCCGCGATGCAATCGAAGAACACCGTTATGCGGAATATAAGGCAGGAAAGCTTGGCGGGATGGAGGCAGGAGCCGGGGACTGACAAAAAATACAAATAGATTTGCAGAATCCGGAAATTGCTGGTAACAAATACTAAAAAGAAAGAAGAAGCAGCTCCCGGCAAGGCGGCGGGATGAACTGCAAGGAGGAAGCTTATGCTAGTAGCGACACAAGCTGGTGGGATGCCAATGTCCCTGTTATTTGGTTACATTATCTTTTTCATTGTTCTGATGTATTTTGCGATGATTCGTCCGCAGCAGAAGGAAAAGAAAAAACGTGAGGAACTGATGGCCAGTGTAGCCATTGGAGATACTGTGCTAACCAGCAGTGGATTTTATGGAGTGATCATTGATATGACAGATGACACAGTGATTGTTGAGTTCGGAAGTGATCGTCATTGCCGGATTCCCATGCAAAAGGTGGCGATTGTACAGGTGGAGAAACCCCAATAAGGTGTTTGAATAGGAATCAGAACAGGGTGGTGTCTTTTAGGAGATGCTCTCCCTGTTTTTTTGTTGCATATTATGAAATAAAAATCCCCCTGCCATTTGAATCGGGCAGGGAGATTTCAAATCATTCTTTATAATCAGATTTCGTTTATTTTCCTTTTCACATAGGTGGTGTGAAGAAGATGGTGTGCCTTGGAGCTTCCGGGCTTTCCAAGATAGGTATTATAAAGCTCAATGATAGCCGGATTCTCATGGGATTTGCGAATGGGGTTATCTTTGTCGGAATCATAGAGCACCTTGGCCCGCAGGGCACGGATATCTACCGTATTGCGCACGTAGCCAGGCTGCTGAGGCTGTCCTCCACCATTGATACATCCGCCTGGACAGCCCATGATCTCGATAAAGTGGTAATTGGCTTCGCCGGATTTCACTTTATTTAGAAGCGTTCTGGCATTGCCCAGTCCGGAGGCGACAGCTACTTTTACATCCATGCCAGCTACATTGTAGGAGGCCTCTTTGATTCCTTCCATACCGCGTACATCTGTAAAGTCTAAGCTTGCCAGCTCCTCACCGGTCAAGGTTTCCACTGCAGTCCGCAGGGCTGCCTCCATAACGCCGCCTGTAGCACCAAAGATTACGGCAGCACCAGTACCAAGGCCTAAGGGCGCGTCAAACTTTTCGTCAGGCAGCTCAGCAAACTTAAGGCCCACACGTTTGATCATCCGGGCAAGTTCACGCGTGGTCAGGGAGATATCCACATCCGGTACTCCATTGGCAGCCTGATCCGGGCGCTGCACTTCAAATTTCTTTGCTGTACAGGGCATAATGGACACAGATACAATATCCTTGGGCAAAAGGCCAGCCTTTTCGGCATAATAGGATTTGGCAATAGCGCCAAACATCTGCTGAGGCGATTTACAGCTGGACAGATTCTCGGTCATATCCGGGAAATAATGTTCACAGTACTTGATCCACCCGGGAGAACAGGAGGTAATCATGGGAAGAACACCACCGTTTTGAACCCGGTCAATGAATTCATGCGCTTCCTCCATAATGGTCAGGTCTGCACTGAAATCTGTGTCAAATACCTTGTCAAAGCCGATCCGTCTGAGGGCAGCAGCCATTTTTCCTTCCACATTGGTTCCAATGGGATAACCAAATTCTTCTCCAAGTCCGGCGCGGACAGCGGGAGCAGTCTGTACGATCACATGTTTGGAAGGATCGGCAATAGCAGCCAGGACCTCATCGATCTGGGACTTCTCCTGAAGAGCGCCTGTGGGGCAGACGGCAATACACTGACCGCAGGACACACAGCTAGTCTCTCCTAAGCCCATCTCAAAGGGTGAGCCGATAAAGGTGGCAAAACCCCGCTCATTGGGGCCGATCACGCCGATTCCCTGTACTTTCTCGCAGACTGCTGAACAGCGGCGGCACAAAATACATTTGCTGTTGTCACGGATCATATGGGCGGCGCTGTCGTCAATGCAGGACGGAGTGCGCTCACCGTCATATTTATCTTCTTCATCCACACCCAGCTCTTTAGCAAGCTGCTGAAGCTCACAGTTACCGCTGCGGACGCAGGATAAGCATTTGCGGTCGTGGTTGGATAACAAAAGTTGTAAAGTTTTTTTGCGGGATTCCAGCACCTTTGGGGTGTTGGTCCATACTTCCATATTTTCATTGATGGGATAGACGCAGGCAGCTACCAGGCTTCTGGCACCCTTTACTTCCACCACACACATCCGGCAGGCGGCGATCTCGTTGATCTCCTTTAAATAGCAGAGCGTGGGGATCTCGATATGGGCCAGCCGTGCCGCTTCCAGTATGGTGGAGCCTTTTGGAGCGCTTACTTCCATGCCGTTAATTTTAATTGTAATATTCTCCATATCCTTTCTCCTTCAGTTACTGTTTGTAGATAGCGCCGAATTTACATTTCTCCATACAAGCACCGCACTTGATACACTTATCCTGATCAATAATGTGCGGATTTCTGACAGTGCCACTGATGGCGTTGTTGGGACAGTTCCGTGCGCACAGGGTGCAGCCGCGGCACTTGTCGGCATCAATATGGTAGGAGAGAAGCGCCTTACAAACCCCGGCGGGACATCTCTTTTCCTTTACATGGGCCTCGTACTCATCACGGAAATAACGGAGAGTGGAGAGCACCGGGTTGGGAGCAGTCTGGCCTAATGCACAGGCAGAATTGTCCTTGATGTAGTAGCACAGCTCCTCTAACTTATCCAGATCCTCCATAGTGGCCTGACCCTTGGTGATCTTGGTAAGCATCTCTAAAAGGCGCTTGGTGCCTACACGGCAGGGGGTACATTTGCCACAGGATTCCTCCACTGTGAACTCCAAAAAGAACTTGGCGATATCCACCATACAGTCGTCCTCGTCCATGACGATCAGACCGCCGGAGCCCATCATGGAACCAATGGCAACCAGATTGTCATAGTCAATGGGAATATCGAAATGCTCATAGGGAATGCATCCGCCGGAAGGACCGCCGGTCTGGGCCGCCTTAAATTTCTTTCCATTGGGGATCCCGCCGCCGATCTCCTCGATAACCTCTCTCAAGGTGGTACCCATGGGGATCTCCACCAGGCCGGTGTTGTGGATCTTACCGCCCAAGGCAAACACCTTGGTTCCCTTGGATTTTTCTGTGCCCATGGAGGCAAACCATTCCGGACCGTTGAGAATGATCTGAGGAATGTTGGCATAGGTTTCCACATTGTTCAAAATCGTTGGCTTGCCAAACAAGCCCTTCTGAGCCGGGAACGGAGGTCTTGGCTTAGGCTCGCCCCGGTTGCCCTCGATTGAGTGCATCAGAGCAGTCTCCTCACCACATACAAAGGCCCCGGCACCTAAGCGCAGGTCAATATCAAAATCAAAACCAGTTCCAAAAATATCCTTGCCTAAAAGCTCCATCTCTCTTGCCTGGCTGATGGCAATTTTCAGACGTTCCACAGCAATGGGATACTCGGCACGGACATATATGTAGCCCTGGTTGGCGCCAATGGCATATCCGGCAATAGCCATGGCCTCTAAAACAGCATGGGGATCTCCTTCCAGAACGGAACGATCCATAAATGCGCCAGGATCCCCTTCATCAGCATTACAGCAGACATATTTCTGATCTGCTTCGTTTTGTTTGGCAAGCTTCCACTTAAGACCAGTGGGGAAGCCGCCGCCGCCTCTTCCCCTCAGCCCGGAATCCATCAGACACTTGATCACGTCATCGGGGGTCATCTCTGTCAGAACCTTACCCAGGGCAGCATAGCCGCCGGTACCAATGTACTCTTCAATGACTTCCGGATTAATAATTCCACAATTACGCAGGGCAATCCGGTGCTGTTTTTTGTAGAAGTCTGTGTCCACCAGCGCTTTGACGCCTGCCTGGGTCACGGTTTCCTGATACAGAAGGCGGGTCACTACACGGCCCTTTAATAAATGTTCGGAAACAATCTCCGGAATATCCTCTATCTTGACCATAGAGTAGAAGCTGGCATCCGGATATACAATCATAATCGGTCCTAATGCACAAAGGCCATGGCAACCGGTCTGGACAACAGATACCTCATCCTGCAGGCCCACCTTCTCGATCTCTGCCTTTAATGCTTCCATTATCTGCTGGCTGCCGGAGGAAGTACATCCTGTTCCGCCGCAAACCAATACATGTGAACGATACATTTTGGTCCTCCTTATTTGATGTCTGCTGAATTCAGGGTGTATTCTTCTACTACATGTCCTCCAATCAGGTGGCGCTCCACAATCTCAGCAGCTTTGTCAGCATTCATCTTGATGTAGGTGATCTTTTGCTTGCCTGGCTCCGTGACCTCAACAATGGGCTCATACTGGCACAGGCCGATACATCCGGTCTGGGTCACAGCCACCTTGCCTGTAAGGCCTTTTTCCTGAACCAGAGTAGACAGGGCATTTAAGACAGGTCTTGCGCCGCTGGCAATTCCGCAGGTAGCCATGCCAACTACCACGCGGGTGTGATTGTGATCCTCCGCACGAAGTCCCACCTGGCCCTGCATTTTATTGCGGATGGCTTTTAATTCTTCAAGGCTTTTCATAGTATCCTCCAAATTTTTGAGAAATGTTGTAACGTTTAACAGGTCATCAGGTCCATATCAGTATATGGCACCTTTGTCAGTCTCCAGCTTGTTCTCTGTCAGATAGTCCTTAATATATTCGGAAATCTCTGGTGTGTCAAAGGGAACCCCTTCCAGAATCTCCTTAAATTCCCGGGTGTCCAGCGTGAAGGACTGCCCGTTGTACCGGTACTGATAAAGAAAATCCGTTTCCGGGTGATAGACTATTAACGTATGTATGGTGCTTGTGATGTCCCCAAGGGGCATCCGGTCAATGTGGGACAGGATAAAAACTGCCGTCACAGTGGTGCCGATACCCGGCTGGGATTCAATGGAAAAAAAACCGCCTGCTGCTTCCGCCGCATATTTGAAAAAAGGAACGCCCAGCCCTACCTTGCGGGTGGTCCTGCTGGTGAAGAACGGGTCTGTCACCTGTGCCACCTGCTCTGGGGTCATACCGCAGCCATTGTCAGCAATGGTAATGGAAAGCCGGTCTGCTTTTGTGTCTGCATCCACGGTAATCTCTACCATGGTTGCACCTGCACGGGTTGAATTTTCCGCCACATCCAATACATTTAAGGAAAGCTCGGTCATCATAGGCGCTTATTGATATTTTGCCAGAATGCCCGGAATATCATCCGGCACTAATCGTCCGTATACTTCGTCATTGATCATCATGACGGGAGCAAGGCCGCAGGCTCCCACACAGCGGCAGGAATCAAGGGAAAACTTGCCGTCCGGGGTACACTGGCCATTGGTAATGCCAAGCAGCTCCTCTAATTTACTGAATATTGCTGCTGAGCCTTTTACATAACAGGCAGTGCCAAGACATACGGAAATCTGATACTTACCCTTTGGCTGTAAAGCGAACTGAGCGTAAAAGGTTGCAATGCCATAGATCTTCTCTAACGGGATACCCGTCTCATCGGAGATCATGGTCTGGACTTCAATAGGGAGATAGCCGTAAATCTCCTGTGCCTGCTGCATGATGGGCATTAAGGCACCCTTTGTGTCCTTCAGCTCGGCAATGACCTTCTTTAAAGCGGCTTCCTGCTCCGGGGTCCCGCTGAAGGGAACTCCTTCTTTTTTGCAAGCCATGTCTCATCCTCCTTCTGCAATGCTATTTGTGAAATGTAACAATATTCTAACATGAAAGTGATAAAAAATCCATAGTAAATAAATAGTTATCAGGCACGTTAAAAACATATCGATAAAAAATGTTGATAATTGAGAATTTCGATGGTATTCTTAAAGCAGACAGTTTGACGGAAATTTATATGGAGGAGGAACAAAGAAGATGACAGTGAGGGATGTACAAAATATTCTGGGAGCCAGGGTTTTGACGGGAGAAGAGTTTTTAGACCGGGAGGTAAAAAGCGCCTGCGGGTCGGATATGATGAGTGATGTGCTGGCATTTTCCAAAGACCACTCTGTGCTGCTGACCGGATTGTGTAACCCTCAGGTGATCCGCACGGCAGAGATGCTAGATATTGTGTGTCTGGTGTTTGTTCGGGGGAAAAAGCCAGATGCGACTATTGTGGAGATGGCGAAAGAGAGGGATATTATTGTCCTGGAGACCGGGCACAGGATGTTCTCCTCCTGTGGAATGCTCTATAAGGCAGGCCTGGGCGGAGGTGCGATCTGATGGATGAAGCGATTGTATTAAAATATGGAATTTCACCAGATGATTTTACCAGGGCAGGAGAAGCCAGCAGCGATGTAAAGGGCAAATTAAAGCAGCTGGGAGTCAGCCCGGAGGCGGTCCGCAAGGTGGCGATTGCCATGTATGAGGGGGAGATTAATATGGTGATCCATGCAAAGGGCGGAGAGATTACTGTGGAGATCACCCCATCAGAGATCAAGATGATTTTAGCAGATGTGGGGCCGGGTATTCCCGATGTGGAGCAGGCTATGAAGGCCGGGTATTCCACAGCCCCGGATGAGGTCAGAAGCCTGGGATTCGGAGCTGGTATGGGATTGCCCAATATGAAAAAATATACAGATGACATGAGGATTGATACAACCATTGGGGTGGGGACAACGATCACAATGATTGTAAGGCTGTAAAAAGAATCAGGAGAAGGACAGGAGGCAGATTATGGATAAATTTTATCATTCCGTGCGGCTGGATTCGGAATTGTGTAAAGGTTGTATCAACTGCATTAAGCGCTGTCCAACCCAGGCAATACGGGTTAGAAACGGCAAAGCGCAGATCAATGCCAAGTTTTGCATTGACTGCGGAGAGTGTATCCGGGTTTGTCCTCATCATGCGAAGCATGCCACCTATGACCGGATGGATGTGATGAAACAATACCGGTATACAGTGGCTTTGCCGGCACCGTCCCTCTATAGCCAGTTTAACAATCTGGATGATGTGAATATTGTATTGAATGCCTTGCTTCTCATGGGATTTAATGATGTATTTGAGGTTAGCGCTGGTGCGGAGCTGGTGTCAGAGGCAACCCGGGAATATTTAACCCATCATGAGGATAACCTGCCCATTATCAGTACAGCATGTCCTTCGGTGGTACGTCTGATCCGGGTTCGATTCCCCAATTTGATTTCCCATCTGCTTCCTCTGAATCCTCCGGTAGAGGTGGCAGCGGCCTTAGCAGCTCAGCGGGCCATGAAAAAAACCGGACTGGAACGGAGGGAGATCGGGATTTGTTTTATTTCTCCGTGTCCGTCAAAAGTGACCTATGCCAAGGCACCTTTGGGAACAGAGAGAAGCCAGGTGGATCATGTTTTAGCAATTAAAGATGTGTATCCCCAGCTTTTATCCCATATGAAGGCAGTGGGCGAGGAGGGATGGGATCTGGTGACTTCAGGAAAAATCGGGATCAGCTGGGGAAGGAGCGGCGGAGAGGCCAGCGGACTGTTTACCGATGATTATCTGGCAGCAGACGGGATTGAGAATGTGATTCGGGTTTTGGAGGATCTGGAGGATCAGAAATTTACCAACCTGAAATTTGTGGAGCTGAACGCATGCAATGGAGGCTGTGTTGGAGGAGTCCTGACGGTGGAGAATCCTTATGTGGCGGAGGTAAAGCTGAAGCGGCTGCGCAAATACATGCCAGTGGCCAGAAGCCACATGGACATGGAGGACAATGCAGAAAGGCTGGTGCCCTGGACCACGGGAGTTCAGTATGAGCCTGTGTTCAGCTTAGGAGGCAATATGATGGAAAGCTTTGCCCGGCTGAACCAGGTGGAGCGGCTTTGCAAAAAGCTGCCGGGGCTGGACTGCGGTTCCTGCGGGGCGCCTACCTGTAAGGCGCTGGCTGAGGATATTGTACGGGGGCAGGCCAGTGAGAATGACTGTGTGTATTATCTTCGGGAAAATCTGCACAAATTGTCGGAGGAGGTTTCTGTTCTGGCTGATGATCTTCATGAGGGAGATAAGGGCGGACAGGAGACTCTGCGGATACTGAAGGAATATATCCAGCGGATATCGGATGAAATGTCCCTTTTGGACAACCAGGAGGGGGAGGACGAGACCGGGAAGTGAGGCGTTGTTTGCAGATGTGAAATGCCGATCTGCAAAAAAGGAGAGAAAAATATGACAGTACAGGAATTACTGGACAGTGGGATATTTACGGTGGTCAATGTGGGGGAGAATCCGGAACGGGAGATTACAGTGCCTTTTTGCTGTGACCTTTTAAGCATTGCCATGGGACGGGCTCCGGCGGGCTGTGCCTGGGTGACGGTCATGGGAAATATGAATACTCTGGCAGTGGCAACGCTGGCGGATGCATCCTGTATCATTATGGCAGAGGGGGCATTGCTGGACGAGGCTGCCATGAAAAAGGCCAAAGACCAGGAGATCACGGTGATGGGGACAGAGCTTCCGATTTTTGATGCCGCTTTGCAGATCTATCAGAAGCTGAAAGGGCAGCAGGTATGATCAGCCTTACCTATGATCTACATATCCATTCCTGTCTTTCCCCATGCGGGGATGATGATATGACACCGGGGAATATTGTGGGCATGGCTGCCATCAAAGGTTTGGATGTGATTGCGGTTACAGATCACAACTCCTGTCGGAACTGCCCGGCTGTGATGAAGCTGGCAGAACAGTTTGGCGTACTGGCCATTCCCGGGATGGAGATCAATACCTCGGAGGAGGTTCATGCAGTATGCCTGTTCCCTGATTTGGAGCAGGCTCTTGCATTTGATGCCTATGTATATGAAAGACTGATGAAATTTCCCAATAAAGAGACGGTTTTCGGAAAACAGCAGATCTGTAATGAGGAGGATGCGGTGATAAATACGGAGCCGAATCTTCTGATTAACAGTGTGGATATTTCTTTTGATCAACTTTGGAATCTGGTTCGTTCCTATAAAGGGGTGATGTTTCCCGCCCATGTGGAGAAAAGCGCTAACAGTCTTATCGCCAATCTGGGGTTTGTGCCGCCGGACAGCCAGTTTAAGACAGCAGAGCTTAAAGATCTGAAGAAGCTCCATGAGGTGAAGAAAACCAATCCTTATCTGGAAGGCTGCAGGATTATCAGCAACTCAGATGCCCACTATCTGGAGCATATCCATGAGCCAAAGCTGACAATTTTGGTGAGAGAGAGGAGCGTGAAGGGCGTTATAGATGCGCTTTTGGGGGAGTAAGCTTTTTGACTGTTTCATTGCAACAATTACGAAAAAACGGACGCAGGAGGAAGATGCCAATGATCAATGCACCTGGGGAGATTGCAAAAAATTATATGGATGTGGCAAAGAAAAAGGTGGCCATGGGGATGGGGAAAACCTTTTTGCTGGCAATCCTGGCAGGGATTTATATTGCATTGGCAGGGTGCGGGGCTTCGGCGGCTTCCTGTACGATTGGAGGAGCAGCAGGAAAACTGGTGGGAGCCTGTGTGTTTCCGGCAGGGCTTACCTTGGTGCTTCTGGCCGGAAGTGAACTGTTTACAGGCAATTGCCTGTTGGTGATTCCTGTGCTGGGGAAAGAGATTCCGGCCTGGGGTATGATACGAAACTGGATCGTGGTTTATCTGGGGAATTTTGTGGGGAGTGTGCTTGTCGCCTGGATGGTGGTGGCAGGCCACCAGCTGAGCCTGTATGATAAAAAGCTGGCAATTGCGGCTGTGGGAACGGCCGTGGCCAAGGTCTCTATGCCCTGGATGGATGGATTCATAAAGGGGGTTTTCTGCAATCTTTTAGTTTGCCTGGCTGTGTGGGTGAGCTTTGCGGCCAAGGATGTAGCTGGGAAGGTGATTGCCCTGTTCTATCCCATTGTGGTGTTTGTGGTTTGCGGCTTCGAGCATAGTGTGGCGAATATGTATTACTGTCCGGCAGGTCTTTTTGCTATGGCGGATCCAGCATATGCAGGTCTGGATTTTGTGGATACATCTGGTCTGACCTGGGGGAGCTTTTTTGTGAGAAATCTGGTTCCGGTCACTTTGGGCAATATTGTGGGAGGCGCAATTTTTGTGGGCATGGCATACTGGTTTGTATATTTGGGCAGAAGTGATGGGGATAAAAAATAGAGAAAGCTGCCAAATGGCAGAAAAGTATTGGTTACTATTTGATTTTCTCATTCTCATCTGGTAAAATAGAAATATATTTTGAAAAGTTATGTGTTGCCAGAAAGAAAGTGAGATCAGCAATGAATCGGAAAGTAACCCGCAATGACGTTGCCAAAAAAGCAGGTGTGTCCCCGGCGGTTGTCTCTTATGTGATGAACAATTCCAACTATGTCAGTGAGCAGAAGAGAAAAGCAGTTTTAAAGGCTGTGGAGGAGTTAAATTACACCCCGAATATGTTTGCCAAGGGACTGCGAACCAATCGTTCCAATCAGATCGCTCTGGTGGGCGATACGCTGCAGGAAGAGCTGTATAGCTCTATTTCCTCCCGGCTTTTTGACCAGGGCTACTATCCTAGTTTGTTTTTCAGCAGAAAGGATGATGGATTTATCGGGAAGCTGATTGAGGGCCGTTTCGGTGCTATGTTTATGGCCAGCAATGGTTTTACGGCAGACCAGCTGAACCGGATTGTAGACAGTGGGATCCCTCTTATACTTTATCAGAGCCGGAGATACGAGGGACTAGATCCCAGGATTGTGATTCGGGCCCCAGATCTTTATGATGGAGTGAAGCGAACGATTAATTACCTGATTTTAAAAGGCCACAGGCGGATTGCTTATATTCCTCCGCTGAAATATAAGACAGGAGGCGTGGGGGGAGATGATTTTCGCGCTCAGGCGTACACGGACACATTGACGATGAATGGGATTCCGGTAAATCCGGACTTCTTTTGTGTTCATACACAGAATGAGAACAGTATTTTAGATGATGTATGCAATATGCTGACTTCCTATCCGGCAGAAGAGCGGCCAACGGCCTTTTTTGCCAGCGATGACCACATAGCAGCCCAGGTGATGCAATACGTAAAAAAGTGTAATTTGCATGTGCCGGAAGATGTGGCGATTGTAGGGTGGGGAAACATTGCCAGTTCCTATATCACAACACCAGAGCTGACGACCATAGACACAGAGATCGGCTTTTTTGCCAAGGAGCTGTCAAAGGCATTGATTCAAATGGTAAACGGAAAGCAGCCGGAGAATCGTTTCTATAAGGGGAAGCTGATTATCCGGGGAAGTACTTAAAGCAGGTGATTAGGAAAAAAGAGAAAGGGAAGCTTAAAAAAGGCTTCCTTTTTTGGTTGCTGTAAAGCCTGTGGGGAGAAACGTTTGCGGGGATGCCGGACAAAATATAAATTCAAGTAAATAATTTTGGTATAAATCAAATAGAAATCTTAGAATTAATCGAATAAAATCATTAGTTTATGCGGTTTTTGTGGATTGCGAAAAAAGATAAATTCGTGTAAATAATTTGTTGAAATTTCTATGAGATTATGCTACAATGAAACCACTACACAAGATATGCTTGTGAAAAAACACAAACAAATCATAGGAGGATACGAGAATGTTGAAAAAATTTTGGGCAACAGCGACAGCTGCCGTGATGGCAGTAAGTCTGGTGGCATGTGGCTCTTCAGGGTCATCGGCATCGTCCAATGATGCGCCGGCACAGACAAAAGCAGAAGAACAGGCAGCAGGGGCCGAGGCGAAAGGAGATTCTGCGGGAGAGGAAGCAAAGGATGAAGCCGGATCCGCAAGCTATAAGATCGGCTTGATGATCAGCCCTTTGGCTACCCGTGAAGAGTACTACAGAACGGCTGAGATGTTGGTGGAGCAGTATGGGGCAGACAAGTTTGTCATGGATGTTTATCCGGAGGATCCACAGAACGAGCAGGAGGTTACGATTTCCAAGGCTCTGAATATTGCCATGGATCCAGAAGTGAAGGCCTTAATTTTTGACTCGGCGGACATCGGAACCATCGCAGCGGTAAACAAGATCAAGGAGGAGCGGCCGGACATCAAGATTTTGTTTGGTTCTTTGAATGAGGATGTATATGAGATGGCTAAGGTGGGCGATATTATGCTGACCATTGATCCGGAACTCTATGGTGAGTCTGTGGCGCAGATGGCTGTAAATGCCGGGGCAAAGCATTTTATTTTCTACAGTTTTGCCCGTCACATGAGCAATTCCATGAAAGTTCGTTACCTGGAGTCCATGAAGCGGGTTTGTGAGGAAAACGGGGTTGCCTTTGAGCAGGTCACTATGCCGGATCCCATGGGTGATGCAGGTGTGACCGGTGCCCAGCAGTTTATGTTAGAGAGTATTCCATCCTTGATGGATCAGTATGGAACCAAGGATATTGCCTACTTTGCAACTGTAAGCACGATTCAGGAGTCCATGTTAAAGACGATTGTTGAGAATGGCGGTATTTATCCATGCCACACCGATCCGTCTCCCTTCAGTGCATTTTCCGGAGCCCTCGGTCTGGAGATCGATGATGCGCACAAGTATGATGCAGAATATGTGACGGACTTAATCACCAAGAAGCTGGCTGAATATAATATGAATGGCAGAGTTGGCGGATGGGAGAAGTCTTTGGTTCGCTGTGAGATGGAGTTTTTGTTCCAGTATGCAATGGATTACTGTGAGGGCAAGTTAAATGAGGTGGATGGCCAGCCGGATGTGGAAGAAGTGGAGCGCCTGCTTAGCAGCATCTATGATGAGACAGCCAAATTCAATAATTGTACCAATGATACGACCGGGGAGGAGTATCCGAACTGGTTTACAGTTGCAAGAGACCTGTATGTTTTCTAAGCTCGAACCATTGTTGACAGAAGGAACTGTGCCGAAAACAGATAGACAGAACGGTTGGCTTTAGCACTGTTTCCAAAGAATAAAATGTGCTGTGACGTGGGGCTTTGAGTCTTTGCGTTGCAGCACATTTGTCTATCAAGGCAGATACCGCATTGCGGATCGTTAGGAGAAGAGAATGCAGAATGTAATTTTGGATATGAAAGGAATAGAAAAGGAGTTCGGCAGAAACAGAGTGCTCAAAAGGGTAGATCTGCAGGTGTCTGCAGGGGAAGTAGTTTCCCTAGTCGGTGAGAACGGGGCAGGGAAATCTACGTTGATGAATATTCTTTTTGGGATGCCGGGGATTGTAAATACAGGAGGTTATCAGGGAGAGATTACATGGGATGGTGAACTGGTAAAGATCACCTCTCCGCGGCAGGCTATGAATCTGGGGATCGGAATGGTCCATCAGGAATTTATGCTGCTTCCGGCCTATACAGTGACAGAGAACGTAAAGCTGAATCGAGAGATTACAAAACCCAATGTGATCAGCCGGGTGGTGGGGAACAGCATGAGTACCCTGGATAAAGAGAGCATGAAAGAGGAGACGAAAACCGCGCTAAATAAGATTCATCTGGACGTGAGTCCGTCTACAACGGTAGGAGGAATGTCCGTTGGATTCAAACAGTTCGTGGAGATTGCCCGGGAGATTGACAAAAAGAATATTAAGCTGATTGTGTTTGATGAGCCTACAGCAGTGCTGACGGATGTGGAATCCAAATGGCTGTTAGATACGATCAAGGAGATATCAGCTTCCGGTGTGGCTGTGATTTTTATCAGCCATAAGCTGAATGAAGTTCTGGAGATATCAGATAAGATCGTGGTTCTCCGTGACGGAGAGCTGGTCGAAACCCTTATGCGTGGTCAGACCGATGCCACAGGGCTGGCCAAATCCATGGTAGGAAGAAATGTGGACTTTTCTTCCATGGCAGGAAGGCAGGTGGAGGAGATAGAAAAGTGGGAGACCGTGCTTTCCATGAAGGATCTCCATGTGAACATGCCGGGCGAAAAGGCAAAGGGAATCACCATTGATGTACATAAGGGAGAGATCTTAGGTTTTTGCGGTCTGGCCGGACAGGGAAAGCTGGCCATTGCCAACGGGATTGCAGGATTGTATCCGTCCTCAGGGGAGGTGGTTTATAAAGGAGAAAAACTGCCTTTTAAAAAGCCCCTGATGGTTTTAAAAAAGGGAATCGGATTTGTGTCAGAGGACAGAAGAGGGATTGGCCTTTTATTGGAGGAAAGCATCAAAATGAATATTTGCCTTCTGGCAATGCAGATAAAAAACCGGTTTTTCCAATCCTTTGGATTTTTTAAACAGGTAGATAAAAAAAGTATGAAAAATACGGCAGATGCAATGATTGAGGAGCTGGGGATCAAATGCGTCAGCTGTGAGCAGTATCCTAAGGACTTAAGCGGCGGAAATCAGCAAAAGGTGTGCATAGCCCGGGCGGTTGTTTTTGAGCCGGAGGTACTTTTTGTGTCAGAGCCTACAAGGGGAATTGATATCGGAGCGAAGAAGGTAATACTGGATTATCTGGTGAATCTCAACCGGGAAAAAGGAACTACAATTGTGATCACATCCAGCGAACTGACAGAGCTGAGATCCATGTGTGACAGGATTGCGGTGGTGTATGACGGAAAAGTAAAGGCAATTTTAAAGCCCGGAGATTCAGATGAGCGGTTTGGCCTGTTAATGTCTGGCCTGGATGCGTAGGAGGTGAGCGGATGATGAAAAGCAAGATGAGTAAATATATAGAGAGCTTTGGCGTCACAAGAATCGTGGCAATCACATTTTTCCTGGCAGTGGCAATTCTTGTTCCGGTTCTGCGCTTAAATACGCTGACCCTTTATTCCCAGGCACTGACAAGAATGGCGATGAACGGGGTCTTGGTGTTGACTATGGTTCCCATTATGGTCTGCGGTGCGGGGATGAACTTTGCCCTTCCCATTGGTATTATCTGCGGACTGATCGGAGGGCTCATCAGCCTGAACATGGAGCTGACCGGTTTTGCAGGTTTTTTTGCAGCCATTGTTTTTTCTATTCCTTTTGCCCTGGTATTTGGGTATCTGTATGGCCTTTTGATGAACCGGGTAAAGGGATCAGAGATGATGATTGCCACCTATGTGGGATTTGCCATGATCTCTGTTATGTGTATTGTGTGGCTGTTTATCCCTCTGGACAATCTGATCCTTCGGATGCAGATGGGGCGGGGAGTCAGAAAGGATGTGGTGCTTTCTGATTATTGGGCAAAGATTTTGGATGATTTCCATCCTATTGAGATCGGCGGACTGACCATACCCACTGGTACGTTTTTGTTCCTGTTTGTTATGTGCTTACTTGTATATTTGTACATGAATTCCAAGACAGGCATGATGATGCGGGCGGCAGGACAGAATCCTGGTCTGGCAGAGGCCAACGGAATCAATGTGGATAAGATGCGAATATGGGGAATTACCCTGTCAACGGTACTGGGAGCTATTGGGATTTTAGTCTACGCCCAGAGCTTTGGATTCTTACAGTTTTACGACTCCCCGAAAATGATGTCCTTCTCCGCTGTGGCGGCTGTTCTGATCGGTGGTGCGTCCAACAAAAAGGCTTCCATCTTTAATGTGGTTTTTGGAGTTATGGTGTTCCAGGGATTGCTGACGCTTTCGTTGCCAGTGGCTAACGTAATCCTACCAGAGAGCAATATTTCGGATATTGTGAGAATGATTATCAGCAATGGAATTATTCTGTATGCATTGGGAAAGGGCTCGGGGCAAAAATGAATAAAATAAAAAATTATATATCGGAAAATTTTGTAGTGATTTTTTTCGCGGTGCTGTGTACTTTGGCATATCTGATAGCCGGGCAGGCACCCTATGTGGTTGCCAGTGACCTGATTAACCGTGTGATGAGAAATAGCATTATGGTTCTGGCACTGATTATTCCCATTATGACCGGTATGGGACTGAATTTTGGTATTGTGGTGGGAGCTATGAGCGCCCAGGCAGCTCTGATCTTTATCACCCATTGGAGGCTTACGGGGATGGTGGGGATTCTAGTGGCCTTGGTGATCTGTACGGTAATTTCCATTGTTTGCGGATATCTGCTGGGGAGACTGTTTAACAAGACCAGAGGGCAGGAGATGATTACAGGCATGATTGCCGGATACTTCGGTCAGGGCATTTATCTCCTTATTTTCCTGGTCCTTATGGGAACGGTGATTCCTTTTTGGGATGATCAGATCAGTATCAGCACTGGAATCGGGGTAAAGGATACACTGAATCTGATTGACGGGATGAAGGGGGCTATGGACGGAATATTTAAACTGCATCTGTCCACCGTGCTTTTGATCGCTTTCGGGGTTATGACAGCTTGCACAGGGTATAAGCTTTGGAAAGAAAAGACCTCTATGGAGAAGGCAGAACGGACAGCCAGGATTGCCAGATGGGCCGGATATGGGGGTGTACTGGTGCTGCTTTTGGTGATTCCGCCGGTGGCTGCTGTGGTAAAGAGATGCTCGGTTCCCATTGTAACCTTGTTTTTTATCCTGGCAGTCAGTGCGCTGTGCCAGTTTATAACCAAGACAAAGCTGGGGCAGGACTTTAGAAGTGTGGGAAATGATATCCATATTGCAGAGGCATCAGGAATCGATGTAAATAAGATTCGCATTCTGGCAACGATCTTTTCTACCGTGCTGGCTTCCTGGGGACAGCTGACTTTTTTACAGAATATGGGAACCTTCAGCACCTATACGGCTCAGCAGAATGTGGGCACCTATGCCATTGCTGCCCTGCTAGTAGGCGGTGCTACCATAGATAAGGCCAATGTAAAGCAAGCTTTTACCGGGGTGGTTTTGTTCCAGCTTCTGTTTCTGCTGGCACCGGCTGCTGGCACAAAGATATTTCATGATACTCAGGTAGGAGAGTATTTCCGAACAGTTATTTCCAATGGAGTCATTGCAGTTGCCTTGGTGTTGCATGCCATGAATAAATTTAAGGGAATTGCCAGTGAGGCGGAGACGTAAAAGAAATTAAAAGGATGTAAAGGAGAACAATATATATGGTTAAGATACCTGAAAATAAGAGAAATGTTCCATCACTGTTTGTCTGTCAGGATGGCACTGAGGTAAAGACGGCCAAGGAGTGGGTGGATAAGCGGAGGCCGGAGATTTTGGAGATGTTGCGCAGGGAGGAGTACGGACGTCTTCCGGATATGAGTGATGTGAAGGTTGACATTCATGTAACGGCTGTAAGACAGGGAGAAAAGATCATGAATGGCCGGGCTGTCCGCAAAACGGTGGAGGTAGAGGCTGTCCGAAGGGACCGGCATTTTATTTTTACTTTTGATGTGTTTATTCCTGCCAATGCCGAAAAGCCAGTGCCGGCTTTTGTGGAGATTTGCAACAGGGGTTCCATGAACTGTGATCCGGCCAGAGAGCTTCTAAGCTCCTTCTATCCGGCAGAAACGATTATTTCCCGGGGCTATGCTTGTGCAGCATTCAGGACACATGAGGTGGCTCCGGATTATGAGGAAGGCTTCCGCACTGGCTTCCACCGGCTGTTTCCAGAATATGCAGACAACCGAGCAGGTGATGACTGGGGGACGATTACCGTATGGGCGTGGGCTGCCAGCCGGGTAATGGATTATTTTGAGACAGAGCCTATGATTGATGAGAAACGGGTGGCCGTGGTGGGCCATTCCCGAGGCGGAAAGACCTCTCTCTGGTGCGGAGCTCAGGATGAGCGCTTTGCCATGGCGGTCAGCAGCTGCTCAGGCAACAGCGGAGATGCTATTTCCAGAGGAAAAACCGGGGAGAGCATTCGGCAGATTCTGGATCGTTTCCCCTTCTGGTTTGCCAAAAATTATCAGAAATATGTGGATCATGAGGAGGAAATGCCCTTTGACCAGCATATGCTGGTAGCTTTGATGGCGCCGAGACTGGTGTACACCTCCACCAAGAGCAATGACAGCTGGGCGGATCCGGCATCTGAGTTTGAGAGTTTGGTACAGGCGGATCCGGTGTACCAGCTTTTAGGGGTGAAAGGGCTTTCGCAGTGGGAAAGACCTTATCCGGAGCAGTCGCTGCATGAAGGGCATATCGGCCACCATCACAAGACCGGAGAGCATACCATGGATGATTATGACTGGGATCTGTATATGGATTATGCAGATAAGCATCTGTGAGGATGATGGATTTGCAAAACTTTGCTACAGGATAAGGCTGAGGAGTTGAAAGAGAGGAAAAGTGACTGGCAAGGTTACTTTTCCTCCTTTTTTATAAAGAATTTTATTCTTCCAGAATCTGTGCAATGATTCTGTCTGTAAGAATCATACTGCGCGGCATATGAAATGGTCCTTTAAAGGTGCTTCCCTTGGTGCTGGGCATGGTGGGCAGTCCATCCCGGCGGAGATACCCGTACCATTCACCGTATTTTGGGTCTGAGAAATGAGCTTTACAGTAATCCAGTGTTCGATAGAACCAATCCAGATATTTCTTTTCCCTGGTATCCCGGTAAAGCATGATGGAGGCGATTAATATCTCATTATGAGGCCACCATAGCTTCATATCGTGTTCATATGCTTCTGGCGGTTTGCCCTGGGCATCGATAAAATACAGAAGCCCGCCATATTCCTTATCCCAGCCGGCTTCAATAGCCCAGTCAAAAATCTGGGCAGCCTGTCGGACTAGCTGCTGGTCACCGGTGTGTTTTGCATGTTCCAGCAAAAACCATACCCCCTCAATATCATGTCCTGGATTGACCGTGCGTCCTTCCGTATAATAAAGTCTTGGCGTTCCATCTTCTGCCACATTTTCCAGGACACAATGCAGCTCTGGCTTCACATGATATTTGAAAATATCCTCCACACATTCCCTGGCTCTCTGATCATACAGCTCTGTGCGCTCCGGATCTGTGCGGCGCATCACCCCGGTGACATTTAAGATAATCATCGGAATCCCAAAAGATCGGCCTGTGCGGGTCTGAGGGATTGTTTTGGGACCCAGCCCGGAAGGATCGGCCATGCCATGGTTTAAGTCCCAATAAAGGTCATAGGCCCGCCGTGCCCGGTCTCGATGTTTTGTTGTTCCGGTCAGGCCGTAATACTCTGCATTGGCCATGGCGTAGAAAGCTTCAGAGTAGCAGTATCGGCGCTGGCGCAGTGGTTTTCCCTCTGCGGTTACAGTAAAATACATACGGCCAGCAGCCTCATGGTTGATGCAGTGCTTCTCCATAAATTCCAGACAGCTTTCTGAGGCCTTCAGCCATTCCTGGCGTACACCGTAGGTGTGGCAGAGAAATGCATAGATCCAGCCACATCTCCCTTGCATCCATACACTTTTATCGGTGGAGTATACCTGCCCCTTTCGGTCCAGGCAAGTGTATACGCCTCCATGTTCCCGGTCCATCCCGTAGTCCAGCCAAAACCGGGCAGAGCTTTCTAGCTCCTTACATATCCATTGTTGCGCATCCAGCAATTTTTGACGGTCCATTCTTTTTCTCCTCATCTTAAATACGGGAAAGCTTTGCAGATTTCCGAAAATGTCAGCAGTATTTTTTTACCGCTGCCTGTATTATGTGTACGCATTCTTTGGCAATTGCCAGGTCATTTTCAATTAAGTTTGCCAGCGGTTTGCGGACACCGCCGATATCCGGTCCCCCTTGTCTGCGGATAACCTCCTTGATGACTGCATACATATTGCCGTGTGCCGAACATAGCTTGCAAATAATGGCGTTGATCGTGTTCTGGATATCCAGAGCCAGTCCGATTTGTCCGGAAAGAAACACTTCCCGCGCCTTGATAAACAATTCCGGCATAGCGGCATAGGTTCCGCCGATTCCGCCGATTGCTCCCATAGCCAGCCCGGAAATAAACTGTTCGTCAGGCCCGTTAAAGACCTCCATGCCTTCAGCCTTAAATATCTGAATGTCCTGCACGGGCATAGAAGAATTTTTTACAGCGATAACCCGGGGATTTTTTTTCATTTCCCGAAGCAGGGAGATGGTGAGGCTTACACCGGCCAGCTGGGGGATGTTGTAGATAATGAAGTCTGTATTGGGGGCAGCAGAGGAAATATCGTTCCAGTACTGTGCGATTGCATGTTCCGGCAGGTGGAAGTAAATTGGCGGGATGGAGGCGATAGCATCAGCGCCAAAGGACTCTGCATGGAGAGCAAGTTCCTGGCTGTCAGCTGTATTGTTGCAGGCAACATGGGCGATGACGGTTGCCTTTCCCCGGGCTTCGGCCATAACATTTTCCAGAGTGATTTTCCGGTCGGAAACAGACTGATAAATACATTCTCCGGATGAACCACCCACATAGAGCCCTGTCACCCCTTTTCCGATCAGATATCTGGTCAGAGCCCGGATTCGTTCTGGCGATACTTCTCCCTGATTGTCATAGCAGGCATAGAATGCTGGAATTACTCCCTGATACTTTTTCATACTCATAAAATTTTCCTCCTGGAATGATTATATATTGTTTTTTTCAAATAGTCAGCCTTATTATATCTGTCCATTTCTGTCTTTTGTAGATAACGAAACGACAAATTATGGTATAAAAAGCTAAAATATCAAGCGTATATTGAAAACTTAACGGAGATATGTTAATCTGTTTTTGAAGCCAAATTTCCCTTGGCAATGGGAATTGCTGGTGGAAATGAATGTTTATTGCAATGGAAAAGAGACATGGAGGTTATTATGATTTTCTCAAAACTCAGCGCGAAGGATCCCTATAGTGCCTGCCCAAAGGTAATCCAGGATGTCCTGCATTTTTTTGAAACTACAGACACATTAAGCCTTGCGCCCGGGTGTTATGAGCTGCAGGGAAAGGATATTTATGTCAATGTGATGGATATGACTACACATTCCTTTGAAGGATCCCATCCGGAGGTTCATCAAAAGTACATTGATTTGATGTACTGGCCGGAAGGCGGTGAGCGAATCGGTGTGGCTCCTTATCTTGGCACGGAAGAGATCTTTGAGGCACATCCGGAAAATGATATTATTTTGCTGGAAAATGTGGATGATGAAAGTATTCTTCTTGCAACAGCCGGCTGCTTTGCGGTGTTTTTTCCCTGGGATGCCCACCGTCCGGCTTTGATGCTAAAAGATACTCCTGCCACCAGCCGGAAATGTGTCGCTAAAATCAGTGTCCAGTTACTGATTTAATTGCCATATGGAAATTAAACAGGCATTATATACCGCTATGCGGTTCAATTTTCTTTATGCGGACAGGTATGTTTTCAGGACCGGATGGACCTATCCGGAATCCTATATCCCTTATAATATGGTGCGCTACATAGTCAAGGGCGATGCGGTTTTTATCCTTAACGGAAAGGAATTTGTAGTACATGAGAGGGAGATTGTGTATATTCCGGAGGGATGCCGTTTGGCATGCAGCACACTGGGGGATTATTTTGAGTTTTACAGCATCCGTTTTCGGCTTTCCACACAGATGGATGCAGGAGATTTTTTGTCTGATTATTTTCACATTCAAACAGTCACCCAGGTTCATCAGGAGGCTGGTGTGCGTCCTTATTTTGAAGAATTATACAAAAATGCCACTATCCCCACATCGCAGAATGCGGCGAAGATGTTCCGTATCCGGGGAAATTTAGAATTGATTGTTGCATGGATGGTAGAACATTCTACGGAAATTGTGTATGGCAGCGATTCTCAACCGGAGGCCAGCCATATGGCAGCCGCCCTGCAGCATAGAGAGGCTCGTTCCGAGCGCTATAAGCAGGATCCGCGTATACGGGTGGTAATGGACTATCTCAACAGTCACTTGGCAGAGCAGTTTAGTCTGGAGGCCTTAAGCGAGATGGTAGGCATTTGCAAATCTTCCCTGCGGAGGCTTTTTAAGGAGCAGAGTGGTAAAACGGTTGGTGAATATGTGGTGGAACTGCGCATGTCTACAGCCGCCCGTCAGCTTCTGATATCAGATAAGCCAATCTCCGCCATTGCCTATGAGGTTGGTTATGAAAATCCCGGTTATTTTACACGGATTTTCCGCAGCTATTTCGGAACCTCTCCCTATGAATACCGGAAAAATGCCAGGATATAATTTCCCTGCCGGATGGTTTGCTTTATAGGAATTGTACCTATAAAGCAAAACCTTTGGCAGTTTTTTTACATTTTATCTGCGTACCTCTGACACAGACACTTTCCGGTTTTCGCGGATGGAGAGGGTTGCGGCATCTGCGGTTGCAATTGCAGCGCGGGCGGCCTCTCCAGTCATCAGCGGCATAAATTCTTCTGGCACAGAATCACCGTGCATGATTCCGTTAAAATATTTCATCTCATTTTTCATAATGCCATGGAGCCACAGAGGAGGCTTTTTACCGGGGTGGCCGTATTGGATCGCACCGTCCATCTCTGTGCTGTGATAAATGCGGGTGCGGTCATCATCCTCTTCCTGGGACTCATGCACCAGATAATGTTCCTCCGTTCCATCACTCAGCTTGACTGTCATGCCTACATTACACATATCCACCCGGATTGCCCCTTTTGTTCCCTGCACCAGGACATAGTGTTCTGGCCAGTGAAACGCAGATCCATATTCGCATATGGCATGCGTGCCATTTCCAAATTCCAGGTTAAGAAACAGCATATCATCCTCATCGCCGAATTGCTCGCCCTGGTGTGCCACATTGCCCCCGGTCATGGTGACGGTTTCGGCAGGGCCCATGATAAACTGAATGCAGTCCAGTTCATGGATGTGGTGGTAGAGATGACCACCGGATTTGGAGCGGATCTTTTTCCAGGATATCTCCGGCTGGGGCTCCTCCCAGCCATTTCGTGCAGAATGAGCATAGAGTACTCTGCCAATCTTTCCCTGGGAAATCAGTTGCTTTGTGTGGCGGATGCCGCGGAAGAAATTCATGACATGACCGGCCATAAAGACGACACCATTTTCCTCAGCTGCTTTCACCATCTCATCGCAGTCCTGATAGGACAGGGCGATAGGCTTTTCGCAGAAGATATGTTTTTTATGACGTGCGGCAATGATCACGGGTTCTTTGTGAAGATAATTAGGGGTGGCTACAATGACAGCATCCACATCCTTGCGGGAGCACAATGCATCCAAATCGGTCTCCACTTCACAGCCGTATTCTTCTGCAATGGTCTCACCGTTTTCCGGATCCAGAACAGCAACCACTTTAGCGCTTTCCTGTTCATTTAAAATACGACCTAACTCAGCGCCGAAATATCCGGTGCCCACGATTGCGTAACCAATTTCTTTCATAGTTTTTTATTTTCTCCTTTTCTTTAATTATCCTGTATTTACTTGACAGCTCCATCGGCCAGTCCGCCAGCAATCTTATTCTGAATCAGACAGAAAAAGATAATGGATGGAAGAACCACAATCGCACTAGCAGCCATCATAGAGCCCCAGTTGAGAATATCTGCCCCCTCTAAGGTTTTTACTGCAACTGAAAGGGTCTGCTTGGAAGAGCTGCTGATGAGCAGCAATGCGTACAAAAATTCATTCCATGCATTGATGAATACATAGATGGCTGTGGATACCAGACCGGGACGGACCAGGGGAAGTACCAGCGTTGTAAATACCTGGAAGCGGTTGGCGCCATCGATCCGACCGGATTCTTCAATAGCAATCGGTACTGTTTTAAAGAAGCCTACTAACATCCAGACGGCATAAGGTACGCTAAAGGACATGTAAACCAGTACCAGTCCCACGCGGCTGTTGGTAAGGTGGATGGTGCGCATAACGACTGCATAGGGGATAACCAGCATGATAGAAGGAAACATGTAGGTTGTTATCAGAAGCTTTGTCATAATATCGCCCAGCTTTGGGAAAAACCGAATGATGCCGTAGGCGGCCAGCGCTGAGACAGTAGTGGCAATTACAGTGGTAATCAGGGCCACAATCAGGCTGTTTTTGATATTGACTGTGAAATTCAGTGTAAATAAAACAGTTTTAAAATTTTCCAGTGTCCATTCCCTGGGAAAAAAGCTGGTTGGATTAGCCAGCATTTCCCCTGAGGATTTAAAGGCCGAGACCAACAGCCACAAAAGCGGAAATACGCACATAACCGACAAAATGGTTAAAAAGATATAGGAAAAGCATACGCTCGGTGATAATTTTTTTTTCTTCATAATTAATCCTCCTTTTCCCAACGGCGAATTACCAGGAAGTACAGGACGCATAAAAGGATCAAAAACATCAAAAGCAACATGGATGCTGCGGACGCTTTGCCGACCATCATGCCTGTCCAGCCTGTGTCGTAGATATACAGCGGCATGGTAGAGCTTGCCCCGGCAGGACCACCGGCAGTAATCATATAGATCATGTCAAAGTTGTTAAATACCCATACGGTGCGCAGAACTACCAGCAGACCTACCACTGTGCGTATATGTGGAGCCGTGATATAGAGAAAGGACTGACGGCTGCTGGCTCCATCGATCTGTGCTGCCTCATACTGATCCTGGGGGATTGTCTGCAATGCGGCAAAGACATTGACCAGAATCATGGGTGCGCCGAACCATACATTGATAAACATCAATGTGGGCATGACCAGCTGGCTGGTGCTGAGAAACTGCAGCATCTCATTTGTGAGGCCAAGATTGACCAGGGAAGTTGGAATAAAGCCATAGATACCGTTTAGCATCCATTTCCAGACCATTGCCGTAGCAATGGCAGGAAAGGCCCAGGGAATGATTGCGCAGATGCGGAATACATTCTGTATTTTCTTATTTTTAACCTGGTTTAAGCTTAAGGCCCCGATAAAGCCTACAATTACCTGACCCAGCACACTTCCGGCCGTCCAGAGCAGAGAATGCCCGAAGGCGGAAAAAAATGCAGGATCCTTTAATACACTGATGTAATTTGCCAGTCCGATTACTTTAAATGTTGTCTTGGTCATGGTCTTGTTGGTAAAGCTGTAGACCAGGGTAGACATCAGCGGATAGATCAGCAGGCATATGACGATTGCCAAGGCCGGCAGGACAAAAAACCAGCGCGTTGTGTTGCTGCCATTGATTCCGCCGGAGTTGTTTCTGAGTCGCCTGTTCAAATTCATATCGCTCCCCCTCTCCGTCACTGTATCTATTCAGCCTGGGTGCTGAAGATCTCATTCAAACGGGTTTCTGCATTTTTGGCGGCTTCTGCCACATCCGTTCCATTGGTTACAATATCCTGGAACATATTCTCAATAATACCCTGGCTGGTCAGCAGGCCGGCCTGAACGCTGGGACCATGCTCAAATCCAATGGCCCGTCCATTGTTCACAGCATCAGTAATGACAGCAGCCTCATCTGAAAAACGCACTATTGTTTCATTGGTTTTGTATGCATCCAGATCAGCAATCCCTGCCAGAGAGGGCAGCATACCTACCGGTACCGCGCTCAAAAATTCCACATAGTTGTCATCTTTGAATAAATACTCGATAAACGCCTCGCAAATCTCGGGGTGCTTGGAATTTTTCCATATAACCAGTGGAATATGGGTGGTCTCGGCGCTGTAGTAGGGATCCCCCTCTTTCATCACAGGCAGCGGAGCACAGGATATGGAATCCAGCAAATCCTCCCGGTTTCCGGCAACACCGGAAATCATAAAGCCGGAGTTAAAGTCAAAAGCAGTGATGCCCTGATAAAACATGGTGGCATGATCATTGACTGTGTAGTTGATCGTCTCGGCAGGGGAACAATTCTGATAGACATCGACCCAGAACCGTATGCCGTCCAGCGCAAGATCACTGGTTAAATTGGCAGTCAGATCGTCATTGAGAAGGCTGCCACCGCCTGAACGTACATAATAGTTCAGATAGCGTGTGCAGAGAAGGTCATTAGGGCTCATGGAAACACCGGCGCCGTACACTCCGTCCTTTGTCAGCTCCGCCGCTGTTTCACGGAACTGGTCCCATGTCTTTGGCACACTTAAACCTGCATTCTCCAGAAGATCCTGCCGATACCACATAACCTGTGCGTGGGAGTAGTAAGGAACTCCGTATTTCGTGTCATTCTTTGTCATGTCTGCCAGTGCGTTTTCAGAAAAACGATCAGCGCCCACAGCCGAAACTACGTTCTCAATGGGGGCAAGCATCTCGGCGTTGAGCATCTCGGCTACCTCACCAGTATTCTGGGCAATGGACATATCCGGAAGATCGCCTGTTGTGATACCGGCCTTCCATTTGGTATTGAAATCTCCCCAGGACATTGTCTCAATATTGATGGTAACATCAGGATTGTCTTTCATAAATGAATCGGCGGCTGCCTGGACAGCTTCCATACGTACACCCTGAGTAAAGCAATGCCAGAAAGTGATTTCGCCCTTCAGGGCTTTGCCGCTGTCTGAGGAGTTTGCCTGTTGGGGAGTCTGGCTGTTTTTGCCTCCTGCTGAATCGCTGTCCCCACACCCTGTCAGGCAGGTGGAAAGCAGCAAAGCTGCAAGAAACATGGAAAAGATTTTTTTCATTTTTTACCCTCCTGTTATTTATTTTTTGTTGTTTTTGCTGATAATTATTATATTTGATTGAAACTCTTTTGTGTAGATTTCCAAACGCCAAAAATAAGGATAAAACGCTCATTTTGAAAATGCCGAAAGAATTACGTGTTATGGGAACATGGAGGCATGAGATAAAATATTATAGCAATTGTTTGCAATTGTGAAATGACAAATGGAGAAAGTGGTTGTATAATGAGAAAGGAAGTTTGTGGAAAGGGAGATTTGCTATGAGAAAAAGTAAAAAAGTAGTGATACCAGTAGTAATGGCCTTGTGTTTGGCGGTTAATCCGATTCCAGTTGCGGGAGGTCAGAGTGTTGTGGTTGCCGGAGGAGTCAGGCAGCAGACGGGGCCTGGAGTGGCATCTGGGGAAGGGGCAGAGCAGCCGGGCCAGGCCCCTTTGGAGCAGGCAACGGACGGAGGACCGGAACAGGGAACGCCAGTAGTTGTGCCAGGAGAGCCAGGACAGGAAGCAGAGGCAGAACAAAGCTCCCAGGTTCTTGAAGCAGGCCAGGGGAGTGTGTGGGTGAGTGAGGAGGCTCGCCAGGCAGCGGAGCAGGAGGCAGCCCGCCAGGCCGAGGAAGCGGCCCGCCGGGCAGCAGAGGAGGCAGCCCGCCAGGCGGTGGAGGAGGCGGCCCGTCAGGCAGCAGAGGAGGCGGCCCGCCAGGCAGCAGAGGAAGAAGCGCGCAGGCTTGCAGAAGAAGCGGCCCGCCAATCTTTTGGCAGGACGATTGACCCGTCAAAGCCTATGGTGGCGCTGACCTTTGATGACGGGCCCCAATCCTCTGTGGGAAACCGGATTATGGATTGTCTGGCTCAGTATGGGGGGAAAGCCACCTTTTTTATGGTGGGAGACCGGATTCCTTCCCACAAGGCTGAGGTACAGCGTATGGTGGCAGAGGGCCATGAGGTGGCTAATCACACAATGAATCACAAATATCTGCAAAAGCAGGGAGCGGCAGAGATTCAGGCTCAGGTAAACCTGTGTAACGATATGATTGAGAGCGTGTGCGGAGTGCGGCCCAGGGTTATGCGCCTTCCGGGCGGCGGCTATAACAGCACCGTGCTGGCCAACACTCATATGCCAATGATCCAGTGGAACATTGATACCCTGGACTGGAAAACAAGAAATGCCCAGCAGACAGTGAATGCCGTGTTAGGAAAGGTAAAGGATGGGGATATTGTTCTGATGCATGAGCTGTATGGAGCAACCGGTGATGCGGCCCTGCAGATCATTCCGGAGCTGGTAGGCCGGGGATATCAGCTGGTGACTGTCAGCGAGATGGCAGAGGCCAAAGGATATGGGCTGGAAGCAGGAAAGCTGTACTCTTCCTTTCGATAAATAACAATCAGGGGGGATGAAATGAGAACTACGGGACAGACGCGGGTTGAAAAATCATCTGAGGATATCCTGCAGTATATTAAGGATCATAATCTCACAGCGGGAGATAAGCTGCCTACGGAGATGGAGCTGTCAAAGCTTTTGGGTGTGGGAAGGAATACGGTGCGGGAAGCCTTAAGGCTTTTGCTTTCCAGGAATATTGTGGTGATACGCCAGGGAGCCGGCTCCTTTGTCTCAGACAAAAACGGGATCTCAGATGATCCCCTGGGATTTTTTATGGTGGATGACAGGAAAAAACTGATCGAGGATCTGCTTCAGGCCAGGGTGATTATCGAGCCTCAGATTGCTGCAATCGCTGCCCAGAACCGGACGGAGGAGGAGCTGACCTGTCTTGAAGTGGCGTTAAAGAATGTGGAGCAGGCTATGAAAGAGCGCAGTAATTTCTCCGGGGAGGATGGAGCGTTTCATACCTGCATTGCAAACTGCACGCACAATCGTGTGATTGCAGAGCTGATTCCGGTTATTACAAAAGGGATTGCAGAGTTTTCTTCAGGAGTAAAAAAGCAGGAATACCAGCAAACTCTGGTTTCCCACCGGAATATTTTTATTGCGATCCGTGATAAAAAGCCTTTAGAGGCAGGACAAGCAATGAGCTATCATTTATTGTATAATCAAAATCGGTATTTGCAGGAGCTGTAAATTTACGGTTTTACTTACTGTTACAATGTTGGGGTCAAAAGGCAGAGACAAGTTTACAATGGAATTTCTGACCTTTTGACCTTGGTATTATGCTATATTTACCTTATTGAGCGGACGAGAACGGACCCAAAACGTTTTCCTTTCAGCCCGCGGGTGGTACAGATAGGAGTTTTTTATGCCATATGCAGTTTTTGATCATTCCAGTAATTTAAATCTAAAGCAGACGATATACAGGCAATTGAGAGAGGATATTTTCTCGATCCGGTTGGTTCCTGGTGAGAAGCTAAGTGAGGTGAAGCTTGCTTCCCAATATGGCTGCAGCCGTGTGCCTGTTCGGGAAGCGCTGCATCAGCTTCGCCTGGAAGGTTGTATTGATTTAAAGCCCCAGGTAGGCAGTTTTATATCTTACATTGATTATGAGAATTTAGAGCAGGTGCGATATGTCCGGGAATGTCTGGAGACTCAGGTTATGCTGAATGCCTTGCAGGAGAATGCATATGGCGATTCCATTGAGGAGCTCCAGTCGCTTTTAGATCAGCAGTGGAATGCATATAAAAAGAAGGAATTGATTTTAGCGCATCAACTGGATGATCTGTTTCATCTTTTTTTTCTTAAGCTGCCTCACAAGGAGTTTGTCCGCGATTATATGGGAGCGAACAATGTTCATTATCAGAGAGCCCGTTTTTTGGCCCTGAAATATGACCCGAATCCAGAGATTTTGGTGTGGCAGCATCAGGCCATTTTAGATGCTGTAGTCGCCAGAGATGAGACTGCTTTAAAGAAAGCCATTCACATTCATTTGAACAATCTGTACCGGGTAATTGATTCTGCTTCAGAAGAAATCAGAAATTATATTCGACCGAAAAGGGCGGACACTTAAGAGAGATCGTTTTGTAGAATTCAGGATTTTTTAAACCTTGAATCTTTGCAGAACAACGGAAGTGTTTTGCCCTTTCTTTTATATCTGGATCAATGTCTATACACGTTTCCCTCAGAAATTCCCTTCTTTACATAGTGACATAAGAAATTAAAATGGATTATACTAGTATACATTTATTTGATATAAAGGATGAATTTGTTTGAAAAGCAGAAAAATGAGATGATTATAGTTGGAGGATGGACAAAGGGAAAATCGAGAAAAAACCAATATTAGTTGTATATAACGTAAAATAAACCGGAAAAAATCCATAAAATTTGTGAAAATCGAAAAATACTTCTTGAAATATGAGTGAAAAAGGAGTATACTCAATTTTGTAAATTTATAGGATGAATTTGTGGGTAAATAGAAATCCCACAGAGGGTTCTATAAAAGAGTCTGTGTTAAAAGAGGCGCACAGGCTATCAAAAACACATGAGGAGGAACAGGAATGAAAAAAAGAAGTTGTATGGCAGTTGTTATGGCAGCAATGGTGGCTTTTTCTGCTACCGGATGCAGCAGCTCTTCGGCTCCGGCTACAAAAGCCGCAGAGACTACTGCGGCTACTGAGGCAGCTAAAACTGCAGAGACGGCTGCCGAGAAGGAAGAGACAGAAGCACAAGCTCCCACAGGTGAGGCCAAATATGTGCTGCGCTTTGGACACACTCTGACAGAGCAGGATCTTCCCCACATATACATGCAGAAGTGGGCGGATTCTGTTCGGGAGAAAACCAATGGGGAGGTTGAGATTGAGATCTATGCCAATGCTCAGCTGGGAACCGAGGAGGATGTTATCGAGCAGATTCGCCAGGGTGCCAACATTGGATGGCAGACAGACTTTGCAAGACTTGGCTCTTATGTAAATGATCTTTCTGTCTGTAATGCAGCATATTTTATTGACAATCAGGAGGAGGCCTTTGCTCTGAGAGATTCCCAGACAATCATTGACCTGAATAAGAAATTGGCAGATGAGTACAATATCTGTAATTTTTCTTGGGACTGGGATCAGGGACCGAGACATCTTTTTACCAATAAGGCAGCTTATAAGCCGGAGGATTTAAAGGGATTGATGATCCGTACCGCACCGGCTCCCATCTGGGTGGAGTCTGTCAACAGTCTTGGATGTACTGCAGCAGCTTTGAGTCTGGGCGAGGTATACACCGGAATCCAGACAAAGGTAGTGGATGGCTGTGAGCTTCCCTATAATAATGCATTAAACCTGAAGATTCATGAGGTTTGTGACTATGTTATTGAGACAGGGCATTTCTTTGCTATCAATACCATGATCGTCAGCCAGGAGTGGATGGATTCTCTGCCGGAGGAGTATCAGAAGATTTTTGTAGACGAGTGCAATAGATTTGGCGAGGAGGAGACGATTGCTCTTGCAGAGCAGACAGCTGGCAGCAAGCAGGCTATGATCGATGCAGGAATCACGGTGATTGAGCCGGATGAGATTGATATGGAGGCATTCAAGGCCAACAGCCAGAAAGCTTACGATGCTCTGAATCTTTCGGCAGTGAGAGAAGCTGTGTACAAGGATATCGGTAAGCAGTAAAACAGGAAACCTGCTGTTGGATCTCATTTAACAGGAGTTGGATGCCTTTGGCATCCGACTCTTTGCCAGGAGGTATAAATTGGAAAAGTTTTACAGACGAGTATGTGATATAGAAGTGATTCTGGCCATGATTCTGCTGGGAACGAGTGTATCCATCATTTTTATTGCAGCAGTTATGAGAACAGCCGGATACCCGATCCGCTGGGGGAACGATCTGGCTCTTATGCTTTTTGCCTGGAGTACTTTTATCAGCGCGGATATTGTTTTTCGGATTAAACGGCATGTGGTGGTAGATATACTCACATCAAAGCTGCCAGGGATTCTGCAGAATATTTGTGAGATACTTGTACATGCCATTATTTTGTTCTCAATCGGTTTTTTGTTTTACTACGGCATGAGATCGGTGATTGCCTCCAGAGCCCGGGTGTTTCAGGCGATTCCATGGCTGAGCTACAGCTTTGTATCGGCCAGCCTTCCATGCAGTATGGTAATGATGATGATCAATGAGCTGAGACATTTGTATTATCGGTATGTTCTGCACACGGAGTTAAAGGATGAAATGTAGAGATGTAAAGGAGTAGTTATGATAATTGTATTTATCGCATTTGTTATTTTACTGTTCCTGGGTCTTCCGGTGGGCTTTTCTGTGTTTTTCTCAGGGCTTTTGTACTTTTTCCAGCACCCGGAGATTCCGCTGACAACTGTCCCTCAGCTTCCGGTCACGCAGGTTCAGAATGTTACGCTTCTGGCAGTGCCTCTGTTTATTTTTGCGGGAAATCTTATGAATGCCTCGGGAATTACGGAAAAACTGATCCAGCTGGCTATGGCTCTGACCGGCCATATGAATGGAGGGTTGGCTCAGGTCAGTGTTGTGCTTTCCACCCTGATGGGCGGAGTCTCTGGCTCTGCCAATGCAGATGCAGCTATGGAGGCCCGGGTTCTTGGGCCGGATATGCTTAAGCAGGGATATCCCAAAGGATTTACAGGTTGTGTTCTTGCCTTTACTGCTTTAATCACAGCAACCATTCCTCCTGGGGTGGGCCTGATCACCTATGGAACGGTGGGGAATGTATCCATTGGCAAATTATTTGCTGCTGGTATCTTTGTGGGAACTTTGATGATGGTGATCATGATGGTCATGGTGGCAGTTGCGTCAAAGCGCTATGGCTTAAAGCCTGCTTTGGAAAAAAGAGCCTCCGCCAGGGAGATTCTGCATCTCTTAAAAGAGTGCATCTGGGCGGTTATTTTCCCGCTGATCTTATTGATTGGTATCCGCATGGGGCTGTTTACTTCCACAGAGGTAGGTTCCTTTGCCTGTGTGTACGCAATCTTTGTGGGTGTGTTTATCTATAAAAAGCTGACAGCCAGGGTTCTGTTTGAGACAATGAAGCATTCCATCATTGATATCGGTTCCATTATGTTTATGATGTCCATGTCTGGTGTATTTGGATATGGGATACCTATTGATAAGCTTCCCCAGAAGTTTACAACAGCAGTTATGGGCTTTACCACAAATCCTCTGATCGTTATGGCATTGATCGTGCTGCTTTTGGTGATTGCAGGTATGTTTATGGAAGGATCTGTCATTATTCTTCTCACAACACCTATTCTTCTTCCCATGGTGCAGAACTTTGGAATCGACCCAGTGGTTTTTGGCATGATCCTCTGTACGGTTGTGACTATGGGAAATATGACACCGCCGGTTGGCATGGCCATGTACACAGTTTGCGGAATATTGGATATTAGGCTGGATGACTATATAAAGGCCTGTCTGCCCTGGATTGCCCTTGTGCTGCTTGAAGCAGCTATTTTAACCTTGTTCCCCAATGCTGTGATGTTTATCCCAAATCTGATGTATGGCAGGTAGCAGTATAGACAGACAATATAAGGAGAAGTTGGAAAGATGGAAGAAAGAAGAAAAATTTTATGTCCTTCAATTTTGAATCTGGCGATTGATCATATTCGGGAAGAAATTGAAAAGCTGGATAAAACAGATATGGACATTTACCATGTGGATATAATGGACGGGATGTTTGTGCCCAATTTTGCAATGTCCGTAAGAGAACTGGAAATGATTCGCAGGATCACGGATCAGGGACAGAAAAAGCAGATTGATTGTCATATGATGGTAATGGAGCCCCACCGCTATGTGGAAATGATGGCAAATGCAGGGGCAGATATTATCTATATACATCCGGAATCCGAGCTGGTTCCCTCGGCAACCTTAGAACAGATACAGAGGCTGGGAAAAAAGACAGGTCTGGTGTTAAATCCCTGCACCACCCTGGAAAGTGTCAGAAGCATGCGTCCCATTACGGATTATGTAATGGTTATGGGGGTTAATCCGGGGTTTGCAGGGAGAGACTTTATGCCTTATACCAGGGAGAAATTTGTGGAGCTGAATCAGTACCGGCAAGAGCATGGCTTGGGCTATCATCTGGTGTTGGACGGAGGGGCCACAAAGGAGGTTATCTCAGATCTGTATCATAATTGCGGGATTGAAGGGTATGTTCTTGGAAAACAGGAGCTTTTCTTTCAGAAGGAGGATTATGCCTCCTGTATTAATCGGATAAGAGGCTTTTAGCGCGGTTTTTTAAAGAATTGGAGGGAGCTGTGGACTTTCAGGATAAGGTGATACTGATAACCGGGGCAGGGGCAGGGATCGGTGAAGCGGCAGCCCTGGCTTTTGCCAAAAAGGGAGCAAAGGTGGTCTGCAATTCGGTCTCAGAATCGGCGAAGAAGGTGGCCGGGGAAATCAGAGACAGAGGGGGAGAAAGTTTATTTGTCCAGGGGGATATCTCGGATAAGGAGGCAGTGGCAAGGGTGCTAGACCAGACCATGCAGACCTATAAAAGGCTGGATGTGTTGGTGAATAATGCGGGGATTGTTTTAGGAGGCACCATTGAAAATACCACGCTTGAGGATTTTCACAGGACATTGGATGTGAATGTGATCGGTACATTTCTCATGTCACAGGGAGCGGTTGATATTATGAAAAGACAGGGAGGCGGGCGGATTGTCCATGTGTCGTCTGTGGCAGGTATAAAGGGGCATGTGAACCGGCTGGCTTACTCTGCCAGCAAGGGCGCAGTGATCGCCATGACAAAGGCCATGGCTTTAGAGCTGTGCCACGACAACATCCAGGTAAACTGTGTATGTCCGGGAACCACCCTTACTCCTTCTCTCAGAGAGAGGATCCGGACCTCTGCGGATCCGAAACTGGCTATGGAGCAGTTTTGTGCGCGTCAGCCCATAGGCCGTCTGGGAACTCCAGAGGAGATTGCTCAGGCCATCCTTTTTGCTGCCAGCCATAAGGCAGGATTTATGACAGGGAGTATTCTTTCCATTGATGGCGGAATGACCATGTAATCATGATAAGAAAATGCACAAAGACAAAGGATGAGGCTGCTGCAAAGCCTGGCAAGGTAAAATCACACCAGGTTTTGCAGCAGCCTCATCTTGGTTTTACATCGTTCTCTGATTTATTTCTTCCTACAGACAGATCTCTCTTCCGTTTGACAACAGGGCTGCCTCAAAGATTTCCGTGATCTCTTTGGCAAAAGACAAAGAGCCTTTTATGGGAGGCTGATCATTGAGGATGCAATTGCAGAAGTATTCCAGCTCCTGAACCATGCCCTGCACAAACAATGCTTTATTTTCCGGGCTGGCCTGGCATGTGACCGGCTCCCATACCAGATCCCCTCCCTCAAAGCCAGGGGAGGCAAAGGAGGAGGCGTAGTCGTACTCATAAGAGGGAATGCCCCGGTGCAGAGTAACCTTGCTGCTGCAGTCAACTTCAATGGACCAACCATCCCCGTATACCTTGTACGCATCCCGGGCTGGCTTTTCTCCGGCAGCCAGGTGAAGATTGCCGATGACTCCGCTTTGGAAGCGAAGCTGAATCACGCCGAAGCCCCTCTCATTGGTCAGGGCCTGAACGCTTTTTACCGGGCCGGCAACCTGAAGCATAAAGGATAAGGGGTGACTGCTGTTTTTCATCCATTCGCTGAACTCTCCGGATTTTAGAGAGGCAGGGCCGTCTTTTGGCATGTAGATGGGATAGATGGCAAGGATGCTGCTCATATCTGGATAAAGGCCGCTTGCAAGGATCTCCTGAACCTTGCAGGTAGCAGGCATAAAGGCTTTTTTGTAACCCACAACCACATGTTTTTTGTATTTTAGAGAGGCATCCATCATCTTTTTAATGCCGTCAGTATTGGCGGCTGCCGGTTTTTCAATGAACACATGGAGCTTGTGGGCTAAGGCCTCACAAGCCAGCTTAGGATGCAGGAAGGGGGAGACTGCCATGATTACCCCATCCAACCGTTCCTTTTCATACATCTCCTCAGGACAGGTGTAGCCATTGCAGTGGTATTCGGCTATGGTGCGGTTTAAGCGTTCTTCACTCCGGTTGCAGATAGCAACCAGCTCTGCCGGGAGAAAATGGAGAGCCGGAAGAAGATTCCGGTATGTGTGAGAGCCGGCGCCTACGATTCCAACCCGTACTTTCTTGTTATATTCTCTCTGATACATCAGATTTCCTCCACATCTTTTGTCACTATCACATCGCTTCCAAGGCCGAGAACATTGGAGAGGATTACATCTCCTGTTCGCACCGGGGCAATGAGTGTGACAGCTTTTATTTGTTCCATAACATCAAAAATTCGGTTCTTGGGAACCGGATGACTCAGGCGGACACTGGCTAAGGGGAGAGCGCCGCCTTTTACCAGGACAGAGCTGGAAATAGTCCGCTGAGGATCTGTCAGCTCTTGACGGACATAGGCAATACCGCCTTGACAGCCGGCTCCATTTATGGACTTAATGGAGTTTTTTTCATCTATATCAGCCTGGACTGTACATCCGTTGGGGCAGAGGATACAAATAAATTCTTTCAGCATACTACGCTCACCTCGATTTCTTCGGTTTCCCGAATCCCGTCTTTTGAAAGGGGGATTTGGATCATTTCTGCAGGAAGGGCCTTTTTCATTTGCCGGCAGGCCAAAACCGTATTTCCTTGTTTTACGAAAATGGCACAATTCTGAAAGGGTTGATTGACCCGCATGGAGAGGGTTATATCCTGGACGCCGCTGATTTTGTGAGGAATGGTGTGATTGATGCCAAAGCCTGCCTTCACCGGGATCCGGCACTGGGGCAGGGAACCGTTTGCCACATATTTGGCAGCGCTTTTAGCCAGCTGTTCTGCCTCAAGAGAGACAAAATCCACCAGGTCATGGACGTGAAGCACATTTCCGGCAGCGAAAAACCCTTCCTGGCTGGTCTGGAAATGCTCATCCACAAGAGCGCCTCTGGTCCGGTCATCCAGACAAAGCCCGGCGTCAATGGAAAGCTCGTTTTCCGGAATCAGTCCCACGGAAAGTATGACTGTGTCACAAAAATATTCCTTTTCAGTTCCTGGAATAGGCTTTAAGGCCGCATCCACCTGGGAAACGGTCACACCGGTTACCCGCTCCCTGCCGTGAATGGCGGTGATGGTGTGGCTTAAATACAAGGGAATGTTATAGTCATCCAGACATTGACGGATATTTCTGGGAAGTCCGCTGGGGACTGGCTGAATCTCAAAGACTGCCTGGACATGAGCCCCTTCCAGGGTAAGACGCCGGGCCATAATCATGCCGATATCCCCGGAGCCAAGGATCAGGATCTCCTTTCCCACCATGCGGTTATATAGGTTCATATAGCTTTGTGCCACTCCGGCTGTAAATACACCCGCAGGACGTTCCCCCGGAATCCCAAGAGCGCCCCTGGTCCGCTCCCGGCAGCCCATGGCCAGGATCACAGCCTTGGCCTGAAGCTTTCGCAGGCCGTTTCGGGAAGCGAGAGTGATTACCTTATCTCTGGTGATACTAAGAACAGTAGTATCGGTAAGGAAAGAAATGTGAAGCGATAAAACCTGATCAATAAAAAATTTTGCATATTCAGGACCGCTTAGGCTGCGGCGAAATCGGGTCATGCCAAAGCCATCATGGATACACTGGCGGAGAATGCCTCCCATGGTTTTTTCCCGCTCTACAAGAAGGATGTCCCGGATGCCATTTTTGTGGAGTTCAACGGCAGCGGCCAGGCCGGCAGGACCTCCTCCTACAATTACCACATCATGCGTTTCCATATCTTCAGCCCTCCTTTCTGATAGTTCCCGTAAACATCCAGGAATTTTTGTGAGCATATCGAAGATCCTGGGGATGTATTCCCAGCTCCTCCTCCATCAGCTTTGTAATGCGCATTTGACAATATCCTCCCTGGCATCGTCCCATCATGGAACGGGTGCGGTATTTAATACCTGTGACAGTGGAGACCCCCAGAGGATTATGGATTGCCTGGAGAATCTCTGCCTTGGAAACCTTTTCGCAGCGGCAGATGATCTCCCCGTAATCAGGATTTTGAGCAATAAGCCGGGCCTTTGTTTCATCATCTTGCTGTTCAAAGCGGAGAATGCCGTTGCGTTTTGGCTGAAACGCTGGATTGTAAGAAAAGGATTCATATTCCTGCATCATTTCGGCCACCATACGCCCGATGGGCACGGCGGCAGTCAGGCCGGGAGACTCGATGCCAACCAGATTTACTGCATTGGGAGCCAGCTCAGGCCGGATCTCAATCTTGAAATCCTGGATCACTCCATTTTCGTCCACCCATTTAGGCAGGATGCCAGAGTAGTTGCGTATGTAGTCAGCTCTGTGGATATGAGGCCAGATCTGAGAAGCGCTCTTTGCCAGATAATCCATGTTGGTCTGAGGGACCCCATAGTAAGAAAAATCTGTGACTGTCTCAGCATTGGGGCCGATAATCACATTTCCGTCTGTTGTGTTGGTCACGTGGATCCCCATATAGGTGTTGGAGGGAACCGGGTAAATGGGCATGGGGAGCTTACAGCCTGTACGGCGATCCAGAATAATGTAGTCTCCTTTGGAGCCGATTACACGATAGCCGTGGATTCCCAGCAGGTCAGAGATTTTGCCGCAGCCAAGGCCGGCGCTGTTGATCACCCAGCGTGTCCTGAATATGCCGTGGGTGGTGGTTATCTGATAAGAGCTATCTTGTCGTAAGATGGATGTTACTTCATGATCAAAAAAATAGCGGGCTCCATTCTGCGCTGCATTTTCAGCCAGGGCGATTGTGTAGCCGAAAGGATCCAGGATACCAGAATTTTTGGAATACATAGCAAACTCTCCCACAGCGGCCGGAACCAGCTGGTGAAGTTCTTCTTTAGAGATCAGAGTCAGGCCTGTGGCTTTGTTTTTCTCTCCCTGGGCTATGGTGTGTTTTAATGTGGCAAGATCTTCTTTTGTGCTGCCCACAAGAACTTTGCCGCACCGCAGGAAGGGAAAATCAAGATCCTTGGAAAGCTTTGCCATTTCCTGGTTCCCCTCCACGCAGAGCCGGGCCTTTAAACTTCCCTCATCGTAGGCAAAGCCTCCGTGTACCACTGCGGAGTTCCGGCCGCTGGTTTCGCAGCACACATCCAGGTTCTTTTCCAGAACCCCGATTTTCAGCTTAAACCGGGTCAGCTCCCTGGCGATTGCGCTTCCCACCACACCTGCGCCGATCACAAGGACATCAAATTGTTCCATGCGTAACCTCCTAATTTGATTTGCAAACATAATCATCCTATAAATATATTATAATATACCATGAAAATCAGAAAAAATCAATAAAATATTATAAAAACAGAATAATTCATCCTATAAATTTGATGATGGAAGATAAGCTGTGATATCATTGACCGATCTTTGAAGCTTTGGAACAGGCACAGGACAAACGGTATCCTGTGCCTGAAGCTTTATCTGCTACCCGATCATTCCTGCCACCATGGGAAGCCATAATGTGACAGCAGAGACATAGGTGACTAACATCAGTCCGGCCAAGATAGCCCCATAGTACAAAAGCATATAGGGCATGACCTTTGAAAGCGAGGTTTTTCCTATTTTGATTGCCACAAACAGAGTGTTTCCCACAGGCGGGGTGATGTTGCCAATGCACAGATTATATACAAGAATCAGGCCAAACTGAACCGGGTTCATGCCAAATGTCTTTACCACAGGAAGGAACAGGGGGGTGAAGATCAGAATGGCAGGGGTTACATCCATAAAGGTTCCGGAAATTAAAAGAATCCCGTTCATAATCAGGAGAAGAATGACCGGATTGTCAGTGAGCCCAAGGAGAGCGGCGGAGATGGCCTGGGGAATCTGAGTAAAGGCCATTACCCATCCCATAATATTGGACACACCGATTAAAAACACAATCATGCCGCTCATTTTGGCACTGTCAATCAGGATCTTCCAGAAAGATTTTAAGGAAAGACTCCCGTAACAGATGCTCAAAATCAGAGCATAGACCACTGCAATGGCAGAGCCTTCCGTGGCTGTGAATACGCCTGCAATAATCCCGCCAATGACCACAACGATTAGGGACAGGGCAGGGATAGCCCGAAAGGTCGATGTCACCAGATTTTTCCAGTCGTATTTTCCGGGAGTTCCCCGATAGCCCTTCTTCTTAGAGATCACCACAGCAACGGCAATACAACAGACTGCCCACACAATGCCGGGAATATATCCTGCCAGAAAGAGAGCAGCCACAGATGTCCCTCCGGATACCAGGGAGTAAGTAATCAGGGCATTGGACGGAGGAATCAGAAGGCCTGAGGGGGCAGAGGCACCATTGGTGGCAGCACAGAGGGCGCCATCGTAACCTTGTTCCTCTTCCCCATCCCGTACCATGCTGCCGACAGCGGCAGCTGCGGCGGAGGCAGAGCCGGAGATGGCGCCGAACAGGGCGTTGGCACCCACATTAGTCACTAAAAGAGCGCCGGGAAGTTTGCCTAAGATGGCAAGTACAAAGTCAACCAGACGTTTGGCAATCCCGCCCTGATTCATCAGGTTTCCGGCCAGAATAAAGAAGGGAATGGCGGTCAGGCTGAATTTGCTCATTCCCACAAAGATCCGCTGAGAGGCTGTGAGAACAGAAACAGACAGGGGCACCACCTGGAGAATGGCTGCCAGGGAGGAGATGCCGATGGCATAGGAGATGGGTACTCCGATGATCAGAAGAGCTGCCAGTACCAGTAAAATAATAAGCAGAGATTCGATTGCCATAAGTTATGCCTCCTTTCCGGCCTTTGCGGCAGCGCGGACAGATTCATTGACCGTTTCTGTTGTTATACGGTTTTTCAGGATATCTGCAATATTTAAAATTGTGTAGAAAATATTTAATATGCCGCTTAAGGGAAGCACAATATAGAAGAAACCGATTGGGATTCCCAGAGAGGAGGTCATCTGTCCCATGGCAAGGCTGGTGATCTGGATTCCTCCAAACACCAGGATAATACCTGCAAACAGGCATGCAACCACCTCTGAAAAAATTGCCAAAAGCTTCTTTGACTGAAAGTTTACCCGGTCCATGAGCAGGGGGATATTCATATGTCCTCGTTCCCCAACCACCAGGGAGGAGCCAAGTAAGGTCATCCAGGCAAACAGGTAGGAGACCAGTTCTTCTGACCAGGAGGATGGTCTTTTAAAGACGTAACGGGTCAGAACCTGCCAGCAGGTCAGAAGGACCATGGCAAAAAAGCTGCCTCCGGCCAGAATATTTAAAAGCTGATTCAAGATTTTTCTGATTAAATTCATAGAACCTCCTAACTTGTGTAAGATGTTTCAAGCATTATTGGTGGTTGACCCTGGATGATGCAGGATACTGGTTGTTGTATTCCTGTATCTGATTGTAGATTGGCAAAAGTGCAGGATTGCTTTGGAGTACAGAGCGGTGGAGCGGGGAACAGGCTTGGACAAAGGGGGCCTGATCTGGGTATAAAAACTGCACCTTTTGCTGGGTGGACGCTTTCTGGCGGGCAGCCTCCACTGCTTTTATCCACTCTCTTCGCTGCACCTGATTCACTAAGCGGTATCCCTCCTCGAAAATAACCTGTTCCTCCTGATCCAGTCCCTGAATAAAAGCATTGTTGCCGATCAGGATGTCAGGAACCATCTGATGCATGTCGTAGGAATAGTATTTACACACATCCCCGTGGCCATTGTCAGTGAGAGCCATCTCATTGTTTTCGGCTCCATCGATAATGTTGGACTGGAGAGCTGTGTATACATCTCCAAAGCCCATGGGGGTGGCAGAACCTCCTAAAAGGCGCATCATCTCAATATTGGTGGGAGACTGCTGCACCCGAATCTTTAAGCCTTTTAAGTCCGCCGGGCTTTCGATAGGCTTATTTACCGTATAAAAATTCCGGGTTCCTGCATCCAGCCAGGTCACGGCAGTGAAGCCGGCCTTCTGGGTTGAGGAAAAAATCGGATCAGTGATCTGCCGGTCATCCATGGAATGATGATAGGAATCAGCACTTGCAAACAGATAGGGAAGGTTAAAAAGCTCATAATTTTTGCTGAAGGTTTCCAGAATGGCATTGCTGGCGATGCAAAAATCGATGGCTCCGGTCTGGGTAAGCTGTACCATATCCGTCTGAGAGCCTAAAAGCTCACTGGGATAGACTTCCACCACATACTTATCTCCCAGCCGCTCATTGATAAAGTCTTTAAAGGCAGTCAGAGCAATGTGAGTCGGATGGCCGGTGGACTGGTTGTGGCCGATCCGGATGATCCTTTTGCGGCTGGCAGAGCTACAACCGGAAAGAATGATGCAAATAAGAGCCAGCAAAAAAAAGGCAGTGGAAAACTGGCAAAAAAACCTGTGAGACAGGTGTTTGGATGCTTTCATGAATAAGTGTCCTCCTGATTGAAAGGTTTGGTTAAAGGCTGCAGTATACAGTATTTGTTTATTTTTTCGTTTTTTACTGTTAAAATATGGGAATCGTTTTGAAGAGGCTGGAACAAATACTTGAAAAGGCAGGATAAAGAGGATATACTGAAGAAATATTGAGATGACGACCCCATGGACTTCATAAGTGGCTGTCCCATGGTTTGTCATTTTAAAGAAAGAGGTGAAAAATATGAGAGAGAAGCTGACGAAAAATGACGTGAGAAAGATTGAGGAGGAGATTAAGCACAGGAAACTGGTGGTGAGGAAGGAGTGTCTGGATGCAGTGAAGGAGGCCAGGGCTCATGGGGATCTCAGCGAGAATTTTGAGTACTATGCGGCAAAAAGGGAAAAGAACCAGAATGAGAGTCGGATCCGTTACCTGGAGAATATGCTGAAAAATGCGATTGTTATTTCTGAGGAATCCGGTGAGGACGAGGTGGGACTCAATAACACAGTGACTCTGTATATGGAGGACGATGAGGAGGAAGAGGTGTATAAGCTGGTCACCAGCATCCGGGGAAATTCCATGCACAATATGATCAGCACGGAATCGCCTCTGGGTAGAGCAATCCTTCACAAAAAGGTGGGGGACCGGGTGCTGGTGAAGGCCAATGAAACCTGTAGCTACTATGTTACCATCCGAGAAATTGAGAATACGGGTGACGGCGGAGACCAGATCCGGAGATTTTGACACATCAGATCCATCCGCCGTCCAGACCGATAATCTGTCCGGTCAAATAGGCATTTTTGTAGCCTAAATGGTATACCAAATCGGCTACCTCCTGGGCCTGTCCCAGGCGTCCGGTGGGGATATTTTCCACCAGTCCGATGAGCTCGTCTTCCTCCATCCATTGATTCATTTCCGTGTCAATGGCGCCGCAGGCCACAGCATTGATTTGGATGTTACTGGGGGCCAGTTCTTTGGCCAGGGCCTTGGTGAAAGCATTGATGCCGCCTTTTGTGGCAGAATAGGCCACCTCGCAGGAGGCTCCCACATTGCCCCAAACAGAGGAGATATTGATGATTTTTCCCTGTTTTTGGGAAAGCATCATAGGAATGGCCATCTTGCAGCAGTTAAAGACAGAGGTCAGGTTGGTATTTATGATGCGGTTCCAGTCATTGATGGTCATGTCCTGTAAAAGGCCAATATAGGAAATCCCTGCATTGTTGACCAGCACATCCAGGGAACCGTACTGCTTGTGGATCAGCTGAAACAGTCTTTCACAGGTAACAAAATCACCCATATCTCCCAGGAAGGCAGTACAAGTTGTCTGATAGTTTTCGATTTCTTTCTGTGCCTGTAAAAGTTCTGCCTCCCGATGGGCACAATTGATGATCACATTGTATCCCTTTTTTGCAAATTTAACAGCAATGGCCTTCCCGATTCCCCGGGAAGCACCGGTTACAAGAACGGTTTTTCTTGCCATAAAATCAGCTCCTTTTTCTATGTCTGTCAGATGATATCAGTATACCATAAAAGAGACACAGAAGTAAAGCCGGAACATCCCGTTGTCTACTTTCATAGGATAAAGAAAAGGACAAAGGGAGCTTGTTTTATGAAGATTTGTATCGATGCCGGTCATTACGGCAAATATAATCAAAGCCCGGCAGACAGCCGGTACTATGAATCAGATTTTACCTGGAAGCTGCACCTTTTACAGAAAAAGTATCTGGAGGAATACGGGATTGAGGTGATTGTTACAAGACCAGATCAGGAAACAGATCGGGGTCTTTACAGTCGGGGAACCGAATCAAAAGGCTGCGCTCTGTTTATTTCGGATCACAGTAATGCAGTGGGAACGGAGGTCAATGATTTAGTGGATTATCCCGCTGCCTACTGTGCTATTGACGGAAAGGCAGATGGGATTGGCATGGCTTTAGCGCAGTGCGTGGAGCAGGTAATGGGAACCAGGCAGACGGCCAGAATCGAACACAGGCGGGGAAAAAATGGAGACTATTACGGGGTACTGCGAGGGGCAACGGCGGTGGGGACTCCAGGGCTTATTCTGGAACATTCCTTTCACACCAACACACAGATTGCCCGATGGCTTTTAGAGGAAGAGAATCTGCACCAGCTGGCCAGGGCAGAGGCGCGGGCTATTGCGTTGTACTACAATATAGAGGATCCCATACCAGAGAAGAAATCGGGCTGGGTACAGGAAAACGGAGGATGGCAGTTTTATTTGGGAAATACTGGGGAGCCGGTTCGCAATGATTGGTATAAGGACGGGGAAAACTGGTACTGGTTTGACGGTGCCGGAATGATGGTGCAGGATACCTGGAAAATCGGTGGGGATGGAAAATGGTATTACCTTGGCACTACCGGGGCAATGGCTAAGGATCAGTGGGTAGTGTGGAAAAATGAGCTGTACCGGCTGACAGATGACGGAAGTATGTTTGAAGGGGAAATCTGTCTTGAGACAAATGAGAAGGGAGCGCTGGTGCCAAAGGAAAATACGCAGGCAGGGAAACGGGATGGGGAAAGACAAGATAAAGAGAAAGCTCTGGGAAAAGAGAAAGGGCTGAGCAAAGAGAAAAATCTGAACAAAAAGAAAACAATAAACGCAAACCGGCGGGCTGCAGGAAAGAAGTCCAAGAGGAAAAGAAAAAAAGACAGGTTTCAAAACTCCAGCTGGCTAATATCGATGTTGACAATAGAACCAGAAACTGAGAAAAAACGCAGAAACGTGAAAAAGTAAAAGAAATGAAACGATTTTACTGGAAATTTTTATAGATTTTACAAAAGCATTACAATTTTTAGAAGAGTATGTATCTTTAAAAAAAGTTATGATATACTTAACAGAAAACAGGAAAGTCATGGAAATATAGAGGGAAAGATACAGGACTTGGAAATGGAGTACAAAAATGGTAAAGGGATACGACTTAATTATAATTGGCTCCGGCCCTGCCGGGCTGGCGGCGGCTATTTATGCCCAGAGGGCAAGACTTCACACACTGGTTCTTGAGAAAGAGATGATGAGCGGAGGACAGGTGCTAAATACGTATGAGGTGGACAATTATCCAGGATTGCCGGGAATCAATGGTTTTGATCTGGGGATGAAGCTTCGGCAGCACGCGGACGGTCTGGAGGCAAAATTTGTACAGGATGAGGTACAGCAGATTTTGTTAGAAAGGGAAAGCAGGGAGCAGACAGAGGCGAGCAGACCCTCAAAAGGGGCAGAGATGCTTCAGGCAGCTGAGCTAAAACCCGAGGAGGAGAAAGCAGACGGGACGGTGTGGAAGCGAATTGTGGGAAAGAAAGAGGACTATTTGGCAAAGACTGTTATCATCGCATCTGGAGCCACCCACAAAAAACTTTCCGTGCCCGGGGAGGAAGAGCTTTCAGGCAGAGGAATCAGCTATTGTGCTACCTGTGACGGAGCATTTTTTAAGAAGAAAGTCACTGCCGTGGTGGGAGGAGGAGATGTGGCGCTGGAAGATGCTATTTTTCTCTCCCGGATGTGCAGTCATGTGTATCTGATCCACCGCAGAGATGAGCTGCGGGGAGCAAAAACCCTTCAGGAAAAGGTATTTGCCCTGGAAAATGTTACTGTGATCTGGGACAGTGTGGTGGAAGAGATTGTGGGAGAACAGCAGGTACAAGGTCTGTCTCTTAAAAATGCAAAGACTGGGGCAAGAAGCCGGCTGGACGTGGACGGAGTTTTTATCGCAGTGGGGATCACTCCTAATAGCCAGGCCTTTGCAGGTCTTTTAGAGATGGACCATGGTTATATCAGGGCAGATGAGAACGGGGAGACCAGAGTGCCTGGGATTTTTGCTGCCGGAGATGTGCGGACAAAGCAGCTCCGTCAGATTGCCACGGCAGTGGCAGACGGGGCCAATGCAGTTACCAGTGTGGAACGCTATCTGACAAAATACTAAGGGGAGGCAAATGCCAATGAGAAAAAATGGGAAGGCACTGGTGGCAGGCCTCCTCTGTGTTTTTATGGCAGGAGGGATCACCGCATATGGAGATGTGGACCGGTCTCTCCATCCGGTGACAATTGTGACAGCCCAGGAGGATTATTCCCATATTGCAGTCTCTCAGGTGACAGATTATGTGAATATCAGAGAGCAGGCCAGTACATCCAGCCGGATTGTGGGAAAGATATATAACAACTGTGCGGCTGTGATTCAGGAGACTGTGGAGGGAGAAGGAGGAGTCTGGTATCGGATCCAGTCCGGAACGGTAACTGGCTATATTAAGGCTCAATATTTTATTACCGGAGAGGCGGCAGAGAAGCTGGCTCAGTCCATTGGGCGAGAGTTTGTGACCATCAACACAGAGAGCCTGCGGCTTCGGGAACAGCCAGATTTAAACAGCAATGTGCTGACGGTGCTCTCCCAGGGCGCCCGGTATGTGGTTTTAGGAGAAGAAGGGGGGTTTTATAAGGTTGAGGTAGATGCAGATCTGGTTGGATATGTGGCTACAGAATACTGTAAAACTCAGGTGGAGTTTGACCAGGCTGTTTCCCTGGAGGAAGAACGGCAGAAGATCAATGAAGAAGCCCAGAGAAGGCAGGATGCGGCCAATGCCATAGCTGCATTGCAGCTGGCACGACAGGCGGAAGCAGTCGGCTCCGGTGGGAGCAATACCCCTTCCGGCACATCATCGGAGCTTTTGATCGCTGCCAATCCGGAGGTAAGTGACAATTCTCAGCAGGCATCGGCCCCGGCTGTTGCCCCCAATCCTTCTGTATCCTATTCCGTAGCCGCCGGACCGGGAAACGGGGCGGCTTCAGCTACAGTAACTTCGGCAACTAGGACTGCCATTGTGGCTTATGCCAGACAGTTTTTGGGCAATCCATATGTCTTTGGAGGGACAAGCCTGACAAATGGAACGGACTGTTCCGGCTTTACCCAGGGAGTGTTTGCCAATTTTGGGATTACCACTGGACGAAGCTCAAGAGATCAGGCATCTAATGGACGGGAGATCGCTATCGAGGCGGCACAGCCGGGAGATTTGCTGTTCTATGCCAGTGGTAATTATATTAATCATGTGGCATTGTACATAGGGGGCGGACAGGTGATTCATGCCAGCAATTCCACCACCGGCATTGTTATTTCACCTTACAATTACCGGACTCCATGTAAGGCAGTGACATTTCTTGATTAAGCGGGGGCGGGAGAATGGCGGAGAAAATACAATATAATGGGCTGGATGTGATGAAGGTGATTATGGCAGTGCTGGTGGCGGCACGCCATATGATCCAGATTTTTTATCCTGCAGAGAGTAAATGGCGTCTGGTTGTGGGCACCTGGCTTTCCAATCTGGCGGTGCCGGTATTTTTTATCACCGCCGGATTTTTTCTATTCAGAAAGATAGACCGAAATAAAAAGGAGGAGGGGCGGTGCGCGCTTTTTCAATATGGAATCCGTATTTTCAAGGTGTATCTTCTCTGGTCTGTGATTTATCTGCCCATTGATTATATTAATTGGATCAATGGGCAGGACCGGGATGTGAGACGATTTGTCATAAATTATATCCATTGCTTTTTCTTCAGCAGCACTACCGTACAGCTTTGGTATCTTCCTGCTCTGTTGGTTGCTTGTGTTTTTGTGGGGATTTTCTATCAGCGGTGCGTGAAAACTTGGAAGCTTCTGGTAGTGGGAGGAATGCTTTTCGGAATAGGCTGTATCTGTGATAACTGGTATTTTAATCAGCAGCTTCCAATGAAGCTTCAGCAGGTTTTAAATATATACTTTAAATATTTTCTGACCGTGCGCAACGGAGTGTTTTACGGATTCTTTTTTGTGGCACTTGGGCTTTGGTTTGCCAAGACAAAAGTGAAAATCCCCTTTTTTGGGGCCATGGCAGGAGCTTTTTTCTGTATATTGCTGATGCTTTTGGAAGTGAGGCACTGCAGCAACACCAACATGGTATTCACCTCGGCTCCGGCAGCCTTTTTCCTGTTTTCGGCATTGTCAAAGGTTCAATGGAAGAATCGGAAGCTGTACCCAAGACTGAGGGCTGTTAGTGAGTGGATATACCTGTCTCATGTTTATTTTTTTCATTTTTACGGGTGGGCGGCCAGATGGAATCCTCTTCCGGCCACGAAAAAGGGGATTGCCATATCCATACTGGGCCCTATGCTTTTGTTTGCCTGGTGCATGGCATGCCTGTCTGAGAAAAGAAGCTTTGGCTGGCTGAAAAAACTCATTTAAAAGGCTGGAATTATGGATGGGAATCGTGTATGATAATAGAAAACTTGGCAGAACAGGAAAAGAGGGGTTGTCCATGGCAGTGAACAATATTGAGAAGGATGGAAAAAAACTGTCTCTGAAGGAGTATGTTCAGGCAGAAGAGCTGGGTCTGCTTCCGGGGGCATTTGAGAATTTGATGAGGCAGATTGAGGAGTGGGAGGCCTACTGGAAACAGGAGATGAAGGAGGCACACAAGCAGGCAGAAATTGCTGAAGGGTATAACGATCTGCTGTTGGAGCTTACCAGAAAGAGGCATGAATGGATTCTGGTGGTTGATCGGGAGAATCAGGACATCATGTATTGTAATAAAAGCCTGGAGGCCCCCAGATTAGATGCCGAGTATTGTCACTATTGTGAGAAACGCCTTTCCTTTCGCCATGATCTTTTGGACTGGAAGGACGATGAGGAGGGAAAGGTGTGGGAAGCTGTGGCGGATACGGGAAATATATACCAGATCACCACATTTCCGATTGTTTGGAAAAATAGGAAAGCCTATGCACATATCGTGCTGGATATTACCATTGACAAGGAGACCAGCCGTAAGCTAAAGGCAAAGGCCTACCGTGATCAGGGAACCGGAATCTATAACCGCACATATTTTATGGAATATATGAACCGCCTGCTGGAGGATTCCCGAAAGGCTGTTTTGTGTTATATGGATTTGGATGGATTAAAACATGTAAATGACAACTACGGACATCTGGAAGGGGATGAATACATTCGAAGTTTTGTGGAAACCATTCAGCGTCAGCTTCGGGATATGGATGTTTTTGCGCGGATTGGCGGAGATGAATTTTGTGCTGTATTGACTGACTGTCCCCGGGAAATGGCTTATCAGAAAATGCTTTTGGGGCTTGACAACTTTTTGGAAAATCATAAAAAGGAATATCCGGCCAGTTTCAGCTTCGGAATCGTTGAGATCGAAGACAATGAAAAAGGCATGGGCATAGAGGAGCTTTTGCATCAAGCAGACGAAGCTATGTATGAGTGTAAACGGCACAACAAGATAAAATATCACCAGAAGGGCACTGTGGTCTAGGACTATGGAAAGGAATTATACCTATTTGCTGCAATGTGCTGATGGAAGTCTGTACTGCGGGTGGACAAACCATTTAAAAGAGCGGGTTAAGGCGCACAATGCAGGACACGGGGCTAAATATACCCGGGGGCGGCGGCCGGTACATCTATTGTACTATGAGGTGTTTGACACAAAGCGGGAGGCAATGCAGAGAGAAGCCATGATGAAAAGGCTGACAAGGAAGGAAAAGCTTCAGTTGGTGGAAAAGGCAGGGATTGGCAGCAGCTCAGGTCAAAAAGTATCAGAAAATGGGGGTTTTTACGATGAAAAAATATGATTATGTGCTGGTTGGAAGCGGCCTTTATGCCGGAGTTTGGGCCAATGAGGCGAAAAAACGGGGAAGAAATTGCCTGGTGGTGGAAAAGAGGGACCATATTGGGGGCAATGTGTACTGTGAAGAAGTGGAAGGGATTCATGTACACCGGTATGGTGCCCATATTTTTCATACCAGCGACCGACAGGTGTGGGATTATGTCAATGGCCTGGCAGAGTTTAACCGCTACACCAACAGCCCGGTGGCCAATTACCGGGGTGAAATGTACAACATGCCCTTTAACATGAATACCTTCAGTAAGATGTGGGGGATCAGCACGCCTCAGGAGGCAAAGGCTATTATTGACAGGCAGAGAGAATCTATTTTTGGAGAACCTCAAAATTTGGAGGAGCAGGCCATCCGCCTGGTGGGAACGGACATCTACAAAAAGCTGGTTAAGGGCTACACCGAAAAGCAGTGGGGCCGGGAGTGCAAGGATTTGCCGGCGTTTATTATCAAACGGCTGCCAGTCCGTTTTACCTATGACAACAATTACTTTAATGATCTGTATCAGGGGATTCCTGTAGGTGGGTATAATGTGATTATTGACAAAATGTTTGAGGACTGTGAGATCCATACGGGAACCGATTATCTGGAGAATAAAGATTACTACGATAAGCTTGGAGAGCGAATTGTCTATACAGGGGCAATTGACGCTTATTTTCAGCACCAGTTTGGCAGATTGGAATACCGGAGTCTGCGGTTTGAGACAGAGATTCTTAACACGGACAATTACCAGGGGGTTGCGGTGGTCAATTATACAGACCGGGAGACTCCCTATACACGGATCATAGAACATAAGCATTTTGAGTTTGGAACCCAGCCAAAGACCGTGATCACCAGGGAATATCCTGCTGATTGGAAAGAGGGAATGGAGGCCTACTACACGGTCAATGACGAGAAAAATCAGCAGCTTTACCAGAAGTATGCAGAGCTGGCAGACAAGGAGAAGCATGTGATTTTCGGCGGAAGGCTGGCAGAATATAAATATTATGACATGGACAAGGTGATTGCCTCTGCGTTGGGACGCATAAGAAAGTATGGCATGTAGGAGGTTTTCATGAACATTGTTTATGCATCCAATGAAAATTATGCCAGACATATGGCTGTATCCATGGTTTCTCTGTTTATCTCAAACAAAAAGGTTTTGGAGCTGCAGATATATGTGTTTTCCATGGGAATTGCCAGGGAGAGCAAGAAAGGCCTGGATGAAATGGCAGCCAGGTATGGCAGAACGATTCGGTGGGTGGAATTAGGGGATATCCGGAAGCGCTTTGATTTTGATGTGGATACTAGGGGTTTTGATATCAGTGCCATGGGACGGTTGTTTGTGGGCCGCCTTCTGCCAGAGAATGTACAAAGAGTTTTGTACCTGGACTGTGACACAGTGATAGTCCGTTCTCTTGAGAGTCTGTGGAACAGGGAGCTGGAAGGGAAGATTTTGGGGGCAGTTATGGAACCTACCATCTATGAGCCAGTGAAGCAGGAGATCGGCTTTGGCAGAGAGGATGCCTATGTCAATTCTGGTGTGCTGCTCATTGATCTGAAGCAATGGCGGGATACGGGAACAGAGGAGAAGCTTTTGGATTTTTACAGGCAAAGGGGCGGGAGCCTTTTTGCCTGTGATCAGGACACGATCAATGGAGCTTTGAAGGGCCAGATCTGTTTTTTGTCGCCCCGGTATAATTTTTTTACGAATTATCGGTATTTTTCTTACAAAGAGTTGGTCAGGTATTCCAGGGCTTACAGGGATGTGGGGAAAAAGGAGTTTTTGGAGGCCAGACAGCGGCCGGTCATTATCCACTATGCAGGAGATGAGCGGCCATGGATTGCAGGAAACAGAAATCACTACCGGAGAGCTTATGAAATGGCGCTGGCTATGACACCCTGGGCGGGGACAAAAAAGGAAAAGGGCAGGGAGCTTTACATGCTGGCCTACCATCTGATGAATTACGTGACGGTGGTCTGTCCTTTCATTCGCCGGATTATAAGCCGGAGTTTTGGGATGAAGGCAGTGGAGGCCAGGGGTAGCAGGAGAGAAGATAAGATCTGCAAAAAGGAAGAAAGGATCCAGGTTCTTCTGGCTTCTTTTCAGGGCGCTTCTTATATCAGGGAGCAGCTTGATTCCATTCTTGGCCAGACTGTGCCGGACATCCAGATCCTTGTGTCAGATGACGGTTCCACAGACGGGACAAGGGAGATTTTAAAAAGATATGAAGAACAGTATCCTGGCCGGGTTGTGTGTCAACACCGGACGGAAGCTGGAGCATATGGGAACCGGGAGGGAAGGATTCCGGCGCCAGCTATGAATTTTTTCTGGCTGATGTCTCAGGCAGACGGGGATTATGTGCTGCTCAGCGACCAGGATGATGTGTGGGATCTAAAAAAGGTGGAAAAACTTTTGGAAAAGATGAGGGAGATTGAGAAGGATGGCCTTCCGGCATTGGTGTTTTCCGATATGGAGGTGACGGACAGCCGTTTAGAGAAGATCAGTTCCAGCTTCTTTACCTACAGCCGTTGCAAACCCAGGCGGCTTTCCCTGGCAGAGCTTTTGGTGGAAAACCCTGTGACCGGCGGTGCTCTCATGATGAACAGACCTCTGGTAGAGCTGGCATCCAGGATTCCCCAGGCCTGTTTTATGCATGACTGGTGGATTGCCTTGTGTGCGTCCTGCTTTGGAAGGATTGTTTGTGTACCAGAGCCCTTATCCCGCTACCGCCAGCACGGCGGCAATAGCCTGGGGGCCAGAAAAGCAGGAAGCCTAAAGGACTTAAGAGAGAGACAAAGCAGGAAAATGCAGGTGGAGGATAATTACCACCGGATTTTTTGGCAGGCACAGGCTTTTTGGAAAATGTTTGGTAAAAAGTTACAGCCAAGGGAACGGAAGATTCTCAAGGCCTTTTTGGCTTTGCCAGGCAGGACACCAGCAGGAAGGTTTTTAGGAATTTTAAAATATGGTTTTTATAAGAGCTCATGGTTTTATACTCTGGCTCAATGTTTTACCATGCCCCGGTGATATGGGACTTATGGGAGAAATATACTGGTAGGTGAAGCGTATTCTACAGAGAAAGAAGGGGACGTGTGAACAGGAGAAGAAAGAATCCTGCACCAATGAAAATCAACTGTGTCATATTAAACTACAATGATGCCGGGACCGTGGAGAGGCTGGTTTGCCAGATTCAGAACTATGCTTGCTTTTGCCGGATTGTTCTGGTGGACAATGCCTCTACCGATGATTCCCGGCAAAGACTGGAAAAGCTTAAAGGCCCCAGGATTGATTTGATCCGGGCTGAGAAAAACGGGGGCTATGGGGCAGGAAATAATCTGGGAGTCCGCTATGCAGTGGAGCACAATGGGGCAACCCATGTGGTGATTGCCAACCCGGATGTGTTGTTTACAGAAGGATGTATTCTTTCTCTGGCAGGGATTTTTGCCCGCTATCCTCAGGTGGGGATTGCTGCTGCGGCCATGAAGGACAAGAATTATAAGCAGTTTGGCAACGGGTGGAGAAGTCACGGCTTTATAGGACAGCTTTTGTCCATGGGACCGGTCAGCAGAAGACTGTTTCATAATATCCTTGAATATCCCCAATGGTCTTTTAAGGGGGAAAAGGCTGTGTATGTGGATGCGGTTCACGGTTCCATGCTGATGGTAGACGGGGAAGCGTTTCTTGATTGTGGCGGATATGATGAGGATATTTTTTTGTACCAGGAGGAGATGGTGTTAGCCAGCAGAATGAAGGTGATGGGCCGCCGCACGGTTCTCCTTTTGACAGAATCCTATTGTCATGATCACTCGGTCTCCATCAGCAAGTCCATCAAAGAGGAGTTGGAAAGGCAGAGGATCCGGGAACAGAGCACCCTCTATTATATGAAACATTATCTGTTTATCAATTCATTGCAGGAATGGATCGCAAGGCTGTGGTTTATGGGGATCCGTATGGAAATAAGACTGTTTCGGACCATACAAAAAAGTATAAGGAAAAAGAAATAAAAGGATTCAAAAAGGGGCGCTGCAAAAAGCCTGTTTCAGCTTTTTGCAGCGCCCCTTTGGAATGGCGGATAAAATGATTTAATATCCGAATTTGGCCAGAATGCTGGCTGTGGCCTGTGCTTTTTGCTCTTCTGTAATATTAGGGTCTGTGGGATCCCAGGTCTGCTCAAAGGGGATCTCTGCCGCAATGGTGGGACGCTCATAGGGGCCTGGAATCTGGCTGTTGTAAACCTCCACCGTGGTGCCTAAGGGGCAGTGATCATAGATCCACTTAGAATCTGCTGTGGTGAGCCGGATGCATCCTGCAGAACGTGCCACGCCCATGTGATTGTAGGTACTGGCCCATACGGAGAAGGGATTTGGCGCATCATAAATAATGGAATGCATCAGGATGGGGAGTCCGGATCCAAGGCGGGTTGCATACTGGGTATACAAATCGTGGATCATCAGACGCCAGCGATATTTCTCCGGAGTCTTGAAAGTACCTAAGGGGGTGTCATCGCCGCAGGAGGTCAAAAAGGACTTCAGGGGGATAATATAGCCATTGCCCTCATCCTGAACAAAAATGGTCATACAGTTCATCTCTTTGTTGATGCGGATCAGGAACGGTCCCTGAGCTCCGATAATCGGCTCTAAGTCAGTAACTAGCTTTCCTTCCTCATCAAAATAATACTTATAGCCATCGATATAATGCCATCCTGTAACCGGATAGGAATCGTTGAAGTAATAGCGCTGTCCGCCAACCCATCCCCATCCTGTAAAGTTGGAGCCGTCCCCGTGGATATAACGCAGGCTGCCGTCTATGTACTGAATACCATCTGCGTGGGCGGAAACTAAGGCAGAATCATCAACCGTAATATTGGGAGCATCATCCTTGCGGAAAAATGCCATGCGGAAACCACCCATATAAAGGCCTTGATTCATGGCTCCGGCAGAAAGGCCGTTCCTGGCCCACCCGGTTTCCCTGCCGTCACTGAGACGGGTAGTATAGTAGAGATCATAATCATTGCTGACAGGACCGCTGAACCGGAGCTGAATAGCCTCAATGGGGGCATGATCTGCAGGAATGGGAGTCTGCTGTCCGTTCATGACCCATCTGGTCCAGCCATTTGTGGAGGTGTAGGCCCGATAATGGATATTGCCGATAATCTGCTCCACAAAGATAGAGATGGAGTAGAATGGACGCCCATCCACATCACACCACTGATCATTGACAAAGGGCTGAGACCATGCTGCTGCATCGCAGGGAAGAACCGTGGCCTGAAGCCGGGGCTCCCGCTTTGGAACGGCCATAGGATGTCCTTCGGGAAGGGCGCCCTCTGCATTTTCCCGGGCTTCCTCCTCGGTCACGGGTACCAGTTCGGGATCCGCTTCCTGACCGGATGTCTCTCCACTGGTAGGATCTGCAGGAGGAGCATCTTCGCTGGCAGAAGGGGTGCCGGAGCCATCGTCCGGTCTGGCTGTCTGGCCGCTTTGATTGGGAGTGTCGCTCTGACTGCCTTGATCCGGGCCGGCAGCCTGTCCCTGCCCCACGGTGATAGTCTGAGAGCCTGTGCCGGAATTGCCGGAAGGACCTGCTGCTTCTGAAGCACGGGAGCTGCCTGCCAAGATCGTCTGGGAACTCTGTTCCTCTCCGGTGGAACCTGATTCTGTGCTTGAAGCCTGAAACGGAGAGACAGGCTCATTTTGAGTTGCATGTGCAGCGAATGTCAGGTTCGCTATAAGGATCCCGGCAAGAAGCGCGGTCCGCCGGAATTTTAAATGTCGGTTCATGGGTAGTAACCTCCTGTTGTTTACGTTATAGTATCTATAATCTACCACATTTAAGGGAAAAATACCATATAGGATTTACAATTCCTGCCGGATATTGTAAAATGAAAGCTATTGGTAAGGAAAAAGTAAGCTTTTAAATCTGGAAAGAGAAACTGACAGGAGATAGAATGGAGCTTGAAAAGCAAAGAGAAATCATGGTCAGCATTTGCTGTATCACTTATAATCAGGAGTCTTATATCCGGGATGCATTGGAAGGTTTCATAAGCCAGCAGACCTCCTTTCCCTATGAAGTGCTGATTCACGATGATGCTTCCACAGACGGCACGGCAGATATTATCCGGGAGTATGCCAACCGGTACCCGAAAGAGATCCGGCCGATTCTTCAGACAGAGAATCAGTATGCAAAAGGGCTTTATAATGTCAGTGGCACCTACAATTTTCCCCGGGCCAGAGGACGGTATATAGCTATGTGCGAGGGAGATGACTATTGGACGGATCCTCATAAGCTTCAACGTCAGGTGGATTTCATGGAGAAAAATCCAGAATGTTCTCTGGTGTTTCACAGCGCCCGGATTGAGGTTTTGGGCCGGGCTTTTACCGAGCACAGGATGCGGCCTTTTAAGAAAAGCAAAAAGCTGATGCCTGAGGAAATTATTGATAAGACTTGCGGTTATCCCACCGCTTCCCTGCTATTTCGGACCAGCATGGTAAAAGAGTTGCCGGATTTTTATGTTCATGCTCCTCTGGCAGATGTTCCTCTGCAGCTGATGGCGGCTGCTAGGGGTTGGGCTTACTATATGGACCGTCCTATGTGCGTATACCGTCTGGGTGGCGCGGCCTCCTGGACAACTTATATGAAGCAGGGAGATTATGAGAGAAAGCAGGAGCAATACTATCATCAGATGAAGGCGATGTATCAGGGGTTTGACAAGGCAACAAAAGGGCGGTTTCACAAGGAGGCAAAAAGAGCAGCAGCCAGGATCCGTTTCCTTACACAGGTAAATACCAAACAATATGACAAGGTGCTGGACAGAAAGAACCGCCGTTTTTACAGGGAACTGAATCTCCGAACCCGGTTTTTTATCCGGTTTGAAACAGCAGCACCAGGACTTTATAAGTTGGCGCTGGGGCTTTACCATTCAAGGAGCGTGTTGTGACTGAGACAGAGATGAAGAAAAAGGTAGTCGGGGGGCTTTTCTGGAAGCTTTTGGAAAATGGCGGGGCCCAGGGAATCCAGTTTGTCATTGCGGTGATCCTGGCGCGGCTTTTAACTCCGGCTGAGTATGGGGTGGTAGGACTCATTATGATCTTTATCACCATAGCCAATGTGTTTGTACAAAGTGGATTTGGCACAGCTTTGGTGCAGAAAAAGCAGGCGGATGAGGCAGACTTCTCATCGGTCTGCTATTTTGAACTGATCCTGGCCCTGGTTATGTACGGGCTTTTGTATTTTTTTGCCCCTTCTATTGCGTCCTACTACGGGATCGGGGAGCTGAAAGAGATTGTGCGGGTGCTGGCGGTGGTTTTGTTTCCGGGGGCGGTGATTTCTGTGCAGACAGCTTACGTATCCCGGAAGCTGGAATTTCGGGGGCTTTTTCTCTCAACGCTGGCTGCCTCGGTGGTTGCCGGTGGGATCAGCATCTGGATGGCCTGGGAGGGCTATGGAGTTTGGGCTATGGTAGGTCAGCAGGTGATCTATTATTTTGCCCTGATGTTAGTGCTCTTTCTTTCCGTATCCTGGCGGCCGGCATTTGTCTGGTCCCTGGCGTGCATAAAAGAGATGCTTGCTTTTGGATGGAAGCTTTTATGTGCTTCGCTTCTGGACACGGTTTTTAACAATCTCTACGGCCTTTTTATAGGAAAAATATATAATGAAGAAGTGATGGGGAGCTATAGCCGGGGAGAGCAATTTCCCAAATTGATTGCTTCCAACCTGGGAGCAGCTATTCAGGCAGTGCTTTTGCCGGCTTTTTCCTCTAAGCAGGAGGACGTGGCTTATGTACGCCGGATGGTGCGGCGCTCTATCCGTTTAAGCTCTTTTGTTACCCTTCCCATGCTGCTGGGATTGTTTGCTGTGGCAGACACCCTGGTTCAGGCTCTTTTGGGAGAAAAGTGGCTGATCTGTGTGCCTTTTCTCAGGATCATGTGCATTTCCTACTGCTTCTGGCCCATCCATATCACCAATCTTCAGGCAATCAATGCCATGGGGCGCAGCGATATTTTTCTGAAGCTGGAGCTGGTGAAAAAGGTACTCAGCCTGGCGGCTCTGGTCATTGGCATGTACTTTTCTGTGTATGGTATGGTGGCTATAAAGGCAGTGCAGGACTTTCTCTGCACCTTTGTCAATGGGGCGCCAAACCGAAAGCTATTGGGATACAGTATCTGGAATCAGTGGATGGATGTGATGCCATCGGCTCTTCTCTCGGCCATTATGTGTGCAGGAGTAATGGCTCTTGGTAACTTTTTGGGGGAGATAAATCCAGCCTTAAAGCTTCTTTTGCAGGTTATCTGGGGGGTGGGACTTTACGGAATACTGGCCTGGCTTGCAAGGATGGAGAGTTTTTGTTATCTGATGGCAATGGTTAAGGAAAGGCTGGGAGATAAAAGCCTTGGGAGGTAAAAATGAGAAAGACAGTGCTTGTGACTGCCATCGGCTCCTTTTCAGCGGCGGCAGTGATTGGAAGATATAAGGAGGAAGGGTACCGGGTTCTGGGATGTGATATTTATCCGCCAGAGTGGATTGTGGCCTCAGAGGAGGTGGACCGGTTCTATCAGGCGCCTCTGGCCACGGACAGGCCAGCATATGAGGCATTTTTAAGGAAGGTCTGTGAGGAAAATGAGGTGGAATTTCTGGTGCCGCTGACGGATGTAGAGATAGATGCCCTTCAGGAATGGCGGCAGGAGGCGGAGGCACTGGGGGTTATTTTATGTATTTCCGGAAAAGATACCATTGAGCTTTGCAGAGATAAGGGGAAGCTGGAGCATTTTCTGGCGCCTTTAAAGGTGTGTCGGACGATTCCGGGGCAAAGCCTTCGCAGGATCATAGAAAGGGAGGCAGACAAAGGGTATGAGTTTTTGGAGTATCCGCTGGTGTTAAAGCCCAGGAATGGAAGGAGCAGTCAGGGGCTGATGCGGATAGAAGATGCCCGCCAGATGAGAATGGCAGCAGAATGGTACCGGAAACAGGCAGGGGATTATCTGGTGCAGCCGGAGATTCCGGGGATCATAGTTACAGTGGACGTAGTGAGGGACCCAGTGACAGAAACTACAGTCAGCCTGCCCCGGAGAGAACACTTAAGGACACCGAACGGGGCAGGCACTTCGGTGTACGTGTTTGAAGATGAGAAGCTTCAGGATCAATGCAGGGCTATTGCCCAGGTTCTTGATATCCGGGGATGCGTAAATTTTGAATTTGTGGAAAAGCAGGAGAGGGAGTGGTATTTTCTGGAATGTAACCCCCGTTTTTCTGGTGGTGTGGCCTTCTCTTGTATGGCTGGGTATGATATGCCGGGGAATCATCTCTCCTGCTTTATGGGGAGAGGGATCGATCCTTTGGGAGAGATTTCCGGACAGTATCTGGTGAAGCGTTATGAGGAATACCGAATGGGGCAAAAAGGGGGACAGGTATGAGCGAGAAACAAAAAAAGCCAGTGGCTGTGACCCGCTCTTCCCTGCCGCCTTTGGATGAATATGTGGAAATGCTCAAGCCTCTCTGGGAGAGCGCCTGGCTGACCAATATGGGCGATTACCATGAGCAGTTTAAAGAGCAGGTGAAGGAATATTTAGGGGCAGAGAATTTCGAACTGTTTGTAAATGGGCATATGGCATTGGAGCTGGCTCTGCAGGCATTGGAGCTGAAAGGAGAAGTAATTACCACCCCTTTCAGCTTTGCCTCCACTACCCACGCCATTGTGAGAAACGGATTAAAGCCAGTGTTTTGTGACATCAACCCCCTCGATTATACGCTGGATGTGGAGCAGTTAGAGGATCGGATCACCGACCAGACCTCGGCTATTGTGCCGGTTCATGTATATGGGAATTTCTGTGATGTGGAGAGGATTGAAGAGATTGCCAGGCGGCATAATCTGAAGGTGGTCTATGATGCGGCCCATGCTTTTGGGGAGACCTTAGATGGGAAGGGGGCAGCCCGGTTTGGCGATATGTCCATGTTCAGCTTCCACGCCACCAAAGTGTTCCACAGCATTGAAGGCGGCGGTGTGGCCTTTAATGATGAGAGGCTTAGCCGCCGGCTCTATGAGCTTAAGAATTTTGGGATTACCGGATACGAGAGTGTGGAGTATGTGGGGGTTAATGGCAAAATGAATGAGTTTCAGGCAGCTATGGGTCTTTGTAATCTGCGCCATGTGGACGGGGAGATTGAAAAGAGAAAGAACCTTGCAAGGCAGTATGAAAAGAGGCTTTCAGGAGTGGAGGGGATCCGTTTGTGCAAGGAGAATCTGCGGGTCCGTAAGAATTATGCCTATATGCCGGTGGTGTTTGACGGATATAAAAGAGACCGGGACTGGGTTTTTCATGAGCTGGCCCGGTATAACATTCATGCCAGGAAATATTTTTATCCATGTATCAACAGTTATGCCTGTTATCGGGAACAATTTGATGAGAGGGAGACGCCAGTGGCAGCCCGTATTTCCAGACAGGTGCTGACGCTGCCCCTGTATGCAGATCTGGATCCGGAGGTGGTGGATAAGATCTGTGATATCATACTGGAAGAATAAAAGAGTGGCAAAGGATAACAGGGAGATAAGCGATGGAACACAGAGACAGGGTGTTAGTTATCATACCAGCATTTAATGAGGAAGCCAACATTGAGCTTGTGGTGGAGGAACTGGTGCAGGATTATCCAGAACTGGATTATGTGGTGGTCAATGACGGCTCTACGGACCGGACGGCTGATATCTGCAGAGAACATGGGTATCACATGATGGATTTGCCTGTGAATCTAGGTCTGGCAGGGTGCTTTCAGGCAGGTATGAAGTATGCCTATTATCAGGGATATGCCTGTGCGGTACAGTTTGACGGGGACGGGCAGCACAGACCGGAGTATATTATGCCTATGAAAAGAAAGATGGACGAAGGGTATGATATTGTTATTGGCAGTCGTTTTGTGAATCAGCCCAAGGATTTTTCTATGCGGATGGTGGGAAGCCGCCTTTTGTCTTTTGCTGTATGGTTCACAACGGGAATCCGTGTGGCAGATCCAACCTCCGGAATGCGGATGTTTAACCGGAGAATGATCGGGGAATTTGCCTTAAAGCTGAATTACGGACCGGAGCCAGATACGGTGTCCTATTTGTTAAAGCAGGGGGCAAGGGTGGCGGAGATCCCAGTGAGAATCCGTGAAAGGCTGGGTGGGGAGAGCTATCTAAAGCCCGGGGTGGCCGCCAGATATATGGCACGGATGCTTTTGTCCATTCTTTTGGTACAGAATTTCCGCTGCCAGTCAGACATGCATTAAAAAGGATACAGTTATGGGGATTATGGATCAATGGACTGCCTTTCTCATGAGGACAGGCGCCAATAAAGAAAAAGAGAATATTGTCTGGAATATGGCCGGAAGCTTTTGCTATGCTTTTTCCAGCATGGTTCTTTCCTTTTTGGTTATGGGGATGGTGGGAAAGGAGCAGGGAGGAATTTTTGCTTTTGGGTTCAGCACCTTCGGGCAGCAGATGTTTATCCTTGCCTATTTTGGAATCCGCCCGTTTCAGATCACTGACGGGGCAGGGGAATATCGGTTTGGGGATTACCGGCTTCACCGGTATATCACCTGTGGCTTGGCCCTTCTGGGGGGAGCCGGATATCTGCTGTTTTGCGGATATTCTCCTGAGAAGGCAGGGATTATCTTTCTCTTGGTGTGCTATAAGGTGATTGATGGGTTTGCAGATGTGTATGAGTCAGAATTTCAGCGGGCAGGCCATCTCCATCTGACAGGAAAGTCCAACACATTCCGCACGGTTTTGACGGTGGGAGTGTTTTTGACGGCTTTAGCGGGCGGGAGTACTCTTTTTTCTGCCTGTGTGGCGGCAGTGGTTGCTCAGGCAGCAGGTGTGTTTATCTTTGATATTCCGGTTCTGAGACGTATTTCCGGGGTGAACAAGGATAAAAGCATGAGGCGGATACTCCCCTTGACAGGCGCCACGCTGCTTCTCTTTGTGTCCGTGTTTTTGGACTTTTATATTTTCTCTGCAGCGAAATATGCCATTGATGGATATATGGAGGATGCGGCATCGGGATACTTTAATGTGATTTTTATGCCCACATCCGTGATCAATCTGGTGGCGGGTTTTGTGATCCGTCCGGTTCTCACTTATCTGACCGATTACTGGAATCAAAGACAGTACAAACGATTTGTCCGGATGTTGGGGTTTATCTCAGCCCTGATCAGTGTCCTAAGCGTTCTTTCGGTTTCGCTGGCCTGGATCCTGGGAGGAATAGTGTTGGAAATCATGGAGAGAATTTTAGGTTCTGCCTACACAGGCTGTCTTACCCGGCATCACATGGCCTTTGTGACTGTAGTGCTGGGAGGCGGATTTTATGCTGTACTGAATCTGTATTATTATGTGCTTGTGATCCTTCGCAGGCAAGGAGTGATCTTTGGAATCTATGCAGTGATGACAGTGATGGCGGCAGGGTTGGCTCCAATGCTTGTGAGAAAGCAGGGGATTTGGGGAGCAGCCCTGGCTTATCTGATATTGATGGTGGTGATGGCGGCAGGGTTTCTCACAGGAGCCTGGATTTCTTATTTCAAAGGAAAAAGAAGCCGGTTAATAGAGAATGGAGATTAGGACCAGATGACAGAAAAGATTAGAAGAGAACGAAATTTGGTGGTGGATGTGATCATTCCGGTGTACAAGCCAGACGAGAAATTTTTTCGCCTGCTTTATAGACTGAAGGGACAGACCTTCCCTGTAAACAAGATTATTGTGATCAATACAGAGAAAAAATACTGGAATCAGTCAGAGACAGAAAAATTTCACAACCTGGAGGTACACCATGTTTCCAGGGAGGAATTTGACCATGGAGCTACCAGAAATATGGGGGCCCGCTATTCCCGGGGGGATATTATGGTCTTTATGACCGATGATGCGGTTCCTAAGGGGAGACGGCTGGTGGAGCAGCTGGTAAAGGCTTTGTCCTTAAAAGGTCCCGGGGGAGAGACTGTGGCAATGGCTTATGGCCGTCAGATGCCGGATAAAGACTGTCAAATCGTGGAGCAGTATATCCGGAGCTTTAATTATCCCTGTGAAGGCTGTATAAAGACGGAGGCGGATCTTCCTAAGCTGGGGATTAAGACTTATTTCGCTTCCAATGTATGTTGTGCATACAGGAAGGATATTTTTGAGAAGCTGGGAGGATTTGTCAAAAGTACCATTTTTAATGAGGATATGATCTTTGGGGCAGCTGCTATTAAGGCCGGGTATGCTGTGGCCTATGCAGCGGATGCCCGGGTGATCCATTCTCACAACCTGACGGCCATGCAGCAGTTTCGCCGGAATTTTGATTTGGCAGTGTCTCAGGCGGACCATCCAGAGGTGTTTGAGGGCCTTCCTTCTGAGGGGGAGGGGCTTCGCATGATAGGGACAGTTGCAAAGAAATTGCTTCGCCGGGGCAGGGCTGAGCAACTTCCGGCTTTGGTGGTGGGAAGCGGCTGCAAATATGCCGGCTACCGGCTGGGCAAAAGTTACCGCCGGCTTCCCGGACGGCTGGTGAAATGGTGCAGCAGCGCTCCATTTTATTGGGATCATGTCAGAATAGAGAGGAATCGATTATGATGACTATAACTTTGCGCATTTTGCTGATTTTGGTGTCTGTGGCTACCTTTTTGCAGATGATGCGCAAGATTCGCCAGTCCAAGATTCAGATTGAAAGCGCGATTTTCTGGATCGTGCTGTCATTGGTGCTGGTGGTGTTCAGCGTTTTTCCGTCCATAGCGGATCTGGCGGCACATTGCCTGGGGATTTATTCCACAGCCAATTTTTTGTTCCTGTTTGCGATTTTTTTGCTCATTGTCAAGGTGTTTCACATGACCATCCATATTTCTCAGCTGGAGACGAAGATCAAGGATCTGGTACAGCAGATGGCCCTGGATGAGATGGCCCGGAGGGAGGAAGCTATTTATCAGGAGGAGAGCCTGAAAAGAGATTCTTCCCGGGAGCTGGTTGGAGGAAATGATGAAGAAATGGGATAGGATCTGGCTGGCCGGGGTTTTGGTTTTAGCATTGCTTGGATTCTGGCACTTAGGGGATGTCCGGGCCGGGGCGGCGGAATGTGGAGACACCTGGCTCATAGGCTGGTATTTCCTGCTTTTTGCTGCAGTTCTGGGCACAGGGGCGGTCTTTGGGTGGCTTTTTCTGGAAAGATGCTTTTGGGAAAAAAAGAGAAAACGGACGTGGAAACTGGAAGAAATCTACCCGGTTGCCGGACTTTTTTTGGGACTTTTGTACCTGTTTGTTCTGCCTCCCTTGTCGGCTCCGGATGAGATCAGCCATTATATCAGCGCTTATCAGCTGTCTGGTCGTTTGATGGGACTTCCTTCCAACAGCAGAGACGGACATGTGCTGGTGCGCGCCCAGGACTGGTTTTTGGAGGATGTGGGAGAGGATTATATCTGGGGCTATGAGGATGGATACAGGGTCAAAGAAGGGACGAAGGACGGCTCAGGAAAGGCCACTGTGCTGGGAGAGCCTTTGGTGGAGAAAACTTACCGGCTGATTCATGACACTTTCCGGGATGGACAGAAAAACCGGCAGGAGCAGGGCTATGCCGTGTCTCCCTATCCGCCTGTGGTGACTACACCAGCGGCCTATCTCCCCCAGGCGGCAGGAATCTGCCTGGCCAGGATTCTGGGGCTTTCAAGTTTGTGGCTGGCATACTTGGGACGTCTGGGAAACCTGCTGTTTTTTGTGGCTGTGACCTGGCTTGCCATGAAGCGGATGCCTTTTGGAAAAGAGGTGTTATTCGGGGTGGCTCTTTTGCCTATGACCCTTCATTTATCTGCTTCCTTTTCCTATGATGTGTGGATTATGGCCGGAATTTTTTATTTTACTGCCCTGTGTTTGGATCTGGCCTTTGAGGCTGAGCAGGTTAAGGCAGCAGATGTGGCAGCATTAGGTCTGGTGATGGCTCTTGTTGGTCCCTGCAAGATGGTCTATGCAGTTTTTATGGGTCTGTGTCTGCTGATTCCGGTGAGAAAATTTGGCGGGTGGGGGAAATGGGCTTTATCTGCCGGGGTGGTGTTTGGGGCATGGGCGATTGTTATGGTGCTAATAAACGGACAGACTGTGGCCATGTATGTGGCGCCAGAGACGGAGCATTATATCGGATGGGCCCAGGAGACCGGATACAGCCTGGGCATGTTGGTGCATCAGCCAAGGAAGTGGATTCAGTTGTTTTTCAACACGGCAGTCTGGCAGGCGGAACAGTACCACCTGACTATGATCGGAGCTTATCTGGGAAATCTGGACCCGGTTTTGGATGTGCCGTATGTGCTGGTTATGGCGCTGACCGGATTGCTTTTGTGCCTGGCCTTTAAAAAGCCGGGAGAACCGCTTTTTTTGACCGGAGGGAAGCAGCTGTGGATCTGGACGCTTTGCTTTGGCTGTGTAACAGCCACTATGCTTTCCATGCTTTTAGCGTGGACACCTGTAGATTCTCCGGTTATAAGTGGTGTTCAGGGAAGATATTTTCTGCCTTTCCTGCCGGTTTTTCTAATGTCACTGAAAAATGATATGCTTGTTCTGACCAGGGATAAAACACGGGGGATCCTCTATACCATGTGCTGTGTGGATGCTTATGTGATTCTTCGGATTTACAGTGTTGTCAGCATGAGGCTGTAGGAGGGGCAAGGGTCGGGAAGTTACAAGACAGACCCTAAACATCGAAGGATCCCAAAGCTGTAATGTTTTGACAAAGAGCCCTGTTTCGTAGTATATTATAGATATTTGCAGCGGATACCCTCCGTGGACAAGGGATATATGTGAAGAGCAATAAAATACTGGAAAAGAGGATTGAGAAAGATGGGAAAGATTCAAGTGACCACTTGTGAGATCGAAGGATTATACGTGATTGAGCCTACTGTGTTTAAAGATGAGCGGGGATATTTTGTGGAGACCTACAATCAGAAGGACTTTGAGGAGGCAGGTCTTAATATGGTATTTGTCCAGGATAACCAGTCCATGTCTGTGCGGGGAGTGTTGCGGGGGCTTCATTACCAGATGCATTTCCCCCAGGGGAAGCTGGTGCGGGTGGTGCGGGGTGAGGTGTTTGATGTGGCAGTGGATTTGCGGAAAGATTCCAAAACCTTTGGAAAATGGTTCGGCGTTAAGCTGTCAGCAGAAAACAAAAAAATGTTTTACATTTCTGAGGGGTTTGCCCACGGATTTTTAGTATTGTCAGATGAGGCAGAGTTCGCTTACAAGTGTACAGACTTTTACCACCCCGGCGATGAGGGGGGGATGATGTGGAATGATCCTCAGATTGGTATTCAGTGGCCATTGCAGGAGGGAGTGGAGCTGATTATCTCTGAAAAGGATAAAAATTGGGGCGGACTGGCAGAAACCTTCCGTTTTTAATTATGAAAAGACGAGAGCAGCTATCCATTGCGGCGGCTGCAGTCAGGATAGGAGAGGATCGGAACAATGGCATATGTGGTTTCATTGCTGAATGAGATTGTCAAAAAGCGGCGGCTGATATGGGATCTGTCCAAGGCAGATTTCAGAAAACGGTTTGTCGGTTCCTATTTCGGTATTATCTGGATGTTTATTCAGCCCATGGTGACAGTGCTGATCTATTTTTTGGTTTTTCAGATTGGACTTAAAAGCAGTCCTCCGGTTCCCGGAGTGCCCTATGTGCTGTGGCTGGTGCCAGGCATTGTACCCTGGTTTTTTTTCAGTGAAACCTTAAATTGTGTGACCAATTGTTTACAGGAATACCATTATCTTGTGAAGAAAGTGGTGTTTCAGGTGGAGATTCTCCCGATTATCAAACTGCTTTCCTGCCTTTTGGTCCATGGATTTTTTATCGCGATTATGTTTTTGATGTTTGGAACCTACCAATGGATCACATTTTTGACATGGATACAGGTCATTTATTATTCTTTTGCGGCTGCCATGCTGGCGTTGGGAATCGGCTATTTCACTTGTGCAGTCAATGTGTTTTTCAAGGATATGGCCCAGATTGTCAGCATTTGCCTTCAGTTTGGCATGTGGTTGACCCCAATCATGTACCATGAAAGTATATTTTCTGATCAGGCTCCGTGGGCGGTGTCTCTGCTGAAGATGAATCCTTTTTATTATGTGTCTGCAGGTTACAGAGACAGTATGCTGACCGGAGAATGGTTCTGGCAGAGGCCAAGGCTCACAATCTATTTTTGGATGGTGACATGTATGCTGGGACTGGTGGGGTTAAAGGTATTTAAAAGGCTGAGACCTCATTTTTCCGATGTGTTATAAGGCAGAAGTTTCAGGGAATACAAAAAGCGGATGGCCGGATGGCAGTCCGCTTTTTATTGGATGTGTATCTGTATAATGAATCACACAGAAATATCAATGGATCCTCCTGCTATAGCAGAGAGATCTACCCCGCCTATGTCGGCGACAGAAGAGAGGTCCGGCACAGAGGTGGAAGCACTGATGGCACTGTTTAAGGAGGAGACTACATCAGCGGCAGAATTTTTGTTGTCCTCTGCCATCTCCTTTAAGGCGTAGCCTCGTTCATCTCTTTTGCGTTTGCGCCTGCGGCTGCTTAATTCCTTTGCAAGCTCTTGTGCCTTCTGCAATTCTTCTTTTTTCTCCGCCCGCTTTCTTTGGTTTTCGATCTGCTCTTCCTTGCTTAAATGCTGCATTTTTTTGCTGATCCGCTTGATTAACTTTTCCATTCGCCGGATCATCTGGGCGATCTTTTTGGCCTCTTTGCCTTCGCTGGCCACAGAGGCCATTTTTAAGTTGGCAAGAGCCCGCATGGCTTTGGAGGATACCTGCTGCACATCCATCCTGGTTTCAGCCCGGGCCAGTTCGGATGCAAGCTGGCCAACCGATTCGTCCGGTGCGGAGGATTTCATCTTAAAGTTGCTGCCAGACTTTTCTGAGGACTTTCCGGAAGCAGCAAACAGGCGGTTTTGCATATCATCATTTTTCATTTCTTGCAGAGCTGAGTCTTTTGTCTTTGCGCTGTCTAGTGTTTCCTTAGAGACAGAACGGTACACAGATTTGCTGGCTTCCGACTGCCAGCTTCCTGTCGAAACCTTCATGGATAACCTCCTTTTGTGAGAATTTTGTGAAGTTCTTATACTGTATATCGGCTAAAAAGAGAAAAAAGAAATATTTTTTATCTTTTGAAAACAGTTTTTTTGTGATACTATAGCTTAGAGCATGTTTCATAAATTTAAAATCCACGGAAAGGAAACAGATAATGGTTGATTTTAATATTGAACTGGAGGGAAAGACAATCCTAATCACCGGAGCTGCCGGTTTTATTGGCTCCAATCTGATAAAAAGATTATATAAAGATATATCGGATGTAAAAGTTATTGGTATTGACAATATAAATGATTACTATGATGTCAATATCAAGAAAGCCCGGTTAAAGGAACTGGATCAATATGCTGGTTTTGTGTTTATAAAGGGTTCCATAGCAGACAGGGAGACGATTGACAAAATTTTTGCTGACTATAAGCCGTCTGTGGTTGTTAATCTGGCAGCTCAGGCTGGTGTCCGGTACAGCATTACCAATCCGGATGCATATGTGGAGAGCAATCTGATTGGATTTTACAATCTTTTGGAGGCCTGCCGTCATAGCTATGACGAGGGGCAAAGAGGCGTGGAGCATTTTATGTATGCATCCAGTTCTTCGGTCTATGGCAGCAATAAAAAAGTACCTTACAGCACAGAGGACAAGGTGGACAATCCGGTTTCTCTCTATGCGGCCACAAAAAAGAGCAATGAGCTTATGGCCCATGCCTACAGCAAGCTCTATAACATTCCATCAACAGGCCTGCGGTTTTTTACTGTCTATGGCCCGGCAGGAAGGCCAGATATGGCCTATTTTGGCTTTACGGACAAGCTGCGGGCAGGAAAAACCATAGAGATATTTAATTATGGAAACTGTAAAAGGGATTTTACCTATATTGATGATATTGTGGAAGGCGTGGTAAGGATTATGAGACACGGGCCGGAGAGGAGAGATGGGGAGGACGGCCTGCCTCTGCCTCCCTATAAGATTTACAATATAGGAAATAATCAACCGGAAAATCTTCTGGATTTTGTGGAAATCCTTCAGCAGGAGCTGATTCGGGCAGGGGTGCTGCCCAAGGATTATGATTTTGAAACCCACAAAAAGCTGGTTCCCATGCAGCCCGGAGATGTACCGATTACGTATGCGGATACTGCTCCCTTAGAGGAAGACTTTGGATTTAAGCCCAAAACAAGCTTGCGGGATGGCTTGCGGAAATTTGCAGAGTGGTATGCCAGTTTTTACATGTAAAAGAGCTGCAGGGAATGGAGGAAATATGAACGATTTAAGGAACTTAAAGATTGCGGTGGCAGGTACTGGATATGTGGGCCTTTCTATAGCGACTTTGCTGTCCCAGCGTCATCCAGTGACAGCGGTTGATATTGTTCCAGAGAAGGTAGAGATGATCAATAACAGGAGATCACCGATCCAGGATGAGTACATCGAGAAGTATTTTGCAGAAAAAGAGCTTGATCTGACAGCCACTTTGGATGGAGAAAAAGCCTATAAAGATGCGGATTTTGTGGTGATTGCCGCTCCCACAAACTATGACAGCAAGAAGAATTTTTTTGATACATCAGCGGTGGAAGCAGTGATAAAGCTGGTGATGGAGTATAATCCGGAGGCGATGATTGTGATTAAATCAACCATTCCTGTAGGATATACTAAGAGTATCCGGGAAAAGACCGGAAGCCGGAATATTTTATTCAGTCCTGAATTTTTACGGGAGTCCAAGGCGCTCTATGATAATCTCTACCCCAGCCGGATCGTCATAGGGACAGATTTGGAGGATGAGAGACTTATGGAGGCGTCCCGCGCCTTTGCTGCATTGCTTCAGGAGGGAGCGATCAAGGAGAATGTGGACACTCTGTTTATGGGATTTACAGAGGCTGAGGCAGTGAAGCTTTTTGCCAACACATACCTGGCGCTCAGGGTTTCCTATTTTAATGAGCTGGACACCTATGCGGAGATGAAGGGCTTAAATACCCAGCATATTATAGACGGGGTATGCTTAGACCCCAGAATCGGCATACATTACAACAATCCTTCCTTTGGCTATGGAGGCTACTGTCTTCCCAAGGATACAAAGCAGCTGTTAGCCAACTATGAGGATGTGCCGGAGAATCTTATTGAAGCAATTGTTGAGAGCAACCGGACCCGGAAGGATTTTATTGCAGATCGGGTGTTGGAGATTGCCGGCGCCTATGAAGCCAATGAAAGCTGGAACAGCAGCAAGGAACGGGAAGTGGTGATAGGGGTCTATCGCCTTACAATGAAAAGCAATTCTGACAATTTCCGTCAAAGCTCTATTCAGGGGATTATGAAGAGGATCAAGGCAAAGGGGGCTACAGTGGTGATCTATGAGCCGGCCTTAAAGAACGGGGAAACATTTTTTGGAAGCAGAGTGGTCAATGACCTGGAAAAATTTAAGGAGATATCTCAGGCGATTATAGCCAACCGGTACAGCAGCTGTCTGGATGATGTCAGCCATAAGGTTTATACACGGGATATTTTCAGAAGGGATTAAGACAGAAGCGGTTTATAATTTAAGACACCAGCCATTCCTCAAAGAATCTGAGGAGATGTCTGGTGTTGGTTGTTTATTAAATGAGTCTGAGCTGTGAGCAAGGACAGGTTATCAAGCCACAAAGGCATACATCATAATATAATGGCAGAGACTTCCCCCCATGACAAACAAATGAAAAATTTCGTGGGAGCCGAAGTTCTTAAACCGGTCGTTAAAAAGGGGCAGTTTCATGGCATAGATCACACCGCCCACGGTATAGATGATCCCTCCGGCCAAGAGCCAGCCAAAAGCACTTCCCGGAAGAGCAGCAATGATTTTGCCAAAAGCCAGCACACATACCCAACCCATAGCGATATAGATCAGGGAAGAGAACCATTTGGGACAGGTGATCCACAGAGCATTGATCAGGATCCCCACAAATGCGATTCCCCATACCAGGGCCAGGAGCGTCCATCCTGTGCGGTCTCCCAAAACCAGCATACACACAGGGGTGTAGGTGCCGGCGATAAGGATGAAAATCATCATGTGATCCACCTTCCTGAGGATTTGGTTCACTTTGGGTGAAATATCCAGGGTGTGATAGATTGTGCTTGCGGCATACAAAAGAATCATGCTGATAATGAAAATCGTCAGGGCCAGTACATGAGCCTGGTCCGGAGAGCCGGCAGCCTTGATTAAAAGCGGGGTGGCAGCCGCTAAAGCCAGCAGCATGGCTATAAAATGGGTAAGGGCACTGCCCGGGTCTTTGATTTTAAACATCATAGAAAATCCCTCCTTCGACAAAGAGCACGATAAAAACCTTAACACATAGTTTTTGAAACTATATTTAGCTGTTTGTTATACTATACTACATTGCCCTAAAAAATGCAAGGAGATTAAAAAAATTGAAAGATTTTAAATGATCATAATGGCTCTTGTTCAGTCATCTTATGGACTGAACAGGAGCCATAGTAAGATATTTTAAAGATAAGTAAGATTCATAATAATCCCCTGAGGATAATCTCCGTACTTTTCTCCAAAGATATTAACTCCTCCAATATTTTTGGCATCTTCTTTTACCTCTATTTTCAGAGAGATATATGGCTGGTCCCCCAGCTTTAAATCCTTTAAGCCAATCAGAAGATTTTCCGGCTTTCCGTCCAGATAGCTTCCGTTTTCCCGAACAGAAAAGGTCTTTAAAAATCCATACTGGGTATTCCCATTGGGCCATACAGGGGGAGTGAGCTTGCCTCTTCTGGAGCCAAAGTCTCCGGGAGAGTGAAAGGTTCCCACCTCTATGCCATTGATGGAAACCGTTATGTCAGACGGCCAGTTTTCCAAAAATCCCGGCGCTTCGGAACAGATTTCCATAGAAAAGGAGATCTCTCCCAGCGGAAGCAGCGGATTGCAGATGTTGGGAAAACGGTATTCCAAGTATCCCTTGCTAAACCAGATCAGCTGGGCTTGAGTCCGGGCCGGGGTGTAGAAGGACTGGATGGTATCGTAGGCTTCAATGGCTCCGTTTTCGTTTGCCAGTCCGCAGGTGGGGGAAATGTCACAGTTGCAGTAGCTGCCAATGGGCATATCCACGGAAATGGTCTTGTTGACCGAATCGATATCAGCATCAAAGGTTTCTAAGTGGAAGGACTGCATGCTGCAGATGCAGACCCGCATAGATCCCCGGATTCCCGGCTGGCTCTCCGTGACAATCAGATGGGCTTCCTCCAGGGTTTTGATATGGAGAGCCGCGGAGGACAAAGGAATGTTTAGGATGGTTGCGATCTCCTGGAGGGAACGGGGAGTGTTTTTTAACATGTCCAGGATTTGCAGCCTGGTGGAGGAGGATAAGGCTTTTCCTATTTTTATAATGCGTTCCTGATGATCCGGATTGCTCAGGTGCAGGCAGATGTTTCTTTCTCCGATGATCCGGATGGTGCGTTTTTCTTTTACTGCCATGACAGGTCTCCTTTCTTCCATAATGATTCGTTCTTCGGGTGAAATTATAACATTTGTAGCGGAAAAAGTAAATGTATTGTCTTTGGTTCGGTTTTAAACATTACAAAAATCAAAACTTTTCCATTTTTTTGATATTTTGTAGTGGTTGGGAGATTTTTGATTTGCTATACTTGATACAATAAATACAGGTGGAGAGAGGAGAACAAACATGGCAGAATAGCTGCTGGTGACTCAAAAGAAGAAATCAATCAGAAAATTGAGGGGGAGATCACTGCCTCAAATGCCACGACATTGATTCCGCTTGATCCATTTGACGGTATGCTATGACTGCCTGTAATGCGAAAATCCCGGACTCAGTCCCCCGGTATAGGGGTCACTATACAATGTCTATGTATCATCAATGCGCACTATAAATGCGTAACAAGCCAAAAGCTAATGGTGAAGCATCAGTGTTAAAAACTGAAGAGCGCAGGTTCGATTCCTGTGGACGGCTGGTGGAAGAGAAACTGTAACCAGTGACCAGTGAAGCTTAAACCTTTAAATATTAACCATCTTTTAATTTTTCGGAAACCATGAACCGGTAAGGAATATGCAGGTATAGGCATTGCCTATACTGAAATCCATGAAAAGGGTTGTGTGTATTGGACTGACTGACACGGAAAAATCCCCATGGCTGCATTGCAGGCAGTAGTTATAACAGACGAAAAATTTTTTGTTTGTATTCCGGATCTGCATCCATTCTGCCAAGATCTTTGGCAAGCTTGTCTATGAACTCAGAAGAATCCATGGATTCCTCCCATTTCTTTGAAAGGAACTGACGGTACAGGGATTCCTTGTGCCGTATAGAAAGGGAGCGGGTCAGCTCCAAATCCGTGGCAAATTCCTGGATTTCGGCATCATAAAGATATGTATCCAGGTAATCTTCAAAGATTGCGGCAAGTCTGGGATACATAAAAGCGGTTTCATAGTTCAGAAGATATTCCATTACCTGACCGACCAGCTCCGATTGAAAATCCTCTGGATTATCTCTGGGTGACAGGTCCGTAAAGAAACAAATAGGGAAGTTTATTCCATATTCAGGCAGACCTGTGCGGTCGATAGAATCCGGGACAGGGAGCTTGTAAAGAGGAGATTCTATCTGAAAGATTTGATAAAACCAGTCCTCAAAAAGCACATAGGCCTCATATTCATTATTTTGATTCTCTGTTTGACAATAGCCGATCTCAATGGAAGGCATATAGAGTGCTTCATTAGAAAATGGCTGCTTCATCAAATTATTTAAGGTTATAATGAAATCTGTTTCGTCAGAAGGTCTGGAAAATAAAAGATATTCCAGACACTGCTCCATCTCATTATCCTGACAGCGAAGGTATTGAAGGAGGATTCCGAACCTATACTTTAACCGTTTTGGCTTGCAGTGAGCGATTGCATAAAGGAGTTTATCCTTCTCCCGCTGAATATTCACCATTGGTTCTGCGGCAGAGGAGTCAGGATTTAGATCTCTGGACAGATCAGAATAGGATACTCTGAGGATGGAGGCAAACGTCCATAATTGTTTATTGGTGGGCTTTTGGGTTCCCTTGAGCAGACGGCTCATTGTCTGTCTTGTCATATGAGCTTTGTCTGCCAGACTGCTGATATAAAAGCTTGCAGGCATTTGCATCTGTCTTTGTTCTTCTTGTCTTTGCCTCCGGTAATGCTCCAGGGCGGTGGTGGATTCTGAAGCAGGATTTTTTTGTTGTTTGAAATTCGGGGCCGGCAGAGCCTGGGCAGATGGCTCCGGGATAGAAAGGGAAAGAAGATTACGGCCTAGCTGGTTGCTGTCAAGAGCCAGATAGCGGACATAGTCATCTAAATGGTCTGGGAAATCCTCAATCGATTCATCAGACAAGAGCCAGGCGGAGATCAAATCTGCTTTTTTCCTTTGAAACAGAGGGTAAAGCTGTGAGAAAGCAGCAAGGAGCTGTCTGGTTATTTCCTTGATATTCACAGCTGTTTTTTGGATCTTTAACGGATCTACACAGAATTTTAAATCATCTGGGTCTACACAGAGCGCTTCAGCCAACTTATATAGATGCTTTCCGGGACGCCGGCCATTGCATATCTGAATAATGGTGGTCCGGTTGATGCCGGTGGCTCTTTTAAGGGAGCTGGGGGTTAAACCCCGCTGATCCATGTAAAAGGCCGTATAGGAGTGGAAAATGCCCTGCTTCTTTTCTTCATTGTATTTCATAGTACTCCTTTCCGCCAGACATGAATGTGATTTAGCCTGTTTCACAAAATATTGACTTGTATCAGTGTATCAAAATTTATGTTATTTGGCAAGAAAGGAAGCAATTTCCCCTAATGGTTATGGAAGAGAAGTTTCCTTTGATGAGAAAGAAACGGTTGTTACAAAGTATTGATTTTTGCAGGCAATGATGCTTAAACTATTTGAGGAGGGAACGTATGCCAACACATGATGATTTAGGATGTCGTATGAAAAGCTTTTATGAGACAGTAACAAAGACGAGGTTAGTAAGGCGGATGCCGGTGGTTATGCGGATTGACGGCAAGGCCTTTCACACATTTACCAGAGGATTTGAGAAACCCTTTGACCCGGTGATAATAAAATCCATGCAGGAAACCATGAAATATCTGTGCGAAAATATTCAGGGCTGTGTGCTGGGCTATACCCAGTCAGATGAGATTACCTTGATTCTTGTAGATTATAAAAAATTGACGTCATCGGCATGGTTTGACTATGAGGTTCAGAAGATATGCAGTGTGGGAGCCAGCATGGCTACCATGGCATTTAACCGGATATTTCTTGAACATATGGAGGAGAATGAGGCGTTTATCTCTGCCTATAAGAGGGTGGCCCATAAGGCGGTGTTTGACAATCGATGCTTTAATATTCCCAAGGAAGAGGTGGCAAACCTCCTTTACTGGCGGCAGCTGGATGCAGTAAGAAACAGCATACAGATGGCAGGTCAGGCCTGCTTCTCCTATAAAGAGCTGGACAATAAGACAGGCAAAGATATCCGGAATATGCTTATAGAAAAGAAAGGAATCAACTGGGAGGATTATCCCACAGAACAGAAGTGGGGGAGTTGCTGTATCCGGAAGGAAAGGGCAGAAGAGCCGGACAGCCAGATAGAGACAGAAAAAGGGAAAATCATCCGGAGTTCCTGGGAGATTGACCGGGAGATTCCTGTTTTTAAAGGAGAGGGGAGAGCGTATGTGGAACGGCTTGTCTATGTAGGAGAGGAATGAAGTGAAACAGCATCCGTGTATTTAATATTTGCCAAAAGAGCACAAACGAATCAACCGTTTGTGCTCTTTTGATACTATTCCCTGCCGGTCCGTCCATACCATCTGGCCAGATCCCTGCATCTTTTCAGAAGCTTTGGTGTCAAATCCTCTGCCGCCATTCGCCATCGCCAGTTCTTCCCTAAGGTGGATGGCTCGTTGATTCGGGCCCAGTTCCCCAGTCCGAGATAATCCTGCACAGGGATGATTGCCAGCCTTGCCTTGCTTCTTAAGGCCAGACGGATAAAATCCCAGTGGATCTCTCCCCGGGGGGTCCATTCATTTCCTATATAATTCACAGTAAACTGGCGCAGCTTTGGATCCAGATTGTGGTACCAGCTCTGCAGAGTATCATTGTCGTGCGTTCCTGTATAAACCACACAATTCTCCTGATATTTATGGGTCAGATAATCACTGTTTTCGGTATCATCAAAGGCAAACTCCAGTACCTTCATACCTGGAAAGCCCGTATCCTGAACCAGCTTTCTCACGGAGGGAGTCAAAAATCCCAGATCCTCCGCAATAATATCCAGATCGCCTAAACGCTTTTTCATGGCTTTAAAGAGAGTCAGCCCCGGACCCTTTTCCCAATGTCCGTTCTTAGCAGTCTTATCTCCAGCTGGAATAGACCAGTATTCATCAAATCCACGGAAATGGTCTACCCGCACAGTATCATAAAGCCGGAAACAGTATTCCATTCGCCGGATCCACCAGCTATAGCCGGTTTTCTCATGATAATCCCACTGATATAGGGGATTTCCCCAGAGCTGACCTGTGGCAGAAAAAGCATCTGGCGGGCATCCGGCCACTGCTGTGGGCCTGCACTCCTCGTCAAATTGGAATAGCTCCGGATGGGCCCATGTATCCGCCCCGTCAAATGCCACATAGATGGGAATGTCACCGAGAATACGGATGCCCTTTCGGTTGGCATAGGTTTTCAGCTGTCGCCACTGTCTTTCAAAGAGATACTGCTGAAACTCATAAAAGAGAATCTCCTCCTCCAGCCGTTTCCGGTATTTTTCCAGAGTCACCACATCCCGAAGGCGGATATCCTCATCCCACTCATCCCAGCTTTTTCCGGCAAAATCGTTTTTCACGGCCATAAAAAAGCAATATTCCCGGGTTTCTGGTGCCAGTGTATGTTCCAAAAACATCCGGATCCCGTCATCTCCCATGCGTGTTTGCTTCTTTTTCCATCGGAGGAATGCCTTTTTTAAAAGGGGAAAACGATTCTCATAAAGTTTTCCATAATCGATATCCCTCTTATCCTTGCCAAAATCTGCCTGGTCACATTCCTGTTTTGTCAGAAGTCCTTCCTCAGTCAGCTTCTCCAGATCAATAAAGTAAGGATTCCCTGCAAATGCACTGAAGGACTGGTAGGGGGAATCCCCATAGCCGGTAGGACCTAAGGGCAGGATCTGCCAATACTGCTGCCCTGCCTCTTCCAATTTGTCCACAAAGTCATATGCTTCTCTGGAAAATGAGCCGATTCCATATTTTGATGGAATACTGGCTACAGGAAGCAACATTCCACATTCCCTTTTCATGTCTTGCCCTCTCGTTTCTGATACTTTTTCCTGCTTCTATTGTACCAGCTTTGCCTATTGTCCGCAATATGTATCACATATTTGTGTCAAAATACCCGGAAAATCCCTTTATCTGGCATTCGGCAAAATTTCATAATTCCTTTTGTAACCGGGTGGAAAAAGGACAACTGAAAGGCAGACAATGCAATATCATCTTCTTTTCCGCCGGACCGGGAAAAAGTCGGGTTATACTTTCTGTCTCCCCATAGAGGAAGACCATGGGCTGCCATCTGCACCCGGATCTGATGGTGCCTGCCAGTATATAGTGTGATCTCCGCCAGGGTGAGAACCCCGTAGGGCTCCATCAATCCGCTCTTTAAAACCAGATAGCTCAATTCTGCCCGTTTCCCGCCGGTTGTCCCCTTATCAACAATCCGGGAAACATTCTCCTTTTGATCTTTCAACAGATAATCCACAAACTTATCCACATTTTTATCCACTTGTCCACAAAGAACTGCCAAATATCGCTTGTCCATTGCCCCGTCAGAAATCTGCTTGCTCAAAGCAGAAGCAGCTTCTTTGTCCTTGGCATAGACCAAAATTCCACTGACCGGCTTGTCTAATCTGTGGATAACTCCCACATAGGGCTCTCCCATCTTTGGGGATGAATTGTGGATATGTCGCTTAAGTTCGTTTACCACGTCTGCCCCTAACCTCCGTGAGGTCTGGGACTCCATTCCTGCTGGTTTCCACACCACAATGATATAGGCATCCTCATATAAAATTTTCATATATACCCCTTCTTCCCTATCATAAATGCGTAAAATAGCTTTATTAAACTCTAATATCTCTCATTTTATCATAAAATGGGAGAGGGTTTTTGAAAATTCAGCTGAAAAACAAGAAAAGTACTATAATTACTCGATCACAATGGAGGAAGTTTCATTGCCGGCGCCCTCCGTTAAATCAGACGCATCAGAAGGAGTCTCTCCTTCTTCTTGCACAACAATATCATTTGTCTCCTCTTCAGGAGAGTCCACTTCCAGGACATCTAAGTTTCCTTCCTTATGGGTATAAAAGGTCTTTTGTGCTTCATTGCCTGCCTTGTCCTGAATGAACACATGGAGGCCGTTAAGATCCATATCGAATTGCAGCTCGTAGTCAATGGTATTGTCAGTTTGGTTTTCAATGCGCTCCACAGAAAGAGGGCTTCGTTGCTGTCCCACAGAATCGGTAGCATAAACAGAGTCCGGATTGACAAGAGACTGGCTGTCGGATACCCGCAAAGTTAAAAGTCCGTCCTCAAGTGATGCATTTTCAAAGGAAGGCGGATTGTCATCTAAAATGTTTACATGGCGGAAAACTGTGGAGGACATACCGTTTAGATTGACTACAGTAGCTTCCAAAACACCGTTTCGGGTCACAGGAACGGTGTAGGAGCGGCGCTTGCCCTTGGTTAGCTCTAAAATCTCTCCATCCATGTTGACAGAGATTTTTTTGGTGGGAAACCAGGAATCAATCGTCATGGTTGCCTCGGAAGTGAGATAGTCATTAGTGTCGCGGAGCTCTAAGGAAATTTTGGGAGCTGAGGTGACACAATAGAATAAAAGACCATTGAAAACAATAAATGGCAATATATAAAAGAGAAAAAGCCCCGGCAGGTTGCCGGAGGATTTCTTCTGATATCTTCCGCCAGAACGGTAGGAAGATTTTTGATAATATTCCATAAGGCAGGACTCCTTTCAAATCTTTGTTATTTAACTATTTAAAACATATTCTAGCATAGCAGAAATAGCGGGGTTTTACAAGTGAACTTTTTCTTACGCTCTATATTTGCACTTGTCAGTTTAGTCCTCCATATGATAATATGAAGAAATAATTCGGGCCTGGCAACAGGCACCAGAAACGGATACAGGAAAAGATAAACAATCCTGAGAAAAAGAGGTTGATAAGAATGATTCTTAAAGATATATGGATGGATGTAAAGGCTGTTCAGGAGAGGGATCCGGCGGCCAGAAATGCATGGGAGGTGCTTTTGCTCTATCAGGGAGTTCACGCCCTGATCTGGCATCGATTCGCCCACTGGTTTTATAAGCGCCGAATGTTTTTTATGGCAAGACTGATCTCCCAGATTGCCCGGTTCTGGACCTTGATTGAGATTCATCCCGGGGCAGAGTTGGGCCATGGGATCCTGATTGACCATGGCTGCGGGGTGGTGATCGGTGAGACCACCGTGGTGGGAGATAATTGCACCATCTATCAGGGAGTGACACTGGGGGGAGTGGGCTTAAACAAAGGAAAGCGCCACCCTACTTTGGGAAATAATGTGACAGTAGGAGCTGGAGCAAAGATTTTAGGAGCCTTTGAGGTGGGAGATAACTGTACGATTGCAGCCAATGCGGTGCTTTTAAAGCCTCTGGAAAATGACACCACGGCAGTGGGGATCCCTGCCCGTCCGGTGAAGGTGGGAGGAGTCCCAGTACCCAAAAAACAGATGGCCGCTGTTGCTACTATAGAGCAGTATGAGCAGATGGAGGAGAAGGTGCGTAATTTGGAGCAGCAGGTGGGCCGATTGGAAAGAGAGCTGGAGAAGGCGAGAGGAAAAAGGGAGGAACAGAAAGAGTTTGGAAAAAGTGAACCAAAGAAAAAGGAACTGTAAAAGATAAGTGAGAGAAAGGAATAAAGGAGTATGGAAAAACGCTGCCAGGAGATAGAAAAAAGCATTATTAAACGTTTCCGCAAGGAAATCTGGCGGCCTTTTGTCAGGGCTTTAAATGAATATGACATGATTAAGGAAGGGGACAACATTGCTGTTTGCATCTCTGGCGGCAAGGATTCTATGCTTCTTGCAAAGTGTATGCAGGAGATTCTTCGCCATGGAAGAATGGAATTTGGTCTGAAGTTTCTTGTGATGGATCCGGGCTATCACCCGGCAAACCGGAAGCTGATTGAGGAAAATGCTGCAAGGATGGAGATTCCCATTCATATTTTTCAGTCAGATATTTTTGACACTGTGGTGGATGCAGGGGGTTCCCCCTGCTATCTCTGTGCCCGGATGCGCCGGGGGAATCTGTATGCCAATGCCAGGGAGTTAGGGTGTAATAAAATAGCCCTGGGCCATCATTTTGATGATGTGATCGAAACTATTCTTATGAGCATGCTTTACGGCGCCCAGGTAAATACGATGATGCCCAAGCTGCACAGCAGCAATTTTGAAGGAATGGAGTTGATTCGTCCCCTGTATCTTGTAAAAGAGGAGCACATCCTGGCCTGGAAGGAATATAACCACCTGCGTTTTCTTCAGTGCGCCTGCCGCTTTACGGAGCAGATTGCCAAAGAGCAGGCTATGGAGGAGGAGGCACATACATCTAAGAGACAGGAGATGAAAACATTAATTAACCATTTCCGGCAGATTAACCCGCACATAGAGACAAATATTTTCAAAAGTGTGGAAAACGTAAATCTGGATGCCTGCATCGGCTATGTGAAGGATGGATTACGGCATCATTTTCTGGAAGAATACGACTGAGGAAAATCATATACAACAATGCCCTTGTCCGGGCTGTTGCAATCATATTCCGGCTGGCATCCACATACAATTTCTATAAAAAAGAAAATAGAAAGTAAGGTGGGTGCTTTTTATGTTGGAGCTGGTGAAACAAAATATACATATGAACCGCTGGAAAAACCAGGTCAGCACACAGGTCACTCTGGATGATGACTTTATTGTCCCGGATACTATGAGCGATATTGCTCAGGTGATATTGGATGCGGGAGAGATCCAGATGGAGCCGGTAAAGACGCAGAGCGAGAAAGTGGTGGTTCGGGGAAAGCTGGATTTTCATGTGTTGTACCGAAAAGAGGAAGGGGGGCTGCAAACATTAGGGGGCTTGATACCCTTTGAGGAGACCATCAATGTGCCTGGGCTTGAGGAGAAGGACTATGTGGGGGTAAGCTGGCAGCTAGAGGATTTAAATGCCGATATTATCAATTCCCGAAAGCTTAGTATCAAAGGAATTGTGACATTAGAGGTCAAGGTGGAATCACTTTTTGACACAGAGGCAGCGGTGGAGCTGGGGACGGTGGAGGATGAGGAGGACGGCATTCCTCAGGTGGAGACCTTAAAACGCACCATTGATGTGGCTGCCATTGCCTTAAGGCGCAAGGACACCTACCGGCTGAAGGAGGAGATTACCCTGTCGGGGACCAAGCCTGCCATTGACCGGATCCTCTGGACTCAGATGCGGCTTTCCGGCGTGACCACCCGCCCTTTAGACGGAAAGATTCATCTGGAAGGCACGCTGATGGTGTTCGTCATCTACGAGGGCGAGGGGGAGAGTGCCATGGTTCAGTGGGTGGAGGAGGCCATTCCCTTTTCCGGGGATGTGGAGATGCAAGGAGCCGTGGAAGAGATGATTCCGGCCATATCTGCCCGTCTGATTCACAAGGGAATCGAGGAGAAGCCAGACTATGACGGGGAGATGCGGGAGCTGGATGTGGATGCAGTGATTGAGCTGGATATCCGACTTTACGAGGAGCAGCAGCTGGATATTTTAAGTGATCTTTATGCAACCAACCGGGAGCTGAACGTGGATACGGGGGAGGCTCTTTTTGACCATATTTTGACGAAAAATACGGGAAAATGCAAGATTGCGGAAAAAGTGTCTGTGGGAGGCGGTCCCCGGGCCCTTCAGATATGTCACAGCACTGGCATGGTAAAGTTAGACGAGGTAGAGACACGGGAGAATACCCTGGTTATGGATGGGGCTTTGGAGGTGCGGATCCTTTATCTGACGGATGATGACAGTCGTCCGGTCCAGTCAGTTACAGAGCTTCTTCCCTTCCATTATGAGGCAGAGGTGCCGGATATTAAAGAGGACAGTGTGTGGTATCTGGAAACAGATATGGAGCAGCTTACTGCAGCAATGATCGGCGGAGATACAGTGGAGGTAAAGGCAGTCATCCTCCTGGATATGCTGGTGCTTCAGCCGGTCCGTCAAATGGTGATCCGCCAGGCAGAGACAAAGCCTTTGGATACAAAAAGGCTGCAACAGATGCCGGGGATCGTGGGATATCTGGTACAGGAAGGGGATACCCTGTGGGAGATTGCCAAAAGATTCCATACTACGGAGGAAAATATCATTACCACCAATAGCCTTGTCTCGGATACAGTACGGCCAGGAGATTGTCTGATTTTAGTAAAGGAAATTGTGCGGGCATAAATGGTAAAAACTGACTGTGGTATCTGTTTGCATTTCGGAGATACTATGCCAGGGAATCGTTCCTTGGAATATCTGGATAGGCACATTTTTGCGTGAAGGGTATATACTATAAGGGTAGGGATTCCTTTCGGAGCCCTGCAGGGTACTGACCGCTGTAGGCGGTCCGGGTGCCTGATGGCAGCCCGCATTCAGCTGGTGCTTCAGATAGATCAGGGAAACCTGGGCGGTATGCGTGAACTTGCAAGCGCGGATGCCGCCTACATAGCCAATGTGGGAATTTGCAGCCTGCTGCCATACTCCAAAAGATCATTGTAAATACAAAAGAACAGGCAGCCGGTTCAAAACAGGCTGCCTGTGAAGATTAAAATTCCGGTTCTATCAGTCCATAGGAGTGGCCCTTTCTCTTGTAAACCACATTGACCTCCTCTGTCTCTGCATTTAAAAATACATAAAAGTTGTGGCCCAAAAGCTCCATCTGTACGCAGGCCTCTTCCGGATCCATGGGCTTGATTCCAAATCGTTTGGTCTTGACGATCTGAATCTCCTCATCAGCTTCCACTTCCTCATTGATAAAAAAGTCGGAAAAAGCCTGGGCTGACTGTTTTTTGTCAATAAGCTTGTTTTTATATTTCTTAAGCTGGCGTTCGATAACTTCTTCCACCAAGTCAATGGAGACATACATATCGCTGCTGGACTCCTCAGCGCGGATGATATTGCCTTTGACCGGGATGGTTACTTCGATTTTCTGTTTATCCTTTTGCACGCTCAGTGTCACGATCACTTCCGTATCCGGGTTAAAATAACGGTCCAGCTTTCCGATCTTTTCTTCCACAGCTCTTCTGAGCCCTGAGGTCACATTGATATTTCTCCCTGTAATCGTATAACGCATCTTATCAGCTCCTTTTTTTATGAGATATTCCTAGTATATCATATTTATTTGGAAAATTCAATCAAAATTCTTTAATTGTTATTACAATTACAACGATTCCGTTATGGGGAATTTGAGAAAATGTATGATTGACTGTCCGTGTCAAAAAAAGCCAAGTCAAGGCCTTTTGGCTCTTTTTTTGTCATTATTTGTAAGTTTATGATAAATATACAAATTAATGATAGAGGCGGGCTGGTCTGTGGATTTTTCTTTGGGGAAGAGGCAGGAGTGTGGATAATGTGGATAACTTGGTGTATAACTGGTTTTTGGCGAAAACAGGACAAGGATAGGTGTGGATAAAATTCCAGGAGTTGTTCACAATAAAAATGTGGATAATGTGGATAAGCGGAGAACGAACACAGTTTTTGTGCAAATTGCTAATGAGTGGTTGGAATGCTTCCGGATGCTGTCGGTGGATTCTGACGGATTTGGGGACAGGCAGGAAAAATATGGGGAAAACAGGCTGTCGGGAATTGGGAGAATCCTGACAAAAATAGAAAATTAATTTTTTGTGAACAACCGGTGAAAAAGTTGAATAAATTTATGGTTAGTGCTACAATGTATAAGATTGACTTAAAAAAGACGGCTTAAGAAGATAGAAAAGTGAGTTAGGAGAGCAGAGAATGAATCTCATAGAAAAGATATTTGGTACTCACAGTGAGCGGGAGCTGAAGATGATCTATCCAATTGTGGAGAAGATTGAGGCCATGCGCCCGGAAATGATGAATAAGAGTGATGAGGAGCTGCGGGATAATACCAGGATTTTTAAGGAACGTCTGGCAGCCGGGGAGACTTTAGATGATATTCTCCCGGAGGCCTTTGCCACTGTGCGTGAGGCTGCCAGGAGAACTCTTAATATGGAACATTTTCCTGTACAGCTGATCGGTGGAATTGTTCTTCATCAGGGGCGTATAGCAGAGATGAGGACTGGTGAAGGTAAGACCTTAGTTTCCACGGCGCCAGCCTATTTAAATGCTCTGACAGGAAAGGGCGTTCACATTGTCACAGTTAATGACTACCTGGCAAAGCGTGACGCAGAATGGATGGGACAGATTCATGAGTTTCTTGGGCTCACGGTTGGTGTGGTTTTAAATCCCATGACCTCCGAAGAGCGCAAAGCAGCTTACCGCTGTGACATTACCTATGTGACCAACAATGAGCTGGGGTTTGATTATCTGAGAGACAACATGGCTATCTATAAGGAGCAGATGGTGCTTCGGGATTTAGATTATGCAATCATTGATGAGGTGGACTCAGTGCTGATTGATGAGGCCCGGACCCCCCTTATTATCTCAGGCCAGAGCGGCAAGTCTACCAAATTATATGAGGTCTGCGATATTTTGGCCCATCAGCTGGTCCGCGGCGAGGCCTCCGGGGAGTTTACCAAAATGAACGCCATTATGGGCGAAGACATTGAGGAGACCGGTGATTTTGTGGTCAATGAGAAGGACAAGGTGGTAAACTTAACAGAGGACGGAGTAAAGAAGGTGGAGGAGTTTTTCCACATCGATAATCTGGCCGATCCGGAAAATCTGGAGATCCAGCACAATATTATCCTGGCTTTGCGGGCAAACAACCTGATGTTTCGGGATAAGGACTATGTGGTGAAGGATGACGAGGTTCTTATTGTAGATGAATTTACCGGTCGGATCATGCCGGGACGGCGATACTCAGATGGCCTTCATCAGGCCATTGAGGCGAAGGAGCATGTCAATGTGCGCCGGGAGAGCCGGACCTTGGCAACGATCACATTCCAGAACTTTTTCAACAAATTCCGGAAGAAATCCGGCATGACTGGTACAGCGCTCACGGAGGAAAAGGAATTCCGCAATACCTATGGCATGGATGCGATTGCCATTCCCACCAACAAGCCAGTGGCCCGTATTGACCACGAGGATGCGGTGTATAAGACAAAGAACGAAAAGTTTAAAGCAGTGGTGGAAGAGGTGGCTGAGGCTCACGAGAAGGGACAGCCGGTTTTGGTGGGCACCATCACCATCGAGACTTCCGAGATGCTCAGCAAGATGCTAAACCGGCGGGGGATTCCCCACAAGGTTTTAAATGCCAAGTATCATGAGCTGGAGGCAGAGATTGTGGCAGATGCCGGTGTCCACGGAGCCGTGACTATTGCCACCAACATGGCAGGCCGTGGTACAGATATCAAGCTGGATGAAGAGTCCAGGGCATTGGGAGGTCTGCGCATTATCGGAACAGAGCGCCATGAGGCCCGGCGTATTGACAATCAGCTCCGGGGACGTTCCGGACGTCAGGGAGACCCAGGTGAATCCCGCTTTTACATTTCCTTAGAGGATGATTTGATGCGGCTGTTTGGTTCTGAGCGGCTGATGAGTATGTTTACGGCCTTGGGAGTGCCTGAGGGGGAGCAGATTGAACACAAGATGCTTTCCAATGCCATCGAGAAGGCTCAGATGAAGATCGAGAATAACAACTACGGCATCCGTGAGAATTTGTTAAAATACGATGAGGTCAACAACGAACAGCGGGAGATCATTTACGCTGAACGGCGGAAGGTGTTAGATGGAGATAATATGCGGGACCTGATTTTAAAGATGGTCACGGATATTGTGGAGAACGCGGTGGACATGTCCATTGCTGATGAACAGAATCCGCAGGACTGGGATCTGGGAGAGCTGAATTCTCTTCTGCTTCCTATTATTCCCTTGGGAAAGATAACCCTGGAAAATCATCCGGCCACAAAGAAAAATGAGCTGAAGCACCAGCTTAAAGAGGAGGCTATCAAGCTTTATGAGGCCAAGGAGGCAGAGTTTCCGGAGGCAGAGCAGATCCGTGAAATTGAGCGGGTGATTCTTCTTAAGGTTATCGACAACAAGTGGATGAGCCATATTGACGATATGGATCAGCTTCGCCAGGGGATCGGTCTGCAGGCCTATGGCCAGCGGGATCCGGTTGTGGAATATAAAATGAATGCCTTTGAGATGTTTGAGGCCATGACTGCCGCTATCACCGAGGAGACGGTGCGGATTCTGTTCCACATTCGGGTGGAGCAGAAGGTGGAGCGGGAGCCAGCAGCGAAGGTGACAGGAACCAACCGGGATATCTCTGCTGCTCCTGTGCCTAAGCGCCGGGAGGTTCGTAAGATCTATCCCAATGATCCCTGTCCCTGCGGAAGCGGAAAAAAGTTTAAGCAGTGCTGCGGAAGGAAGATGCTTCAGGGATAAGGAACCTATCCCCTGCTGCTGATAAGAAAATAAAATGAAAGAAGGTGACACAGTGGTAGAGCTAGATCAGTTTAAGTACACATTATCTACGTTTCAAAAACCATTAGTGGAAGTGAGGGATTCACTTTGACCTGGATAATAAGGTCAGAAGAATCGATGAGTTAGACAAATCCATGGAGGAGCCGGATTTCTGGAATGATGCGGACCGGGCCACAAAACTGGTGCAGGAAGCAAAAAACCTGAAGGACACGGTAGAGCTTTACCGGAGCTTAGAGAGTGCCTATGAGGATATCCAGGTGATGATCGAGATGGGATATGAGGAGAATGATGCCTCTCTGATTCCTGAGATCCAGGAGATGCTTGAGGAATTTGAAGGAAAATTGGAGAAGCTGCGCATGGGCACCTTGTTGTCCGGTGAATACGACCGGTGCAATGCCATTTTACGCCTTAATGCAGGCGCAGGGGGAACCGAGTCCTGCGACTGGTGCAGTATGCTTTACCGGATGTACTGTCGATGGGCGGATAAGATGGAGTACAAGGTGGAGGTTCTTGATTTTCTGGACGGGGATGAGGCGGGGATCAAGTCAGTGACAATCCAGATCAATGGGGAGAATGCCTTTGGCTACCTTAAGTCTGAACGGGGGGTGCATCGGTTGGTGCGGATCTCCCCTTTCAATGCGGCGGGCAAGCGGCAGACCTCCTTTGTTTCCTGCGATGTGATGCCGGATATTGAGGAGGATCTGGACGTGGAGATCAACCAGGAGGATTTGCGGATTGATACCTACCGTTCTAGCGGAGCTGGGGGACAGCATATCAATAAGACCTCCTCAGCAGTGCGTATCACCCATGTTCCCACAGGAATCGTGGTTCAGTGTCAGAATGAGCGTTCCCAGTTCCAGAACAAGGACAAGGCCATGCAGATGCTGAAGGCAAAGCTTTTTATGCTTAAGCAGCAGGAAAATGCGGAGAAGCTGTCTGATATCCGGGGGGATGTAAAGGAGATTGGCTGGGGCAACCAGATTCGTTCTTATGTGTTGCAGCCCTACACCATGGTAAAGGATCTGCGTACCGGTGAGGAGACCGGCAATGTGACGAATGTTTTGGACGGAGGCCTGGATGCCTTTATCAGCGCGTATTTAAAATGGCTGAGTCTGGGATGCCCGGACAGAAAGGCTTTGGCAGAGGAATAAGGCTTGGGAAAAACAGGACTGCTGCGCAGATGACAAGCGTCAAAGCTGCGGCAGTCCTTTTGCATGGCAGGATATCACTCCCGGTAATAGAGCGTCCGGACAGATGCCCGCTCCACAATAGACGGGCGCAGATTGATTGCTGTATTTCCTTCGGTTTTTCCGTTGATCTGGTCGATCAGAATTTTGGCAGTGAGGCGTCCGATCTCGTAAGCGGGCTGATTGATTGTGGTGAGAGGCGGAGTGAAAAAAGAACTCTGTTCAATGTTGTCAAATCCTACCACGGATAGATCATCCGGAACCTTAAGACCCAGCTTTCCCAGTTCATCAATCAGCCCAAAGGCGGTCAGATCATTTAAGGTAAAGATGGCAGTGGGCCGCCTTTTCAGTTGATAAATACATTTTGCGAAATATCTTCCGTTTTCAAAATCATAGAGACCTTCGTCTCGTTCTTTTTCAGAATCAGACAAAATAATATATTCATCCTGTCTGGGAAGATGAAATTCCTCCAATCCATACAAATATCCCTCCAGTGCCTCCCTTCGTACCAGACGGTTAAGAGGAGGGGAGGCAAAAGCGATCTGTCGGTGTCCCTTCAGGTACAAATGTTCTACGGCCAATTTGGCAGCTTCAAAATAATTGAATTTTACGTAGCTTACATTCAGGTTGCACAAAGACTGATCAAACACCACCAGGGGGATGTTGTGCTGGAGAATATCGGTAAGGAAATCCTGGTTTTCATTGATAGAGGACAGAATGATGCCGGCAACTGATTTGGATAGTGAGGCCTTAAGCATTGCCTGCTCCTTTTCTGGGTTGCGGTGGGAGCTGCAGAAAAAGGGAGTATAGCCATTCTCTTCACAGACGTTCTCAACACCTACCAAAAGCTGAGGGTAAAATGGATTGGTAAGCGTGGGAACAACCACGAAAATGTCCTTTGAGATGCGGTTTTTGATGGGGTTGCGGATCGAGGGTGAGACATAGTTTAATTCCTTTGCGGCCTGAAGGATTTTTTTGCGGGTTTCCTTTTTGACAGGATAATCGCTTCCGCTGAGCACCCGGGAGACAGTGGCAGGGGAGCAGCCTACCTTTTGGACAATCTGTGAAATCGTTGCTTTTCGTGCCATGGATATCTACCTTACCTTTCCGTAGATTTTTTGTATAGAAAAATAATAATACGTTTCTGTATGGAAAGCAATATCTGTTTGAAAAAATCCTGTTTGAATTTATGTATTTGTGATAGAAAAAAGATTTTTCCGGATTGCAGAAGGGATAAACAGATATTTTTCTGAATTACCCCTGGAATATTTGACTGTGTTTATAGAAAAATATAAGAAATATTTCTGTGCATGAAAGAAAAATTTCTAAATAATTTGTTTATATTTTATAATATATAAACAAAAATATTAGTTATTACGTGGAAAATACATCATAATAGGATAAAGTCATTGAAAAAACAACAGAAAAATGATAATATACACCTATAAAATTTAAAGAAAAAATATAGAAAAACAGAAAATTTTCTATAACTATCTTTTAAGAAAGGGAGTGGCAGGCTATGAAAATGATATTCCGCTGGTATCCCGAAGCCAATGCAATTGATCTTGGTTACATTCGTCAGATACCAGGGGTAAAGGGGATTGCAGGAGAACTGCCTGTGGCAGTGGGAGAAATTTGGGCGCTGGATGATATTCTTGCAGTGAAATCCCAAGTGGAAAAATCTGGTCTGAGATTGGAGGTGATTGAAAGTGTAAAGGTACATGAGGAGATTAAACTGGGCAGAAAAAGCAGAGATCTTTATATCGATCATTATATTGCGACCATCAAAAATCTTGGAAAAGCCGGGATTCAGGTGGTGTGCTACGACTTTATGCCAGTGTTTGACTGGATGCGTACCGATGCGGAAAGGCTTTTGCCGGACGGTTCTACAGCATTAGCCTATGATGATGAGGTGGTGAAGAAAAAAGATCCGCTGGACGGAGATTTTGCTTTGTGTGACTGGGAGACGGTTTATTCCTCCAATGAGCTGGAAAAGCTTTTCAAATGCTATGAGAGTGTGGGGGAGGAAGGGCTTTGGGAAAACCTGGAATATTTTCTCAAAGCTGTGATACCAGAGGCCGAGAAAGCGGGAGTGCGCATGGCAATGCATCCGGATGATCCCTGCTGGCCTGTTTTTGGCCTGCCGCGTATTATCACCAGTGAAGAAAACATAGACCGTTTCCTGGCGATTGCAGACAGCCCTTATAATGCGCTGACTTTTTGTACGGGTTCTCTCGGCTGCTCTGACGATAATGACTTGCCCAGGTTGATTAGAAAATATGCCTCCGCAGACAGAATTGCCTTCGGGCATGTGCGCAATGTGAAGCGGCTTTCAGGCAGAAGCTTTGAGGAATCAGCCCATTATTCAAAGGCAGGGTCTCTTGACATAGTGGAGATTATGAAAGCTTATTATGATGCAGGATACGAAGGATATATAAGGCCGGATCATGGCAGGAGAATCTGGGGTGAGAAAGGCGGAGCCGGCTACGGGCTTTATGACAGGGCTCTGGGAGCGGTGTATCTTTCGGGGATTTGGGAAACATTAGAGAAGGTGAACAAATAAATGAATTTAATAAAAGAATGGAGGAAAACAGTATGAAAAAGATTTTGTCGGTCCTGTTGTCAGCAGCTATGGTAATGTCACTTACTGCCTGCAAAGGCAGCTCAGAGCCTCAGACTACGGCCGCTCCGTCTCAGACCACAGCCGCTGCCGGGACGGAGGCCATGGCAAAGGAGGAAGCCCCGGCAGCAGGGCAGGCGGCAGAGACGGTCACCCTGAAGTTTGTGGAGCAGATGCCCGATGGCCATATTATGACAGATACGCTCTATTATTTTGCGGATAAGGTTGAGGAGCTGTCGGGAGGTTCCATCAAAGTGGAGCGGTACTCCGGCGGACAGTTAGGAGATGACACGGCTATGCAGGAAGGGGTCCAGATGGGAACCATCGATGTGATCCGGACAGAGTTTACCACCCTGGTAAACTTTGGTGCCAAAAAGGTTGAAGTCACAACGCTGCCCTATGTGATTCGGGACAGGGATCATTTTTGGAAAATGGTAAATTCGGATGTGGGTCAGGAGCTTCTTGCCAGCATTCAGGAGGATGGCACCCAGATGGTCGGGCTCTGTATCATTGAGGAAGGTTCTCGTCATTTCTTTACAAAGGATCCGGTCAACTCTCTTGGGGATCTTGCAGGGAAAAAGCTGAGAGTTCAGAACACGGAGATGTGGCTGGAAATCGTAAAGAGCTTAGGCGCCTCGCCCACTCCCATGTCCTTTAGCGAGCTGTACACGGCATTGCAGTCCGGTGTTGTGGATGGAGCAGAACAGCCTTTGTCTGGTTTTGTATCCCAAAAATTTTATGAGGTCTGCCCGAACATGATTCTTGATGGCCATGTCTATCCGGTGGAAGCTTATGTGATTTCCGAGATAACATGGAACAAGCTTTCCGATGAGCAGAAAGAGATTATACGCCAGGCTGCCAAGGAGACTCAGACCTTCAACCGGGAGAGCATCCAGGAGGCTGAGGATGAGATCATGGAGAGTTTTGATGAGCTGGGAGTTACTGTTGTGGAGGTTCCTGACAAGAGTGAGTGGGTTGATGCAGTTTGGCCGGTTTATGAGAAGTTTGGCAGCGATGAGGTTCTTGCCCTGTTAAAGAGGATTCAGGATATCAAATAGTGCAGGAAAGGGGGACAAGGCGATGGTGGAGAGAATTTTTGATACATTATTTGGAATTGTAAAAAGCATCTGCAAGGTTATGCTTTGCGTTCAGGTCATATCCGTCACAATTGTCTTTGTGGGCAGATACTTCTTTAATGTAACTCCTGCATGGGGGGAGGAGCTTACCTTGTTCTGCCTTGTATGGCTGAGCCTGATGGGGGCTTCCCTGCCCATCCGCACCGGAGGACACCTGCATGTGACACTGCTTGATTTTCTCTGTAAACCAAAGACGCTTGCAAGGATCGATACCATTGGAGATGTGCTCACGATTGTGTTTTGCGGGGTGATCTTTGTTGCCGGACTGGCCATGACAAAGCAGGTGTCCGGCACGATTCTTCATGGAATCCGCATCAGCAAAGGCTTTCTCTATGCGGCAGTGCCCACCTCCATGGTGTTTTATCTTTTAGCGCTGTTTGACAAATACTATAGAAGGCTTAAACACACGGAAAAAAGAGAGGAGGATGTTTTATGACGCCGGAAGTGATTGGAACATGGCTTTTGATTGGAAGCTTTCTGGTTTTGATAGCTCTCCGGGTGCCTATTGTGTTTGCGGTGGGAATCTCTACTGTGTCGACATTTTTTTACCTTGATATTCCCATGATGATGGTAGTGACAAATATAGTCAAAGGTGTAAACTCCTTTTCTCTTATGGCGATTCCCTTCTTTATTTTGGCCGGTGAGGTTATGAGTGCGGGAAGTATTTCTGAACGGCTGTTTAAACTGGCAAAATCTCTGGTAGGCCAGTTTCGGGGCGGACTTGCCCATGTTAATGTACTCGGCAGTATGTTCTTTGGGGGGATTTCTGGATCTCCTGTGGCAGATGTGTCATCTCTGGGGGTAATCGAGATCCCTATCATGGAGAAGGATGGGTATGATCTTGATTTCTCGGCAGGAATCACCATGGCAAGTTCTGTGGAGGGACTTTTGATTCCGCCCAGCCATAATATGATCATCTATGCAATGGCGGCCGGTTCTGTGTCCATTGCCAAATTGTTTTTAGCAGGTATGGTTCCCGGGATTTTACTTGGCCTGTTCCTTATGATTTTTTGCTATATTGTTTCTGTAAAACGCAATTACCCCAAGGGGGACAAATTCAGCTTTAAGGTGATGGCAGCTGCGTTTCTGGATTCGTTTTTTGGTATCTGCACGGTCATTATTATTATGGTTGGGGTCCTGACAGGGCTCTTTACTGCCACAGAGTCAGCGGCGATTGCCGTAGTGTGGGCAACCTTGGTGACTTTTGTGATTTACAGGGAGCTGCCGGGAAAGGAGATATGGAATATTCTTGACAGGGCGCTGGGAACCCTTTCCATCATTATGGTAATTATGGGGGTCTCTTCTGCCTTTGGCTGGCTCCTTGCCTACTTAAAGGTTCCGGAGATGATTATCAATGGAATTTTGGGCTTTACAACCAACCGGATTCTGATTTTGCTTTTGATCAATCTGATATTACTTTTCCTGGGAATGATTATGGATATGTCATCCATCATCATTATCACAACGCCCATTCTGCTGCCTATAGCGGTCAGCATTGGAATGGATCCAATACAGTTTGGAGTGATGATGATCCTGAACCTTGGGATTGGCCTCATTACTCCGCCGGTGGGGGCTGTGCTGTTTGTCACCAGCGGAATTACCGGCTTAAAGATTGAGCAGTTAGCCAAGTGTATGCTGCCCTTTTACGTGGTGATGATCTGCGCACTTTTGGCAATTACTTATATACCAGCGGTTTCTATGGCAGTGCCTAATTGGCTGTACCCATAAGAGAGGAGGGGTGGAGTATGGAATTTATCACGGAAGATTTTTTGCTTAACGGAGACACGGCACGGATCCTCTACCACGAGATGGCCGCTGATTTGCCGATTATTGATTATCACTGTCATATCCAGGCATCCCACATTGCAGAAAACAAAAGTTTTGATAATCTGACGCAGGTATGGCTTGCTGATGATCACTACAAATGGACGGCCTTGCGCTGGAACGGGGTAGTGGAACGGCTGATCACCGGGGATGCAGATGATTATGAAAAATTTCTTGCATATGCAAGGACACTTCCTGCGTGTATCGGCAATCCTCTGCACCACTGGTCCCACTTAGAATTGAAAAAATATTTTGGCTATCATGGACATCTGACCGAGGACACGGCGCCAGAGGTTTGGGACCTTGCCAATAGCAGGCTTGGCCTTAAGGGGCTTCGTGCCAGAGATTTTATGCTTCAGGCCAAGGTGGAAAAAATCTGCACCACAGATGATCCGGCTGATGATTTAAAATGGCACAAAAGATTGGCAGAGGAAGATTTTTTTGTGAAGGTTTATCCGGCTTTTCGCCCGGATAAAGCCATAGAAATCACAAAGCCGGAATTTCTTCCCTATCTGGAAAGGCTGGGGGAAGCAGCAGGGGTTCGGATAGATCATCTTGACAGTCTTTTACAGGTTTTTCTCAACCGGCTGGATGCCTTTGAAACCCTGGGCTGCAGGGTATCGGATCACGGTCTGACAAAACTTCCCTGGGCGCCTGCAAGGGAGACGGAGGTAAGGGATATTTTTTTCAGACGTCTTGGCGGAGAAGCTTTAAGTGATCTTGAGGCAGAAAAATATCAGACCTTTATACTTTCCTGGCTGGCAAAGCAATATGCAAGACGGGGGTGGGTGATGCAGCTTCATTTCGGAGTGCTGCGGAATGTAAGCCCGACTCTGTATGAGGCTCTTGGGGAAGATGCAGGGGGAGATGCCATGGGAGATACCCCATGTGGGGAGAAACTGGCCGGCCTGCTTTGGAGCCTGGAGCGGAAGAGGGCATTGCCAAAAATGATTCTGTACTCCATCAATCCGGGGGATAATGCAGTCATAGATACCCTGGCTGGATGTTTTGAAAACGGGGAAGCCCGCGGGAAGATTCAGCATGGCTGTGCATGGTGGTTTAATGACACAAAGACTGGGATGGAGGCTCATCTGCAGACCTTGGCCAGTTTAAGCGTGCTGGGAAGTTTTGTGGGGATGTTGACAGATTCCCGCAGCTTTTTATCCTACACCCGCCACGACTATTTCCGCCGTATTCTTTGTGAGTATATAGGCGGACTTGCAGACCGGGGGGAGTACCCGAAGGATTACAAGTGGATGGAGAAGATCATCCGGGGAATCTGCTATGAAAATGCAAAAGAATATTTTGGATTTTAATCAATTGATCAGGAGGAACGTGCAATATGGATAAATATGACAAGGAATTTCTGGATTATCTGCAAAGTGAACTGAATACGGCAGTGATCTGTGATATTCTGGATGAGATGGGATATCGAAACCAGGCGATGAGCGGGCGTTTGCATCCCTTGGATGACAGCTATAAGCTGGTAGGAGTTGCCAAGACAGTCCTAAGTTATGATGTGTACGAAATGCCGGATGAGCCCTACAAAACAGAGATCGAGGCAGTGGACTCGGTGAAGGAAGGAGAGCTGGTGGTCTGCTGCACGAACGGTTCTAACAGCAATGGCTTTTGGGGTGAGCTGATGGCCACTGCAGCAATCGCCCGGGGGGCCCGGGGCGTTGTAGTGGACGGAGCAGTCCGGGATATCCGGCAGCTAAGAGAGATGGGGGAGAATTTCCCGGTGTTTGCCACGGGAAGAAATCCTCTGGATTCTAAAGGGCGTTGTCTGGTGGCGGATTATGACTGCCCGGTGGTTTGTGACGGAATTTTGGTACACAGCGGAGATTTGATTTTTGCGGATGTGGATGGGATTGTTGTGGTGCCTTCTGACTGCGCCCGGGAAGTATTTAAACGAGCTCTTGATAAAGTTCAGGCGGAAAATCATGTGCGCAGAGAGCTGCAGGCAGGAGCTTACTTAAAGGATGTGTTTGAAAAATACCATATTTTGTAGGAGGTGCTGACAGGTGGAGCTGCAATTGTTTGATTCCGGGATTATGCTTGGCCGGGCAAAGCTTGATAAAGGCGGTAGCTTTGATACGATAGAGGTGTTAAAAAGAGCCATGGACCGCTATGGAATAGGAAGGGCTTTAGTCTACAGCGCCATGGCAAAGGACAGCTGGCCGCAGGAGGGAAACCGGCAGTTGATGGAGATGATCAAAGGAGAAGAAAATATTTATCCTGCATGGGTGGGACTGCCGGGACATACGGGAGAATTTCCGGACGGTGAGACTTTAAAGAGACAGGTAAAGGAAAACCGGATTTGCGCATTGCGCTTGTTTCCTAACCATCATACGTACCCCACCTCGGATTTTTGCTGTGGGGAGCTGTTTGGTGCTATGAATGCGATGCATATGCCGGTTTTTCTTGATTATGGGGTGGAACACTGGAGCGAGCCAATGCCCTGGGATGAGATATATCGCCTGTGCAATGCCTGGCCAGACATACCTTTTGTCCTGGTGCGGGTGGGCTGCGGTTCTAATCGTACTTTGTTTCCGCTTTTGGCTCAGTGTCCCAACCTGCATTTTGAAATCAGTTATTTTGATGCTAACCGGGGGCTGGAGTCTGTGACAGAGCGCTTTGGAGCCGGGCGTATGCTTTTTGGAACCGGAATGCCGATTTACAACCCCGCCTGTCCCATAGCAATGCTTTACTATGCGGATATTTCAGACAGAGACAAGGAAAAGATTGCCGGTGAAAATCTGCAGAAGCTGATAGGAGGGATTTATTATGACATATAAACCGATTTCTGAGCAGATGGACACCAGTAAATATAAAATTGTAGATTCTCATGCCCATCACGGCCTTTACCACAAATTTGATATTCAGGGTGGCTTTGAGGAGGATTTAGTGAGCCAAATGGACCGAATGGGAGTGGATGCCATGGCCATTTCTCCCATGGTGGGACTAGGGCTTGACAGTCGTCTGGCCAATGATATTACAGCAAAGGTGCTGAAAAAATATCCGGGACGGTTCTACGGCATGGCGCTTGCCACAGGAAACCGTCCGGGGGAGATTCTTTCAGAGCTGACAAGATGCTTTGAGGGTTTGGGCATGTCCTTTATTAAGCTTCATCCTGATGAGGCGAATTGCCTGATGACACAGAGGTGTTATGACAATATTTATGGTTTTGCCGCTGAGAGAAAGCTGGCAATTTTAAATCACGACTGGCAGTCTCCGAAGCGATTGGAAGAACTGGCAAAAAAATATCCCCAGGTCCGATTTGTCCAGGCTCATTCCGGTGGGAACTGGGACGGTCACAGGGAAGATGATTATTTCCGTCTGGCCAGAGAATATGAGAATGTTTTTGTGGATATCTGCGCCAGCCCCATTTTTTATGGCGCCTTAGAGGCTTTGGTGGAGATTGCAGGCGCGGACAATATTTTGTTTGGCAGTGATGCCCCGTTTTTGAATCTGGCTTTTGGAATTGGGAAGGTGCTCATGGCAGAGCTTTCTGATAAAGACAAACAAAAGATTTTTGCAGATAATTTTTTTAAGGTTATTGGGTTTGGAAATGGATAAAATAGCAGGAGGAGGCTTGCCTGGCCGGATACCTGCAGCAGGAGAGGAGATTTTTTATGAGATTACCGTTTGAAATTGATCTTACTGACAAGACAGTGGTGGTCACTGGAGCCGGGGGAGTATTATGCAGCGGCTTTGCAAAAGCGCTGGCTCAATGTAAAGCTAAGGTTTCCCTGTTAGACATCAACAGGGAGGCAGCCGGGAAATATGCGGATGAGATCACTGCAGCCGGGGGGATTGCCAAAGCTTATGAATGTGATGTTTTGAACCGGGACAGTGTGGAAAGGGTACATACAGACCTTGTAAAAGATTTTGGGAAATGTGATATTTTGATAAACGGGGCTGGTGGTAACAATCCCCGGGCGACTACGGCAAAAGAGTATTATTGTGAGGGGGATCTGGACCAGGATCTGGTCACATTTTTCGACCTGGATCCCAAAGGGGTGGAATTTGTTTTCAATCTGAATTTTCTTGGAACCCTGATTCCAACCCAGGTATTTGCCCAGGATATGCTGGGGCGTAAAGGCTGCTGTATTGTAAATATTTCATCCATGAATGCCTACACACCCTTGACAAAGATTCCTGCATATTCCGGTGCAAAGGCTGCTGTAAGCAACTTTACCCAGTGGCTTGCAGTGCATTTTTCCAGGGTGGGGATTCGCGTTAATGCCATAGCACCCGGCTTTTTTGTGACGATCCAGAATGAAAAGCTCCTTTTTAATGAAGATGGGACGCCTACGCCCCGGACAGACAAAATTTTGGCAGGCACTCCCATGGGCCGTTTTGGAAAATCGGAGGAACTGTACGGAGCGCTTTTATATCTTTTGTCTGAGGAAGCCTCTTCCTTTGTGACAGGCATTGTTATTCCGGTTGACGGTGGATTTTCGGCATATTCCGGAGTGTGAGGTGATATAAATGAATCCTTGTCATCAGATGGTTTCAGGAAAATTAAAGATTAATATTTATAAAACCCGCAGGGAGATGGGAGCCGGGGCTGCCTGGCATGGGGTGGAGAGGGCCAGACAGGTGATTGCCCAAAAAGGACAGGTCAATATAATCTTTGCTGCTGCGCCATCTCAGTTTGAACTGTACGAGAGCCTGCTGGCCTCGGACCTGGACTTTCAAAAGGTCAATGCCTTCCACATGGATGAGTACCTGGGCTTAAGGAGTGATGCACCGCAGGGATTTGGCAATCTTTTAAAGAGCCATTTGTTTTCAAAAGCCATCTTTCGGTCTGTGTATTATTTAAATGGCCAGACAGATGACCCTCAGGCAGAATGCAGACGGTACAAAGAACTGCTGGAAGAATTTCCGCCGGATATTATCTTTCACGGGATTGGTGAAAACGGGCATTTGGCCTTCAATGATCCTCCCACAGCAGACTTTTGGGACCCTGAGGTTGTGAAAATAGTTGCAATGGATGAGGTGTGCAGGAACCAGCAGGTCCATGATGGATGCTTTTCTGAGATCAGCCAGGTGCCGAAAAGAGCTCTAACCTTGACGATCCCGGTTTTGACAAATAAGGAGACGTATCTAATGGTTACGGTCCCTGGCTCCACAAAGACTTTGGCTGTACAGCACACCGTGAGGGATGAGATCTCAACTGCCTGTCCGGCTACAATTCTCCGGCAGCATCCCCATGCAATGCTGTTTTTGGATTCTGAGGCAGCAGCTGGGATTTTGTGACAGAAGCAGTTATACGGTTTGAGGCAGACTCTTTTAGAGCCTGCCTTTTATATATGGGCCGGGCGCGTCTTTTTTTGTTATGAAATAAAAAACTTGCGCATTTTTCATTTTTGTGCTAATATCTCCCTCATGAGCACAAATGTACACGTGATGCGAACAGGCTATGGTTCAGGCAGCCACAGGTTTTGTGTAGGAGGATTTGTTATGACAGAAGAAAAAACAAAATATTTTGTGGTGAAGCAGAAAGCAGTTCCGGAGGTTCTTTTGAAAGTGGTGGAAGCCAAGAAGCTTTTGGAGTCAGAGCGGGTTATAACGGTGCAGGAGGCAGCTGAGCGTGTAGGGATCAGCCGCAGCTCTTTTTACAAATACAAGGATGATATTTTCCCCTTCTATGACAATACCAAGGGAAAGACCGTTACCTTTGTCATGCAGATGGATGACCGGCAGGGGCTTTTGTCTGACCTTCTTCACATTGTAGCGGTCTACCGGGCTAACATTCTGACGATTCATCAGAGTATACCAGTTAATGGCATTGCAACCCTCACTCTGTCGGTGGAGGTGAAGGCGGACACGGGAAATATATCTCAGATGCTAGAGGAGATGGAGGAGCATCAGGGGATCCACTATGTAAAGATTCTGGCCAGAGAATAGAAGAGGAAAAGTTACAAACCATAGGAAAACGAGGAGAGAGATTATGATGTATGCAGCAATTATGGGATATGGAACCATCGGATCTGGTGTGGCTGAGATTTTAGAGGGGAGCAGAGAGCGGATTGCAGAGAGAGCTGGTCAGGAGATTGTTTTGAAGTATGTGCTGGATTTGAGAGAGTTTCCCGACAGTCCTGTGGCAGATCGCATTGTCCATGATGTTAAGGTGATCGAAGAGGATGAGCAGGTAGGGCTGGTGGTGGAAACCATGGGAGGTTTAAATCCTGCCTATTCCTTTGTAAAGTCATGCCTAAGCGCTGGCAAGCATGTGATAACCTCCAATAAGGCCTTGGTGGAGGCTTATGGAACAGAACTTTTGCAGATTGCCAGAGAAAAAGGCGTCAACTTTTTCTTTGAGGCCAGTGTGGGAGGAGGTATCCCGATTATCAGGACTCTGTACCGCTGCCTGATGGGGGAAAGGATTCTGGAGATTACCGGAATTTTGAATGGCACCACCAATTTTATTCTGACTAAGATGGACCGGGATGGAGCTTCCTTTGAAGCTGCTTTAAAAGAGGCTCAGGATCTGGGCTATGCAGAGCGCAATCCGGAGGCAGATGTGGAAGGCCACGATACCTGCCGGAAGATCGCGATTTTGACCGCTATGATGACGGGAAAGGAAGTCCATTACAAGGATATCTACACCGAGGGGATCACCAGGATTACAGATAGGGACTTTTGCTATGCCAGAAAGATGGGAACCTCGGTAAAGCTTTTTGGAACCAGCCGGATTGTGGGAGATCAGGTATATGCTCGGGTGGCTCCGGTTATGATTGGCAGGGAGCATCCCTTATATGGGGTCAGCGGGGTCTTTAACGGGATTTTGGTAAAAAGCGATATGCTGGGCACCTCTATGTATTATGGAAGCGGAGCGGGGAAGCTTCCAACTGCCAGTGCTGTGGTGGCAGACATGATTGAGGCAGTGCAAAATCAGGACAGGAATGTGGCGCTTGGCTGGGGGAATGAGCAGCAGCAGATGGCGGATATCAATACAGGGGAATGCCGTTATTTTGTCCGGATTGAGGGAAATCTAAGCGAAGGAAAGCAAAAGCTTGCGTCTGTATTTGGCCAGGTGGAAACGTTTGTCTTGGATGATACAGATGAATTTGCATTTCTTACAGAAAAAATCAGTGAGAAATGCTTTAGGGAGCTGGCAACGGTTTTGGACGGGGAATATCAGAGCAAGGGAAGTGAGGGAATCCGGCAGATAATCCGCGTGGAGCTGGCGTGATGGCAGGACAAAAACTGGTGGGGCTTCTGTGGATGCCCTGCCTTTTTCGTGGGATGACCGGGTTTTACTGTCCGGGATGCGGTGGAACCAGGGCGGTGATGGCGCTGCTGCGGGGGGATCTGATAGCCAGCTTTTGTTATCATCCTTTGGTTTTGTATGGAGTGGTGGTGTGCGGTGTAAAGATGACGGCTTTGCTTGCTGCCCAAGTATGCAAAAAGGGCCGGTTGCTGCCGGTCCCGGGAAAGTATTTGGTCTATGGGGCGGTTTGGATCACCCTGATAAATTTTATAGTTAAAAATTGCTTATTAGCCTGTGGAGTGGATCTGCTGGCTATTTGACCCCGAAGGCATCGAACATGTCCTGATACTGCTTCATAATCTCTCGCTGCATAGCCACAAAATCCGGATTGTCCATCATCCGTATAGTGAGCACATAGAAGCCCAGCATGACAAAGCTGCAGAGAATGCCGCAGATTCCCATGATGGTTCCGGCAACTGCAGGACCAGACATAGGACGGCCTTGGCGGGATAAATAGGCGATGATTAGTGCTGTGGAGCCGAACAAGAGCTGCATAGGTGGCGACATGCAGGCAAACAGGGCAAAAACACCCACAATCATGCTGAATAAAGGCAGATTTCCAGATTTGGTTTTTGGGGATTGTATATGATTTGGTTCCATAAAATATTCCTCCGAAGGTAGATTGTATTAAGCTGTTTGCATTTACGTGTATGATACCACAAACCTTCATCCGGCTCAAGGGTTTTATTGTCGACTTCTGTTACTGCTTGCATAAGTGCCACTTATGAATTATAATGGACAAACGGAAAGAAAGGAATGTGAGGATGTTTACAGCATGGATATTATAAAAATATTGCAGGAAGAGTTGAAGATTGGGTATCAGCAGGCTGAGGCAGCGGTGAAGCTGATTGATGAAGGCAACACAATCCCTTTTATTGCCCGGTACCGGAAGGAGGCGACAGGTGCCTTAGATGATGAGGTGCTGCGAAATCTGGATGAGCGGCTTCGCTATCTTAGGAATCTGGAGGAGAAGAAAGAGCAGGTGATTTCCTCTATCCGGGAGCAGGAAAAGCTGACGCCGGAATTGGAAGCCCAGATTCGTGCTGCCATGACCCAGGTGGCGGTGGAGGATCTGTATCGCCCTTACCGTCCCAAACGGAGAACCCGTGCCATGATTGCTAAGGAGCGGGGACTGGAGCCCTTGGCAGAGCTGATTCTCTTGCAAATGACAAAGGAGCCGGTGGAAAAGCTGGCAGAGGCCTATGTGTCAGAGGAAAAAGGGGTTGGGGACAGCCTGGAAGCGATTGCCGGAGCAAAGGATATTCTGGCAGAGCAGATCTCGGACAATGCCCGTTACCGGACCTATATTCGGAAAGTTACCATGGAACAGGGGCTGATCCGTTCCGGGGCAAAAGATGAAGAGGCGCAGTCGGTCTATGAGATGTATTACAATTATGAGGAACCGGTAAAGCGCTGTGTGGGGCACCGGGTTCTGGCCTTAAACCGGGGAGAGAAGGAGAAGATACTCACGGTGAAGGTGGAAGCTCCAAAGGAGGAGATCCTGCGATACCTGGAAAAGCAGACTATTGTTCGGGAAAATCCTTTTACCACGCCGATTTTAAAAGAGGTGGTATGTGACAGTTATGACCGCCTGATTGCCCCGGCTATTGAGCGGGAGGTGCGCAGTGAGCTGACAGAAAAAGCGGAGGCAGGGGCCATCAAGGTGTTTGGAAAGAACTTAGAACAGCTTTTGATGCAGCCGCCGATTGCAGGACGAGTGGTGTTAGGCTGGGATCCGGCTTTTCGGACAGGCTGCAAGCTGGCTGTGGTGGATGAGACAGGAAAGGTATTAGAGACTACGGTTATCTACCCCACTGCCCCTCAGAACAAGGTGGAGGCTTCCAAGGAAATATTGAAGAAATTGATCCACAAATATCATATTTCCCTGATTTCTGTGGGAAATGGAACAGCATCCCGGGAGTCGGAAATGATCATTGTGGAGCTTTTAAAAGAAATAAAAGAGCCGGTCCAGTATGTGATCGTCAATGAGGCCGGGGCATCCGTCTATTCTGCCAGCAAGCTGGCCACAGAGGAGTTTCCCAGCTTTGATGTGGGTCAGAGAAGCGCTGCGTCCATTGCCCGCCGTCTGCAGGATCCCCTGGCAGAGCTGGTAAAAATTGATCCCAAATCCATAGGCGTGGGTCAGTATCAGCACGATATGAACCAGAAGAACTTAAGTGAGGCTCTTCAGGGGGTGGTGGAGGACTGCGTTAATAAGGTGGGGGTGGATCTGAATACGGCATCTGCTTCCCTCCTGGAATATATTTCCGGCATCACCAAGGCCATAGCCAAGAATATCGTTCTTTACCGGGAGGAAAATGGCGCTTTCACAGACAGAAAACAGCTTCTTAAGGTTGCAAAGCTGGGACCTAAGGCCTATGAACAGTGTGCGGGCTTTATGCGGATTTCTGGCGGAAAAAATCCTCTGGATGGGACTTCGGTTCACCCGGAAAGCTACAGGGCGGCGGAGGCGCTGCTTGGAAAGCTGGGATTTTCCCTTGAGGATATTACTTCCAGAGGGTTAAAAGAGCTGGGCAGAAAGATTCATGATTATAAGAAGCTTGCAGCAGAGCTGAATGTGGGAGATATGACGCTTAAGGACATTGTAAAGGAGCTGGAAAAACCGGCCAGAGATCCCAGAGAGGAGATGCCCAAACCGATTTTGCGCACCGATGTGCTGGAGATGAAGGACTTAACGCCGGGAATGATCTTAAAGGGAACCGTGCGGAATGTAATTGATTTCGGCGCTTTTGTGGATATTGGTGTTCACCAGGACGGATTGGTACATATCTCTCAGATATCGGATAAATTTATCAAGCATCCCATGGAGGCGGTTAGTGTGGGCGATATTGTGGAGGTAAAGGTGCTCAGCGTGGATATGGCTAAAAAGCGGATTGCGCTGACCATGAAGCTGTAAGGGCTGTGGAAAGGAATGGAAATGACGATGGATAAGAAAATGAGATTTGAGGTGAAGCTGACGGCTAAAGAGCTGTGGCAGTTTTCCATGTACCATGCCAATTCCGGTGCAATGGGCCTGTTTAATCTGATTTTTACTGTGGCTGCCCTTTTTTTGCTGATTTTCCGGTGGGGGACGCTGACAGGGGCATACCGCCTTCTGCTGTTGGGCTGTGTGCTGATCTTTACTGTTTTACAGCCTTTGCTTCTTTATGGAAAGGTGCGCAGACAAGCCAAATCTCCGGCTATCACAGAGCCTATGTATCTGACCTTCAGCCAGGAAGGGCTTTGGGTGGAGCAGAGCGGACAGCAGGCAGAATTTGCCTGGGAGCAGATGGGACGTATGGACAAAAAGCCAGGTCTGATTGTGCTTTATATGGATCGGGTCCATGCTTATCTTCTGCCCGAAAAAGCGCTGGGAGAACAAAAGGAGGCGTTGTTGGAGATGGCAAAAGAGCACCTTCCCAAAGGGTGTCGGAAAGGGTTTTAGAAAGATGGCGGATGAGAGAATACAAAGAGAGAGGGTGACCGTCCGCGAGACTGGCTCTGACAGAGAGACCTATGAGTTGGGGCGTTTTTTAGGGAAGCAGGCAGAGCCAGGGCAGATCTATTCCCTGGATGGGGAACTGGGAGTGGGAAAAACCGTGTTTGCCCAGGGATTTGCCGCGGGTCTGGGCATTGAGGAGATCGTAAACAGCCCTACTTTTACCATTGTGCAGCAGTATGACAAAGGACGTTTGCCCTTGTATCACTTTGATGTGTATCGCATCAAAGATGTGGAAGAGATGGAGGAGATTGGGTATGAGGACTGCTTTTATGGGGACGGTGTGTGCCTGATCGAGTGGTCCCGGCTGATTGGGGAGATTCTGCCTGAAAATATTATCCAGGTGGAGATTGAGAAGGATTTGGAAAAAGGCTTTGAATACCGCAGGGTAACGATTAAAGGAATGTGAAGGGAAGGAAAGCAGTTTTATGATAATATTGGGAATTGAGAGCGCATCCATGGTGGCGTCTGTGGCTCTGGTGGCAGATGGGATAACCATGGCAGAGTATACGGTAAACTTTAAAAAGACTCATTCTCAGACCCTGCTTCCCATGATTGATCAGATGGTGAGCATGGTGGGGCTGGAACTGAAAAACCTGGATGGGATTGCCGTGTCCGGTGGCCCAGGATCCTTTACCGGACTGCGGATCGGCTCAGCCACGGCAAAGGGGCTGGGCCTGGCCTTAAACAAGCCCTTGCTTCATGTTCCCACCTTAGATGCCATGGCTTATGGCTTTTTTGGGACATCCTCACTTTTGTGTCCTATGATGGATGCCAGAAGAAATCAGGTCTATACTGGATTGTATCATTGTGAGAGTGAATTGGAAATTTTAAAGCCATCCTGTGCGATGGATATAAGAGAACTGATGGAAGAGATAAACCGGCAGAAAGAGCCGGTGATCTTATTAGGAGACGGGGTGCCAGTTCATCAGGTTGTATGCGAAAATTGTCTTAATGTACCCTTTTCCTTTGCTCCGGCCCATTTAAACCGCCAGCGGGCTGCCTCTGTGGCTGCCCTTGGATCAGTTTATCTGGCAGAGGGAAAGACAGAGACAGCTGCAGAGCATGCTCCTGATTATCTGCGCAAGGCTCAGGCGGAAAGGGAGTTAGAGGAAGCCAGACGTCAGGGAAAGATGGCAGAGCTGGCAGCAGGACATAGTGTGGGGACAGGGGATAACAGCTGATGATTCGTCTTATGAAAACACAGGATTTGGAACAGGTGGCAGAGCTGGATCAGCTGTGTTTTGCGGAAAGCTGGTCCTACAGGCTTTTGGAGGCAGGACTCTACAGTCCCTATGATATCTATTATGTATTTGAACAGGAAAACAGGATTTTTGGCTACTGCTGTATGCGGATCCTGGCAGGGGAGGGAGAGATCCAGCGGATCGCTGTGCTTCCGGGGAAACGCTGTCTGGGAGTGGGGAGAAAAATGATGGAAGCCATGGTAAGTCATGCCATATCAAATCAGGTATATGCCATCAGTTTGGAGGTGCGGGAGAGCAATTTAGCAGCCCGAAAGCTCTATGAATCCTTCGGTTTTGGAGCAGAGGCAGTGAGAAGAGGGTATTATCATAGCCCCCAGGAAGATGCGGTGATCATGTGGAGGAGAGGGCTGTAGCCCTTATATATACAACATTTTCCACTTAAAAAATGTGGTTTTTTGTCTTATAATGTAGGGGTATCCGGTAAAAGGGATACCCCGTTTCCATGCTTGATTTTGCAGATAAAATTGGGACGGGGTGTTACAAATCAGGAAGGAAGGGCGAGAATAAGATGAGAAAGTACAAAAGTGGCGGTCAGCTGGAGGCCGTGATCTGCAATTGTTGCGGAAAAAAACTGGTGGTAAAAAACGGAGTTTTGCGGGAAGGGGCTATCTCTGTCCACCATGCGTGGGATTTTTTTTCGGAGAAAGATGGAGAGGTTCATCACTGGGATATGTGTGAGGAGTGCTATGACAGCCTGCTTGGCCAGTTTCGGATTGAGCCGGATGTGGAGGAACAGGTTGAAATCATTTGACAGGTGTGCTATCATTTCTAAAAAAGAGTTTTTGAGAAAGCTCAAAATAGAAATGAGGACAACACATTTATGCTGGATATCTGTTTGCTGGGAACCGGAGGAATGATGCCTTTGCCATACCGGTGGCTGACCTCTATGATGGCCCGATGTGGCGGCAGCAGTCTGCTGATTGACTGCGGAGAGGGAACCCAGGTGGCGCTGAAAGAAAAGGGGTGGAGCCCTAAGCCTATTGATATTATCTGCTTTACCCATTACCATGCGGACCACATCAGCGGCCTTCCAGGGCTTCTTCTTACTATGGGCAATGCAGAGCGGACAGAGCCTGTGGTCTTAATGGGACCTAAAGGCTTAGAGCGGGTGGTGACAGCGCTGCGCTGCATTGCACCAGAGCTGCCTTTTGAGCTGCGTTTTGCAGAGCTGGAAGAAGGACAGCAGCAATTTCATATAGGTCCATATGTGATTGATGCATACCGGGTGAATCACAATGTACTTTGCTATGGTTATTGTATTTCCATCCCCCGTGCAGGCCGGTTCGATATGGAACGGGCAAAAAAACAGAGCGTACCCATGAAGGCATGGAGCCGGCTGCAGAAGGGAGAGACTGTGGAAATAGGCGGGATTTGTTATACACCAGACATGGTTTTAGGACCTGAGCGGAAAGGGCTGAAGGTGACATACTGTACGGATACCCGCCCGGTGCCGGTGATCGGGGAGTATGCCAAGGATGCGGATCTGTTTATCTGCGAGGGAATGTACGGGGAGGATGGCAAGGAGGTCAAAGCCAGGGAATACAAGCATATGACAATGTACGAGGCAGCTCAGCTGGCTTGCAAGGCGCAGCCAGGGGAAATGTGGCTGACTCACTACAGTCCGTCCCTGACTCATCCGGAGGAATATATGGATAAGGTGCGCAAGATATTTCCCCAGGCAAAGGCGGCCCGGGATGGATGGACGGTCAGCCTGACCTTTGAGGAAGAGGAGGAAAACCCGACAGGGTAAGAAATATTTATGGAATCCAGAGATATATTGATTTTAGCCATTGAAAGCTCTTGTGATGAGACAGCAGCAGCAGTGGTCAGAAACGGCAGGGAGGTGTTGTCCAATGTGATCGCCTCCCAGATTGTGCTTCATACCCAGTTTGGCGGAGTGGTGCCGGAGATTGCATCCCGAAAGCATATTGAGAAGATTAATCAGGTGATCACCAGTGCTCTTGCAAAAGCGCAGGTGAGCTTAGATGATATTACTGCAGTGGGAGTGACCTACGGTCCAGGTCTGGTAGGTGCTCTATTGGTGGGGGTGGCAGAGGCTAAAGCCATTGCATACGGGGCCCAAAAGCCTTTGGTGGGAGTACATCACATAGAAGGCCATGTGGCGGCGAATTTTTTGAAAAAGGATTCATTAGACCATAGGCCGGATTTAGAGCCTCCTTTTGTATGTTTGATCGTGTCAGGGGGGCATACCCATCTGGTGGTGGTAAAGGATTATGGTGCGTTTGAAATTATCGGAAGGACGCGGGACGATGCGGCGGGAGAGGCTTTTGATAAGGTGGCCCGGGCCGTGGGCTTAGGATATCCCGGCGGACCCAAGGTGGATCAGGCAGCCAGAAAAGGGAATCCTCATGCCATAGAATTTCCCCGTGCCAAGGTGGAGGGGTCTCCCTATGATTTTAGTTTCAGCGGATTAAAATCAGCGGTTCTCAATTATATTAACCACGCAAAAATGGCGGGAGACAAAATCAGTGTGCCGGATCTGGCGGCATCCTTTCAGAATGCAGTGGTGGAAGCTTTGGTGAGCCGGGCTGTGCAGGCAGCAAAAGAATATGGCTATGACAAATTGGCCATTGCCGGTGGGGTGGCTTCTAACTCAGCCTTGCGTGCAGCTATGGCAAAGGCCTGTCAGGAGAACGGGGTGGAATTTTATTATCCGGAGCCTATATTCTGCACGGATAATGCGGCGATGATCGGAGCCGCCGCTTATTATGAATATAAGAAAGGGACACGTCACGGGTGGGATCTGAATGCAGTTCCAGACTTGAAGCTGGGAGAACGGTAGAGAAAGAGATGGGACAAGAACAGAAAAAAACAGGGGCGATTATTTTGGCGGCAGGAAAGGGGACAAGAATGCACAGCGATGTGCAGAAGCAATATATGATCCTGAAAGGAAAGCCTTTGATTCTTTATTCTCTGGAGGCTTTTGAAGAGAGTCCGGTCCAGGAGATTGTTCTGGTTGTGGGAGTCGGGGAGACTGAGACAGTCAAAAAAAATGTTTTGGAAAAGGAATGCTTTAAGAAGTCTGTAACAGTTGTTGAGGGCGGCAGGGAGCGGTATCATTCGGTCTATGCAGGCCTGCAGGCGCTGAGCGCCTGCGGTTATGTACTGATTCATGACGGGGCAAGACCTTTGATAACCAGGGATATTATTTACCGGGCCATAGAGGGAGCCAGGAAGTATCAGGCCTGTGTCGTGGGGATGCCCGTGAAGGATACCATAAAAGTGTCTGACGAGGACGGCTTTTCAGAAAAGACTCTTAAGAGAGCAAAATTATGGCAGATCCAAACCCCTCAGGCATTTTCCTATGATTTGGCAAGATCGGCCTATGACTGGATCATGGAGGATATGAGCAGGCAGGAGGGGGTTACAGATGACGCTATGGTAGTGGAAAAATGGGGTGGTCCCCGGGTTAAGATGATAGAGGGAAGCTATGAGAATCTTAAGGTGACCACGCCAGAAGATCTGGTGGTGGCAGAGGCTCTGATAGGAAGAAGAGGGAACTTAAAATAAATGGCGAAATAAAGTGAAAAAAGTATTGACAGAAGAGGAGTTTGGTGGTAGAATCACTAATCGTTGCGCCACAGAATAACAGGAAAGAACTTCCTTTTTCAGGCATGACAAAAAGATTTGAAAAATTAAAAAAACCGCTTGACAAATGTTGAGCTTTCCAGTAGAATGGAAAAGCACATTTGAGGAGAGGTATCGAAGTGGTCATAACGAGGCGGTCTTGAAAATCGTTTGTCCGTAAGGGCGCGTGGGTTCGAATCCCACCCTCTCCGCTGGATGGGTGGCAGACCTGTCGAAGTTATTTATATAAGGAAGTAAAAGATTCAGGCGATGATACTTGGCAGAAGTACCCAAGAGGCTGAAGGGACACCCCTGGAAAGGGTGCAGGTCGTTAACAGCGGCGCGAGGGTTCAAATC
>JAAWEL010000005.1 GCA_022794255.1 Lachnospiraceae bacterium
AATATCTCTGGCCAATGCAGAAGGAGTGGCGCTTACAGAAAAGGATATGGAAGAGTACATTGAGCTTTTGAAAACCCTGTCACCAGAGGGGATGCCTTCCATGCGGCAGGACGGGCTGGCTCACCGGTTGTCAGAGGTGGAGCTGTTTTCCGGAACAGTGAGAAAGCTGGCGGCCAGACATGGCCTGAAGGTGCCGGTCAATGACTGGCTGTATGAGCGGATATGTGGGATGGAGAAGGAGTATGCCAGTCTGGGGAATTGACGGATTGACCATACTGCCACAGTACACTAGCACTGGCGCGCACCAGACAGCTCACAACTCCATTTTCTGTCTGGATGGAGCACTAGAAAATGAAAGGAAAAGGGGTATGAAGGCAATGCTTGTATATGCATCGGTCCATCATGGAAATACAAAAAAGATTGCAGAGGCCATGGCACAGGAATTAGGAGCAGATCTGGCGGATATTACCCAAAATAAAGAGATTGATTTGTCTGCCTATAATGTGATAGGTTTAGCGTCCGGCGTGTTTTTTCACTCGATGCATGAAGAAATCATGAAATTAATTGAGGACCAGGAATTTTCAAAAAATCAGAAGGTATTTACTGTTACTACCTGTGGGGTGGGCTATTGTAATTATGCAAAAGGAGCAGCCAGGAAGCTTCAGGAGAAGGGAGTCTGTTATCTTGGCAATTTTCAGTGCAGGGGATATGATACCTTCGGGCCCTTTGGCAAGATCGGCGGGATTGCGAAGAACCATCCCAATGAGCGGGATAAGGAAAAGGCAAGGAAATTTGTGAGGGAGAGGATAAAGGAGAGGGTAAGAGGAAAATGAAAAAATATATGGTTTTACCAGCCTTTATTAGTCTTGCGGCATTGTCTGTATGGGGATGTAAAAGCAAAGAGCCGGAAAAACCGGAAGCTGCTACAGCCATTGAGATAACAAATGATCAGGAAGGAGAGAAAGAGACAAAGAGCTGGGACAAGGAAGAACAGCAAGCAAAAGGTCAGAAGGAGAAACAGGACAAAGAGGGACAACAGAACAAAAAGGGGCAACAGGACAAAGAGGGACAGAAGAACGAAACGGAACAGAAAAAAGAAGGACAGCAAATGGAAGAAGCCAGCTTTTCCTTTGCAGACCTAAACAATGTGGAATTTATATTTTCCAGCGGAGCAGGAGGATGGCAGACTTCTCTGACAATCGGAGAGAACGGAAGCTTTTCCGGACTTTTCTTCGATGGAAATCTGGGCGATACAGGGGAAGGTTACCCAAATGGAAGCGTGCTTTGGAGCGAATTTGGCGGAAGCTTCACCCAGCCGGTACAGGAAGATGCCTATACATATTCTGTGCAGCTTGCAGAATTGGAGTATAAAGATCTGATAGGAAAAGAGGAGATATTGGATGAGATGAGGTATTGCTATATGGATGCTTACGGTCTGAGTGACGCAAGGACTATTCTGATTCATTTGCCGGGCACATCTTTAGAAGAAATTCCGGAGGAGGTCAGAAGTTGGATTGGATATTATGATCTCTCTCAACTCACAGATACAAAGCTTCCTTTTTTTGTGCTGGAAAATGAGCAGCATGGATATGCCTTTCGCGGGTATGATATGGTAGAGGAGCTAAAAAAGACCATTGCCTATACTGAGAGCCAAGTAGCAGAGCAGGAAAAATCGATTCATAATGAGGCGCTTTCCCAGATGGAGCTTACGGAAAAGACCGGATATATATACAATCTCTGGGATCAGGCATTGAACAGCACCTGGGATGTCTTAAAAAAGACGATGGATGCTGAAACAATGGAAGCGCTCACTGTGGAGGAGCGCAGATGGATTGAACAGAAGGAAGCGGCAGTAGCAGAGGCTGGTGCAGAATTTGAGGGCGGAAGCATACAGTCGATGGTTATGAATAATATGGCGGCAGAACTGACTAAGGCCAGGCTGTATGAACTGCTGGAGTGGTTGGAGTGAGGAGAACGGCTGTCATGCTTCAGACAAAAGGACAGAATATGCGTCTATCAGATGCATTGTGCTTTTTTGTAAATGTTGGATTTTGCGAGCAGCCGTTTAATAAAGAAAAGGGAAGAGCTCTGGCTCTTCCCTTAAATTTTGGAAATTCGTCTGTGGATTATTCGCAGGTGATCTTCACACCGGTCTCGTATTTCTTGTCATCTACAATAACTCTCACATCATACACACCCTTTAAGCCAGCCTTGTTGACGCTGGTTCTGGTGTTACGCTCATCGGAATCTAAGAAGGTTCCGCAGCACATAGCCAGATAGGCTACAGCAGTAGTAGAGATGTAATATCTGTGAACTTCGTCACCCTGCTCTAAAAGCATCATAACCATCTGGCCCTTCTCGAAGCGGGAGAAGAAGGTGAAACGGTCGATTTCTTCTTCGATTCTGGCATTGCAGCTCTCTGGAAGCATCTCACCGGAATTTTCCATTGGGATATCTGTATCAAATTCCTTGGTATGTCCCATCTTTCCAAGAATCTGTCCTTTGCCCAGCTCTAAGTTGATGCCATCGCTGTACAGTTTCAGCTTTTCAGCCCGGTAGTAGTTGCCGGGAACTTCCAGATCCAGCATAACTTTTCCGTCACAAACTTCAACAGTAATGCTGCGGCAGGTACCGCCCAAATCCTTGACAAATGCGCCTAAAGCTTCGGAAGGAGCTCCGTCCTTGTCATAAGCAATACCGCCGGAGTGAACCATGTAGTGTCCTTCATTGTAGTACTCTACATTACAGATATAGGGAGAGAAGAACTCAGCGCCCCGGTCTTTTCCGTATTCCCATACCTGCTCAATGGTCATATCTTCCGTGTTGATGCGGTAACGAACACCTCTGGAGTAGTTATCCTTGGCAGCCAGGTTCTTGGTATCCCGCTCTACCTGCTTGCAGCCATAGTGATGGTTGTCAAAGCACATTACATCACCATTGGGGGTGATCACATTGGCGTGCTGCTCATACTGCCAGCCGAAATTGCTGCCAATGGGTTTGAAGAAGTATTTGTCCACCATATCCTGAGGCCAGCCAGCCGGATCGCCAATGATCCAGTTCAGTTCTCCACTGTCAAAGTCAATGTTCACCATGGAGTCAATGTGACGGCCGGAGAAGGTTAGGGAGTTGGTGTTCTTGTCATACCATACGGCGTTATTGTGGAACCAATCCTCCTCAGACCAGCTGCCAGAATGGCTCACAGTCTCAGGATTGAGGAATTTCTTGTAATCCCAGGTCTTTAAGATCTCGCCGGTATTGCGGTCGATCAGGACACACATATCCTCCACAGTATCACTCTCTAAATCATCAGTCAGTACCAACAGATTACCGTCTTCCATCTCGAATTCATCGTGATGGTATCCGCCGGGCAGACGGAATTCTTTGTAAACCTTGCCGCAGGGGCTGATCTCGTAAAGTCCGGACATATAGTAAGGCATCTTCAGGAGACGATGGGTTCCCATAATCAGATTGCCGTTTTTCAGACGCTTGATATCAAATACACAGGCCACGTTCATATGCCAGCGGGCATCCCCTGCATAGTCAAAGGCAGAAGAAAGCTGTAGACCGGCCGGAGATACCATGATCACATTATCCTGGAGATATTCTGGAGTGGTGTGCATGTGGTAGATAGGATTCTCGCCATCGTACACATCCGGCACATCGATGGTAATCACATTGGACTCACCGCGGTAAGCGCGGATCTCTACCTGGTTGGCATAGTTGGAGTACAGTCCCACAACCGGCAGCACATGCTTCTTTGCCTTGGGGAAGGTGTGGCTGATGTTGGCCTCTTTGGTCTTGCCCAGCACGGTAATCGTGATTGGGGTTTCGTTTTTGGTCTCAAAGCAGACCACAGCGCTTAAGGGGCTGACCTCATACAGGTTGTATTTTACCAAGGGATTTTGGATGGTAAAATTGCCGGCTTCAAATTCCTTTAACATAGCTTCCTCAGCTTCTGCCTGACGGTCGATCAAATGCTTTTCTAAGATATATTTAACACTCATGGGTTGTTTTCCTCCATAATAATTGACTGATAAAAATGTAACAGTGTGCTATGTTTCCTATCCGATTGATCAATACGGATGTTGTGGAAGATCTTGTAAAATCAGAGATTCTCCTTAACCATTTTGACAATAACCGGTTTCTGCTGCAGACCTTGCAGGCGTTTAACCTCAGCCCCGTCCTTCAACAGAATCAGGGTGGGATAGCCGGCAACATTGTACTCAGCAGTCAGCTCTTTGTTCTGATCAAAATCCACCTTCAAGATGGTAAGATCATCACCGAACTCCTTTTCCACATCCTTCAAGACAAAGCTCAGAATCTTGCAGGGGCCGCAGGTGGTGGAGAAGAAGTCGGCCAGTACCAGGCCCTTGTCAACCAACTCCTTGAATTCCGCACTGTTTACTTCTTTTAACATGTTGTACCTCCTTTTTATTGTTGAGCCCTCCCATAGCCTGTATGTACCTGCCGCCGGACAGATTTTTGTCAAAGGCACAGATTTGCCGGATGGATTCTCTCGGGAATCATATATTGCCAGACATTTTCCTGCCAGAAGCATTTGCAGAAGGTATTTGGGATTACTCTTACTTAAGAATCTGCCACAAAATGAATCTATGCTTGGGCTGCAAGCCGCATAAGGGATTATTTTGTGTCAGCTCTTAAAATCATTATAAGTTTTTCACATAGTGAGATGCTTCCTGGGCAGCAATGGCACCGTCTGCACAGGCGGTGATCACCTGACGCAGGTTTTTGGTAACACAGTCACCGGCACCGAAAATACCGGGAACCTTAGTTACCATCCGGTCATTGACCTCCACATAGCCCATCTGGTTCAGCACACCCAGATCTTTGAAGCACTCCGTGGTGGGAGTCAGGCCAATGTACTCAAACACGCCGTCACAGCTTACGGTCTTTTCCTCGCCGGTCTTAGTGGAGCGGAAACGAACACCCTCTAAACGGGTGTCACCCACAAACTCCAGAATATCCTGGTAAGGATAGATACTTACCTTGTCCATAGCCCGCAGTTTGTCACAGGCAATGGGATCAGCAGTCAGGTCAAACATGGTGACAATGGTCAGGGATTTGACAATACCTGCCAGGAAAATAGATTCTTCCACAGCAGAATTGCCACCGCCAATGACTACCACATCCTTGTCCCGATACTGAGCCCCGTCACAGATCGCGCACCAGCTGATGCCATTGCCCCGGAATTTATCCTCCCCGGTAACATGGAGGCATCTGGGGCGGGTGCCGGTAGCCAGGATAACAGAACTGGCGGTGAATTCCTTGTCATCCTCCTCACAGCGAACCAGCTTTTCCTTTCCGTTGTCCACAACCTCCTTGACGGTTGCATAGTCAAAGGTAATGGTGTCAAACTGCTGAGTATGTTCAAACATCTGATAAGCAAGCTCAGCGCCATTGACTGTGCCCACACCGGTATAATTCTGAATCTCATTTGTGTTGATGATCTGTCCGCCAGGAGCCAGTTTATCCAGCATCAGGACATTCATGTCAGCCCGTGCGCCATAGATAGCAGCGGTCATGCCGGCAGGACCAGCTCCGATGATAATCAGATCGTATTGTGCCATTGTAATCAGCCTCCTCCATTTGATTTAGTGAGTTTGGTGCTCAACTATTTTTATTATAATAGTTCTTAGCAAAATATTCCATATAAAATGTTAAGAATATATATAATTTGTGCAAAAAAAAGTTTTGATTGCTGAATGTAAAGAGTTTTTACATCCTGTATAGTAAGAAATGACGAAAAATTACAGAATATTATTTGGGTGAAGGGTTTGTCCTGGCGAATATCCATTTCGCCAGGACAAACCCTTCTAGTTCAAAAATCATGCACCGCACAGTATGGTGGCAACCGGGATTCCGATAATCAACATCAGCACCAGCTCAATGAGAACCATAGGCAGGGTGTAGGAATATACGTACTTGGTGGGAACCCAATCCTTATTGCTGTGCAGAAGCGCGGCAAAAGGAGATGCGGCCGGGGTAACACAGGCAGAGAGAAGCACGAACTGAATCATCAGGGTTACAATAGGTCGGGGATCCGCACCAGCCTGTGTGCAGTATGTAATGATAATAGGCTGCAGCAGCATACCGATTACCAGACTGTTACAAAGGTTGGTAAGAATTGCGCCCAAAAGCAGCAGCAGGACAATAAATATGGTGGGAGACATACCCTGGAAAATAGGGGTAAGAATCACCCGCAGGAATCCGGAAATACCGGTTGCCTGATTGGTAAGCACACCACCTAAAAGGATGGCGGCAACAATGATAAAGTATGCGCCCCAGCTGTTGTGCTCTAAAACTTTGGCGATATCCAGAACTGGCTCGCCTTTGATGCGGATGGCAGCCAGACAGGCAGCGATAAACATAGCCAGCCCATAGACACACCCCTTTAAGTATCCCATAAATGGCAGGGAGGGAACCAGGGAAGGAATCATCATGCCAAGGATTACCAGGACAAAGCCCAGGATATACAGCTTCTGGCCAAGGGAAAGAGGAGGAAGGGGATTGCGGTTTAAGCTTTCCACATCATAATCTTTCAGCCGGGAGGCATCCGGGCGCAGGACAAACTTGGCAAACAGAACAACAGCCGTAATCAAAACCATACCTAAAATAATGGCAGTCAGCAGGTAGCCACCGCTGTTGACCACAACCGGTCCGCCAGGCATCTCGGCGCTGATCTTCTCAAAGTTGCTCAGAAGTGCCAAACCGTTCTGAGCGAAGGGAGCCATGGGGAAGCCAACCAGGGAAGCAATCACAACCAGAGTGATGGCAACTCTTGGGAAGGGATCGCCCTTCTTGTAGCCAACCTCGTCAAATACTCCGTAAAGAACGGGCCACATGACAAAGATAGGAGTGAATGCATTGACGAAACCGGCAATAAAGTAACATCCCATACAGATGACGCCCATCAGCAGCCAGGGCTTGCCGTTGGTGAACTTCCTGGTAAGGAAGAAACGTCCCATGTACCCGGTGATCTTGTAGTAGGCCAGGCCGCCGGACATGATCTGCATGAACAATACCTGACAGACCACCGGAGAGCCGAAGGCTTCACCGATTACTGCAGACATGTTGCTGTAGGAGGAAAAACCAACCATGGCGATGGACATGATGCTGCCCCAGATCGGGTCTACAAATGTCCACAGGTACAGAGTCCCCAGGAATACGCCGAGGATTTCCATACCGACCGGAGTGACCTCCGGAAGGCTGAGAGGCAGGAATCGGAAGAATAACATGATACCTACACCGACAGCGGAGTGAATCAGAGTGGCTTGCTCTTTTTTGTTTGCTGTACTAGCCATTGCTATAGTACCCCTTTCCCTATTGAGTTTGTTAAATTTGTAACTTATAGTAAAATTGTAACATAAAAGTGGAAAAAGATATATAACCTATGTTATGTTGTGTATTTTTTTTGTCGATAAGAAAACAAATTCATTGTAGATATTATATATGAAACAGGAGAATGGTCTTTTTTGAAGTATCAAAATACCATAATCTGTATTTTTATACATTTCTACTTGATATTTTAGAAAAAATATGTATAATGGACTAAGATCAAGAGGAGGAAAAGCAATATGAAGAAAAATCTTTTGGCATTGGGTCTTGCAGTATGTATGGCGGCATCCCTTGCAGGATGCGGAGGAAACAAGGCAGCGGAGACTACTGCTGATGCAACAACAGAGGCATCATCCACAACAGAGACATCCGCTGAGAAGGAAAGTGAAAATACGGGTGATGGGGCAGAAAGCACAGAAGCAGCCGCTGCGGAAGTTCAGACCGTGGCAGCAGGAAAGCTGACGGTTGCCACCAGCCCAGATTTTGCGCCCTACGAGTTTTATGCAATTGGTGAGGATGGGACTCCTGCCCTGGCAGGCTTTGATCTGGCGCTGGCTCAGTATATTGCAGATGATCTGGGACTTGAGCTGGAAGTGGTCACGGTGGATTTTGACGGCGTTCTTAGCGAGCTGCAGACCAAGTCTGTGGACCTTGGCATGGCAGGGCTTTCTCCAGATCCCAAGAGAGAGGGTATCATGGACTTTTCCGATTTGTATTATATGGGTGGTCAGTCTCTGGTGACAGTAAAGGCGAATGCAGATACTTACAATACTTTTGAGTCCATCAATAAATCGGATGTTTCCGTAGGCGCCCAGATTGGTTCTATTCAGATGGACCTGGCTGTGGTCAACAGCCCGGATGCAGATATTATTCCCCTTCCTAAGGTGACGGATATTATCGCGGAGCTTTTGGCAGGAAAGCTGGATGCGGCATACATTGAGACCGATGTGGCTAAAAGCTATCAGAAAAATTATCCGGAGTTAGAGATTGTCATGGAGGTTCCCTATGATCAGGAAGGATCCGCAATCGGTGTTTGCAAGGGCAATGCATCTTTGCTGGCAGCAGTGAATGCTTCCATTGCCAAAGCTTTGGAGGACGGCTCCATGGAGAAGTTTATTGCTGAGGCCAATGAGCTGGCGTCCGGTGAGAAGTATGAAGGCCTGTTGGATGAAAGCGGGCAGGTTCAACAGTAAGAAGATGACGATCTGATTCCTCCCCGATGTTGGGGAGGAATCTGTGCGTTAGAGACCCTTATTACGGAAGGAGCGTTTTATGGATCAGTTTATTCAGTTAGATAATTTTGCAAAAATCACACCGTATGCCCAGCTGTTTAAACAGGGGATGCTGGTAACGATTCTTTTGTCACTGTTTACTGTGGTGATTGGCTTTTGTATTGCACTGGTTCTGGCATTGATGCGGATGTCCAATGTTCGTCCTTTCCGCAGTCTGGGGCTGGACGAGAATGGTCATTTGCGGGAGGGCGGAGTTCTGGCTTTGATAAGCCGCTTTAATCCTTTAAGTTTTATTGCCACCGCATATGTGGAGATTCTCCGGTCCACACCGGTACTGGTCCAGATATTTATTGTCTATTACGGAGTGTTCAGTCTGATTCAGCTTCCGTCCTTCCAGTTGTTTGGGTTTATCAAGTTTGACCGGTTCTTTCCTGGCGTAGTGGCCCTTGGCATGAACTCTGGTGCATACTTATGTGAGATTATCCGGGCAGGAATCCAGTCGATTGACGGAGGACAGACAGAGGCAGCCCGGTCTCTGGGACTTTCTCAGACCCAGAATCTGCGCTACATTATCCTGCCTCAGGCGCTGAAAAATATTCTTCCGGCCATTGCCAATGAGTTTGTGGTAATTATCAAGGAATCAGCGATAACCTATACCATTGGTGTTCAGGATATTATGTCGGCTGTCAATGCGGTCCGGGGAGCAACCTTTGTGATTGTGGAGCCTCTTTTGGTGGCTACGGCAGTATATTTCTGCCTGTGTTTTCCAACATCCAAGATCATTGCCTATTTTGAAAGGAGAATGAGCCATGGCGACAAGAGATAGCCTGATTCAGGTGACGGATCTGAAGAAGCATTACAATATGGGTGCCATCAAAGCTCTGGATGGGGTCACAGTTGACATCCACAGAGGTGACGTGATGGTGGTGATTGGTCCGTCTGGCTCTGGAAAATCCACATTTTTGAGAAGCTTAAACCTGTTAGAGGAGCCCACAGGAGGGGCGATTGTCTTTGATGGTGTGGATATTACCCGGAAAAAATATAAAGATGAGAATGGAAAAACAGTAAAGCTGGATATAGACAAGCTTCGGCAGAAGATGGGCATGGTGTTTCAGCATTTTAATTTGTTTCCCCATATGACGATTTTGGAGAATATGACACTGGCTCCTTTAAAGGTAAAGGGAACTAACAAGGCCGAGGCCGAGGAGAAAGCCCTGGCGCTTTTGGATCGGGTGGGCCTTTCGGACCGGGCAGGAGCCTATCCCATTCAGCTTTCCGGAGGGCAGAAGCAGAGGGTGGCTATTGTGCGGGCTTTGGCTATGGAGCCCCAGGTGATGCTGTTTGACGAGCCTACCTCAGCGCTGGATCCGGAGATGGTGGGAGAGGTTCTGGATGTAATGAAGGGACTTGCAAAGGAAGGAATGACCATGGTGGTTGTGACTCATGAGATGGGATTTGCAAGAGAAGTGGGCAACCGAGTGCTGTTTATGGCGGATGGGATGCTTTTAGAGCAGGGATCGCCGGAAGAGATATTCGGCAATCCCAAGAGCCCCCGTCTGAAGGATTTTCTGGCCAAGGTACTGTAGAGGGTGCTTTGTATTGCAGTGAAAAGGACAGCTTTACAGAAAGGAGCAGGAAATGATAAAAGAAAAGCAGGCGGCGATTGCTGCCATTGAAAAGATGCGGGAGATGATCACAGATGCGGCAGATCACATATGGGAATTTGCCGAGCTGTCTTTGATGGAAGAAAAATCCGCAAGGTTTTATTGTGAACTCCTTAAGAGAGAGGGGTTTCAGGTAGAGGAGGGCATTTGTGGGATCAAAACGGCTTTTTCGGCCAGCTTTGGAAGCGGACGCCCGGTGATTGGACTTTTAGCAGAGTATGATGCTCTCTCAGGCCTGTCTCAGAAGGCAGGGAGTCTGGTGCGGGAGGAACGGATCCCTGGAGGAACCGGCCACGGATGTGGTCACAATTTGCTGGGGGCCGGAGTATTGGCAGCTGCTTTGGGAGTGAAAGCATATTTGACAGAATCAGGGCGGCAGGGCACGGTGGTGCTGTATGGCTGTCCTGGGGAGGAGGGCGGTGCGGCTAAAGCATTTATGGCCAGAGATGGTCTCTGGAAAACACTGGACGGGGCTTTGACCTGGCATCCGGAGGATGTGAATGAGGTATGCACCGGTTCCTCCAATTCCTGTATTCAGGTCCAGTACAAATTTACAGGAGTGGCTTCTCATGCAGCCGGCGCTCCGGAGAAAGGGAGGAGTGCGCTGGATGCAGTGGAGCTGATGAATATCGGTGTTCAGTTTTTGCGGGAACACATGAGTGATAAAGCCCGGGTTCACTATGCCATCACGGATGGAGGCGGCTGCAGTCCCAATGTAGTTCAGCCCAGAGCCAGCGTGCTGTATATGGTACGGTCTAACCATGTGGCGGAGGCAGTAGAGCTGCAAAAACGGGTGGATCGGATTGCCCAGGGTGCGGCAATGATGACAGATACTACCTTTGAGCGGCAGTTTATTGACGGACTGGCAGATACGATCAGTAACCATGTGTTAGAGCAGGTGCTCTATGACAATTTCAAGGAGCTGGGTGTGCCATCCTATACCAGTGAGGAGCACCATTTTGCAGATGCCTTGGCAGAGACTTATCCGGGCAGCAATGAGATACCGGGAATTGCTGCCAAATATGACAAAGAAGCCAAGGAACAGATAAAAGCTCTGCGTGAAAAAGCGGGTCATGCCATGAATGAATTTCTGGCGCCTCTTTACAAGGGAGAGGCATTCCAGGCAGGATCCACCGATGTGGGGGATGTAAGCTGGCTGACCCCTACGGCTCAGATTCATGTGGCTTCCTGGCCTAACGGATGTCCGGGGCACAGCTGGCAGAATGTCTCCTGTGACGGAACTGAGATCGGCCATAAGGCGGCAGTTCATGCGGGAAAGGTTCTGGCGGCTGCGGTGATTGATCTTTTGGAAAAACCGGAGATACTAAAAGAAGCCAGAAAGGAGTTTGAGAGGTACACAAAAGAAGGATATGTGTGTCCCATTCCAAAAGATGCGGTTCCGGTGGTGCCGGAGTGAAGATTTTGTCAGTTGAAGAGAAATGTTTAAACGATAATTTTTTAGAAAGTATTTAGAATATTTTTACAAGAGCGAGGTTTAAAAAACCTGGCTCTTGTTGTATACTAATACCAATCAGCAGAATGGGGGCATGTACATTAGGCGCTTATTCTGCTGAAAATACTTATAGTAAGTGAATTGTGATAAGGAGAAATGGAATGGGAGTAAAGAAAGAAGAACCAAAACAGCCGTCCCGAAAGAGCTGGCTCTATTATTATGGTATTGTTTTGATTGTCACGCTGTTGCTTAATATGTTGGTATTTCCTTCTGTTATGGAGCGGTCAGTGAAGGAGGTTTCCTATGATCAGTTTCTGACTATGGTGGAGGAGGGACTGGTGGAGCAGGTGGCTTTACAGGACAAGCAGATCAGTTTTCTGGGAAAGAATGAGGAGGGAAAGCTGGGGGCTTATAAGACCGGCATCTGGCCGGATGATAATCTGGCCGAAAAGCTTCGCAGAGCAGGTGTGGTATTTGCCAAAGAGATTCCCACACAGGCATCCCCTTTGATGACAATCTTTTCTACCTGGATTATGCCGATTCTGATGTTTGTCATTATTGGGCAGCTGATGAGCCGGATATTGATGAAAAAGATGGGAGGCATGGGCAATGCCATGACTTTTGGCAAATCCAATGCCAAAATTTATGCAGAGACAGAGACAGGCAAGACCTTTGCGGATGTGGCAGGACAAGAGGAGGCCAAGGAGGCCCTGAAGGAGATTGTGGATTTTCTGCACAATCCTGAGAAATACGCAGAGATCGGAGCTACTCTTCCCAAAGGAGCATTGCTGACAGGCCCTCCGGGAACAGGAAAAACATTACTTGCGAAAGCAGTGGCAGGGGAGGCACATGTGCTGTTTTTCTCTATCTCGGGATCGGAGTTTGTGGAGATGTTTGCCGGAATGGGAGCGGCTAAGGTTCGGGATTTGTTTAAACAGGCTAATGAAAAAGCTCCCTGTATTGTATTTATCGATGAGATTGATACCATTGGCAAGAAGAGAGAGGGAAGCGGACTTAGCGGAAATGATGAACGGGAACAGACCTTAAATCAGCTTTTGACGGAGATGGATGGATTTGACGGAAAGAAGGGGGTTGTGATTCTGGCGGCCACCAACCGTCCGGATTCACTGGACAAAGCCTTGTTGCGCCCCGGACGATTTGACCGGCGGGTGCCGGTGGAGCTGCCGGATCTGAAGGGCCGGGTTGCTATTTTGAAGGTACATGGGAAGAACGTGAAGCTAGGTGAGGATGTGGATTTTGATGAGATCGGCCGGGCCACCTCGGGAGCCAGCGGAGCGGAACTTGCCAATATTGTTAATGAGGCAGCTTTGCGGGCGGTGCGCCAGGGGCGCAGAGTTGTTTCTCAGGAGGATTTAGAGGAGAGCGTTGAGGTAGTGATTGCCGGTTACCAGCGCAAGAATGCTGCTGTGTCAGAGAAGGAGAAGAGGATTGTGGCTTATCATGAGGTGGGACATGCCTTGGTGGCTGCATGTCAAAATCACAGCGCCCCGGTTCACAAGATTACGATCATTCCACGCACTTCAGGAGCCTTGGGATATACCATGCAGGTGGAAGCAGGGGAGCGTTTTTTGATGAGCAAAGAAGAGGCCCTGGACAAGATCGCCACTTTTACCGGAGGCCGGGCGGCAGAGGAATTTATGTTTCAGTCTATCACCACCGGAGCCGCCAATGATATCGAGCAGGCAACCAAGTTGGCCAGGGCTATGGTAACGCGGTACGGTATGAGCAGTCAGTTTGGTATGGTGGCCTTGGAGACGGTCAGCAATCAGTATTTGGGCGGGGATACGTCCATGGTTTGCGCTCCGGAGACAGCCAGAATGGTGGATGAGGAAGTGGTGCGGATTGTTAAGGGACAATATGACAAGGCAATGGGGATCCTGAAGGAAAATGCCGGAAAGCTCAATGAGATTTCTGAGTATCTGCTGGAGCAGGAGACGATTAGCGGAGAAGAGTTTATGGAGATTTTAGGGAGAAAGTAAAAAGCTCCGGGCCGGAAAGAAAAGTAAATCCCCCGCTATTGCGGGGGATCATTTTTTATTTGATTTGAAGAGCTGCATGACGGCGGGCGGAGCTGCTGTCTGAATCATAATCCCAGCTGGCGATTTCCCCGGTTTTTTGATCAATCTCATACTCATACTTCTGGTAGCTGTCTGTATAAAATTCCACATCATAGAACCATCTGCCGTCTTCAATATCTGATTCCTGCTTCAGGAAAGTAACCTTGTCAGCTTCCAGACCAGCATGCTCTAGAGCGATCTCTTTTGCTCTGTCAAGAGTGATCTCAGTGCCAGAGACCGGGAAGGTATTTCTCTCGTATTCTGCAGAAAGAACAAACCCTCCCTCTGCCTGGATCTCATACTCATATTCTTCATAGTCCCTGGTTACAAATTTCACCTCGAAAACCATCACACCATCTTCTGTATCCTGCTCAGCAATCATAAATGACACGTTTTCCGTGTCCACGCCAGCGTGCTCTAAGGCAATGGATTTGGCATTTTCCTCCGTCACCTGGGCAGCGAAAACGCTTGACATGGTGGAAATAGCCAAAAGACCAGAAATAAGGACTGTTAAAAGGGAAGAAAGACATTTTCTCATCGTGATCAACCTCCTTAATTAATAAAACCGTTTGAATCAATACTGCTGCCGAAAAAACTTCGGCTAGTATTGTTATTATATCGGAAAAGGAGAGAAAATTATTTAAGAGTTTATTACATTTTTGTGAAGAAATGGAATGAAGTATAATTATAGAATATAGGTTCGATTTCAGCCCGTAATTTTTTCGACATTTCTCATAGGTGTATCACATGAAATGATGTTTATGATGATAATAGAAGTATCACAGCGGATAGCGTACCCGAAATAGAAGAGTATATAAAGGAAGGATTACCGAACCAGGAAGAGATAGGAAGCTTTAAAAAGGAATTGTTGGAGATTGTAGTAGATGTAACAGAATTTCTTCAGGATACAGGATAAAAAGAACAAAAGTTCGATTTTCTATCTATACAAATTTAGTGATTTGTGGTAAGATAAAAAAGCTCTTTCAGTGCTGTTTTGTCCATATGGAATTACAGAGGTGCGCCAAGTTACAAAAACAGCAAATTGTGAACGGGATTCGTCAGGGGCCTGTTTTGTTCTGATTTGGGTAAACGCCATGACGCAAATGAAATATTCCTTGACGAATTTGTGGCATATACGCATC
>JAAWEL010000039.1 GCA_022794255.1 Lachnospiraceae bacterium
AAAGGAAAGGTGTTAGGAGTTGGCATCTGTCCTGGTGTGGTCGAGATTGAAGAATTGATTGAGGATCAGGTTGGCGGCTTTGTGGACAGGATGCTGAATGAGAGGCTTTTGAGTATTCTTTCCACCAAAGAGAATGTAAATCTGGCTACTTTGGGCTTTGCGGAGGAGAATGTGAAGAAATATCAGGCGATCATCACGCCTATTGATATTGCAGGTGAGCGGTTGGGTACTTTGTTTATCTACAAATGTGATGAGCAGTACGATATTGATGATATCATTCTCAGCGAGTATGGCACCACTGTAGTGGGTCTGGAGATGATGCGTTCAGTGAATGAGGAGAATGCAGAGGAGACCCGCAAGATTCAGATTGTGAAATCGGCGATCAGTACCTTGTCCTTTTCAGAGCTGGAGGCCATCACCCATATCTTTGAAGAGTTAGATGGCAATGAGGGAATTTTAGTGGCCAGTAAGATTGCAGACCGGGTGGGGATTACCCGCTCCGTGATTGTCAATGCCCTTCGCAAATTTGAGAGTGCTGGTGTTATTGAATCCAGATCCTCCGGAATGAAAGGAACCTACATTAAGGTTCTGAATGATGTAATCTTTGAGGAGCTGAAAAATATTAAGACTGCAAAATAGTAGAAAAGAGCGTTTTCGGGCAGTACTCCTGAAAACGTTCTTTGTTTGTCAAGAAGTTGTTTGATAATTCTCTGTTATTGCTTTACTGAGCAGATGATTATTCACGAAGACGAAATTTGGCAATCCGTTTTCGAAGCATGACAATGTTTCATCAGGGCAAAAAAGGATATTGATCTGGAAGAAAATATCCTTAATTGTCCTTGATAATTGCTTGACAACATTTGTTTATCATTGCAAAAAGTATTGACTTTTAATTCACAAAGTGAGATAATAAATACAAATTTCGATTTATGAAATTCAAAATTAAGGAGGAAGTAGAATGGCAACAAAAGCTTATTACCCAATCAGTGAGATCGGAAAAGGAAAGGTTGGTTTTTCCAAGACCAGATCTATCATCGAGGCAGCTTTCTATGGAAACAATGTGGTGAAGGTAAACACCTTGAAGGAAGCGTATGAGTTAGCGAAAAATTCACCAGGAACAATCGTGACCGATATGCCGGTTTACAGAGGTGAGGAATTTGGCCTGGAAAAGGATGCTAAGGTTTTGCTGTTCAATGATGGTGCGATTACTGGCCGTTATGCTACTGCCCGCCGTATTGCGGGAGAGCCCGGAGTGGATTGCAATGCTCTGGATATTGTTGCCATGGATGCGGTCTACGAATCCCGCTGGAAAACCATGTACCATGCAGAGGTTTTTGTAGGTCTGGATCCGGAATTTATGGTAAAGGCTCACCTGCTGATCCCGGAAGGTGAGGAGAACATCATGTACAACTGGATGCTGAACTTCCAGTATATGTCTGATGAGTATGTAAAGATGTACAAAGATTCCAAGCCGGTGGGTGACGGTAAGGAAGCCGATATTTATATTTTCTCTGATCCGCAGTGGACAGGTTCTGATCGTCCGAATGTATCCCTGGATTGCTTGTCTGACCCGCAGAAGAAAACTCTCTGTTATTTTAACACGGAGACCAACTGTGCCTGCATTCTGGGTATGAGATATTTCGGCGAACACAAGAAGGGCACCCTGACCATGGCCTGGGCTATTGCTAACCGCAATGGATATGCTTCCTGCCATGGCGGACAGAAGGAGTATTTGTTGGCTGATGGCAAAAAGTATGTGGCTTCCGTATACGGCCTCTCTGGTTCTGGTAAGTCCACCCTGACACATGCAAAACATGGCGGCAAATATGAGATCAAGGTTCTGCATGATGATGCCTTCGTAATCAATACCGATACCTGTGCATCCATCGCTTTGGAGCCCACCTATTTTGATAAGACTGCTGATTATCCTACCGGCTGTGATGACAACAAGTATCTTTTGACTGCTCAGAACTGCTCCGCTACGCTGGATGATGAGGGCAAGCTGCAGCTGGTGACTGAGGATATCCGTAACGGTAATGGTCGTGCCATCAAGTCAAAATTATGGTCTCCTAACCGTGTGGACAAGATCGATGCACCGGTAAATGCGATTTTCTGGATCATGAAAGATCCTACCATCCCGCCGGTGGTGAAGTTAAAAGGTGCTTCTCTGGCTTCTGTTATGGGAGCAACTCTGGCTACCAAACGTTCTTCTGCAGAGCGTCTGGCCCCTGGCGTAGATCCCAACAAGCTGGTTGTGGTTCCCTATGCGAATCCTTTCCGCACCTATCCGCTGGCTAATGACTACGAGAAGTTTAAAAAGCTGGTTGAGGAGAAGAACGTTGACTGCTATATTGTCAACACCGGTGACTTCATGGGTAAGAAAGTAAAACCGGCTGACACTTTGGGCATTCTGGAAGCTATTGTTGAGGGTAAGGCAGACTTCCACAAATGGGGTCCCTTCTCTGATATTGAGATCCTTGACTGGGAGGGCTTTGTGCCGGATATGAATGATGCAGAGTATGTAGGCCAGCTGAAGGCCCGTATGAATGATCGTGTCAATGAGATCAAGCAGTTTGCAGAGGCGAAGGAAGGTTATGATAAGCTTCCGGATGATGCTTTGGCTGCTATTCAGAAGGTAGTGGATGAGCTGGGCTGATCAGGAATAATAAGAATTTGATTGAAAAGAATCTGAAAGAGCATCAAAAGAGGCGTGGACAGATTCTGCGTTGAGGGTAAAAGCCGGAGGCCGTATAGGTTTCCGGCTTCCCCTTTACTTTCAGAAGCGATCTTGGCAGACAGAGAAGCATGAGAGCCTTTTTGTCTGCTGAAATATTTTTACGGAAAGCATAAGGATAGGAAGATGAAGAAAAAATATGTGCTGTTCGATCTGGATGGAACTTTGACGGACTCCCGGGAGGGGATCATCAATTCCATTGAATATATGCTGAGGTTTTACGGTATTTCGGTGGAGGACCGGGAAAGCCTTCTTCCCTGGCTGGGGCCGCCTCTCAAGGATAGCTTGATGAAATATCACGGATTTGATGAGAGAACGGCTCTGGAGGGAGTGGAAAAATACCGGGAATATTTTGACCGGCAGGGGATTTTTGAAAATCGGCTATTTCCGGGGATCGAGGATATGCTGTTCTGTTTAAAGGAGAAGGGGTATGTTTTGCTGGTTGCCACATCCAAGCCGGAGGTGGCTGCTGTCCGGGTGCTTAAGCATTTTGACCTGGAAAAATATTTTGATTACATTGGGGGTGCAACGTTAGATGACAGCCGGGTGAAAAAAGGGGATGTAATCCGGTATGTGTTGGAAAAGTGTGGTGTTGAGGATAAGTCTCTGGCCACTATGGTAGGGGACCGGGAGCATGATATTCAGGGGGCAAAAGAGAACGGGCTTAAGGCAGTGGGAGTGCTTTATGGCTATAGCGCTCCCGGAGAGTTGGCTGATGCGGCGGCTGATTATCTTGTGAATACTCCAAAAGATTTGGTAAAGCTTTTGCCATAGCAGGTCTGAAATTGTTTTTAGTGGGAAAAATATAGAATAGGAAAGAAATAAAAGACGGAAAAAGTACACAAAATCTGAGTGGCGCATAAAAGGCATTATCAATGAAAATCAAAAATCAGAAAAAAATCATTAGAAATGGCAGTATCTTTTCTGATAAAATGGAATGGGAACTTTGATGGTAGATTCATGTTTTGCAGGAAAGGAAAGGTGCCAGATGTTTGAAAAGGGTGAATATATTGTATATGGAACTTCCGGTGTGTGCCAGATTGAGGATATTATCACCATGGATATGAAAGGGGTGGCCGGAAATCGTCTCTTTTATGTCCTGATCCCTTCCAGCCAGAAGGGCGGAAAGATTTTTACGCCTGTGGATAATGAAAGGACCTATATGCGCCCTGTGCTAACCCGGGATGAGGCGTCAAGACTGATTGAAGAGATTCCAAGGATCGAGGAGATATGGATCTCCAATGAGAAGTTTCGGGAAGCCAAGTATAAAGAGTGTATGAATTCCTGTGACTGCAGGGAGTGGATCCGGATTATCAAAACCTTGTATCTGCGGAAAAGGGCACGGAGTGCTCAAGGGAAGAAAATCACCTCCACGGACGAGAAGTATCTGCGGATGGCGGAGGATTATCTTTACTCGGAGCTTGAGATACCTTTAGGGATACCAAAGGCCCGAATGGAAGCCTATATTGGGGAACAGGTAAAAAGGATGAAAGAGGCAAAAGGAGAGAAAGGAAGTATCACGGAATAGGGAAGACTTCCAAAACAGGAGCGGAAACCGAACAAGTGTAAAATGTGGAATAAAAAGGCCTGGCGGCAGGACATCAAAATCAGCTGCCAGGCCTTTTTACTGCGGAGTTTGTCAGAAAAAAGGCTATGAAGGTTTGTAAAAATCAGGCGAGAAAAGATTAGTAAATATTTTGATCTGTCCGGTAACGCCGCCATACATTTTCAAAGAAATCGTCCTCCTCAGGCAGCGGACGCGGATCGCGCCAATAGGTCAAAGGTCCGCAAGGCTTATAGAGGATTTCCTGGATTTGATGTAGGGGTGTTTCCTCTAGCCGGAAAGTAAATTCATCGCAGAGGGTGGGGGCTGGTTTTAGGCCGCCTGGGTCCTGGTAGAGGGCGCTTCCCCGGCTCTTTCCTCCCTTTTCCACATAATCAATCATGGCGGTGAGGACTGCCTGCTGACAGATAAGAATATCCCGGAGACGATACAACCATTTTAAATGACCAGGAGTTTTTACATGGCATATGTCAGGCAGAGAAAAAAGAGTATCCTTTGTGTATTGGAGGGTATCCCGCATGGGTTCTAAGCTTCGGAAGGCAGCAGCGCAGCAGGACATCCGCTTTTGGGCAGAATCGATCAGGTCTGTGACGTTTTCTGGTAGAGGGCTCAGGACTTTATCTGCCAGTAAAATCATCTCTTTGATTTGGAGACCGACCTGTTTTATTATTTCCTTCCCAGTCGGGATGGTCTGTAGGGGCTGGGCAGCAATATATTGGGCGGCCCGGAGAGCGCCTGCCTGTCCGGCATTGAGCGCGGTTCCTCCCGGACGATACACGCCGTGGGTGCCGCTTAATTCCCCAATGGAGAACAAACCCTGAATCCTGGTCTGCCACCAACAATCAACTCCTAAGCCGCCATTACAATGCTGAGCGCAGAGTGCGATTTCCAGGGGAGTGGTTTTCAGATCCACTCCTTTATCCAAAAAGAAATCTACGGCAGGCTGGTTCATTTGGGCCAGGCGCTCATAAGGGGTGTTTAGGCAGGCCCCTGCCCTGCGGAGAAAATCACCAGCCTCTGGGGGAAGCTTTTCATAATCAATAGGGTCTACGGGATTCTGGCGGTAGTCCAGAAATACCCGGCGTCCCTTTTTTGTTTCCTGAAATACAAGAATGTCCACAATAGAGGAGCCATCCTGGGCTTTTCTGGCGTCAAAGGGCCACTGGTATCCTTTGAGAAAGGTCTTAAACAACAGATCATTGGGATCCTCAAAGAAATCCCGAAGGAAATCTCTCTCATCACTGCCATCGGCAGCTGTGGAAAAGAAGCGGGGGAGAGATTGCATATAGGTGCCGGATATGTTCCAGCGAGGGTGCAGGGAGGCCAAACCATACTGCCATTCTGTCAGGTTTTTTCCGGCGGCGCCAGCTTCTAAAGCAATGCCGGAAGAGCCAAAATGACCATGGGGATATACACTGTCGTAGTAGATTCCGGCAGGTCCTCCAGTGGCACAGATCAGGTTTGCACATAGAAAGATGGCAAAAGAAGGTTGGGCTTTTTGCTGACTTTTTGTCAGGTCCAGACAGAGAACTCCTAGAAGCTTTTCATTATGAACAAGGAGTCGAATGGCCTGCATGTGGTCATAAATAGGCGTATGATTTTGGAGTACTACTTGCTCTAAAGCCTCCGTCATCATTTTTGAGGTGTAGGGGCCAGCGCTGGTGGCGCGGCTGCGGGGATCATGGTCAGTTTTGTAGCCTACATATTCTCCATAGCGGTTGCTGGGAAAGGGGACACCTAGGTCAACTAAGTGGAGAAAACATCGGGCGGAAAGGGCGGCTTCGCAGAGGGCTAAGTCTCCGTCTACACAGCCGCCGTCCATCAGAGTGTAAGCCATCTCTCGAATGCTGTCCGGTTGGAAACCGGATAAGGAAAGTTTATAGTAGGTCTGCTTATCAGAGCCTGTGTTGCGGGAAGTTCCTGCCTGAACGTGCTCCGTGATTAGGGCTATGTCTTTATGGCCTGCCATAAAAAGCCGCTCAGCGGCAGCAAAGCCAGCAGCGCCACTGCCTAAAATAAGAGTTTGGTAGGAATGGATGGGAACTAAATAGCCGCATATCGGTAATGTTTGGTTCATGGAAGTACCTCCTAAATATAAATAGTAAAAATCACCATATGAATTTCTTGGGATTAATATAGCATAAAACAAGAAAAAAGTAAATTCACCTGATGAATAAACAAACAAAATTGTAAGAAATACACAATATGCCCTTGCAAAACCTGTTAATATTTACAATTTACAAAAGATATGAAAGGGTGATATGATAAAATCATCAGATGAATTAAAAATAAAACATCTGACGAATTGAAGGTTTCTATTAGAATCACATTAGTACGAAGCATGAAAAAATAAAAAGAAGAGATCAAGGAGGATGGTTATGACAAGGAAACAGTTACAAAGGGCAACGGCAGTGGTATTGGCAATGGGTATGATGGTTATGACAGGATGCAACAGTGCAGCCAATTCGGTGACAGCATCAGCATCTCAGGAGGCAGGCGGGGCGCAGACTGCAGCCAATGGGACGGAGGCAGGCGGGGCAGATGTAACTGATGCTGAATTTAAGCTGATTGCCGCTCATGTGTCCACAGAGACCCACTCTTTCCACTTAGGTCTGGAGGAGTTTAAAAAACAGGTGGAGGAAAAATCAGGGGGGAGGATTGAGGTCGAAGTTCATGCCAACGGTGAGCTGGGAGGCAATGAAGATGAGCTTGTTCAGAAAATGGCCACAGGAACCGTGGATATTATCATTTCGGCCCCATCTTTTATGGCCCAAAGTGTAAAAGCAGCGGATCTATTGTCTCTTCCCTATCTATTTTCTGGTGTGGAACATTGGGAAGCTGTGATGGATGGAAATCCGGGGCAGGAGATCAGTCGTCTGGTGGAGGAACAGTCAGGGCTTTTTAAGGTGTTGGGGTATTTCAAAGATGGAATAAGAAATATGTATACCATAAAGCCGGTGGAAACCCTGGAGGACATGAAGGATATGAAGTTCCGGATTCAGAACAGTCCTACTCAGATTGCATTTTGGTCCGAGCTGGGAGTACAGCCAACTTTTATCGCTTTCAATGAGATTTATCAGGCATTGCAGAATGGCGTGATTGATGGAGCGGAAAATTCTTATGCTCAGATTGCACAGCAGAAACATTATGAGGTTTGCAAGAATATTACCCAGACAGAACACGATGTGGCAACCCGTTTCTTTTTGATCTCTCAGCAGAAGTATAATGAGCTTCCGGAAGATCTGCAGGCAGTGGTAGATGAGGCGGCAGTTCTGGCGGTAGAAAAACAGAGGGCAGTGGATCTGGAACTGGATGCAAAATATAAGGATGAGATGGAAAAGGCAGGAGTGACTTTTATTGCTATTGACAAAGAGCCGTTGATTGAGATGACAGATGAGGTGCGCAGAAAAGCGGCCGATGAGATGGGACTTGGTGCCATGCTTGATGAAATTTTGTCTCTGAAATAAGAGAGGAGCGAATTGTATGAAGAAAGCAGCCGATTTTTTGGAGAGGATACAGTGTATTTTCAGCATGATTTTATTTATGGTGTTTTTGGCTTGCATTGTCATCCAGATTTTGACCCGTTATGTGCCCTTTATTAAGATCACCTGGACAGAGGAGATCTCTGTGTATGCATTTATTTGGGCCATTCTGATGGGAACTGCGGTGATGTTAAAAAGAAATGAGCATTTTGCCTTTGACTTTTTCAGAAGCAAGGTTACTGGTGTGGGAAAGCTTGTGACGGAGACCTTTATCTATCTGGTCATGTTTGGATTCAGCTGTTATGTAGCCTATTGCGGTGTCCAGCTTACCCGTCAGTTCTGGAACTGGACCCTGACCTCCTTAACCTGGGTGAGTCAGAGATATACCTGGTCCTCCCTGATTGTGTGCGGATTGACCATGGCGTTTTATTCCCTAAGCAATATAACAGAGGTTTGGGGAAATTTTAAGAATATACCTACAAAGGATTTAGAGTATGGAGAGGAAAGGAGAGATGAGATATGATTGCAGTGATTTTGGTTGTTCTGTTCCTGTTTTTGCTGTTTGTAGGTATGCCGATTGCCTTTGATCTGGGCGTGGTGTCCCTGGCTGGGATTCTGTTTTTGGGAAATGTTCCAGCGATCACTGTTGCACAGAAAATGTTTTCTGGTCTTAACTCTTTTGTTCTTTTGGCAGTGCCGCTGTTTATTCTGGCGGCAAATCTGATGAACCGGGGAAAGATCTCAGAACAGCTGATTCAGGTTGCAATTGCTATGGTGGGCCATTTTAAAGGGGGACTAGGCCATGCCAATGTGCTGGTTTCCATGATTTTTGCAGGGATTTCAGGTTCTTCACAGGCAGATACGGCAGGAATCGGTAAGATTCTGATTCCCAGCATGGAGGAGAACGGTTATTCCAGGGAGGAGGCCGTGGGAGTGACGGCAGCTTCCTCCACTATTGGTGTGATTATCCCGCCTAGTATTCCCATGGTTATCTACGGAAGTCTTGCCAGCGCTTCTGTGGGAGCTCTCTTTCTGGGAGGAATCATACCGGGGATATTGATTGGTCTGGCTCAGATGGTGATCGTCTACATACATGCCCGGAAATATAATTATCCTAGTTATGAGCGGGTGAAGGTGGCAGAGATTTTTAAGATGGTGTTTCGCTACATTCCCTCTCTTTTGACCCCTTTGATTATTATTGGTGGTGTAGTATTTGGTATTGTTACCCCCACAGAGGCAGCCGGTGTGGCCTGTGTGTATGCTATGTTTTTGGGATGTGTGGTTTTTAAGACCATTCCCCTTCGGGATTTGCCGGAAATCTTTATTGAAACCATTACCATGACAGCCCAGTCATTGTTTGCCCTGGCTACGGCTACGGCACTGGGACAGCTTCTCAGCTATTATAATGTCTCCAAGTTGGTTCAACAGTTTTTTATCAGTCACAACATGAACTGGATGGTGTTTTTGATTCTGGTGATTTTGTTTTTACTGTTTATTGGAACCTTTATGGATGCAATTCCTGCTATGACCCTGTTTGTGCCGGTGCTGCTGCCGGTGGCTTTAAGTCTGGGGGTTACTCCGATTCATTTTGGACTGGTGGTGGTTATCACCCTGGCAGTAGGGCTGATCACGCCGCCCTATGGGATATGTCTGCTGATTGCGGGCTCCATCGCGAAAATGCCAGTGGAGAAATCTTTTGCGGCAGTGATGCCGTATCTGTCTGTGATTTTGGTTGTGCTGTTGACGGTTGCATTTTTTCCGGATGTGATACTGTTTCTCCCGAAGCTGATCCGGCCGGAGTGGTTTTAAAATATAGAATCGGGACGAAATGAGATAGATAAAAGCATTTCATCAGTAGAAAGGAGAAAAATTATGGCAAAAGTGATTTCCGCTCAGGAGGCGGCAAGATTAATTAAAGATAATCAGACAGTGGCAATTCTTGGATCAGGAGGCGGGGTGTGCGAGCCTACACTTCTGCTGCAAAAGCTGGGTGAACGCTATGTAAAGGAGAAAACGCCAAAGCATCTTACGATCTACCATGCCAATGGTATTGGAGATAAGGATTCCATTGGCACCGACTGTCTGGCCCATGAGGGGCTGGTGCGCCGGGATATCGGCGGTCACTGGGCCATGGCGCCAAAGATGGCAAATCTGGCTTTGGAAGAGAAGATTGAAGCTTACAATTTCCCCCAGGGAGTGCTTTCCCAGATGTACCAGGCAGTGGCTGCTCACAAACCGGGGGTGATCACCAAGACTGGACTTCACACCTTTATTGATCCCCGGCTTGAGGGAGGAAAGATGAATCAGTCAGCGAAGGAGGATCTGGTTCAGGTTATTGAACTGGGAGGAGAAGAATGGCTCTGGTATCCGGCTATCTCTTTTGATGTGGGGATGGTAAGAGGGACAACGGCAGACTGTCACGGCAATATTACCTATGAGGAGGAAGCTGCGGTTCTGGACGGAGTATCCTTAGCCCAGGCTGCCCATAACAGTGGCGGTATTGTGATTGCCCAGGTGAAATATCTGTCAGAGGAAAGTGCCAACCCTAAGGATGTAGTGATTCCCGGAATTTATGTGGATTACATTGTGGTGGATGAGAATCAGAAGCAGACCTGTGACCGGGTATATGACCCAGCTCTTGCAGGAAATGTTCGGACCCCCTTTGACACGGTTCCTTCTTTAGAAATGGGCCCCCGGAAGCTGGTGGCCAGACGGGCAGCCAGGGAGCTGAAAAAGGGAGCCATTATCAATCTGGGAGTGGGAATGCCGGACGGCGTTGCCTCCGTGGCCAGAGAGGAAGGATATTTGGATACATTGCATTTTACGGTGGAGCAGGGAATTATCGGTGGAATGCCTATGGGGGGAATTATATTTGGTGTTTCTCACAATCCGGAAGCTATGGTGGATCAGACCCTTCAGTTTAACTTTTATGACGGGGGAGGGCTGGATGTCTGCTTTTTAGGAATGGCTCAAGCTGATGGAAGCGGCAATGTTAATTCCAGCAAAACCGGCAGAATGCTTTCCGGCTGCGGTGGAGCCATTAACATTTCCCAGAATGCAAAGAAGGTGGTGTTCTGCGGAACCTTTACGGCCAAGGGATTGAAGGTAGAAGTTAAGGATGGCAGACTGTCAATTTTGCAGGAAGGACAGATTCACAAGCTGGTAAAGCTAGTAGACCAGATTACATTCAGTGGAAAATACGCACAGAGTGTCCATCAACCAGTGTTGTATGTTACGGAGCGGGCAGTTTTTGAACTGAGAGATGGAAAGATGATGCTGACAGAGATTGCTCCTGGAATGGATCTTGAGAAGGATATTCTGGCTCATATGGATTTTATGCCGGAAATTTCTCCTGATTTGAAAGAGATGGACAGAGATATTTTTGAGCCTTGATTCTTGTGGAAATGGGGCGGATTTGTCAGAAATGAGCCGCTGGTAGCATGGAAAAGATGCAATGATTCATCCGGTTTGTGAAAAGTCTGCTCCAGAAAAATGAGGTGAAGCAATTTCATTTATCTGAGTTTTCCATGGCAGAATATTCTCAATGCTAAACGTAATAACATAGGTGCTGGACAGTTATGAGAAAATAATGAAGAAGAAAGAGGAATGTTAAATGGCAACACAGATTCGTTATGAAAAGAAGGAATTGATAGGATATATTACTATTTATGAAGAGGTGGAAAGAAGGCCGTGTACTCTGGACTGGGATTCTCTGGCAATGTTGGAAAAGGCCATAGGGGAGATCCGCCGGGATGAGGAAGTGAGGGCAGTAGTCCTTCAAAGTTCTTCCCCCAAATCTTTTGTGGTGGGAGCTAATATTAAGGTTTTGGAAACTCTTAACAAGGACAATATTATGGATTGGGTTAAAAACGGCCATAGAATATTCAACCAATTGCAAGAACTTCCGATTCCGGTTATTGCCCGGGTGGAAAGCTATGCCCTGGGAGGAGGCCTGGAGTTAGCCATGGCCTGCGACATGATCGTGGCTTCTGAGGAGGCAAGATTTGCCCAGCCGGAGGCAGGCCTGGGAGTGATGCCGGGATGGGGCGGCAGCTATCGCCTGGCCAATCTGGTGGGAATCAATCGGGCTAAGGAGATGTTTTTTACCGGGAGGCAGATCGATGCCCGACAGGCCTATGACTGGGGACTAGTCAATCATGTGTTTGCCAAAGATAAAATGGATGAAGGGATCGGAGAGATTTTGAAAGAACTATTGAAAAATGATAAAAAGGTTCTTTGCCTGACCAAGGAGATCATCAATACCCATAGACAGACAGGCATCAGACAGAATGCCTGTGAGGAGGCTAACACCTCCTCCGTATGTATGAGCTCTCCATCTACCTTAAAACGACTGGAAGATTTTTTTGCACAGAGAAAAAAGTGAAATGGTTGTCAGCCCACGGCTTTTCCAGTTGACGGAAGGGAAAGAACGGCCTTATAATAAAAGCCATCAGAGAATCAGAAAGGCCAGAAGTCAGATGAAAAAGAACGCGAGCGATCAGGTGGTAGAATATATTCAGAAGAGAATACAGTCCGGAGAGTGGAGACCCGGCACCAAAATATCAACAGAGGTACAGCTTCAGCGGGAGACAGGCTTTGGAAAAGCAACGATCCGGGAAGCAGTGGAAAAGCTTGTGGCAATGGACATATTGAAAAAACGCCAGGGGGACGGTACATACGTGAATGATTTTTCGGTAGGATCAATTTTTAGCCAGATGGTGCCGGAGGTCTTGTTTAATGCTCATGATTCCGTTACAATTCTGGAATTTCGGGAGGTTGTGGAGCCAGCCAGTGTGCAGATGTTTGTGGAACATTTTGAAAAAGAGCGGTATGAGCTTTTGAAAAAGTATCTGGAACAGATGCGGCAGCATCAGGATGACACAGATAATGATATTTTTTATGAGTCAGACCGGGATTTCCATCTGGAAATCGCCAGAGGAACCAGGAACTCGATTTTAATCAAGGTGATGGAGATTTTAAACGGGACCATGACGCAGTATCACTACACAGCCAATCGCACCATTGGTTCTAAGAGCGGAGTGATGGAGCACGAGGGAATCCTGGAAGCTATTGGGAGAAGAGACGGGGAACTGGGAGCTCTTTTGATGCGGCGTCATCTGCAAAGATCAAAAAAAGATATGCTAGAGTACATGAAACGCAAGTGAATGTGAAGAGGAACATCCCGGCAGCCTGGTAGGAATCTAAGGCAGCCGGGATGTTAATGTTTATATTTCAAAATATTACCCTCACAAGACGAGATAAAAATCCTAGTTATGTGCTAAAATATCATAGGAAAAACCATAATAAAAGGGAAATAAATCATAAATTATGCTCCTTTTCTGTCACAAAGGCGAAAAAGTGTTGTCTAATCTAAATAGGAGATAAAAATTTATGAATAAAAAACGAATGAGGAATTACTGGCTTTGGTTGATAAAGCCACATCCGGAGATAAAAATGCCCTTGAAATACTTATTATAAGTGTGCAGGATATTGTATTCAATTTATCTCTGCGAATGCTTGGCACATTTGCAGATGCAGAAGATGCCACCCAGGATATACTGTTGAAAATGATTACGCATCTTTCTTCTTTTAGAGGGAAAGTGCATTTACTACATGGGTATTCCGTATTGCAGCCAATCACCTGAAGAATTAATATGTTTGCCAACCATCCGTTGAGTTTTGAATATTATGGAAATGGCATAGATAACGGAAAAATACAAGATGTGCCGGATTTGACACAAAATGTGGAAAAAGATTTATTGGCAGAAGAACTAAAAATGTCCTGTACCAATGTGATACTGCAATGTCTTGATACGGAGAGCAGATGTATTTTTATATTGGGTACAATGTTTAAGATTGACAGCAGTATTTTACATAATAATCCGAAAGACCTTACATTTAAGATTGTAAGGGACACCCGGTTTAGCCATGATAAATCACCATATAATCCTGCGTTCCGCGTCCATATTTCCTCAAAAGGGAAAATGCCCGTTCCTGTTGGCTAGTATCTTATGATAAAGCCGGGCAATCACTCCTTTTTAGGTGGAGGATTGTTTGCAGATATGTTTAAAGAAGCAACCACCATGATACGGGATTATATTTCCCAAAATAGTGAAGAATGGGAAAAAATAATTCATAAGCCGGATTTGGAAAAAATTTCACTGTTCAGGGAGCTGCATTAAAGAATGTTCCTGCGGGATATGAAAAAGAACACCCTCAGGCAGGCTATCTAAAATTTAAAAGCTGGTATCTGGAATACCACTAAAAGATGAAGAGGTGAAAGATGTGGAAATATTTCTTAAAAAGGCAGTGGAACTTTTCCAAATCATGAAACCTTTTAACGATTATTTGAACAAAGCACTTATGGACTTTCAAATGCCGACAAGATAAAAAGATAAATTTCATTGTCAGATTGGTTTTGTTTTCTTTTCATAGGAAGAAGGGAATCATTATCTGCGAAAATACGGGAGAAACATTTAAATGCGAAGAAATTGGTGATCAGGCAATGAAAATTCTGGAGGCTGGAGGAATCAAAAACATGATGGGTAAACAATTAAAAGAAGAAACAGGTTAAAACTCCATAATTGCCTTCTGAAAGAAAGGACTATGAATCTAGTGTACTGTCCAGATATAATCTGGACAGTACACTAGTCAAAGAACCACAAAAATTAAAGCCCTAACCGCCTGTCTAAAATTAAGGAGGTAAGGGCTTTTGTGTTGTGGGTGGGAGATGGCTTTGGGGATTGTTTACTTCCCGTATTTCTCCTCACAATACAGGCACCGGTATGTCTCTGTCTGCTCATCGGCCAGATAGAACACGTGGGGCAGCTCCTGCTCGATGGAGGTGATGCACCGGGGATTTTTGCATTTGATCACATTGGTGATCTTTTGAGGGAGCTTTAGAGTCTTTTTCTCCACGATCTTATTGTCCTGGATGATATTGACCGTGATATTGTGGTCAATATATCCCAGAATCTGCAGATCCACCTTATCCAATTTACATTCAATTTTGATGATGTCCTTGCGGCCCATCTTGCTGCTGCGGGCGTTTTTGATGATAGCCACCTGACATTCCAGTTTGTCTAAACCAAGATGGTAGTAAATATCCAGGCTTTTGCCTGCCTCAATATGATCCAGAACGATTCCTTCGTTTAATCCGCTGATATTCAACATGGCTTTTCCACCTCCAGTAATGTCATGATCAGTGCCATCCGCACATAGACGCCGTACTGCACCTGCTTAAAATATGCAGCTCTGGGGTCGCTGTCCACTTCGGTGGAGATTTCATTGACCCGGGGAAGGGGATGGAGTACATACATTGTTTCCTTGGCCAGTTTCATTTTCTTTCTGTCCAGAATGTAGCAATCTTTCAGACGGATGTAGTCCTCCTCGTTGAAGAAGCGTTCTTTCTGGACCCGGGTCATGTAGAGAACATCCAGCTCCGGCATGGCGGCATCTAAATTGTTGACCTCCTTAAATTCAATGTGATTGGCTTTTAACACATCCTCCCGGATATAGCTGGGAATCCGCAGCTCATCGGGGGCGATCAGCACAAAGCGGATACCTGGGTAGCGGACCATAGCATTGATGAGAGAGTGGACGGTGCGGCCGAATTTCAAGTCTCCGCACAGACCGATCGTCATGTCATTTAAACGCCCTGCCAGGGAGCGGATAGTCATTAAATCGGTCAGAGTCTGGGTGGGATGCTGGTGGCCGCCGTCACCGGCATTGATTACCGGGATGGAGGACATCTGGGAGGCTACTAAGGCTGATCCTTCCTTGGGATGGCGCATGGCAGCAATGTCTGCATAGCAGGAAATGGCACGGATGGTGTCGGAAACACTTTCTCCTTTGGCAGCGGAGCTGGAATCGGCCGAAGAAAAACCAAGTACACTGCCACCTAAGCTTAACATTGCTGATTCAAAGCTTAGCCGGGTACGGGTACTTGGTTCATAAAATAATGTCGCTAACTTTTTGCCATCACATACATGGGCGTACTTGGGAAGATTGTGCTCAATATCAGATGCAAGAGAGAGCAGCCGGTCGATTTCTTCCACAGAAAAATCCAATGGATTTAACATATGTCTCATAGAGAATCTCCTTTGAGTGGGATTGTTATGTAGTTCGAGGGTTATTATAGCGGATTTTTCAAGGGATTACCAGTCCTTTTTTGTGAGAAATAGAAAATTTAAAAAAGATGTAAAAAATCCAATTTACAAAAGGCACTCAAATTACTCAAAAAAATTGTATGAGAAACGATAAGCGGAAATGTAACCTGTAATGAATAATTAAGAAAATAACACTTTATCCAGGTGAAAAATAGTGTATAATGGACAGGTGAGAACAGAAGAACCGAATGGGATTTGATTAGGCAGGAAAGAAGCAGGTTTATATGGGAGAAAAGCAGAATCAGGCGGAGGGAGAGATTACTTTAGCAGAGAAAGAGCGGATTCCCATCATCCGGGTGAAGAATCTGTATAAGATATATAAGATCGGCACCAACAAGGTCTATGCTTTAAACGGCGTGGATTTTACCATGTATAAGGGGGAGTTTTGCGCCATTGTAGGGCCTTCCGGGTCAGGAAAGTCCACGCTTCTCAATATGCTGGCAGGTCTTGAGAAGCCCTCGAAGGGAGAGATTGTCATTGCAGGGAAGCATATGGAGAAGCTGAAGGAGAATCAGCTGGTAGCTTTTCGGCGGGAAAATGTGGGCTTTATTTTTCAGTCCTACAATTTGTTACAGACCTTAAATGCCATTGAGAATGTGGCGCTTCCTTTGTCTTTTCGGGGAGTGCCCAGAAAAATACGCAATGAGAAAGCAAAAAAGTATTTAAAGATGGTAGGGCTGGAAAAGCAGATGAAGCACATGGCCAATGCCATGTCCGGCGGACAGCAGCAGCGGGTGGGGATAGCCCGGGCCCTGGTAGTGAAGCCCAAGATCATTTTTGCAGATGAGCCTACAGGAAATCTGGATTCTAAGACCACCATGGAGGTACTGGCGCTGATGAGAAGGATTGTCCGGGAACAGAATCAGACTCTGGTGATGGTCACGCATGATAATCATTTGGCCACCTATGCGGACCGGCAGTTTCACATTGTGGACGGGAAGATCTTAAAGATTGAGGAGCAGTGCCACAAAGATGAGGAAGCGCTTGCAGAGGAGATGCTTCCCGAATACCAAATGAATGGCACGGATCATGATATATCTGCGGATATTGACAGCAGGAAAGAGGCAGAGGGAGTAGAAAAAAATGAGAGATTGGAATGAAAAACCTGACAAACAGGGAAGGGAGGCTTTCACAAACCGAAGGCAAAATCCTATCATTCGACAGATTTTATGGATCGTGATTGCTGCGATTATGCTAGTCACATCGGTTCCTGTGCCGGGAAATATTACGGCCTGGGCGGCGGAGGTGGAAGTGACCGCTGATAAGATCCCCCACGGGAAAACAGGGAAGAATCTGACGATCAATTTTAAGATAAGAAGCTCCAGAGATATTGAGGATGTATATATTTGCTTTGACGTGACCGGAGGAGAGATCTGGGATGAGACGGATGAGGACAGGGAATATGGCTATGCCTTCCCTTTTGAGCAGACCGGCTCTATCAATGACAGGGAGAACCCGAAGCGGGTCGGTAAGCTTAAGGAAAGTGAAAATGGAAAGAGTGTGTCTCTGACAGCCCGGGTGCGCCGGGATCTGAAGGAAGGCTACTATAAGGTTCCCGTGGTGGTTCTGCAAGGGAAGGACGATCAGATTGGATACGGGGAGCTTCAGGTATGGATCTCCCATTTTACAGGCACAGATGACGATGATGAGGAAGGCAACAAGACCTATGACTTTGTTCTGGGGGAAGGCCAGAGCACACCGGACGGCACCTATCCCAATGTGATGAATTTTGCTATCAATCTGCGGAACAACAGCCCGGCAAATGTGTACAATGTGAAGGCCTGTATCACGCCGGACGCGGCTACGGACAAGTTCCCTTTTGAGATTAATGATGTGAACTACGACCGGATGTTTGAGCGGATCGGGGTGGATGAGACCGTGGAGCTTGGCTACAGCTTTGCTATACGGGAGGACGCCTACAGCGGGTATTATCCCATTGCCATGAAGATTTTTTATTCGGACAGCTCCACTGGGGAGGAGCTTAAGACCTTTGAGACTTCTTTTTATGTGCGGATTCACAACAAGGACAAGGAGGACGAGTACGGGGAGTTTAATGAGCATGATCGTACCCGGGCCAGGATTATTATTGATGGATTTATCACGGAGCCAGAGACGATCATTGCGGGAGATGAGTTTGATTTGGTGTTAAAGATCAAAAATGCTTCCAGCAATATTACGGCCAGCAATCTTCTTTTTTCTATGGAGTCGGAAAAGGTATCGGACAGTGCAGTTTTTACAACAGAATCTGGATCCTCCTCCGTGGCATTAAATACTTTGCCTCCGGGGGGAGTAACGGAGCTGCGCTATCGTCTGATTTCCAGGCCGGGGGTGGACCAGCGCTCCTATGGTCTGACGATCAAGGCAAAATATGACAGCCCAGAGTTTAAAAACGCGGAGGAAAGTCTGGTGGTGGATATTCCGGTAAAGCAGATTGCCAGACTCAGCACAGGCACCTTTGAAGTGATGCCGGATTCCATCACAGCAGGCGGGGAATCCAATGTGATGTTTGCCATTAACAACACAGGGAAGGTGATGCTCTACAATGTGACGGCTGCCTTTGAGGCAGATTCCATTCAGCCTACAGACAGCTATGTGGGCAATATTAAGCCTGGGGAGACCGGCAATGTAGACTGTATGGTGACAGGGGTAGCGCCTACCATGGATGACGGCAAAGTGAAGGTGATCATCTCCTATGAGGATGAGAATGGTGTGGTGTTTACAGAGGAAAAGGAGCTCACACTTTTTGTGATGGAGGATATGTCCAATATGGAGGACATGGAGGCCGGGAATTTTGATATGGAGATGCCAGAGGAAAAAACAGGATTTTTAGCTGCTTTTATGGAAAAGTACCAGCAGCAGCTTCTCCCTGGGGCATTGGCTGTTATTGTTATCTTGGTAATTGTGATTGTTGTGATTCTTGTAAAGCACCGCAAGGCAAAGGCAGAGCTGGATTCGGATGAGGATGAGGAAGAATGAGGTTTATTGACCTGCTTGCCATGAGCATGAACAATTTGAGAAGGAGAAAGCTGAGGACCGCTTTGACGGTCCTTGGTGTTGTGATTGGTACTGCTTCCATTGTGGTTATGATGTCCTTGGGAATCGGCCTTCGGGAACTAAACCGGGAGCTGATAGAGTCTTTTGGCAGTCTGACGGCTGTGGAGGTGCGGGGGGATTATTACTATGGTTACGGAGAGGACAATACAGAGCCCAATTATCTGACGGATGAGGTGATCCGGCAGATGGAGCAAATTCCATATGTGGAGAGTGTGTATCCCATGCTGGAGACCAGGGTGATGCTGATTCAGGGAAAATATTCCACAGACACCAATCTGATTGGTGCTCCTTTAGAATATTTAAAGGATATTCCTTTAGGACAGGGCAGTCTGCCGGATCCAGGAGAGAAGGAAGTGAAGCTGATTTACGGCAACTCGGTGATCCAGTGGTTCAGTGATGGCAGGCGGGGCGGCTACTGGGAGACAGGAGAGCTCCCAGATGTGGATTTTATGGGAAAGCCCATGTTTGTAATCTTTGATATGGATAAATATTATCAGTCTATGGGAGATCCCAGCACCAAGGCGCCCAAAAAGTATTTGATCAACACTGCTGGTGTGGTGGAAGGGGATGTGAGAAGCGGGGGAAGCTATTCTTATTCTGTGTACACGGAGCTAGAAGCATTAAAAACCCAGTTAAAACGGATTTTCCGGAAAAATCCAATACCAGGGCAGCCGACCAACAAAAAAGGAAAGGCTTATCCGTATTTTGTATATAGCTCCTGTGTGGTCAATGTGGATAAGATGGATCATGTGTCAGTTGTACAGGAACAGCTGTCTGATATGGGATTTCAGGCCTACAGCAGTTCGGAATGGATGGAGCAGACCCAGAAGCAGTCGATGATGATTCAGGCAGTTCTCGGGGGAATCGGGGCAATCTCCCTGTTTGTGGCCGCCATTGGTATTGCCAATACCATGATGATGTCCATCTATGAGCGGACGAAGGAGATCGGAGTGATCAAGGTATTAGGATGCGATATGGGAGCAATCCGGAATATGTTTTTGATTGAGTCTGGATGTATCGGACTTTTGGGAGGCCTGATCGGGATTATTTTCAGCTATGGCGTATCCTTTGCCATGAACCGGTTCCAGTCTATTGGGGAGATGATGGTAGGGGTTGCGGGGGATATCTCACGGATCCCTCCCTGGCTTTCCCTGGCAGCAGTAGGTTTTGCCATTTTAGTGGGTATGGTGGCAGGATTTTTCCCGGCCATGCGGGCCATGCGGTTAAGCCCTCTGGCAGCTATCCGAAATGAGTAAAAAGTGCTTGCATTTAAGAACAGAATCGATTATTATGAGAGAAAGAGCGTGTGACTGGCGGAAAAAGTGGGGAACCACAGGGGAGCACGCAAAAGATATTGCCGGCCGCCTGGGCGCCATGTTTTGTGGTACTCGGGCGGTCTTTTCCGTTTGGAAAGGGAACGTGTACCAAAACCGTAGGGCGAAACTGTATGGAATGAACAAAAGGAGGATAAGGATGAACAAGCTGTCTTTGGAACAGGAGCTAAGGGGAAATGCATATCCGGGACGGGGGATTGTGATTGGAAAAACCCCGGACGGAACGAAAGCAGTGACTGCCTATTTTATTATGGGAAGAAGTGAGAACAGCAGGAACCGGGTGTTTGTAAAAGAAGGGGAGGGGATCCGCACGCAGGCCTTTGACCCGGCAAAGTTAAAAGATCCCAGTTTGATTATCTATGCACCGGTGCGGGTGTTAGGAAATAAGACTATTGTAACGAACGGAGATCAGACGGACACCATCTATGAAGGGATGGACAAGCAGCTGACCTTTGAACAGAGTCTGCGAAGCCGGGATTTTGAGCCGGACGGGCCTAATTTTACCCCACGGATTTCAGGGATTATGCATATTGAGAATGGGAAGTACAATTATGCCATGTCCATTTTAAAGAGCAATCACGGGGAGCCGTCCTCCTGCTGCCGGTATACCTTTGCCTATGAGAATCCTTTAGCCGGGGAAGGCCACTTTATCCACACCTACAAAAACGATGGGGAACCCCTGCCTAGCTTTGAGGGAGAGCCTAAGCTGGTGGAGATGATGGATGATATAGACAGATTTACGGATCTGCTGTGGGACAGCCTGAATGAGGATAATAAGGTATCGCTGTTTGTCCGATACATCCAGATTGCAACTGGAAAGTATGAAAGCAGGATTGTGAATAAAAACGGAAACGAACCCGTCCGGGAAGAATAGATCCGGATGATGGAAGAATGCGTGAAAGGATGGATAGGAACATGAAAGAGATGGAACTGAAATATGGATGTAACCCAAATCAGAAGCCAGCCAGGATCTTTTTGGAGGAAGAGGGGGAGCTGCCGATCAAGGTGCTTTCGGGAAAACCGGGATATATCAATCTTTTGGATGCTTTTAATGGCTGGCAGCTGGTGCGGGAGCTGAAAAAAGCCACTGGCCTTCCTGCCGCCGCTTCCTTTAAGCATGTGTCCCCGGCAGGGGCTGCAGTGGGATTGCCTCTTGATAAGACTCTAGCAAAGATTTACTGGGTAGATGATATGGGAGAGTTGTCTCCTCTGGCAAGCGCTTATGCCAGGGCACGGGGAGCGGACAGGATGTCCTCCTTTGGAGATTTCATTTCTTTGTCCGATGTGTGTGATGCGGACACTGCAAAGCTGATTAAGCGGGAGGTGTCTGACGGAGTGATTGCACCAGGATATGAGCCGGAAGCCCTGAATATACTGAAATCAAAAAAGAACGGGAATTACTGCGTTATTCAGATGGATGAGGAATTTAAACCTCAGCCGATTGAGAGAAAGCAGGTTTTTGGTATCACTTTTGAGCAGGGAAGAAATGACCTGGAGATCAACAATCAGTTGATCTCTCATGTGGTGACAGATAATAAGGAGATTCCGGACAGTGCCAAGATGGATTTGGTAATATCCCTGATTACCCTGAAATATACGCAATCCAATTCTGTGTGTTATGTCAAGGACGGCCAGGCTATCGGTATTGGCGCCGGACAGCAGTCCCGGGTTCACTGTACCAGGCTGGCAGGACAGAAGGCAGATAACTGGTTTTTGCGCCAGGCACCTCAGGTGCTGAACTTAAAGTTTAAGGACGGAATCCGGAGAGCTGACCGGGACAATGCCATTGATGTGTATATCGGAGAGGAGTATATGGATGTATTGGCAGACGGGGCCTGGGAGAATACTTTTAAGGAGAAGCCGCCTGTATTTACCAGAGAGGAAAAGCGGGCCTGGCTGGATCAGATGACGGATGTGGCTTTAGGGTCAGATGCATTCTTTCCCTTTGGAGACAACATTGAGCGGGCTTATAAAAGCGGTGTTCGTTATATTGCTCAGCCAGGCGGCTCTGTCCGGGATGAGCATGTGATTGAGACTTGTAACAAATATGGAATGGCCATGGCCTTTACAGGGATCCGACTGTTTCATCATTGATAAAAGAGCCTGCCGGAAGCAAGGATTTGTTTCCGGCAGGCTCTTTTGATGGAAATATGGACATATTTTCCCATAAATCTTAAGTTTTCATAAAGTAATTCATACATCTTGCATAAAACACCATTTGAAGGTACAATAGATAAGTATCTTTGTGTTTGGTTTAACAAAAGATCCGGAAAAGTAACCAGCAGAAATTTGACATAATCTGCAAAATGCCGGGTCAGAGATATAGGAGAATATTATGGATCAAAATCAAAACCCGTTTGAGAATGTGTTTGGCAATCAGGGTATGAGAGGTAAAATGCCTTTTGGAAGAAGGGGAAAAGGGCCTGCAAAGGGAACCTCGGAGCAGGAAAAGGAGCCGGAGCGATTTGACTCTAGTGGCAATCCGATTCGCCGGTTTCGTCCCTTCCGCGGAATTGGCGTGGGGATTTTTCTGATGCTTTTGGTGTTTGCAGGAATGAACAGCTATTATATGTTAGATGAGGAAAATTATGCGGTGGTGACTACCTTAGGAAGCGCTGAGGCAGTGTCCCAGGCAGGGCTGCATTTTAAGATCCCGTTTATTCAGCATGTGCGGAAGGTTTCCAAGGGAATCAAGGGAATGCCGATTGGCTATTACAATGAGAATGGGACCACCATATCCATTGATGAAGAATCGGTGATGATTACCAAAGATTTTAACTTTGTAAACACAGATTTTTATTTGGAATACATGGTAAATGACCCGGTGAAGTATCTCTACGCGTCAGCGGATCCGGAGGCCACCTTAAAGATGCTGGCTCAATCCTATATCCGTGACACTGTGGGAATCTATAATGTAGATGATGTGATTACGACCGGAAAGGCTCTGATCCAATCGGAGATCAAGGAAAAGCTGACCAACCGGATGATCGAGGAGGATATTGGTCTGTCTGTGGTGAATATCACGATTCAGGATGCATTTCCTCCTACCACAGAGGTTATGAATGCTTTCAAGAATGTGGAGAATGCCAAGCAGGGCAAGGAGACGGCTATCAACAATGCCAACAAGGACCGGAACGAGAAGATTCCCCAGGCAGAGGCAGAGTGTGACCGGATTATCAAGAGTGCGGAGGCAGAAAAGGAGGCCAGGATCAATGAGGCCCAGGGACAGGTGTCCCGGTTTGAACAGATGTATGAAGAGTACAGCAAATATCCCCTGATTACCAAGCAGAGAATGTTTTATGAGACCATGGAGGAACTGCTGCCAGACATGAAGGTATATCTTGTGGATGAGAGCGGAACCCAGAAGATGCTGCCCTTAGACAGTTTTATATCCAGCGTGCCGGTGTCAGGAGGGGGAGAGCCAAATGCAGGCGGGGAAGGCACTGCTTCCGGAGAGCCCCATGGTTTAGAAGCCACAATTCCTGATGCCACAGGAGAGGAAAGCGGGCAGTAGGAAAGACTTTTGCAGAGAGCTGATAGGGAAACACATAAGCATAGATCCGGAAGGCTGTCTGCCAAAACGGGACAGAGAAATTTCAGGTGTTCTTTATACAGTAGATTGGAGGATTTTATGAAGCAGGCAGGAAAGGCAGCGGGATTTTTAATAGCAGTGATGATTGTAGTGGTGTTAGGAGCATCTCTTGTCATTACTTATCCCAATGAATATAAATTGATTCGCCAGTTTGGCGAGATTATCCGGGTGGTAGATACACCAGGGGTATCTTTGAAGATTCCCTTTGTGCAGACCAGCTCCTCGGTTCCAAAAGAATTGCAGATTTATGATATTCCCAAGTCAGATGTGATCACCAAGGACAAAAAGAGCATGATTGCAGATGCATTTGTGCTGTGGAAGATCTCTGACCCAGTACTTTTTACCCGTCACTTAAATGGACAGGTGGCCCAGGCTCAGTCCCGGATCTCTGCGTCTGTGTTCTCATCCATGAAGTCAGTGATTTCCAATATGGACCAGGCAGAGATCATTGAGAACCGGAACGGCAAGCTGGCTCTGGATATCAGCAGTAATATTGGAAGCTCACTGGATGAATACGGGATTCAGGTATTGGCAGTGGAGACTAAGTCCTTAGATATGCCGGATGACAATAAACAGGCAGTTTATGATCGGATGATCTCAGAGCGGAACAATATTGCAGCCTCCTACACAGCCCAGGGAAATTCTTCTGCTCAGAAGATCAAGAATGATACCACCAAGGAGGTGTCAGTTATGAAGTCCGGCGCCCAGGCTGAGGCAGAAAAGATCAAGGCGGAGGGAGAGGCCCAGTATATGCAGATTTTATCCAATGCCTACAATGATGCCAGCAAGGCAGATTTTTACAATTTTGTCCGTTCTCTGGATGCTGCCAAGTCCTCCTTAAAGAACGGAAACAACACATTGATTTTGGACAAAAGCTCACCGATAACACAGATTTTTTACGGATATTAAATCAAACAGGATTGTTGGCAAGCCAGGTGTTCTGTCGAAATTTTTTCGGCGGAACACCTGGCTTTTTGAACACCCGGCTAAAGTAGAAAGGATCTTCAAATCCGATCAAAGAAGCAGCCTTTTAAACACGAATGCTGCCAGTGGCAGGGATGTGCGGAGGATGGAATCTTTATGTCAGTGATTTGCAGGCTTGAAACAATAAAACATATCGATTATAATAAGCAGTGCGCCAGTCAGGACAAAGGAGGAACCTTATGAATTTAGTTACGATTGAACATCTGACAAAATCCTACACAGAGAGACTTCTGTTTGATGATACATCCTTTAGCATGGAGGAAGGGGAAAAGGTGGGGCTTATCGGGATCAATGGCACCGGCAAATCCACCTTGCTTAGGATTGTGGCCGGGCTGGAGGAGGCAGATGAGGGAAGTGTGATTTTTCGAAGGAATCTGTATATTCGCTATCTTCCACAAAATCCCCGGTTTTTATCAGGAGACACCGTGCTAGACAGCATTGTGCGGGATAATAAAAAGGAACCTCATTTTACCTCCGAGGAAGAGATTCGGGCCAGTGCCAGGGCGATTCTCACCAAGATGGGGATCTGGGATTATGAGGCAAAGGTAGATACTCTGTCAGGAGGACAAAAGAAGCGGGTGGCTTTGACTTCTGTGCTTTTGTCCACTGCAGATCTGCTGATTCTGGATGAGCCCACCAACCATTTAGACAGTGAGATGGCAGACTGGCTGGAGGGTTATCTAAAGCGCTTTCATGGCGCCCTTTTGATGATTACTCACGACCGGTATTTTTTAGACAGCGTAACAACAAGGATCGTGGAACTGGATAAGGGGAAGCTTTACAGTTATCAGACCAACTATGAAGGCTTTGTCAAATGGAAGGCGGAGCGGATGGATATGGCACTGGCGTCCGAGCGGAAGCGCCAGTCCATCTTAAAAACGGAGCTGGAATGGATGCAGCGGGGAGCAAGAGCCCGTTCCACCAAGCAGAAGGCTCATATTCAGAGGTATGAGGCTCTGCGGGATCAGGAAGCGCCGAAATTTGACCAGGAGGTGGAGTTGGAATCTGTTTCCAGCCGGCTGGGAAGGACCACTGTGGAGATACTGGGGCTTTCCAAGGCCTATGGTTCCAAAGTGCTTTTGAAAGATTTTACTTATATTTTTCTTAAAAATGACCGGGTGGGGATTATTGGTCCCAATGGAAGCGGCAAATCCACCTTACTTAAGATGATTGCCGGGTGGGTGAAGCCGGATACAGGGGATATCCGGATTGGGCAGACGGTGAAGCTGGGATATTTTTCCCAGGAAAATGAGGCAATGGATGAAAGCCTAAAGGTGATTGACTATATCCGGAATGTGGCGGAGGTGGTGCACACAAGAGATGGAAGCATCAGTGCTTCCCAGATGCTGGAACGGTTTTTATTTCCCGGAAGTATGCAGCATACAGGAATCAGCAGGCTTTCCGGTGGGGAGAAACGGCGGCTTTATCTTCTGCGGATTCTGATGGAGGCGCCAAATATCTTGCTTTTAGACGAACCAACCAATGATCTGGACATTCGGACTCTGACGATTCTTGAGGATTACTTAGACAGTTTTTCCGGGATTGTGGTGACCGTGTCCCATGACCGGTATTTTCTGGACCGGGTAGTCAGACGGATCTTTGCTTTTGAGGGGGATGGGGCTGTGGTTCCGTATGAGGGAGGATTTACAGATTACCAGGCAGCCGTTGAGAGAAAGGGATTCAAGCAGGAACCGGAGGGAGCGGGAAAAGAAAAGGGAGACGGAATCAAGATCAAAGGAGGCAATGGACGTGAACACCAGAAAAAGCTGAAATTTACCTATAAGGAACAGAAGGAGTGGGAGACGATAGAGGAAAGCATTGCTGTTTTGGAGGATAAAATCGAAGATCTGGAACGCCTGATCGAAGAATCGGCTACGGTATTTGGTAAGCTGAGTTTGCTGATGGAGGAAAAAGCACAGACAGAACAGCTGCTGGAGGAAAAAATGGAGCGGTGGGTGTATTTAAATGAGCTTGCAGAGAAGATTGCCAAACAAGGATAGAGCAGAAAAAAATCACCGGAATGAGACTCTTTTGTGATCTCATCCTCCGAGCGTGATATCTTGTTTGGAATACCAGGCAAGAGCCTCTTTAATATGGCTGACCGTAAAATCCGGCCAATAGTCATTGACCACATAGATGTCTGCATAGGCAGACTGTACAGGGAGAAATCCAGAAAGCCTCCTTCTGCCTCCCCAGCGGATAATCAGCTCCACACGGGACACATCAGAGGATTTCATGGAAGAAGGAACACCCTGGCGTAATCCCAGATCCCACTGATAGCTGTAGTTGACAAGAAAATTTATTTTTATTCCGCCATTTCCAAAAACTTTCCTGGTTGTATAGGGAAGAAGCTCTTTTGGAAACATGGCGGATTTTGTATTGCCTAAAACCAGTAACTCGGCATCTTCCTTGGAGAGAAACTCCACAGCCTGGACACAGGCAGCAGAAAAGGCAAGGCGTTGAATGGATGGACGTTTGGTATTATCCGCTGTAAAACCATAGAAAGTCATCTCTCTGATTCCCAGATTTTGACATATGTGGAAAAGTTCCATGCCTGGAGAGATACCGTGACTGTAACCTTCCTCTTTTCCAAGTCCTTTTTCTGTTGCCCATCTGCGGTTGCCGTCCGGAATGATTCCGATGTGCCTGGGAATTCTTGTCATAATATTATGGATTCCTTCCTGCTTTAATTTTTTTGATTAGGGAAAGTATATCCAAAGTTGTGATAGTTATACAGATTCATATGGTCAGAGCAGCATATATACAGACTGGGAGTGAACCCTATTATCACAATTATTGCTTTATTCTTAGATTCGTGGAAAAATCAGTTGCACCTGCTATCTATATTTGGTAGAATATTGCAGATATGGAAAAATATATGTGAGGATTTCTAATCCCGAACTGCAAAGGAGAATATCATGACAGGGATTTTGACTGTGCTTGCCAGAGCAACTGCCTTTATTTTGATTATTGTTACCGGATATGCTTTAAAAAAGAAAGGATTTTTCCATCCGGATGATTTTTACCTTTTTTCCAAGGTTGTAATACGGATCACTCTTCCTTGTGCTATTATTTCCAATTTCAGCAGAATTTCTATGGACAACTCCCTGTTGTTTATGTGTGTGCTGGGACTGGCTGCTAATTTGATTATGGTTCTTGTGGGATATGTAACCAATTTGAGAGGTCCAAGGCAGCAGAAAGCTTTTGATATGATTAATTTGTCTGGATATAATATCGGAAATTTTACCCTGCCTTTTGTCCAGAGCTTTTTAGGGCCAGTCGGTTTTGCCGCTACCAGTCTTTTTGACGCAGGAAATGCAGTTATGTGTACAGGTGCCACTTTTACCATAGCTTCCATTGTGGCCGGAACCGGAGACCGGCCATCGGTAAAAAATGTGGTGAAGAGTCTGTTTTCTTCTCTTCCCTTTGATGCCTACCTGATTATGACTATGCTGGCAGTGTTCAGGATCCGACTGCCGGAAATGGTGGTTTCCTATGCAGAGACGGTGGGAAACGCCAATGCGTTTCTGGCTCTTTTGATGATTGGAATTGGGTTTGAGATTCGTATGGAGAAAGAAAAGCTGGCCAGGATTCTTCGGATATTATTTGTGCGCTATGGGATGGGAGTGGTGCTGGCACTGGCAGCATATCATTTCCTTCCCTATGCCCTGGAAGTGCGGCAGGCTTTGGCTTTGATTGCTTTAGGTCCGATTTCTTCTGTAGCTCCTGCTTTTACCGGCAAGGTAAAGGGTGATGTGGAAATGGCCAGTGCAGTTAATTCTTTATCCATTGTCATGAGTATTTTGATGATTACCGGGGCTTTGATGATTGTGCTGTAACGGATTGGAACAAGCAAACAGATAAAATCAATCTGTATAAGAAGCTTGTGAAGGGAGAAAATGATATGAATAGGGATACAATTCGGATTCGGGCTGCTGTGCCAGAGGATGGGAAAGAGCTGTTAAAGATCTACGCGCCCTATGTGGAAAAAACGGCCATCACTTTTGAATATACTGTGCCAGAGCTTAGAATATTCAGAGAAAGAATAGAAAATACTCTGAAAAAGTATCCCTATCTTGTCGCTGAGAAGGATGGGGAGCTGTCGGGCTATGCCTATACCAGCCCTTTTGTAGGCCGGGCTGCCTATGGATGGGCTGCGGAGGTAAGCATTTATATAAGGGAGGACAGACGGAGAACAGGGGTGGGAAAAAGGCTTTATCAGGCAATTGAGGAGATTTCCAGGGCCCAGAATATTCTGAACCTGAATGCGTGTATCAGCAGTCCGGAGACAGAGGATGCGTATCTGACAAAGAACAGTATCCGGTTCCATTGCCGCATGGGCTATAAAATGGTTGGGGAGTTTCACAAGTGTGGCTATAAATTCGGGCGCTGGTATAACATGGTCTGGATGGAGAAAATCATTGGGGAGCACATGAATGAGCCGCTGGCGGTGATTCCTTTTCCTCAGCTTTTTAATCATGTTATCAACTCACCAAATTTGGAAGATTTTGTCAATTAAAAATAAGATAAATTTTTGTATATTTAGAAAATAAATTGCGACTATAGAATTTTGCGGAAAAATAGTCAAAAAAATTTTTTCGCCAAGAAATATTCTGGTGATTATCACAATCTTATTGTTGTGAGATCAACAATCCCTTGACTTTGATCGATCCTTGTGTTAGAATTTCACATGTGGCTTATGCGAGCCAATGGTCAAAGAGGACATCGCTTTATTTCGCGTTGTCTTTTTTCTTTTCATTTGAGATATCCTTTGGATGGAATGAAACCACGAATGGCGGGAAAGCCGTCCCACTAATTTTTATCTATGAGGAGGAAAAGTTATGAAGAAGAAATTGATTGCGTTAACCATGTCTGTTCTGATGGCAGTATCTTTAAGTGCATGTGGAGGAGGCAGTACAAAGGATACCACAGCTGCAGCTTCTACAGCAGAGGCAACCACAAAAGCAGAAGACACCACAGCAGCAGATGCAGAGGTGTCCACAGAAAAAGCGGCTTCCGATAAAGTGTATAAGATTGCAACGGACACCACCTTTGCTCCTTTTGAGTTTGAGAATGACAAAGGCGAGATGGTGGGAATCGATCTGGATCTGTTAAAAGCTATTGCTGAGGATCAGGGTTTTGAGTATGAGCTGGTTGTGGCCGGATTTTCCGCAGCAACGACTGGTCTGGAAGCAGGAGAGTATGATGCGGTGATTGCAGGTATGTCTATCACCGATGCCAGAAAAGAAAAATATGACTTTTCTGAGCCTTATTATGATTCCGGTGTAGGTATGGCTGTAAATGCAGATTCTGATATTGCTTCCTATGAGGATTTAAACGGAAAAACGGTTGCCGCTAAGATCGGTACAGAAGGCTGCACCTTTGCTGAGTCTATTGCTGACCAATATGGATTTACCATTATGCAGTTTGAGGACTCTTCCAGCATGTATCAGGATGTGCTGGCTGGCAATTCCGTAGCTTGCTTTGAGGATTATCCGGTGTTAGGTTATGAGATCTCCCGGGGAACCCCATTTAAGATGCCTCTGGATATGGAGCATGGAAATTCCTACGGATTTGCTGTAATGAAAGGGGAGAATACAGAGCTATTAGAAAAGTTTGATGCTGGCTTAAAGAATATGAAGGACAGCGGAAAATACGATGAGATTTTGAATACTTACATTTCCAAGTAACACGTTTCCTGTACATTTCTGCTATGGAGCCCTGCCTTTTGACAGGGCCTTCCTGGTACTTAAAAATAAGGATGATGATAAAATGGTTTTTTTTGAGGTGCTTGTACAATATTTTCCTTCGTTTAGTGTAGCACTGGGGGAAACGGTAAAGCTGACTGGGATTTCTTTGATCTGCGCAACGGTTCTGGGGGTGATTTTCGGACTTTTTAAGGTGTCTGGAATCAAACCTTTAAAACTGATTGCCAATATCTATATTGATATTATCCGTGGAACCCCTCTGATGGTGCAGGTGATGATTATATTTTATGGTCTGAGTCAGGTGCTGCGCCCATATGGTTTTGCCTGGGGCAATATAGGCGGCAACTTTACAGCAGGAGCAGTAACGCTGAGTCTGAATGCAGGCGCCTACATGGCAGAGATTATTCGGGGAGGGATTGAGGCAGTTGATAAGGGCCAGATGGAAGCGGCCCGCAGCCTGGGCCTTCCCTATGGGAAGGCAATGAGAAAGGTGATTCTGCCTCAGGCATTCCGCACCATGCTGCCATCGATTATCAACCAGTTTATTATTTCCATGAAGGATACATCCCTGATCTCGATTATCGGAATCCGGGAGCTGACTCAGAACGGCAAGATCATTGCTGCCAACTCAGCGTCTAAGGTCATGGCCATCTGGCTGGTGGTGGCAGCATTCTACCTGGTGGTGTGTACCATTTTGTCTAAGGTAGCATTGCTGGTGGAGAGGAAGGTGTCCTATGGAAAATAAAAAGATTTTGGTGAAAAACCTGAAAAAGAATTTTGGTCATCTGGAGGTGCTTAAAAGTATCAGCCTGGAGGTGACGGAGGGAGAGGTGGTCTGCCTTATAGGTCCTTCCGGTTCGGGAAAAAGCACCTTTTTGCGCTGTTTAAATCGTTTGGAAAAGATTACGGCAGGGGAAGTCAATGTGGATGGGCATCCCATTTCCGATTCCAATGTTAATATAAATCGGGTGCGGGAAAATATTGGCATGGTTTTTCAGCATTTTAATTTGTTTCCCCATTTGACTGTGCGGGAGAATATTACTCTGGCCCCGGTGGAGCTTAAGAAAATGGATAAGCAGAAGGCCTCCAAAAAGGCTGAGGAGCTTTTGGAACGGGTAGGCCTTGCAGACAAAGCAGATACCTATCCGGGACAGCTTTCCGGAGGACAGAAGCAGCGGGTGGCCATTGCCCGGGCATTGGCAATGAACCCGGATATTATGCTGTTTGACGAACCCACCAGTGCCTTGGATCCAGAGATGGTTGGAGAGGTTTTGGAGGTCATGAAGCAGCTGGCGGCGGATGGAATGACCATGGTGGTGGTGACACATGAGATGGGCTTTGCCAGAGAGGTGGCAGATCGGGTGATCTTTATGGATGAAGGATATATTGTCGAGGAAGGTACACCAGAAGAGATTTTTGGAAATCCAAAGGAAGAGAGAACCATCAGCTTTTTAAATAAGGTGCTGTAGCATGTGTCTGCGGTGACAAATATAAGGGAGGCTTCGCGAATTGGTGAGCCTTCTTTTCATTTCCTGATTTATATAAAAATCTCTCACCTGAAAATTCCGGTTGTGGTTTCCGGGAAAAATGGTATAATGTCAATATAGGCAGTAAGCAGAATAGAGGGCTGATTGCAGTAATACCTGAATGGAGGGATGGAATGAAAGGTCGCATAAATAACAAGCTGGGTGAGATCCAGATAGGTTCTGACGTGATTGCGCTATATGCGGGAATGACAGCAGTGGAATGCTTTGGGATTGTTGGTATGGCCGTTGTGAGTATGAAAGACGGACTGGTAAAGCTTTTGAAGCGGGAGAGCCTGACAAAGGGAATCCATGTAAAGATTGAGGATAATCGCATCAGCCTGGAGTTTCATGTGATTGTGGCATATGGTGTCAGTATCTGTGCAGTGTCTGATAATCTGATTGCTAATGTTAAATACAAGGTAGAAGAATTCACCGGCATGGATGTTGAGAAGATCAATATTTATGTAGAAGGTGTACGAGTGATAGATTAAGGAGGAAACCTACCGGTGAATATACGAGAAATCGATGCCTCGCTGATGAGGCAGGCGTTCTTAGCAGGCGCTCAGGGATTGGAAGAGAAGAAGGAGTGGATTAACGAACTGAATGTATTCCCTGTTCCGGATGGAGATACAGGAACAAATATGACCATGACAATCATGGCGGCAGCCAGAGAAGTGGCAGCCATCGAAGAGCCCACCATGGAGAACCTTTCCAAAGCTATCTCTTCTGGCTCTTTGCGGGGAGCCAGGGGAAATTCCGGCGTGATCTTATCCCAGCTTTTCAGGGGGTTTACCAAGGAGATAAAGACGCAGAAAGCGATTGATGTGGCAATTCTTTCCAGAGCATTTGTCCGGGCTACAGAGACTGCCTACAAGGCGGTAATGAAGCCCAAGGAGGGGACGATCCTGACTGTGGCAAAAGGTATGTCTGACAAGGCTGTGGAGATGGCAGCTCAGACAGAGGATGTGGTGGAGTTTGCCAGAAAGGTGATCGAGCATGGAGACCTGGTTTTAAGCCAGACTCCAGAGATGCTTCCGGTTCTTAAACAGGCAGGTGTGGTAGATTCCGGTGGTCAGGGCCTGATGCAGGTGATGAAAGGGGCTTTCGAGGGCCTTCTTGGAAAGAAATTAGACTGGTCTGAATCCTCTGATGAGAATCACACAGGGGAAGGCTCTGGCTTTGATGTCGGGAAGAATGGCGGGATTGATGTCTCTGATCTGGATACATCAGATATCCGGTATGGCTATTGTACGGAGTTCATCATTTATCTAGAGAAGAAATATGATGATAAGACAGAGAAGGAATTTAAAACATATTTGGAATCCATAGGGGATTCTCTGGTAGTGGTTTCCGATGAGGATGTGGTAAAAGTCCACGTGCACACCAATGATCCGGGTCTGGCCATTCAACGTGCTTTGACCTACGGTTCCCTCTCCCGAATGAAGATTGACAATATGCGGGAAGAGCACCAGGAACGGTTGATTCAAAATTCGGAGAAGCTGTTAAATCCTTTCATTGATGGGGAGAATACAGAGCCTCAGGAGCAAAGAAAGCCCTGTGGTTTTATTGCTGTGTCCATTGGGGAGGGTATGGGAGAGATTTTTAAGGGAATCGGTGCAGACTATCTGATCGAAGGTGGTCAGACCATGAATCCCAGCACAGAGGATATGTTGAATGCTATTGATAAAGTGAATGCGGACAGGATTTTTATTCTGCCAAATAACAAAAATATCATTCTGGCGGCAGAGCAGGCAAAGTATTTGGTGGAAGATAAGGAGATTATTGTGGTGCCTTCCAAGACAGTTCCTCAGGGGATTACAGCGCTGATCAATTTCATACCCGAGATGTCTGTGGAAGAAAATTTAAAGACTATGACAGAGGAAATGGACCGGATTAAGACTGGTCAGGTGACTTATGCAGTGCGGGACACCCAGATTGACGGTATGGAGATCCATAAGGGAGACATTATGGGGATTGGAGATCAGGGAATGCTGGCTGTGGGGACCAGTATTGAGCGGACAGCTGTGGATATGTTAAAAGCCATGGTCGATGAGGAAGCTGAGTTGATCAGCATTTATTACGGAGCGGATGTAAAGGCAGAGGAAGCAGAGCGTGTGCTGGCCAGGGTTCAGGAGATTTGTCCTGACTGTGAGGTGGAGCTGCATGACGGTGGTCAGCCTATTTACTATTATCTCATTTCAGTGGAGTGACATTGACTTTAAAGATCTATCAAGTGAATGGGTAAAATTATAACAAGTAAAAAGTTGCACCGGCCATCTGCGCCGGTGCAACTTTCAATATAAGGAGAATCACATGAATCAGGAACCAGTGACAGATTTAAAAGGGATCGGTGAAAAGACAGGGGCATTGTTTAAAAAGCTGGGGGTGGAGACCGTGGAGGATCTTCTTCATAATTATCCCAGGGCATATGACTCCTATGAGCCAGCAATTCCTATTGGGAAGGCAGAAGAGGGAACCGTGTGTACAATTTGCGGACAACTTTTAAAGACTGCAACTGTGCGCCGGTTTGACCATATGCAGATCGTGGTAACGGTTGTAAAGGACCTGACTGGAAGCATCCAGCTTACCTGGTTTAACATGCCTTATTTAAAAGCAACTCTTCAGATGGGGAGGATATTGTTTTTCCGAGGGAGAGTGGTGAAGAAGGGCGGTCGGCTGACTATGGAGCAGCCGGAGATATTTACGCAGGAAGCCTATGAAAAAGTGGCCTCTTCCATGCAGCCGGTTTACGGTCAGACAAGGGGATTGGGCAATAAAGCGATTATGAAGGCAGTGGTTCAGGCTCTGGCTCAGCGAAAATTGGAAAAGGAGTATTTGCCTCAGGGACTTCGCAGAAAATATCAGCTGGCAGAATACAACTATGCCATTGAACATATCCATTTTCCCATGAATCAGGAGGAGCTTTTTGCTGCTCGGAAAAGACTGGTTTTTGATGAGTTTTTGTTTTTTCTTCTGGCGGTAGGGCGTTTGAAGGAAAAGAGGCAGGATGTGAAAAGCCATTATCAGATGGAGTCAGTACGGGAAGTGGAAGCATTGTGCCAAAGGCTGCCCTATAAACTGACTTCTGCTCAGGAGAAGGTTCTTAAGGAGATTCAAAAGGATCTGGGAAGCGGTTTGGTGATGAATCGTCTGATTCAAGGAGATGTTGGGTCCGGGAAGACCATTATTGCCTTTCTTGCTTTGCTGGAAGCGGCATATCATGGATACCAGGGTGTACTTATGGCGCCTACAGAGGTGCTTGCAAGACAGCATTTTGAGGCAATTCAGGAACTGTTTGAAACTTATGGAATCCAAAAAAAGGCGGAGCTTGTTACCGGCTCCATGACCGCTAAGGAGAAAAGGCTGGCCTATGAAAGGATTTCCGGTCATGAAACAGATATTGTGGTGGGAACCCATGCACTCATTCAGGAAAAGGTGGTTTATAATCAGTTGGCACTGGTGATTACGGATGAACAGCACCGGTTCGGAGTAGGGCAGAGGGAAGCTTTAGGAAGAAAGGGAGAGGAGCAGCGCCATCCCCATGTTCTTGTGATGAGCGCCACACCTATTCCACGTACATTGGCGATTATCCTGTATGGCGATCTGGATATTTCCATCATCGATGAGATGCCCGCCAACCGGCTTCCTATCAAAAATTGTGTGGTTGATACTGGCTACCGGGAGCGGGCATATCAGTTTATAGAGCGGGAAGTGACAGCAGGGCGGCAGGCATATGTGATTTGTCCCATGGTGGAGGAAAGCGAAAAGATAGAGGCAGAGAACGTGCTGGATTATACAAAGCTGTTGAAAAGAAAGCTTTCTGAAAAAATAGTAGTGGAGTATCTTCATGGCAAGATGAAAGGAAAAGAGAAAAACAAGATCATGGAGCGCTTTGCGACAGGAGAAATCCAGGTGCTGGTTTCAACTACAGTGGTAGAGGTGGGGGTCAATGTTCCCAATGCCACAGTAATGATGATTGAGAACGCGGAGCGATTTGGACTGGCTCAGCTTCACCAGCTTCGGGGGAGGGTTGGCCGGGGAAGCTCTCAGTCTTACTGCATTATGGTGGATGCCTCAGGGGAGGAGGATACAAGAAAGCGGTTGGATATTTTAAACCAGTCCAATGACGGATTCTACATTGCCTCAGAGGATTTAAAGCTTCGGGGTCCGGGGGATATTTTCGGACTGCGCCAGAGTGGGGAGATGGAATTTAAGCTGGCAGATATATTTACGGATGCCAATCTTTTAAAGACGGTTTCAGAGGAGGTAAAAGAGTTGATTAAGAAAGATCCGGGACTTGAAAGAGAGGAAAATCAGGGGCTTCGGCAGCGATTGGAGGCATATCTGGGAAAAAGCTATGAAAAGCTGAATCTATAGAGAATAAAATTTATTAAAATTGTCCATCTGTTTTAAAATGTGGACATATGTCATTGAAGAATCAATGTGAAATTATGTATGATTTAGATGGTTTCACTGGTCAGATTGGAAGGGATGGGGGAGAGGGATGAAAAAGCGAACTGATGAAGTATTGAATTTAATTGCATCTCTGGACGCAGAGGCTCAATCCTATCTGAATGCGTATCTGGAAAATGCACCAATCAGTATTTTGGAACAATTTGATATTGTGGGAATGGAGGAAGAGACAACATTTATCTACGAAGGAGAGAGCATCCAGAAGATTTTTATACTGGTGGAAGGAAGGGTAAAAGCTACAGATCAGTACCTGGACGGAGTAAGTTACGAGTACATGTGGTTTAAGCCAGTGAAAGCCTTCGGGGTTATGGAGCTTTTGCTGGAGATTGACCATTACAAATCCACACTTACCACAGCAGTGAACAGCCGCTTTTTGGTAATATCCAAGGATGCCTTTGAAAAATGGCTCAGCCATGATGAGAAGATGCTTCGCATGGAGGTGCGGATCATGGGAAATTACTTGCTGACCCAGGCAAAGATGGCGCGGGCTTTCTTGTTTTTGGAGGGGAAGCAGCGGGTTATGGTATTTATTGTGGCCGCTTTGGAGCTGAGCAGCCAGGCGGGCATGATACGCTTAAGCCGTCAGAGTATTGCAGACAATACAGGTCTTTCCATCCGAACTGTAAACCGGGCCATAAAAGAGCTGATGAAAGAAGGTTATATCACTTGCCAGGGAATGCGTATTCTGGCAGATGAAAAGCAGCAGCAGAGGATGAGGCAGGATACCATGGAGTGCTGGAGGGAGTTAGGGTCCTGGAGCAGGCTGTTATAACAGCAGGAGGACATCTGTCATCCCTTTCCCACAAAAAGAATTATGATTTCACAAAACAAAAGAATGAGGAGGTTTCACATGAAAAGGATTTTGGCATTAGGTATGGCAATGGCACTTACAGTTTCATCTCTGGCAGGTTGCGGCGGCAGCAAGCCTGCAGAGACCACCAAGACAGAAGAGACAAAGGCAGCTGAGCCGGCAAAAGAAGAGGATACAAAAGCCGCTGGTGAGGAAGCACAGACAGAGGAGAGCGCCAAGGAAGGCGGCAGCATTGTATTTATTGCAACTCAGCTGGGGGATATGTCCTTTAATGACAACGGATGGGCAGGAGTCCAGGAGATCGGAAGCAAATATGGATATGAGGTCAGTGTCATTGAAACCGGCATGGATTCCTCCAAGTATGAAAATATGTTTTTGGATATCTGCGACAGTGACGCGGATTACATTATCGCTCAGTCCGGAAATGGATGGGGAGATATTGTGTTTAAATATGCATCCGAGTATCCGGAGAAGAAATTTGTGGTATTTGACGCCAGCACTACAGCAGAGGTGACCTCGGACAATGTGGTATGTGTGGCATACCGGGCCAATGAGGGTTCTTATTTGGTGGGGTATGTGTGTGCGGCTATGTCGGAGTCTGGAATGATTGCCGCAGGGGCCAACCGGGACAACCCTGCCATTAATGATTTCTTTACTGGATTTATCAATGGGGCTCTGGCCTGCAAGGAGGATATCAAGGTATCTCTGGCTTACAACTCCACTCCTGGTGATGCTGCCGCCATGGGAGAAATTGCCACAGCTCTTTACAATTCTGGTGTGGATGTGATGTTTAGCGTGGCAGGTGCAGCAGGACTGGGTATTTTCCAGGCAGCTATTGAAGGGGATAAGCTGGCAGTGGGCGTGGACTCTGATCAGTATCTCACCTATTCCAATTCTGAGTCCCCAGAGCTGGCACAGGTAATCATGACTTCAATGATGAAGAACATCGGTGATTCTCTGATTGTGATTTTTGATGAAATTGATGCAGGAACAATCCAGTGGGGAACCCTTCAGATTCTTGGTATTGCTGAAGGCGGTGTAGGTTTGGCAGACAACGAGAATTATCAGAAGCTTGTACCGGAGGATGTGCGCAAGCAGGTCAGTGAATATGAGGGTAAGGTGAAAAAAGGTGAGATTCAGGTGCCTTCTTACTATGATTTCGGTGATGACTCTGAGTTCCGTGAGCTGGTAAACAGCGTAGAGCCATAAAAAGCCGGGAAGAAGCAATGAAAAAGCAAGATAGCTGAACACCAGAGTAAGAAGCTATACTTCGATGAATTCTGATACCGTCCGGGCTCTGGTTCGGGCGGTATTGTGATTTTTTACAGAAAATTTCCGGCAAGGTTTTGGATGAATCCGGCCGGACCAGGAAGGAGGGTGAAAGACAATGGGCGAGATACTGCGAATGCAGAATATCAGCAAAATATACGGAAATGGATTTGTTGCCAACAAGGATATTACCTTTTCTGTTAATGAAAAGGAGATTCTTGCCCTGGTAGGAGAAAATGGTGCGGGAAAAACCACCTTGATGAAGATCCTGTTTGGTATGGAGCAGCCCCAGAGCGGTCAGATTATTCTTGAGGGGAAAGAGGTGAAATTTCAGAATCCCATCGAGGCGATAGCTGCCGGAATCGGGATGGTGCATCAGCACTTTATGCAGGCGTTATCACTTACTGTGGCAGAGAATGTGGTGCTGGGGATTGAACCTACCAAGGGCCTGTGCTTTGATATGGAAAAGGCGGTCCGTATGACCCAGGAGGTATCGGATCGGTATGATCTGCGGGTGGATGCCCGAGCGAGAATCTGTGATCTAAGCATAGGACAGAGACAAAAGGTGGAGATTATTAAGGCATTGGTTCGGGAGGCCAAGATCCTGGTGTTGGATGAACCCACAGCAGTGCTTACCCCCCAGGAGACGGAAGAGCTGTTTGAGCAGATCAAGATTTTAAGAGAAAATGGTCATTCTATCATTTTTATTTCCCACAAGCTAGATGAGGTCATGCGACTCTGTGACCGGGTCACGGTGCTGCGCCGGGGACGTATCATTGGCTCAGAAAAGACGGAAAACTTAAATGAGAGAAAGATCTCCCGCATGATGGTGGGCCGGGATGTGGTCACTGCCATTGACAAGGAACCAGCGAAGTCCCGGGAGATAATTCTGGAATGCCGGGATGTGGTGTGTTTAAACGAGAACGGAAGAAAGGCAGTAAACCGGATCTCCTTTAACATCCATGGAGGAGAGATTCTGGGGATTGCCGGGGTGGAGGGCAATGGCCAGAATGAGCTTGCCCTTGCTATTACTGGTATGGGTAATTATGAATGTGGCAGCATCCGTGTCAATGGCCAGGAGATCAAGGGTCATGACATAAGACAGATTCGGGCACTGGGAGTGGCCCATATATCGGAGGATCGGATGCGTATGGGCAGTGCAGGAGATCTGTCTGTGCAGGAGAACTTAATCAGTGACCGGATGTTTAGAAAGGAGTTTCGCCGGGGGCCCTTTATTGACAGGAAAAAGGTTAATGATTTTGCGGACGCCTGTATTCAGGAGTACGAGATTGCCTGTGATCATCGGGATGAACCGATCCGCATGCTGTCCGGGGGAAATATGCAGAAGGTGATTGTGGCCAGGGAATTTACCTCAGGAGCCAATCTGATTGTGGCAAACCAGCCTACAAGAGGGGTGGATATTGGCACCTGTGATATGATTCGCAGAAAGCTGATTGATAAGACCCGGAAGGACGGAATCGGCGCTTTGCTGATCAGTGCGGATTTGAATGAGGTGTTGGAAGTGTCTGACCGGCTCTTAGTGTTTTATAAGGGAAAAATTGCTGCATATTTTGAGAATGTGAAGGAAGTTACGGAGGAAGAGCTGGGAGAGTATATGCTGGGGCTTAAAACCATGAGCCAGGAGCAGATCAGGGAGGCGGCAGGATGAAAAAGACGAGAAGAATTGAGACAATGTTTGAGATACTGCGCATTGTGGTGGCTATGGGAATTGCCTATATCCTTGCCATGCTTGTCCTGTTTCTGATTTCTGAGGAGCCCTTGGAGGCAATCCGCAATTTTGCTTTGGGCCCTTTGTCTACCAAGCGAAGATTTTCCAGTATGCTGGAGCTTATGATTCCCTTTATGTTTACAGGCACCTGTATGTGTATGATGTATTCAGCAAACCGGTTTAACCTGGTAGGGGAAGGCGTTTTTCTTTTTTCTGGATGTATCATTACTTTTATGGCATTTGTGCTAGAGCCCATGGGCCTTTCATCGGTTGTGTTCCCTATGGTATTGATTGCTATCGGTGCTTTGACAGGAGGAATCATTGCTGCTGTTCCGGCTGTAGCAAGGGAAAAGCTGGAGGTCAATGAGGTGGTGGTTTCCATAATGATGAACTATGCCCTTTTGTATTTAAGCAACTATGTTCTTCGGAATTTTATGCTGGATACATCCATCACCTACAGTGCTTCCTTTGCCCTTCCAGAGGCCAGCAGACTGGCAGGGATTTGGCATGGGACGCGGCTTCACATGGGCATTTTTGTGGCGATTGGTGCTGTGCTTCTTTCCTGGCTTTTTTTGTATCATACACCCACAGGCTTAAGCATCCGTATCTGCGGCCTCAATGCAGAGTTTTCCCAATATTCCGGGATTCATGTGGTGGCAAGCTGTATGATCGCACAGATTTTAGGAGGGGCATTGGCAGGCATGGGAGGCGCTGTGCAGATTTTAGGGCTGTATGACCGGTTCCAGTGGGATAGTCTGACCCAGTATGGTTTTGATGGGCTTTTGGTGTCTGTGCTTGCAAAGAGGAACCCAATACTTGTGCCGGTTGCGGCGTTTTTGCTGGCTTATTTGCGAATCGGGGCAGATATTGTTAATTACAGCACAGATGTGCCAGCTGAGTTTGTGTCAGTTTTGCAGGCTATCATCATTCTCCTTGTGGCTGCCCAGGAATTTTTGGGAAGGTACAAGAGTAAAGCTATATTTAATGCTGCCAGAAAATCTATGGACGGGACGCCGGCAAAGGAGGCGAATTAAATGTTTGAAACCTATTTGAATGTGGAATGGATCGGAAGCTTTCTGTTCTCTGTGATTCGTATCTCCACACCCTTAATATTTGCCGCTTTAGGGGCATGCTTTACAAAAAAAGCAGGGCTTTTGAATATGGCCCTGGAATCCATGATGCTGGTAGGAGCTCTCTGCGGTGTTTTGGCATCTGCGGCGTCCCAGAGCCTGTTTTTTGGCTTTTTAGGGGCAGTGGCAGGGGCGGTAATTATTGCAGGAATTATCTGCTACTGCGCATTTTTCCTTAAAACCGATCTCTATCTGACCAGTATTTCCATCAACCTGGCGGCATCAGGAGGAACAGTATTTATTCTTTATCTGGTATGTGGCCAGAAATCCACCAGTGCAGGAATTTTAAAGAGCCTGACCATACCAAAGCTTACCATTCCCCTGATCGATAAGATTCCTGTTCTGGGGGCGGCAGTCTCCGGCCATAATGTGCTGACCTATGTGGCATTTCTCAGCGTGTTTTTGGTGTATTTTCTTCTTAAAAAGACAAGAATCGGACTTCGGATCAAGTCTGTGGGGGAAAATCCCCATGCGGCGGAGTCGGTTGGAATTTCAGTGAGAAGGATCCATACGATCTCTTTTCTGATCTCTGGTGTGTTCTGTGGATTTGCCGGTGCCTTTATGTCCATGGGATATGTGTCCTGGTTTGCCAGGGATATGTTAGCTGGCCGTGGCTTTATTTCTATGTCTGCCACCAATATATCGAATGCATCCCCTTTTTTGTCCATGCTTTCGGCAATGATGTTCGGACTTTCTCAGGCCATTGCCAATGCACTGCAGATTACCTCGGCCCCGGCAGAGATTGTCTCAGCCTTGCCCTATATCATGACGATTCTTCTGGTTATTCTGTTTGCTTTGATTCGGATTGGACGCCAGCGGCAGAAGATGATGAGGCTGGCTGCTACGATTGAGGAGGAATAAAGAATGATTATTGATTTTCGTTCTCGTCCGCCCTACAAGGGCTTTGTGACAGAGGGAAACTTTTTTCCCAGACCTATGGAGGATGATTTTGAGCATCCGATGGATGTGCCTGCCGTGTACCGGCTCAGCGCCGGGTCGGATATTGAATCAGCCCGCCACGGGGACTTTGATTTGTATTTGAAGGAGCTTGACGCCTCTGGTATTGATCTGCAGGTGATTCATGGCAGAATGGTGCGGCCTGGTATGGCCCGGGTAAACAATGATGACGTGTGCGAGCTGGGAGTGGTTTTTCCGGAGCGGTTTATCTGTTTTCCGGCGGTGGATCCGTCAGACCCTAAAGGGGCGGTAAAAGAAATAATTCGTTGTGTGGAAAAATACCATGTGAAGGGAATTGCCTTAGAGCCGGGGTGGGCCATGCCTTCGATTCGGGTAGATGACCCTTCTCTGGATCCCATCTATGAGAACTGTCAGGAGCTGGGATTGATTCTTTCCTTTACTCTCAGTGTTTTAGCGGGAGAGGATCTGACCTGCTGTCATCCTCTTCCTCTGCAGAGAATGGCAAAGCGTTTTCCGGACCTTACTATAACCGTTGCCCATGGCTGCTGGCCGTATGTGGCAGAGTTTCTGGCTGTGGCAATGGTTTGCCCTAATATATATTTTTATCCGGATTTTTTCCTGGTAACTCCCAATATGCCATTTTCTGAGCAGTTTATCAAGGCGGCCAACTCCTATATGAAGTACCGGATGCTGTTTGCCAGCAGTTATCCGGTGCGGGGAATGAAACAGAGCCTGGATTGGTTTCAGGCCTTGCCCTTTGAGGAGGGAGTCCTTGAGCAGCTTTTATCAGGGAATGCCAGAAGGATTTTAAAGCTTTAGACAAGGAGGCTTATCAATGGTCAAAACAGAAAAGAAATATCACATTCAGTTAAGCAAGGATGATATAAAGGGTGCCAGATATGCAATCATGCCTGGAGATCCGGCCCGGGTGGAAAAAATCGCATCATATTTGGAACAGCCAAGATTCTTAAATGTGAATCGGGAATATACCAGCTGGCTCGGCAGCCTGAAGGGAGAGCAAGTGTTAGTAGTCAGTCATGGGATCGGCGGGCCATCCACAGCTATTGCCGTGGAAGAGCTGGCAGAACTGGGAGTTGACACTTTCATTCGCGTGGGAACCAGTGGAGGGATGCAAAAAAAGGTCCTTCCGGGGGATATTATTAATGTAAACGGGGCAATTCGGGCAGAGGGTACCTCCCGGGAATATGTAGGGATCGAGTACCCAGCTATATCAGATTTTGAAGTGACCCGGGCTCTTTATGACGGGGCGGAGGATTTAAAGGTTCGTCACCACACTGGAGTGGTTCACTGTAAGGATTCTTTCTATGGTCAGCACAGTCCGAAGCGGATGCCGGTGGCCGGGGAGCTTTTGAGCAAATGGGAGTGCTGGATTCGGGCCGGGGCTCTGGTGTCTGAAATGGAGACAGCTGCTCTGTTTACGGTGTGTGCTTCCTTAGGAGTCCGGGCCGGAGCAGTGATGCTTTGCATTTGGAATCAGGTTCGGGAGGAGATGGGGTATACAGATCAGCCGGTATATGACACAGATCTGGCCATTCGTGTTGCAATTGAAGGGCTCGGGCGGTTGATTTTTAATGATCAAAAAAAGGGAGGAGAACAGGTATGAGGATTCCTGTGTTTTCTGTCAGCAGCCGGATCAATCAGGATTTGGAGCTGCTGACCAGGCGTTTTTTTGAGGAGCTTGAAAGAGAGGGGCAGATAATACCAGAGTTTCAGGAGCCATCTGAAATTGGTCATGCAGATCCCTGTATCATTTACATTGCTTCCGGCGGCAGCGAGATTCAGTTTGCTGCTTTGATGGAACAGATTGAGGCAGAGAAGATCTATTTGCTTACCAGTGGATACAGCAATTCTCTGGCGGCATCCATGGAAATCCTGTCTTATATCCGCCAGCATGGAAGGACTGGGGAGATCATTCACGGAAGTGGAAAAAAGTGTACACAAAAGTTGAAGGATATTATGGCGGCATCAGAAGCCAGAAAGCGGATTCAGGGAATGAAGCTGGGAATGGTAGGAGAGCCATCCGACTGGCTGATCGCCAGCCGGTCAGATAAAGAGGTTCTCAAGGAACGCCTGGGGATTGAGGTGGTGTCTATTTCTTTAGATGAGCTGATAGACGAATACGAGAAACATGCTTATCAGAAGGACTGCTGGACGGAGAAGCTGGAGGCCATGGAGTTTGACCATCAGGAGCTTATAAAGGCGTTAGAGCTTTATGGCGCGCTTGACCGGCTGGTGGAAAGATATGGCCTTGGAGGCTTGAGTGTCCGCTGCTTTGATCTTTTGGAAAAGTTAAAAACCACCGGATGCTTAGGACTGGCAATCTTAAATGCCAGAGGAATCTACGGAGGATGTGAGGGAGACCTTCCTTCCCTGGTATCCATGGTGATCTTGGGTGAGGTGTCAGGACAGGCGGCATTTATGTGCAATCCGTCACGGATTGATCTGGAACGGGAAGAGATGGTTCTTGCCCACTGCACCCTTCCTCTGCACATGCCCGATCATATGGAGCTTAAAACACATTTTGAGTCCGATATAGGGGTGGCAATTGCCGGACAGATTCCGGAGGAGGAGATCACCATCTTTAAAATATCTGGTGATTTAAAGGAGCATTATGTGGATGGAGGAAAGATTCTTAAGAATATGCAGGATCCCACGCTGTGCAGAACTCAGATCAAGATAAAACTTTCTTGCTATGACTATTTCCTGGAACACCCAATCAGCAATCATCATGTGATCTGCTGTGGGGATTGCAGACAGGCACTTTCCTATTTCCTTTCCCTTATTTAACCATTTGTTTGGTTTTCCAGTGACCAGTTTGATACCAGCAAAAGGAGATCAGATAGTTGACAGCCCATCCAATTGGGACCGCGTACCAGACAAACTGGATACCATAGATTGGTGAGAAAAATCTTGCCACAAACACCCGAATCCCCAGATTAATCAGATTGGCAATCATATAGATCCCCACATCTCCAGAGCCTCTGAGCACACCATCTGTGGTGGCCTTAAATCCGATCAGGCAGAAAAAACAGCCGATAAACCGCAGGTAAGAGGTTCCTGTTTCATAGGCTATGGGAGATGCATTGGCATCTAAAAAAGCAGACAGGATCGGGTGATAGAAGGCCTGGCAGATCACAAACAAGGCAATGGCAAACCCAGCAATAATCCCGTAGGAGATCCGGTAGCCCTGCCGTACCCGTTTTGTCTGTCCGGCGCCTAAGTTTTGGGCTGTAAAGGTGGACATGGCATTGCCGGTGCCGATCATGGGGACAATGGCAATGGATTCCAGACGCATACCGGCCGAGTAGCCGGCTAGGGCGGAGGAACCAAACTGGTTGACAGAGGATTGGGTCAGCAACATGCCAATGCTGACGATTGACTGCTGGATAATGGAGGGAACCGCAATCTTTGTGCCCCGCAGCAGTATGGAAGAGCAAAACAGGGCGGGCTTTTCTTCCGTGTGATAGGTATGCAGCAAAGCCATCAGAATACAGAAGGATATGACGGCAGAGATCCCCTGGGCGAGGACAGTGGCAATCGCCACGCCGGCCACACCCAGCTCAAAGCGGATAACCATCAAAAGATCCAGAAAAATATTCAGGAGGGAAGAAAAGATCAGGAGTCCCAGAGGAATTCCGGATTTCCCCATAGCGTTAAAATTGGCTGCCAGTATATTGTACATAAACATAAAAGGGAGTCCGGTAAAATATAGCTGAAGATATAATACTGCGTCCTCATAAATATTTTCAGGTGTGTTTAACCTGGAGAGAACCCAGGGATTAGCCACAAAGCCGAAGAGAGCCAACAATGTGCTTAAAACGGCAAAGGTAATTAAAAATGTATAGACGGAGGTTTTCATTTCCTGATATTTTCTTGCCCCCAAATACTGACTGGTAAGAACCGAGGCACCGATTCCCCCGCCAATGGCGATCATAATAAAGACATTGGTGAAAGAGTAGGAAGCTCCCACGGCAGCCAGGGCATCTACCCCAACATATCGTCCTACGATTACAGAATCGGCCATGTTATAAAACTGCTGAAACAAATTACCTAAAATCATGGGGAGCGCAAATAAGAATAAGGCACGTCCGGGAGCACCGTCAATCAGTCTTTGTTTGTTATTTGCCATGACAATAACCCTCTCTTGTCAATCAATATAGATATCAATGGGATTCATTATAGCTGTTTCTCTGTAAAAAAGCAAGGGACAGGCTCTCTGCTGTCTGAATTATAATGAAATAATTGTTGACGCTTTATGGAAAAATAAAGTATAATACGATTAGTCATGATCAGCCGCCAGGCAACAAAAGCTATCTGGCGGCTGTTTTGTGGGAACAATACATAGTGAAGAGGGGATCCTATGAGACAGTTTTTTGGTATGAGCAGGCGCGGAGACCTGCGGGAAGCCGTAAGCGGGCTTTCAATGCCGCAGATGCTTTTTTTAATGTCAAACGGGCGGCAGTTTGAGGAGCATGTAAAGGAGTTAGAGAAGCTTTTTCCCGGAGTGCCCAGTATCGGATGTATCGGGATGAGCTATGATACCCAAGTGGTAGAGGATGGAGTCGGGGTTATTGCCTTTTCAGATGGTGTGTGCGCTGCAGCAAATGTGCTGGAACAGGTGTCAGTGATGCCTGTCAGATATATTGAACGCCTGGAAAGGGATTTGAATCATGTAAATGGCTCCCAGAAGGATACGATTTGTATTGATTTCTGCGCTGGAAATGATGCCTGTGTGCTGACAACGATTCATAGTGTGCTTAAGGGCAGAGGAATTTCTCTGGTGGGAGGAACCGGAGATGGGGGGAAGGTTTCTGCCAATGGCAGGGTTTATGAGGATGCAGTGGCTTATGCATTGGTTCGGAATGAGAACGGAAGAGTTAAGGCATACAAAGAAAACATTTATCACACAAAAGGGAATTACCGGTTTATTGCTTCACAGACAGATAAAGCCAGATATATTATGGGATCCTTAAACGGAATGCCGGCCAAACAAGTCTATCAGAAGATCCTTAAGGTGACAGAACAGCAGATCCCGACTCAGACCTTTAAGAATCCTTTTGGAAAAATTAACGGAGAGGATGTCTGTATAATATCGATCAAAGAGGTCGTGGGAGATTCACTGGCCTGCTTCCGCCAGGTGAATGATTCCGATGTTCTGGTTCTTTTAGAGCTGGGAGACTATCGGGCTATCGTTAAAGATACGATCCAGATGATACGCAAAGATTTTTCCAGAATTTCAGCAGTCTTTTCTGTTAATTGTCTGTTCCGCTACAAATTGTTTAGTGAGAACGGATATATGCAGGAATATTTGCAGGAGATGAGCGCTTTGGGAAGTCACGGAGGCCTGGTAGGATATGGTGAGCACTATAATAACCGTTTTGTCAATCAATCCATGACCTGCGTGGTATTTGAATAAAGGAGGGGATGAGAGATGGTATTTTGGAAAAAATCCCGGACAGAGACAGATAAATATCAAAACGAGAAAAGAAGCTTGTATCCGGTTTTGTTTGTGATGGATACCTTAAATGAATACCGCGATGAACTGGTTAAAAAGGAGGTGGATTCCCTCCATGAGCTTGGCCTGGTAAAAAGCTCTTTTGACAATGTGCTGAGGGAGGCAGGAAATTTCCAGGAAAAGCTGCAGGATTTCGGACAGAATTTTTTTAATATTGAACAAGTGTCTGGTGAGTTTGCGGCTGTTAAAGAAAAGATTGATACATCCGTTGTACAGGCGCAGGATGAGGTTGCTGAGTTAAAGAACAGCTCCATGGAGGTGGAGGAACATTTCGCAGAGATGAATACCACCTTTGAGGATCTGCAAGGATCTGTAGAAAAGATTAAAAGCTGTATGAGTGAGATCGTCTCCATTGCAAACCAGACTAATATTCTGGCGTTGAATGCTTCCATAGAGGCAGCCAGAGCAGGAACACAGGGTAAGGGATTTGCAGTGGTGGCTGCAGAGGTAAAGAAGTTAGCAGATGAGATCAAGGATCTGGCTGGTCTGGTAGACACCAGCATTGGAGATGTGGAGGTGAGCACAGATAAGCTCAATGCAAGCATCCACACCTCCAGACAGGCTTTAGGGCACAGCATAGAAAAGGTCAATGATACCTATGAGATGTTTGATAAAATCACCCAGGCGGCAGAGGGAGCATCCTCGGTTCAGTCAGATATCTCAGGCGTGATCGGCGATTCACGGACAGCCCTTCAGATTTTGTGCGGCTTTTTCGATAAGATCCGGGATCAATATCAGGAGGTGGTAAAGCATATCAGCCGTGCCAGCTATTTAGGAACCACAAAGAGTGCCATGTTTGAAGATATTGATAATATGATGTCTCAGATCCCGCCGATTATTGAGTCTGACGGAAAATAAAGATTTGTCAAAAATCAAAGGTCAGCACTACCTTGCGGACAGAGGGATCGTGGCTGTCGATAAAATCAAAGGCATCCTGGGCCCTTAGCAGAGAAAATGTGTGGGAAACGCTGCCATTTAAATCCAGCTTTCCCTCACAGACCATCTCGATGGCTTTCCCAAACATATGATTTTGCAGGCGCGAGCCGCGGATATCTAATTCTTTGGCAGTGATAAGGGACGGGGGGATCTCAAAATGGTTGGAGGTAAGGCCCATAACCATGACCCGTCCTGCATTTCCGGTGGCCTCTAAAAGCGTCAGCAGGGAATCCCCGGAGTTGGCAGCATCTATGGAGATGGTGGCACCATGTCCATCTGTGTACTCTAAAACTTTTTCCAGAAGATTTTCTTTTTTTACATTAATTGTGTGGCGTGCCCCGCTATTTCTGGCATCTTTCAGCTTTTCATCTGTGCGGCAGGCTACAATAATATGTTCACAGAGGAGTCTTGCAATTTTAAGGACAGAACTTCCCAAAGCGCCATAACCTAAGATCAGCAGCATGTCGTCCCTGACAAGCTGTGCCCTGGCACAGGCCTGGATGGCAATGGTGGCAGGTTCAATCATAACAGCATCACGGTCTGAGAGACCGTCAGGAAGCAGATAGCAGTCAGATTCAGGAACTGCAATATATTCCCGGAAGCCGCCGTCTATATGAACACCCCTTACCTGCAAATTGTCACATACATTTTTACGTCCAATTCTGCAGGGATAGCAGTGGCCGCAGCTAACTACCTGATTGATGATAACCCGGTCACCTGGTTTTAAGGTTTTGACATTTTTTTCTGTTTTTTCCACAATGCCAACCATCTCATGACCAATGATGCGGGGATAAGTGACAATGGCATTCGTCCCATGATAGATGGTTCCATCTGAACCACATATGCCAGCAGCAGTCATTTTTACCAGAATATTGTTGCGGTTATCCGTAGATGGTTTCTCCAATTCAATAATTCTTAAATCTTTAGGGCCGGCAATCTGTACAGCTTTCATAACATATGCTCCTTTTCTGGATTGGAAGATCCAAATTTTTCTTTTATAAGGCGAATGATAAGCTGGTCTGCTTTAGACAAAAAGCTGTTTTGCAAGGTGGCAATGCACATATCCCAGCAGGCATCATATTTTTCATCGATGGACAACAGAGTGGGACAAAATTCATAGGAAGCCATTTTAAAATATTGGAGAGGTATTAAAGTGACGCCAAGGCCCCTGGCAGCAAGCAGAAGGGCTGTTTCATAATTGCGCAGAGTCAGGGCAATACGGGGATTGGCAAGACCCGCTCTGGACAGAACGGAATCCGTGATCTGCCGTATCCGCTGCTCTTTGTGCAGCATCAGAAAAGGCTCATCCAAAAGAAGTTTCAGATCCAGAACCGGGTAAGGATAGCCAGGCTTTTGGACAGCCTTTTTGACCAGTTCGTGTTCTGGATGAATGGCAATTACAAAGGGATCTCTTTCCATAATATCATAAAAGATTTGAGGCTGGGAACTTTCTTTTGGAGCGTGCATGATGACGAAATCCAGTTCCCCACGCAAAAGCATCCTTTCCAAAGAAGCTGTATTTTCCTCATGGATAAACAGTTCAATGTAAGGACACAGCTTTTTGTATTCCGGAAGGATCCGGGCAAGAGTCAGCGTTCCCAAATGATTCGTGATACCCATGTGGATCCGTCCGGTTCGCAGATTGTTGATGTCACTGATTTCCAGCTCAAAATCTTCATACATTTTCAGGATCTGAACGGCCATGTGATAGTATCGTTCTCCGGCAAAAGTGAGGGTCAACCCTCCGTTTGTACGGTTGAAAAGAGCGGTGCCCAAGGCCTCCTCAATGCGCTGGATGGACTGGCTTAAGGAGGGCTGGGCCATAAAAAGTTTTCTGGCAGCCCGGGAAATGCTCTTTTCATCTGCTGCTGTTTTTACGTAAATAAGTTCTTTGCTTGTCATAATAAAGCCATTATAATACAAAAAACAGTCTGCGTCAAAAGTTTTACAGTTGACTTAACAGAAAGTTATGGGTATTATAATTAAGGCTTTGATATTTTTGCAAAAAAGCATTCTGGTCTTAATAAATACTGGAAAAGAGAAGAAAAAGAGGCTAAAACATGAAACACGAAAGGGAAGAGTGCAGCACAAAAAAAGGTGAAAGAAGCAGAGAAGGAAAAAACACCTACGAGGCGGGAGCGTGGTTTTTCCTGGGCATGAAAGCAGGGATTCCCATTGGGATGGGATATTTTGCAGTGGCATTTACCTTGGGAATTGCGGCGAGAAAGGCAGGGCTTAATGTCCTTCAGTCCGGATTTATGTCTGCCGCTATGTTAGCAAGCGCCGGCCAGTTTGCCGGAATCAATGCCCTGGCATCCGGGGCGGGGTATCTGGAGATGATTGTGGCAGAGATCGTTGTGAATCTCCGATATCTTTTGATGTCCAGTGCCCTTTCTCAAAAGGTCATGAGAGATAAACCGTTTTTCCACCGGTTTCTTATGGCTTATGGGGTTACGGATGAGATATTTGCCGTGTCCATGGGAGTGGAGGGAAGGCTCCATCCCTCTTATATGTATGGAGCCATAGCTACGGCCATGCCTGGCTGGGTGTTAGGAACCCTGCTGGGAGCTTTGCTAGGAATGATTCTTCCATCCCGGGCTATGAGTGCCATGAGTGTGGCTTTGTATGGGATGTTTCTGGCAATCGTGATACCTCCCTCGAAAAAGAACCCGATTATTGCCGGCGTGGTGATTGTGTCCATGACAGCCAGCACGATATTTTCTCTGGCGCCAGTTTTAAGCCGGATTTCATCCGGATTTCAGATTATTTTACTTACAATTCTTGTGGCAGGGGCAGCTGCTATTCTGTTTCCTGTAAAGGAGGAAGAGGAGGAGAAACATGAGTCTTTATAAGAACAGTGGGCTACTTGTTATGGCAGTGACGATTTATTTGGTTCGGGCTATGCCCCTGGCTCTTTTAAGAAAGGAGATTCGCAGTCCTTTTATTCGCTCTTTTCTCTATTATGTGCCTTATGTCAGTCTTTCCGTAATGACATTTCCTGCTATTTTGTCTGCCACCACCTCCTTTTTATCCGGGTTAGCCGGGTTTTTGGCCGGAGTTTTGCTGGCCTGGGTGGACGGGAATCTGTTCCGTGTATCCATTGGGGCTTGTGTAATGGTATTTCTTGTGGAGCTGATCCTGTGAACGGGAAAACGGGGGAATAAACAGGAAAAAAACGGGAAAACTCCCTGGTTTAATGGGAAAATAAGGTATTTCATTGACAAAAAAAGAAAATGGATTTATAATGCCATAAGCATCTGAGGGAACGGCATAATATATAAGTGAGTAAAACATAGAGGACAAAAATGAGGAGGACCAAAATGGCTATAAACAAAGAGGCTAAGGAAACAGTGGAGGTTACAGAGGAGAAAACAAGACGGACTTCCACAAAGGCCGCCGGAGAAAAGACAGAGAAAAAACCTGCACCGAAGAAGGCTGTAGCCGAAAAGGTAGAGAAAAAGCCAAGAGCTGTAAAGAATGTTGCAGAAAAACCTGCAGTGAAGGAGCCAGCAGAGGAGAAAATGGCCGTCAGAAAGACTGAAGAGAAGAAGGCGGAGCCTTCTACTTCCGTTACAATCCAGTATGGTTCTGGCGAAGTGGCTGCCAAAAAGGTGGTGGCTGCTGCCATTGACGCTTACAAAGCAGCCCATGAAGGGGTGGAAGTGAATACGGTTGAGGTTTATATTAAGCCGGAGGAAAACGCTGCTTACTATGTGGTAAATGGCGATGATTCGGAAGGCAACAACAGAATTGCACTGTTTTAACAGGGGCGGTTTGTCATAAGAACCGGGAAGGAGACCGGTTCAGGCAAGAAGGCCCGCCGACTGACTTAAGCAGGCTTTGTAGGGAGAAAGGTCATGGGTCCGCAAGGATGCGTGGCCTTTGTAGTTTCTGCACCTATCAGTTTCTGAAAAAAGGAGGAGAAGGATGTTTTACGAAAACCAGATTTGGGTAGCAACAAGAGAACAGGAAAGATTGGGGATAATTTCCCGGATGGCAAACCGGCATGGGCTGATTGCCGGGGCCACAGGAACAGGAAAGACTGTCACATTAAAGGTTTTGGCAGAGTCCTTCAGTGATGCAGGGGTGCCTGTATTTTTGGCAGACGTAAAGGGTGACTTAGGTGGGCTTTGCCTTCCGGGAAAGGATAGTAACGATATGGGGGAGCGGATTGTTCAGGCAGGCCTTGATGCAGAGCAGTTTCCTTTCCGGCCATTTCCTGTCTGCTTCTGGGATCTTTTTGGGGAAAAGGGATTGCCTCTTAGGACAACCATCAGTGAGATGGGGCCTATGCTGTTATCCCGCCTTATGGATTTGACGGCAACCCAGGAGGACATTTTAATGATTGTGTTTCGGATTGCCGATGATGAGGGGCTGCTTCTTTTGGATACAAAAGATTTGCGGGCTATGTTAAATTATGTGGGGGAGAATCACAAGGAATACTCAGCCAGATACGGAAATCTCCCAAGACAGAGTATCAACAGTATTTTGCGAGGCTTAGTGGCCTTAGAGGAGCAGGGGGCGGATCAGTTCTTCGGGGAGCCGGCTCTGGATATCCATGACTGGTTCCGCACAGATTTTTCTGGAAAAGGGATTGTGAATATTCTCCACAGTGAAAGTCTGATCAATAATCCTATGATGTATTCCACCTTTATGTTGTGGATGCTCTCAGAGCTTTTTGAGGTGTTACCGGAGGTCGGAGATGGCGAGAAACCAAAGATGGTGTTCTTTTTTGATGAAGCCCATTTACTGTTTAAGGGGGCTCCCAAGGCACTTTTGCAGAAGATCAGTCAGGTGGTAAAACTGATTCGGTCCAAGGGCGTGGGAATCTATTTTATTACCCAGAATCCCAGTGATATTCCTGATGAGGTGCTTGGACAGCTGGGAAACAAGATTCAGCATGCCCTCCATGCATATACTCCTGGGGAGCAGAAGGCGGTCCGGGCTGCTGCCAGCTCATTTCGAACCAATCCGGATTTTGATACCAGAGAGGTGCTTACACAGTTGGGGATTGGTGAGGCGCTGGTATCCTTTTTGCAGGAGGATGGCACTCCGTCTGTGGTGCAGCGGGCAAAGATTTTGCCGCCCCAGAGTCAGTTAGGTCCTGTCAGTCTTGAAGAAAGAAAAAAACAGATTCAGGGAAATCTTTTGTATGCCCGGTACCAAACAATGATAGACCGGGATTCTGCCTATGAGTTTTTTCAGAGAAAGGGGAAAGAGGAGGAGGCGAGAAAAGAACATCTGCGGATGGAGGAAGAACAAGAGAGGGCCAGACAGAAAGCGGAAAAAGAGGAGAAGCGTCAGCAGGAGGCAGTCCAGAAGGCCAGAAAGAGGGCAGTGACCAATGTGGCCAGATCCGCTGCAGGAACCATTGGAAGAGAGCTGGGAAATGAGATTGGGAAAAATGTGGGCGGAAGCTTTGGAAAACGTCTGGGCGGCAATTTAGGAGCCAGCATTGGCAGGGGTATTTTGGGAACCTTGTTTGGAAAATAGGAAGAAAGGGGGCATAGGGCCGGATGGGAGAAGATATTTTGTCAGAAAATCTGCCCCGGGGATTCGCAGAGCGGATGAATATTTTGCTGGGGGAGGAATATGAAGTTTTTATAAAAAGCTATGAGAAGCCCCGGGCTCTGGGCCTTCGATTTAACACTTTAAAGGGAGAAACAGAGACCTTTGCCTGTGAGAACGGGCAGCAGTTTGGCCTTCGTAAAGTACCCTGGTGTCCGGAGGGCTTTTATTATGGAGAGGATAAGCGGCCGGGCCGTCACCCGTTTCATGAGGCTGGGGTGTATTATATTCAGGAGCCCAGTGCCATGGCAGTGGTATCCCTTTTAAATCCCGTGCCCGGAGAGACTGTGCTGGATTTGTGTGGAGCTCCGGGAGGAAAAAGCACCCATATAGGATCCAGAATGAAGGGGCAGGGGCTTTTGGTCAGCAATGAGATCCATCCGGCACGGGCCAGAATCCTTTCCAGAAATGTGGAACGGATGGGGATAAGAAATGTTGTGGTGTTCAATGAGGATTCCGCTCGTCTGGCAGATTGTTTTCCGGAATTTTTTGACAAAATAGTGGTGGATGCACCTTGCTCTGGGGAAGGAATGTTTCGGAAGGATGAAAATGCCAGAGAGCAGTGGAGCCTGGAAAATGTCAGGCTGTGTGCAAAAAGACAGAAGGAGATTCTGGAAAATGCCGCCAGGATGCTAAAGCCTGGAGGGAGGATGGTGTACTCTACCTGCACGTTTTCTCCAGAGGAGGATGAGGGGCAGGTGGCCGCATTTTTAGAGGCTCATCCAGAATTTTTTGTGGTGGAATTGCCAAAGGATACGCAGCCTTTAGGGCTGTCTGCTGGAAGAGGAGAATGGGGAGCAGACAGAGCAAAAGAGCTTAGCCATACATTTCGGATCTGGCCACATCAGTCAGAGGGTGAGGGACACTATATGGCATTGCTTGAAAAGTCCGGCAAAGAAGCAGCGCCTGAGATAAAAAAAGGGAAGGCTTCAAAAAGGCAGAAAAAGCAGCGGGAAAAGGAGGACGTCAAAAGGGCAGAACAAATCTTCAGACAATTTATTCAGGAGCTAACCGGCGCAAAGGAGCGATTCAATGGAACGGATATCCTGTCCATGGAGGGAAAGCTTATTTTGTTTGGGGATCAGATATATTGTATTCCCCAAAGGATGCCAGACTTAGATGGCCTTCGGGTAATACGCCCTGGCCTTCATCTGGGAACACTGAAAAAAGACCGGTTTGAACCTTCCCACGCCTTAGCCCTTGCCCTCGACAGTAAAAAGGTGAAAAAGGTGATTCACTTAGAGCCGGAGGGAAGAGAAGCAGCGGACTATCTTGCAGGCAAAATTCTGACCACAGAGAGCGGGAAAGCGGGCTGGGTGCTCATCTGTGTGGGAGATTATCCCCTTGGCTGGGGAAAAGTTGCTGCGGGCATAGTAAAAAACCATTATCCGAAAGGGCTGAGGATTTCGGGGTAACAGAGTTTACAAAAGATTTTTTTCAGGCGGAGCCTCCTTTTGGGAGCCGGAATGAGCTGGCTCGGTTTCGCCGTAGTGGATCTGGTTTTGTGCATGGCGGATCTCCTGGGTAAGATCTTCTGCTAAAGCAAACATAGTCTGAAGATTGCTGGCCTGTGACTTGATTTCCTGCCGGACATGGGGCTGATAGTGTTCTAAAATGGGCAGGAGGATCAGTGCAGTGATACCGGTGGTCAGGCCGCCGTTATAGAGGACAAAGCCTCCGTGAAGCGCGCTGGTGGCAGTACACATGGAAGCACACATAAAGCCTGCCACAGTTCCGGCCCGGATGCCATAGCGGCCCACAATGGGACAAAGGCCGGTAGCAAAAGCAACTCCGTTTATGTAGCCTTGTGTGGACAAAGACCAGGACAGCTCTCTTCCCTGGACAAAACAGAGAAAGGCAGTGAAAAAATAGAGAGTCTGGTAGCCAAAAAGGATTGGCCAGACATTTTTTGGGTGCTGTCCCATGGCAGTGAAGGTGAGGGAGGCGATAACAACTCCAATGGTGGGCCCGGTAAAGCCCACGCCCACAGTAAAAAGAATCGTCAGATTGATATACAGTAAAAACAATGCCCCATGACAGCCGATATTCACCAGGCAAAGGGGCATTCCGTATTTTTCGGAGAAATCACTGGAATGTCCTGTGTCCCGCATCAGATTTGCATAGCCCCGAAAGGTTTTTCCGTTTAGAAAATAGCCGGTTACAATGCAGGCCGCAAAAATTATAAGGAAAAACAGATTGGCATATAGCCGGTAAGACCGGTGAAATGATTCATAGACCGGGTTTATCCGGGATATGGGATCATGAGGGGAAAAGCCCATGGTGCAAAACAGAAAATTAAACAGGAAAAATCCGAACAGGCCGAAGGCCAGCCCTCCGTTGTAGAGATTGTAGCCCTTGTGCCAGGCATGGGCTCCGGGCAGGATGGCTGGAATGATAAAGCCGATCATCAGGCTGAAGAGCACTGTCAAAAGGATTCCGGAGGCATTGAGCTGCAGAATGCCGAAAGTATAACTGTCCCTTTGGGTATACCGGAACAAAAGCTCACTGATAAAGGGACTGAAAGAGGTGGCAAACATACAGATATGCAGATTGCCCTTAAAATCCAGTTTTTTCAAGTGCAGATATAAAAACGGGGCCAGAAAACAGGGCCACATATTAAAAAAATTCAATCCGTAAAAGCAGTGAGCCACCACCAGAAAATATCCTGCCAAGGTGTTGGGGCGGGAGTCCCCTTTTAAGAATATCATAAAGAAAAAGCAGGCCATCCCACAAGCACCGGCGTTAAGCATGGCACTGGCCAGTCCGCTGATTTCCAGATAGTCTGTGACTAAGGGACAGGGGGTGATCATGATCCGGTACCAGTTGCGGAATACATATCCCCACTCCCGGGTGTAAAGGGAGGCCACAAAAGCGGAAATGAGAAAGATCAGGGAAAAACCCAGTGCAATTGTATTGATGATCTGGCTGTTAGTCCAATTTTTCTGTTTCATAATATGTATCCCCCATAAATCCTTTTGTATAAATGAATTATATCATTGGTCAGGATCCATTTCAAGAAAGGGGAGATGTTTTTTCTTGCTGACGGCATGATCCACCAGTGCATCTTCTTTTAAAAAGCTGGCTCTCTTGATGCTGTCTGTCCCGTATTTGATGCGGATTCTGTCCACTGCCTTTTCCAGTTCCTTCATTTTTTTGGACTGAGCGTTTTCAAAGAGACTCATCTGTTCATAGGAATCTTCTGAGATTCGGCTGGTGCGCAGGCCGATTAAGCGCACCGGGGTCAGATCCCAAAATTCTTTTAACAGCTGGCAGGCATTGTGGTACAAAGCTGTGGTGGAGTCAGTAGGTGTATTCAGGGTAAGCTGATGGGACTGGGTGTTAAATTGCCAGTCTTTGAGCTCTACACAGATGCAGTTGCAGCGGACATTTTCTTCCCTGAGCCTTGCACCTACGGTCTCGCTTAGGGCCAAAAGCACCTGACAGGCTGTGTCATAGTCATCTACATCCCGTGGAAGGGTGATACTGTTTCCGTAGCCTTTGTTGGCCGGTTCTTTGCTTTCCACCGGGTCCTCATCGATCCCATTGGCATACTGATGGATCAAGGTTCCATACTTATTGCCTAGATGAGCTTTCAGGATGCCCAAGTCACAGGCAGCCACATCTCCAATGGTATGAAGGCCGATCCTCTGCATTTTTTCAGCAGCAGCGCTGCCTACTAAGAATAGCTCCCGCAGAGGCAGGGGCCACATCTTTTCTTGGATTTCTTCCGAAAATAAGGTGTGGGTCCGGTTGGGCTTTTGGAAATCCGAGGCCATTTTTGCCAGGAGCTTGTTGGAGGAAACGCCTATATTGACTGTAAACTTCAGCTCCTTATGGATTAGCTCCCGAATCTGATTGGCAGTGTTTACAGGAGAGCCGAAAAGGTGAATGGTCTCAGTCATATCAAGAAATGCCTCATCAATACTGAATTTTTCGATATCCGGAGTGTAGGATTCCAAAAGCGAAATCAGCTTCCGGGAGCATTTTTGGTAGAAATCGAAACGGGATGGCACGATCACAAGCTCCGGGCATTTTTTGCGTGCGCTGATTAAGGGTTCTCCTGTTTCCACACCGTATTTTTTTGCTGGAGTGGATTTGGCTAAAACAACTCCGTGACGAGATTTGGAATCGCCTCCTACAACAGAGGGGATCGTGCGCAGGTCCGTCTCTTTAGGATTTTTCTCTAAACGGTAGACAGATTCCCAGCTCAAAAAGGCAGAATTGACATCAATATGGAAGATCAGACGATTTGGATCCATGGAAAGCTCCTTTCCTGGGAAAATGCAAGATTGAGAGGATTCTTGTTCTTTGCAGTATAGTTTATCATGGTTTGGAACATTTTTCTACTTTTCAATTCCGGGGAAAGGACAAAGTGGGTATAAATTTTCTTTGTGGGGAATAGGATAAAGTGATCATGTGCAAAGGTGGAAAACAGGGTGAAACAGAATCGGGTGCATGGGCTGATGGTGGGGATCACCATCGGCTTTGCTTTTTGGGGAAGTGTACAGGCAGAGCCACAGCTTTTAAGACGGGAGAGACTGGATGTGATACAGGTGGGGACCGGGGTGATCTCCTGCGAGGAAGAAAATCTCTCGGTGGGGAGAAATACGGAAGAAGGAATAGTGGCGGATGAACTCAAAAGGGAAAATGGGGGAATTGGACAGGGGGAAAAAGAGAAAAAGGAGATTGGACTTCATGCCTTATCAGCAGTTTTGATGGATGGGGAGACAGGTCGCGTGCTCTATGAAAAGGAGGGGGATGTGTTTCGGCCCATGGCCAGCACTACAAAGATTATGACCTGTATCCTTGCATTGGAAAATGGGAATCCGGAGGACATCTGTGTTGTATCGGAGACAGCTGCGGCGCAGCCGAAGGTGCATTTAGGAGCCAGGAAGGGGACTCAGTTCTATTTGAAGGATCTGCTTTACTCATTAATGCTGGAATCCCATAATGACACAGCGGTGGTGATTGCAGAGCATGTTGGGGGAAGTGTAGAGGGATTTTCCAGTATGATGAACCAAAAGGCCAGGGACCTTGGATGTAAAAAAACATGTTTTCTTACACCGAATGGTTTGGATCAAAGTTACACAGCAGCGGACGGGAAAGAGTATACCCATGGTACAACAGCTAAGGAGCTGGCCATGGTAATGCGATACTGTGTTATGAGCTCTCCCAAGCGGGAGGATTTTTTAAGGATTACCAGCACACCGGACTATTCCTTTGGGGATGTGGAAGGAAGGAGATCCTTTTTTTGTGTAAATCACAATGTGCTGCTGTCTGCGATGGATGGCCTTTTAAGCGGCAAGACAGGATTCACAAATGGGGCAGGGTATTCTTATGTGGCGGCATTGGAGGATGAGGGAAGAACTTATATTCTGGCGATTTTAGGAAGTGGATGGCCTCCTCACAAGACCTATAAGTGGGCAGATGCCAGGGCTTTGTTTGATTATGGAAAGGAACGGTTTTGCTATAGGGATGTGTATGAGGAGCCTGATCTGGGTGAGATTTTGGTAAAGGACGGAATTGGAGAAAAGCGGGGGAAAGAGGATAGGCTGACGGGACCGGAGGCGGTTGTAAAACCGGTTTCTGGAATTGATGAGAAAGACAGGCATTTAAGAATTTTGATAGCAGAGGACGAGAAAGTGGAGCAGAAGGTAGAGCTTCCGGAATATCTTAAGGCTCCGGTTGCAAAAGGAGAGCTGATTGGCCATGTCCGTTATCTTCTTGACGGAAAAACCATACGAAGCTATCCGCTCTATGCGGACCGGGATGTAAAGAAAAAAGATTTCTGGTATTATGCCAGTCAGATGGGAAGAGGGTTTTTGCTCAAAATGGAAAAGAGGAGATAAGAAGGTAATAGAGGCGGAAAATTGGGGCAACCTATTGATGCATAGGAAGTGAGATCCGAGTGATTTTTGTAAAAAAACTGTGAAAATTTGCCGCTTCTTGAAAAAAATGCAAAAACAGCTTGAATTTTGCCTTGTAACATTATACAATTATAATCGGCAGAAATTTGGAGTTACTGTACGGCATAGCGTCAAAATTTTAACGATTCCAGACGGTGCCGTGAATATTTTAAAATGGAGGATTGCAAAATGAGTAATTCAGCACAAACATCAGCAAGTAGCAGAATTAACGCTTTACTTGATGAGAACAGTTTTGTTGAAGTGGGTTCTTACATTACTGCTAGAGCCACAGACTTTAACATGACTGACAAGGAAACTCCAGCAGATGGCGTGATCACCGGCTATGGAACCATC
>JAAWEL010000040.1 GCA_022794255.1 Lachnospiraceae bacterium
TGAGGCCAGGACTTTAGAATCCATCCGCAATCCCATGGGCATGGAGCCCCTTTCCAAGCTGGCGCACAAGGGCTCTAAGGTCACGATTATTTTTCCGGACAGGGTAAAGGGGGGCGAGCAGCCCACTTCTCACCGGAAGGTTTCCATCCGGCTGATTCTCCAGGAACTGTATGAGGCAGGAGTGGAGAAAAAGGACATTCTGCTGATCTGCTCCAACGGCCTGCACCGGAAGAACACGGAGCAGGAGATCCGGGGGGTGTTGGGGAATGAATTGTTTAATGAGTTCTGGTACACCCATCAGATCATTAACCATGACAGTGAGGATTACGACCATCTGGTTGATTTGGGAACCACCCGCAGGGGCGACCCGGTGCTGATGAACAAGTATGTCTATGACAGTGATGTGGCGATTCTCATCGGCCATACCCAGGGGAATCCTTATGGGGGATATTCCGGTGGCTATAAGCACTGTGCCACAGGCATCACCCACTGGCGCTCCATTGCCTCCCACCATGTGCCGGAGGTGATGCACCGGAAGGATTTTACCCCGGTGAGCGGCACTTCCCTGATGCGTACCAAGTTTGATGAGATCGGGCAGCACATGGAAGAATGCATGGGGAAGAAATTCTTCTGCTGTGATGCGGTACTGGATACCAAATCCCGTCAGATCGAGATCAACAGCGGCTATGCCAAGGTGATGCAGCCTCATTCCTGGATGGCGGCGGACAAGCGCACCTATGTGCCCTGGGCAGAGAAAAAGTATGATGTGATGATATTTGGTATGCCCCAGTTTTTCCACTACGGGGAGGGCATGGGAACCAATCCCATTATGCTGATGCAGGCCATCTCGGCTCAGGTGATCCGCCACAAGAGAATGATGAGTGATAAGTGTGTGATTATCTGTTCTTCCATCTGCAACGGGTATTTCCACGATGAACTGTGGCCCTATACCAGGGAAATGTATGAGATGTTCCAGAAGGATTATATGAATACTTTGCCGGATATGAACCGGTACGGGGAGTATTTTGCCACCAATGAGGAGTATATCCGCAAGTACCGTTACTGTAATGCATTCCATCCGTTCCATGGCTTTTCCATGATCAGCTGCGGGCATATTGCGGAGATGAACACCTCTGCCATCTATGTGTGCGGCGCCCAGGAGCCTGGCTTTGCCCGCGGCATGGGGCTGAAAACACGGGCCACCATCGAGGAGGCCCTAGAGGATGCCAAGAAGAAATTTGTGGGGCCAAACCCCAATATCCTGGCGCTGCCCCAGACCTTTAAGCTGAGCGCTGTCCATCTGATGATGAAGGATGAGGTGTACAACGGCAAGGGGGCAGAGGACTGCCACTGTGCGGCTCATATGCACGGGTAGGAACAGGGAAAGCAGGAGCAGATAAGAGAAAGAGAGGGGAAAATTATGCCATTAATTCCATTGCGGCCTTTGCTGGAGGCAACGGTAAAGTACGGCTTTGGCCAGGGGGCGTTTAATGTCAATGCGGTAGCCCAGGCCAAGGCAGCCATTGAGGTTCATGAGATGTTCCGCTCAGCGGCGATTTTGCAGGGAGCGGATTTGGCCAACGGGTTTATGGGTGGAAGGACGGATTTTATGAACGCCACCTTAGAGGATAAAAAGGCAGGGGCCAAAAATATTGCCGATGCGGTGAAAAAGTACGGGGCAGATTCCAGGATTCCCATTGTGCTGCACTTAGACCACGGACGGGATTTTGATTCCTGTGTGGCGGCGATTGAGGGCGGGTATACCTCGGTGATGATTGACGGTTCTTCCCTGCCGTTTAAGGAGAACATGGAACTGACCAGGGAGGTGGTGAAATATGCCCACGCCCGGGGCGTCAGCGTGGAAGGGGAGTTAGGTGTGCTGGCCGGTGTGGAAGACCACGTGTTCTCCGCTTCCTCCACCTACACCAATCCATTGGATGCGGTGGAATTTTTCAAAAAGACCGAGGTGGATGCCCTGGCCATTTCCTATGGCACCATGCACGGAGCCTCCAAGGGCAAGGACGTAAAGCTGAGGAAGGAGATTGCCGTTGCCATCCGGGAGTGCATGAACCACCAGGGGATTTTCGGTGCGCTGGTGTCCCACGGCTCCTCCACAGTGCCCAAATATATTGTGGATGAGATCAATGGCCTGGGCGGGGAGCTTTCCGACACCTATGGCATTTCCATTGAGGAGTTGAAGGCGGCGATTCCCTGCGGAATCAGCAAGATCAACGTGGATACGGATATCCGCCTGGCTGTGACCCGGAATATGAAGGAATTGTTTGCCAGATACCCGGAGAAACAAAGCAGTGCCTCCATTGGCGGCATTTATGAACTTCTGGAGACAAAGAAGAACCAGTTTGACCCCCGGGCATTCCTGCCGCCTGTCATGGACACGGTGATGTACGGGAATATCCCGGATGAGGATGTGGCCGCTATTGTGGACTGTGTGGAGCGGGGCGTGAAGGAAGTGGTGGGAACCCTGATCGTCCAGTTTGGTTCCTTTGGCAAGGCGCCCCTTGTGGAGCAGGTCAGCTTAGACGAGATGGCAGAGCGGTATAAAAAGTAGGTGGGCACAAAGGGGGACGGTAACAGGCTGGGATATGGTTTCCGGCGGGGGTTATCGTTCCCTTTTCTGTCTTTTTGCCGGAGCAGCAGGTTGGTTAGAATACAGGCAGCAGAGCAGATATCTGATGCAGGTTAGGAGGAATGGATTTTATGTCTTGGTATTTGTATGTAATATTTTTAGCAGTCAGTTTTGGGGCCTCAGTGGTGGGGGCTGTCTGTGGAATCGGGGGCGGGGTGCTTATTAAGCCTCTTCTGGATGCTTTTGGGGTGCTCAGTGTGGCTTCCATCAGCTTTCTCTCCGGCTGCACCGTGCTTTCCATGTCCTGCTATTCGGTGGTGAAGGCCAGGATGAGCAGGGAGTCTTTGGTGGAGATGCGAACCGGAACCAGCCTTGCCGTGGGCGCTGCGGCAGGCGGTGTGGCTGGGAAGATGATGTTCCAGTATATTTTGGAACTGTCTGCCGACCGGAACCGGGTGGGGGCGGTTCAGGCGGCGTGTCTGCTGGTGATCACCTTTGGGACATTATTGTATATGATAAAAAAAGATAAAATTCCCACCCGTCATGTGACAGCGATCTGGGCCTGTGTTATGATTGGACTGGCGCTGGGAATCTGTTCTTCCTTTCTGGGAATCGGCGGCGGCCCCATCAATTTGGTGGTTCTGTTTTACTTTTTTTCCATGGATACCAAGACGGCGGCGCAAAATTCTCTCTATATCATACTGTTTTCCCAGATCACCAGCCTGATCAATACCCTGGTGACGAACACTGTGCCGGAGTTTGAGATCGGACTTTTTGTGCTGATGGTGGGCGGCGGTATTCTGGGAGGAGTGGCAGGGCGTTTCGTGAACCGGAAGCTGGATGCCGGTATGGTAAACCGTCTGTTCATTGGCCTGATGGTGGTGATTATGGGGATTTGTGTGTATAATATCATACAGTTTTTGTGAAAAATCGGATGGGATGTTCCTTCCCTGCGCCTGTCTGCTTTCTTTGTCAAACCGCAGATTTCCTAAATGCGACAGGCATGGCAGGTTTTGTAATATGGGGGATTCTTTTGCCAGCTGCCCAGACGTTAGAATTTGCGTTTCAAGGCTTTAACGGATGGATTTTACTGGGAATCCTGGCTGTTATCTCTGGAATGGGCTTTATATCAAATCAAACAAAAGGATTCCTATGTTTGCCTGATGTGGAGATATGAAAGGTAAAAATGGATAGTAAAGAGGACGGGAATGGATAAAAAAACGAAACAAAATTTATTGGTAACGGTGACCGGAGTCAGCTTGTTTGTGGTACTGATAAGACTGCCTGCTGTTTTAGGATTGGCGGGAAAAATTATAGAATTGATGCTTCCGGTCATTGCAGGTGGTATCCTGGCGCTGTTTATCAGTGTTCCGGCAAACGGGGTAAAAAAACAGTTGAAGAAGCTTTGGAAAAGGGCGAAAAAACAACCAACAGACCAGCAGCTTCAGAATGTGAGCCTTATCTTTACCATAAGCGGCATCCTGCTTGTGTTTCTTTTGGTTCTGCTTTTGCTTGTTCCGGAAATCAGCCGCTCGTTACAGAGTTTAACGATTCAGGTGAAAGCCAGTATTCCGGGCTGGCTGGAATATTTAAAAGATTACGGGCCAGACAGCCAATGGGTGGAAGCGTTGCTGGCGGGTATTGATGTGGAGAAGGTGATGGAGAATGTTTCCAATGGGGCAGATTTGATTTTTGGAAATCTTGTGGGTGCACTTTCCTTTACAGTCAATATGATCGTGACGGGTGTTTTTGCCGTAATTATCTGCATCTACATGCTGCTGGAAAGAGAGCGGCTGGGCAGACATGCCCGGAAGCTGGCTCATGCCTATCTGAAATCCGAATGGGAGAACAGGGTTCTTCATTTCTGCACAGTATTTCATCAGGCATTTACCAGTTTTTTGTCCAGCCAGTGCTGGGAAGCTGTGATTCTCGGGGCATTCATGTTTTTGGCTTTTGTCCTGTTTCGTCTGCCATATGGAAGCCTGGTGGGGCTTTTGACCGCAGTGTGCGCGATCATTCCTTATGTGGGTGCGCTGATCTCCTGTGCTGTCAGTGTGTTTCTCACCCTGTTGATTGCTCCCTCTGCCGTGTTCCGGTGCCTGGTCGTTTATCTGGTCGTACAGTTTATAGAGAATCAGTTTATCTATCCCCGGGTGGTGGGCGGTTCTGTGGGACTTCCCCCTCTTTACACCCTGGTGGCCGCCATGGTCGGAGGAAAGCTTTTTGGCATCATGGGAATCATTTTTTTCATCCCTCTGACAGCTGTTGTGATTGAGCTTGTGAAAGAGGACGCGGCTCATCGGGTGGGAGAGAAGAAGAGGGATAAAGCGTAAAATCCGATTTTTCATGGGAACGGTCATACAGGATCTGGATATCCTTTGGCAGCTGGTTGGGCAGCATTTCATTGATATGGTCCTCACTTCCGTCCTGAATGGCCTGCTCATAGTACCAGCATTTAAAACGAATCATATCTAGTGTTTTTTCCAGCCGTTGGATTTCATTTTCCACGGCTTTTTTTTGTTTCTGAAAAAGTTCCAGCCTCTGCCCGTAAGTTTCGCTGCCCTGGGCGCACCATTCCATAAACTGTTTGATGTGCTTGATCTCCAGGCCGGATTTTTTCAGGCATTCGATTACCCGCAGGGTCTCGATTTCCCGGTCCGTGAATTTGCGGATGCCAGAACTGCGCTGCATATGGGGGAAAAGCCCCTCCTTATCGTAGTAACGGAGAGTGGAAACCGGAAGGTGAAACATTTCTGATATCTGCCCGATGGTGTACATAAAAACTCCCTTCTCAACAATGTAGGGAAAATTTTATAAAAATCTATATTGACTTAAAGTCAGGTTTAGATGTTAAAATAGCATATACCGGCAAAAATGTCAAGTGGGAGAGGAGGCGGCTGTGGCCACTGTGACAGGCGCTGTCCCATCTGGGTAAAGCAATCGGAGAGGATGGGGCAGACAGCGGAATATTTTGGGAAATAACAGAAGTTCTGCATGGGATATAAGGAGTAAAAATGTAAAGGAGGAATTTGTCATGTCGGAGAAAAAGGTAGTTCCAGGAACGGGCGGAGACCATTATGTACCTTATGGGGAACGTACCGGCGGAGAGTCGGTGGTGTTTTTTACCAGGGATCTGTCGGCAGAGGGGCTGGTGAGGATCTATGGGCGTATCCAGGAGGCATTGGGCGGCAGGGTGGCCATAAAACTCCACACCGGGGAGAAAAACGGCCCCAACATCATCCCCCGGGACTGGGTAAAGACATTGATGGAGGAAAAGCTGGCCAACGGGGTGATGATTGAGACCAACTCCTACTATGAGGGAGACCGGGATTCCACCAAGAAGCACCGGGAAACCTTACAGGTCAACGGCTGGACTTTTGCCCCGGTGGATATTATGGATGAGAACGGCGCAGTCACCTTCCCGGTGAAGGGCGGCAAATGGTTTACTGAGATGTCCATGGGAAAAACCCTGCCGGAGTATGATTCCCTTTTGGCCCTCACTCATTTTAAAGGGCACACGAAGGGAGGCTTTGGAGGCTCCAATAAGAATATCGGCATCGGCTGTGCAGACGGGAAGGTGGGCAAGGCCATGATTCACACCACCCCGGGGCAGAGTGATCCGTGGGATATCAGCAACGAGGAGTTTATGGAACGGATGACGGAATCCACCAAGGCGGTGACAGACCATTTTGGCAAAAGGATTGCCTATATCAATGTGATGCGGAATATGTCAGTTTCCTGTGACTGTGAGGGCATTTATGCAGAGCCGGTGGTGACCCCCAATGTGGGAATCTGTGCTTCTTTGGATATCCTGGCCGTTGACCAGGCATGTGTGGATATCATCTATGCCATGAAGGAGGAAGAGCGCCATGCTTTCGTGGAGCGGATGGAGAGCCGCCACGGCCTGCGCCAGCTTTCCTACATGAAGGAACTGGGCATGGGGAATGACCGCTATACCCTGGTAGATATTGACCAGGATGGCCGGGAGGTGGCCCTGGCTGAGGTTGTGAAGGATCTGGCGCCGTTTGCCGGCTGAGGTGGCCTGGGGGCACCTCCCCCAGGCCGTCCCGGGATGAGGCCGGAAGGGAAAGCCGGATGGCCTTTTTCCGGATGTTTTTTGGAGAACAATCCCCGATGATAGTTCAAAAGATAAGCCTGTTTTCCAGGCAACACAGCCCGAAAGTTTCAGCGCAGCATCAGATGCCTGCGCTTTTTTTGCGTTACATAAAGGAGATGATATTTTATTTGCTGCGGGATTTGGCCTGCTTTTGTTTCAGGCCCGGGAAGCAACAGAATGGGGGCAGCAGGATCCGCCCTAATATATTTAAGAAAAATAAAAAATATAAAGAAAATATAAATAAAAAATAAACAAAAAGATTGACATTGTAAAATATGACTGATATAATAGCCTAAAACGGAATTGAAATAGTTAAGTTGTACAATGGCAAGAACCCCTGTTAAGAGAAGGTAAAAATTAAATGGGGGACAGAGGTATCCCGGCAGAACAGGCGGCAGATGAATGAAGATCTGCTTTTGCAGGCGGATTTTTATAATAAACCACCAAATTTTTTATTTATGGAGAGGAGGATATTTATGAAGTATCTTCAGAAACTTGGGAAAGCGTTAATGCTTCCTGTGGCGTGTCTCCCCATTTGCGGTATTTTGATGGGATTTGGTTACTTATTCTGCCCGGCATCCATGCAGGGCGGCGATATTACCGGTTTTCTGCCGAAGCTCGGGCTGTTTTTGGTGAAGGCAGGGGGGGCGCTAATTGACAATATGGCATTGCTGTTTGTAATCGGCGTTGGTGTCGGGATGTCTGAGGACAATGACGGAACCGGCGGTTTGGCGGCTCTGACTTCCTGGCTGATGATAACGACCCTGTTGTCCACAGGCTTTGTGACCACCCTGATTCCCTCAATCGCAGAGAATCCGGATAAGGTTTTGGCGTTTGATAAGATTGCCAATCCTTTTATCGGAATCCTGTCCGGAGTCATCGGTTCCACGTGTTATAACCGCTTTAAAAAGACAAAGCTGCCCAACTGGCTGTCATTTTTCAGCGGCAAGCGGTGTGTGGCAATCGTGGCAGGCGTGGTTTCCATCCTGGCCTCTGTGGGATTGCTGTTCGTATGGCCGATCGTGTTTGGCATACTGATTTCTGTGGGTAAAGCGATTATCGGAATCGATGCAGTCGGAGCCGGTATCTATGCGTTCTTGAACCGTTTGCTGATTCCTACCGGCCTGCATCATGCCCTGAACAATGTTTTCTGGTTCGATACCATCGGGCTGGGAGATCTGAGCCATTTCTGGGCCGGCGAGACCTCGGCAGACGTAGAATGGTCTCTGGGAATGTACATGTCAGGTTTCTTCCCCTGTATGATGTTTGGTATCCCCGGAGCCGCTCTGGCCATGGTGCATTGTGCCAAGCCTGAGAAGCGGGATGTGGCAGTCGGCCTGGTGGCTTCCGCTGCGATCTGTGCATTTATCTGCGGCGTCACAGAACCTTTTGAATTTGGATTTATGTTCCTGGCTCCGGCTCTGTATGTGGTCTATGCATTGCTGTATGGTATTTTCACCACAATTACCGTGCTGCTCGGCTTCCGTGCCGGATTCGCCTTCTCTGCCGGCGGTACAGACCTGCTGTTTTCTGCAACCCTTCCGGCAGCACAGAATACCTGGCTGATTTTGCCCCTGGGCGCGGCGGCCTTTGCCGTATTCTACCTGGTGTTCCGTTTTGCGATTACGGCCTGGAATCTGAAAACCCCGGGACGTGAGGATGATGACGAGGACGAGATGAAAGTGGTGCTGGCTAACGATAACTTCACCCAGATTGCAGAGATCATCCTGGAAGGCGTGGGCGGCAAGGAGAACCTGACTTCCATTGACAACTGTATCACACGCCTTCGCCTGGAGGTTGTGGACTACACCAAGGTGGATGAAAAGAAGATCAAGTCAGCCGGAGTGGCTGGTGTAATCCGCCCCGGAAAGACCAGCGTGCAGGTGGTGATCGGCACCCAGGTGCAGTTTGTGGCAGATGAGTTTAAGAAGCTTTGTAAGTAATAACAGATAAAGGAAAACAATAAAAAGTACATTTGAATAGGGAATGGTAGAAAAACACCTTTCTTTGTGCAGAAACGGATCTTTGGTTAGCTGCATGGGGAGGGGTGTTTTTTTGCTGCATAGTTCTCATTGACGAAGCTTAGTGGTATTGTCTCTGAACAGCAACACAGCCAGATTAGAGAACAGTTAGATTGGATATTAAGACATTGATAGAACTTGCCTGGTGGTGGAAAACTACAGGAGGATGAATATTATCTTGACCATTTAACAATTATGTAATATAATAATAACTATCTTGTAACAACTAAGAGCGGTTTATCCTTTGATCATGGCTGCTACAGGAACCTTAAGTTAAATACTTAGCTGTAAGCAATGAATATCAAATTAGCAAAGCAGCAATAAAAATTCGCATATCAGGATTTGTCACAAACGATATGAAAAAGAATTGTATGAAACAATGGTCCTTTGCAATATTATCATTTATCACCATGCTTTACATGGTCTTTCCTTCGTCTGGGGCACCTGCCAGAGGAAAGATTACAGAGGTGGATTCCGCTTCCATATCTGGCTGGGCGTGGAACCCGGAGGATACCAATGATGTACAGCAGGTAGAGATTCACATATTCCGTTCAGGGAAGTCTGACCCGGTTAAGTATCTTCATGTGGTGGCAGACCAGTACCGGGAAGATTTGGTGGCTGATTTAAAAGATGGGTGGCACGGCTTTTCCGTCAAGGTTGACTGGTCAGAGCTTGAAGGCAGTGACTTTAAAATAAAGGCATACACCGTAAAGGATGGCCAGTATTATACCTTAGGCGAGGCGGTAAGCTATAGCAAAGGCTCCTCAAAGACAGCCCAAAGCGCTGCCAAGGATACCGGAAAAAGCACAACAAAAGACACAGTACACACAGCAGAAAAGGCATCCGGAAGCGCCTCATCCGAAACTTCTCAGACGGCATCCGCAAGCTCTGAAGCTGGCCAGTCCCTGGGGATCTTCTCTATCAGCGGATACTGCAATTGTGAGAAATGCAGTGGCGGCAACAAAGTTACCTATTCCGGCAAGACGCCTCAGGCAAATCACACGATTGCCGCAGACTTAACCATCCTGCCCTTAGGCAGCAAAGTGCGGATCGGCAATACGGTCTACACTGTGGAGGACAAGGGCTCTGCCATTCAGGGACATAAGATTGATATTTATTATGACAGCCATGATAAAGCCCGTGCCCACGGAAGGACAAGTCAGGAGGTATTTCTGCTTCGTTGACGGACATAGGAGGCCATTTTATCCGTCTATTCAGAAATCTGGATATTTGCGGGCACATTTTGAGGCAGGGTATACTGGTACAAAGCCTGGCACAGCCGGGCAGAGGCTTCTATTTCCATGGCAAGCTTTCACTGTGCCTAGTATTCCTTGCCTATAGAGGTATCTTCTCAAAGACACATTTATCCTCTTGCTTATCTCTTATCGGCAGTTTTCACAAAATTCTTCTTGTTTTTTTGTGAATCAAACAAATTGAAACTCCACTCAAAGTATGATATAGTAAATTTGCTTGTTAAGAATACGTATTCTAAGGTGCAATATATGATTACAATGACAGAAATTGCAAGATTAACCAAGGTTTCCCAGCCAACTGTTTCCCGTGTGCTGAATGGAAACATGAATGTAGCCCCGGATATCCGCGAACGTGTTCTGGCTTGTGCCAGGGAGCACAATTATCAGCCCAATATCCTTGCAAAAGGCCTGCAGGGTAGTAAGACTCACTTGCTAGGGGTGTTGCTGACCGACATTTCCAATGGATTTTTTGCAGATGTGGCAAAGGCAATTGAGACAGAAGCACGGGAGCATGGCTACAGCATCATTCTTTTTAACAGCAATTACAATACAGACAGCGAGCGGGAATATTTGGATGTTGTGCGCCGGTACCGGGTTGATGGTATTTTAGCCGTTCCCATCCGTGAAACCAGTGAGATATGGCAGGAATATGCTAAAAAGCTGGAGGTACCCGTTGTGGCTGTTACACGTCAGGCCAGGGGGTTGGATTCTGTATATGTAGACCACGCAGAAGCCGGAAAAATGGTAGCCAGATATTTGATTCAACAGGGATATCAGCAGTTTTTGTTTATCGGAAAAGACTATGACCGCAAATATTTGGGCTTTCATCAGGAATTATCCGAATGGGGGCAGGCGAAAGCTTTCACTAACATTGTATACCAGGATGACACACAGATGAAAAGAGAATTGGGGGCCTATCTTCCCTGTCGGAAGCTGCGACTGGGTATTTTTGCGGGAAATGATATTTATGCTCTGCGGATTCTTAGTTTTCTTCAGGAATTGCAGTTTATAGTTCCAGCAGAAGCCGGAGTGATTGGCTTTGACGATACTATGATGGCCCGGTATTTGAATCCCAGCTTAAGCAGTGTTTCCCAGCCTATTAAGCAGATGGCGCAGGAAGGGGTTTCGCGCCTTTTGTACCGTATAGGACATCCGGGGAAGCATCCCCTCTGGGACTGTCCCCTTCATGGCCAGGTTGTCCCAAGGGAAAGCTCCTAAAAAAGAGCCAGGAAAAAAGGTTCTTTTTTTGGCAGCTTAATGAATACGTATTCTGAATAAAACTTTATATATTTAATTTTTTGGCTGATTGTGAATACGTATTCAAACTTTAATGTGCTATACCCCGAATGAGGGGATAAAATAACTTAACAGAGAGGAAAACATTATGGATTATGCAAAAACAGCACAGCAAATTTATGAAAAGGTGGGGAAAAAGGAAAATCTCATTTCTGCTGCCCATTGTGCCACGCGTTTGCGGCTGGTACTGGCAGACAATGCTAAGTGTGATGCAAAGGCTGTAGAAGACATTGAAGGAGTAAAGGGGGTGTTCAGTGCTTCCGGCCAGCTGCAGATTATTCTGGGAACTGGGGTGGTGAATAAAGTTTATGAGGAGTTTATTGCCATTTCCGGTCTTACCGCTGCGTCAAAGGAAGAGGTGAAGGCGGCGGCTGCCGCCAAGCAGAACCTGTTCAAACGGGCAATCAAAACCCTGGGAGATGTTTTTGTCCCCATTATCCCGGCGATTGTGGCTAGTGGTTTTCTCATGGGAATCATGGAAGCTCTTACCTTTATGGTCAACAACGGTTTTTTGGATATGAACACCTCTGGCTCCCTCTATGTCTTTGCCAACCTGTTTGCCAACACAGCCTACACTTTTCTGCCTATTTTGATTGCTTTTAGTGCAGCCAGGGCTTTTGGCGGGAATCCCTTTCTGGGCGCAGTCATCGGTATGGTTATGATTCACCCCAACCTGCAGAACGCCTGGACAGTGGCAGCAGAAGGGGTGCTCCGGACACAAACCGTATGGTTCGGGCTATACAGTGTGGATATGGTGGGATATCAGGGTCATGTTATCCCGGTGATTATCGCTGTGTGGGTTTTGTGCTTTATTGAAAAACGTTTGCACAAGGTGGTTCCTGCCATGCTGGATCTTTTCGTAACACCATTGGTAAGCGTATTCGTTGCTGGTTATCTGACCCTTTCGATCATTGGGCCTATATTTGTTACTGTGGAAAATGGGATTATCAGCGGGATTCTGACCTTGCTGACCCTGCCTTTTGGTTTGGGAAGTATGGTAATGGGTAGTCTTTACTCCCTGACAGTAGTGGGGGGCATCCACCATATGTACACGGTAATTGATGTGGGCCAGATTGCCCAATACGGTTTTACCTACTGGCTGCCCCTGGCTTCTGCTGCCAACCTTGCTCAGGGTGCCGCAACCCTGGCTGTTGCACTGAAAACTAAAAATACTAAAATTAAATCGGTAGCCCTTCCCTCTTCCTTGTCCTGCTTTATGGGAATCACAGAGCCGGCCATTTTTGGTGTGAATCTGCGGCATTTTAAGCCATTTGTCTGCGGAGCCGTGGGTGGTGCGGCAGGTGCTATGTATGCTTCTTTAGTGGGGCTGGGAGCCAGCGGTACAGGAGTAACCGGAATCTTTGGACTTTTGCTGTGCCTCCATGATTCTCTTAATTACATTATTATGATGGCTGTTTCTGTGGGAGTGGCTTTTGCCCTCACCTGGTTTTTTGGCTTTAAGGACGATGAACCCGCCGGAGAGAAGGCTTCCCAGCCCCAGTCCCTCACAACCGAGTGCCAGCCTGGCACAGTTTATGCTCCTGTTTCTGGCACGGTATTCCCCTCCGAAGAAATCCCTGACCCAACCTTTGCTGCAGGGGTTTTGGGACGGGGCATCGGGATCAATCCTGCAGAAGGGGTGATTGTAGCGCCCTTTGATGGGGAAATTTCCTTTGTCACGGATACCAGACATGCTGTGGGCATTGTCTCTTCTGATGGTATGGAGCTGCTTATCCATGTGGGTGTGGATACAGTGTCTATGGCAGGAGAGGGCTTTGCGTGCTTTGTTCAGATGGGACAAAAAGTAAAGGTCGGAGACAGGCTTATTACTTTTGACCAGGAAAAAATCAAACAGGCCGGACACCCTGACTGCGTTGCAGTACTTCTTTCCAACTCTGCAAATTATCCGGATTTGTCCATTCAAAGCGGTACCTGCCACGCCCTGGACAAAGTAATCAGGGTCTGATAAAATAAAATTACTTTTTGAAAATAAGTAGATGCATGGCTCAATAGCTGCAATTAAATGAGAGAAGAGAGGTATATATTTATGAAGATATTATATATGGGAACAGCAGCGGCAGAGGGTTGGCCGGGATTGTTCTGTTCTTGCCCGATCTGTACTTATGCCCGGAAGATGGGGGGCCGGAATCTTCGCACCCGGACACAGGCTCTTTTAGACAACAGCCTTCTGATTGATTTCCCGCCGGATACCTATGTCCATGCATTGCAATACGGGCTGAACCTTGCCACAGTCCATACATTGCTGATCACCCACAGCCATATGGATCACTGGTTTCCTACTGACCTGATTCACCGGCATGAACATTTTGGCCACGGCGCGGAGGGAGTATTGGAGGTTTATGGCAATGAAGCAGTGAAAAAAGCTTTTGATGAACATATCCTGATTGACCGTTTCAAGCCTCATCCCATTGATGACACGGTTCATTTCCATCTGACCCATGGCGGTGACCATATCCGTTCTAATGGCTGGGAGATCATATCCGTTCCTGCTGATCACGATAAACGGGAGGAGTGTCTGGTCTATATCTGTAAAAAAGAGGGAAAAACAGTATTTTACGGCCACGATACAGGCTGTAACCTTTCCCAAAAGGCCTGGGAGCTGATAGCAAATGAAAGCTTTGATCTGGTCAGCTTAGATGCAACCATGGGAACCAAATCCGTCAAAGAGTACCACATGGGGCTGCCGGATGCGGAAAGCATGTTTGAAAAGCTGGCTGGTATGGGATGCATCAGCAGTCAAACGGTAAAAGTAGTCAACCATTTCAGCCATAACGGAGAAATGACCTACGATCAGTTGGCTCTTTGGGGCAAGGAGCGGAACATACTGGCAGCTTATGATGGAATGGAAGTGGAGTTTTGATTTTTGCTATTTGCCCATAGTAATTGGATGTCCACACCTGGGTATTTGTGGAGAATCTGTTGAGCTGTTCAGTAAGGCTTGACATTCCCCACAAAGTGAAAAACGGAAAGCAGGATGAACACTATAACCAAATTGCAGGCCGGGAATCTAAAAAGGTTTCCGGTTTTGTTTTATTTGGATAAAAAACATGTTCTTCTTTTTCTCTTTTGAAACTTATAAATGAAATAACACTGCCATATATATGGCAGTAAACGGACAAAAATAAAAGGGTAAGTACATGTGTGAACATAAGCAGTAAGAAGATAATGGAAAAACAAGCTGTTTTATGGTATAATATTATCAACTGCAACAAAGTGGAAGCTGATGAGTCTGTCATAATCCGCCCTAAAGGAAACCCGGACAATGAGCGGTTAGCTTTTTGGTCGACTGACATTCAGCAGGCAATCTTACAAAAGCAGAAATAACCTTTAGGAAGATGTTATAGAGATAATTCCTGTTCTCACAGTGGAAGAATTTAATTCCCACCTATGGGGAGAGGAATTTTTTGTATCTCTGATAAGCAAACACGAGTTTGAAAAATATGTACCGATCATCATGACCAGGGAAAATCTGATTTTTGATTAAGGAAAGGATTAAGAAAATAGCAGGAAAAAGGAGAGATCACAGATGAAACAGGAAGGAAGAAAAAAGCGGCTTGCCATAGCAGGCTGCGGTTTTTTGGGAAATATCCTTATGGATGCATGGAAGGACGGGCTTTTGCCGGAATACGAGATTGCAGGGGTTTTAGGGCGGGACGAGGAGCGGGCGGCCTCTATGGCGGCAAAAGCCGGCTGTCCGGTGTGCAGAAACATTCAGGAGCTTTTGGAACAAAACCCGGATTATGTGGCAGAGATGGCTTCTGTGCAGTTCGTGAAGGAGATCGCCGAATTAGTCCTTCGCCATGGAGCCAATCTGGTGGTGCTGTCAGTGGGAGCTTTTGCTGATGAGGCATTTTATGAAAAGATCAGCCACACGGCCAGGGAAGAAGGAACCCGTGTACATATCGCCTCCGGCGCTATCGGCGGCTTTGATGTGCTGCGGACCATTTCCCTCATGGGACAGGTCAAAACCCAGATGGTGACGCATAAAGGGCCTGCATCCTTAAAAAACACTCCGGTTTTCAGAGATAGCCTGATGGATGCCAGAAAAGAGGAGGAGGTTTTTGTCGGAAATACAAAAGAAGCCATAAAGCTCCTGCCCACGAAGGTGAATGTATCCGTAGCTGCCTCTCTGGCTACTGCGGGGACAGAAAAGACAAAGTTTTCCATTGTCAGCGTCCCCGGCATGACAGGAGATGACCACAAAATTACAGCAGAAGTGGAAGGGGTGAAGGCTGTGGTGGACATTTATTCCAGCACCAGCGCCATTGCCGCCTGGAGCGTGGTGGCTCTGCTCAGGAACCTGGCCTCACCGATTATGTTTTAGGCGATATTTAATAGAGAGCTCTGCCTTATAACTTTTTAGAGTGAAGCTCTCATTGCAGCAGGTATTTGCCGGCTTTAACTGTTAAAAAAGAATATGCAAAATTGTCCGATTGCAGGGTTTCCCATTTTCAGCTCACAGGTCAGCAAGGGAAAGGGGCAGGAGAGGGATCTTTTGGTGTGGGAAGCTATCAGGATAATGAAGGGCAGAGGAAAGCGAAGGAGGAGATATGTGGCTTATATTTGCAGTTTTGTCATCTGTGTTTGCAGCCCTCACATCGATTCTGGCAAAAATAGGCATGGAGGGGATTAATTCCAATTTGGCCACGGCAATCCGCACGCTGGTGGTTTTGGCCATGGCCTGGCTGATGGTATTTCTCACCAATTCCCACAAGGGAATCCATGAAATAAACAGCAGAGGCTGGGTGTTTCTCATCTTGTCCGGATTGGCTACAGGAGCTTCATGGCTTTGCTATTACAAGGCACTGCAGCTGGGGGAGGTGTCTAAGGTGGTGCCAATTGATAAAATGAGCATGGTGCTGACTTTAATCCTCGCCTTTGTGCTGATCCACGAGGATTTCACTGTCAAATCCGCAGCAGGATGCCTGTTAATCGGGGCAGGGACACGGATTATGGTTTTGTAAGGTGGACAAAATCAGAAATGATTATTATAATAATGAGTAGCCTTCGTGGATAAGAAAATAGAATATTTCTCTGTCCACGAAGGATATGGGATATAGCAGCAGAAAGGGGAACATAAGCAATGGGAAAATTATTGTGGAACGAGAAGCTTAATATCGGGGTTGAGGTGGTGGATAAGGCTCATGCCAGGCTGTTCCGGATGGTGGGAAAGCTGATGGACCAGGCAGAGTATGAGCCAGACAGTCAGAAAGCCTGCAAGGAGAGCATTAAATTTCTGGAAGATTACACAATGACACATTTTTCCGAAGAAGAAGCCTACATGCGTTCTGTCCATTACAAGGGATATGAAAAGCATAAAAAGCTCCACGATGAATTCAGGGATAACACCCTGGTCTCTCTGAAAAAATATTTAAAGTCATCAGACTATTCGCCTATGGCAGTAAAGCGGTTTCTGAATGTGATGGTTGGCTGGCTGACAGGGCACATTATGGTGGAGGATCAGGCGATCATGGGAAATGTAGCTGCCAAAAGTGTGTATGAGAATACATCTGACACATCGGTGGTGGCCGGTGCGGTTAACCAGGCCATGAAGGACGTATTCCGTCTGGAGGCAGACTTAATCAGTGGGGAATATAATGGCAGAAGCATCCGGAACGGATATTATTACCGCCTGTGCTATGATATGGAGGACGGGGGAAAGGTGCAGCTTCTGATGGGGTTAGAGGAGCAGCTGGCTCGCCGCGGGGTGGGGATGATGCTGGGACTGGCGGCTATGCAGAAGCCGGAAATGGTGAGAGAAGCTTCCATGCAGATCTTGGAGCAGTTTTTCCATCATCTGGGCAAGCTGTTTAAATCGGATTCAGAACATTATCTTGACAAGGAGGAAGTGTTGACGAAGGACGAATTTCGGGAAGATTTTATGACCAGATATCCCACCAGTATGCTGTTTGAGACCAGGCTGGGGCATTTCATCTTCTGCGCGCGAAGGTGGGAGGTTAAGAAAAGGAAGGGGGAATGAATGCCCCCTTCCTTTTCTTAAGCGCTATATTCTGGATGCTCCCAACAAAGACTTTGTGATAATCTCTGCATCCATGATATGCTTTTCCAGCTCCTGAAAGCATTGCCCGTCATCGGACAGACAAAGCTCATACAACCGCTTGTGTTTGTCAAAGAAGGTGTCTGCATATTCCTGGGCATAGCCGGCAGAGGTATTGAAATTCATCAGAGTATACACCAACTGGGCATTGCTTTCCCAGGCATTGATCAGGAACATATTTCCAGAGGAACGGACCAGCGCTCTGTGGAACTGGACATCCAGATCATACCAGTCCACATCGCTGCCAGCCTGGGGACATGCTCTTTCGATCTTTCCCAGTACTTCAGCAATCAGAGGGAAGATGGAATTTTTCTGGTTCAGCATTCGCTTTAAAGCCTCCTGTTCCAAGAGCCAGCGAAAATGATAAAGCTCAATCACCTGCTTTTCCGTAAATTCCACCGCCTCCCTCCGGCCGTTTTCATGGGTAAGAATCAGGCCTTCATTGGACAGAATCTGTAAGGCTGTCCTTACCGAGCTTCGACTGGCAGAAAAACGCTTTGCCAGCTGATTCTCTGCCATCTTGTCCCCCTTTTTGATCTTTTGATGGAGAATATCCATTCGCAGCTGATTGGCAATCTTATCAGGAGTGGCAGGCGAGCCTCGGTTTACCAGATTTCGCTCAAGAATCATCTGGTGAATCTTTTCATTGAGTTCCTTGTTGACAGGTATGGAAAGATTCGCTTTTGCTGCCATCTCCATCATGGCATCTCCTAGTATCTCTGTTTCCAGCGGCCTTCCCTGCCAGTAATCATGGAGCATGGAGGATCTTCCCTGGGGAGTCAGACGCTGCAAATCCGCCTCCCACACTTCAATATTTTTCTCACTTAAGGGGACACCGTAATATCTGGCCAGCAGAATCACTTCGCGCTGTGCGCTGCGCATCTTCTCCATCGCCTCAGAACTTTCCCTAAGCTTTCCATAATTCATTTGATAGACTGTGCTTGTCTGATTGCAGCCTACATTGATCAGAAATTTCTCCCAAAGCTTGTATTCCATATCTGCCGGCACTTCATAATCGATTCCGCTTTTTTCCAGAAATTCAGCCACCCGCTTTACCCGGCAGGACCAGACTTCATTTTTCTTTTCTCCAAAATACAGGCAGCCACAACGATTGCATGTAACCTGGTTTTCTTTTTTGTTGGTATCAGCTCCGGTGACAGTGGCATACAATACATGCTCCTTGCCAAAGGCATTTTCCAGCTGCTCTTCGCTGCTAAGTCCGTTCAATAAAGAGAGGAAAATCGTATTTTCGCCCATGAGGGATGCCAGGCCTTGCAATACTTCAGGCAAATGATAGGATTTAACCGCCAGGATCACCAGATCGATTGGCTCCTTCACCCCTTCTTTTAGTGAAGCATATTCAATATTCAAAGGCTCCCCATTGACAAAAATCGGCTCCTTCTTATATTTCCGGGGATTTCTGACAATACCATATAGCCTGACCTTTCTGTTATTCTCAGCAATCAGCTTCGCATATCCAGCCCCCATAGCGCCAAGTCCTACAATCCCCACACTTTGGATTTCATCCCTCTCCATAGTCCCCTCCCTTTTGTTCGTATCCCTTTGTCCATTTAACATAACGATTCTTCTTTATAGATATTTTACGAAGAAACCCTTGATTGTGCAAGGATTATTTGGGGAGGGGAGTTTGGCTGATGGGATCTTCTGGCTGCGTACCATCTGCTTAAGCCCTGCTCCGAGTCTTTCTTACTCAGGCAGCGCCTCTTTTGCACACCTTTCCCGCATTGCCAATATTCCCTTCTTTAAAAGTCCGATTTCACTGTCACAGCTAAACATGGTCATTCCTTTTTTACGGCATTTATGGATCATGTCTGCCTTGGAGCTGATAATTCCACAGGGAAGCCCCCTGATCTTTGCCGCAGCGATCACCTGCTCGATACTTTCCTCCAGACCGGGAACGGAAAAATCACCAGTTCCTCCTAAGTCACATGCCAGATCATTCGGTCCGATCCATGCTCCGTCTAATCCTGGAACTTTGAGAATCTCATTGATTTTTTCCACTCCCTTTCGCGTTTCAATCTGGACAAAAAGCATGATCCGTTCATTCGCTTTTTTTGTGTATTCGGTCAGTGGGCCCGGATTATAATTGCTGTGAGGCCGCATGGTGGAAATCCCCCGCTTTCCCTCCGGTGCATATCTTCCATACAAAACCAGCTGCGCTGCCTGTTCCGCCCTTTCTGTCATGGGAAGCAGTAGTCCGTCTGCCCCTGCGTCTAAGTATTTCTGGATACATTCCCGGGATGCCGAAGGGATACGGACAATCACCGGAAAATGGATTCCATTGGCAACTGCCGCCAGAGCCGCCACCTGGGAATAATCAAAGCTTCCGTGCTCACAGTCAATGATCACATAATCAAGCCCGGCTGCCTGCATCAGACGCAGCAGATTCGGCGCTGCCACCTCCGACAAAAACATACCGATCAATTCTTCTCCTGCCTGCATCTGTTGTTTCATCTTTTTCCCCTTCTTCCTTTTTATTTACGCTTTTGTAACACCCTGGCGCTGTTTTTAATGATTCCTCTCTTTGCTCTTTTTCCTTGCTCTGCCCATACTTTTCTTCATTCCTGCCGGGATCCGCCTGGTTTTTCACATATCTTAGAATGAGTCTCTGCATACCGCCAAACACTTCATCTTCCTGGGCACAGACCACCTGTTCTGCTTTGAACTCACGCCGGATTGCCTCCTGCAACAGCCGGTTTTTCAACACAGCGCCCCCGGTAAAGTACAGCTTTCCTGAGAATTTTCCTGCTCCCCGAAGCTCTTTAGCATATTTGTGGTACACTCTGCCAAAATCTGCAGCCGTAGCGCCTATCACATTCCGAAGAGTCAGATTCTCGTGATTGATATGGCGGATGCTTCCGTCTGCCAGGCGGTCCGGCAGTTCATAAAAACCGCAGTCAACTTCCAGCCCCCCGGTCTCCCCCCAGCTATCCTGGGAGCTCAGCTTTTGCCAGACCTGCTCCCGATTCAGGGAAACCTGAAAGATTTTTTCACCGATATCCCGGATATAATCAATCTGTACATCAAAATTCCGTCCCCCGGGCATACAGGAGATAACATTGCAAAAATTCCCATCATAAAAGGGTCGGATCTCATAATTGCCAGGAACGAATTGGTCTGACAGATAGATCAGCTGGCCGCTGGTACCGATGTTCATCACCAGATCCCCCGGCTCTGCATTCGTCCCGTAAACACTTGTCTGCACATCCCCCACATCCGGAAATATCTGGATGGAAATATTGCCCTCCTGATAAATGCCGCAGCATTCCAGCTCTTTTGTGATCCTGGGAAGATGGATAAAATCCAGACAAATCTCTGTTAGCATATCTCTCCGCCAGGTGTTGGTCAAAATATCGGCAAATCCCATGGGCGCGGCATTGGTGATATGGCAAATCTCGTTTCCTGTCAGCTCCCGGATGATATAGGATCCCAGCGTATCAATCCTGGTATGCGCATTTCTGGACAGCTTTTCTTCCTCAAAAAGCGCATACAGATTGCAAAAAGCCAGGGCCGGCTTGATATAGACACCGTTTACTCTCATATCTGCTCTGGAAAATCTCTGACGAAGTTCTTCCAGATAGCTGATTCCTTTGCCCTCTCTGACCTTCAGACAACGGGTATCCTGCCATGAGATATAGATATCTTCCGCCAGCTGGGGGTGGGAGATCACACATCCGTGCTGCTGAGTGGAAAACAAAAGCCCGTCTGTATCCGGTGCCATATTGCAAAATTCCCGGATAATCCTTTTTACGATCTTTACAAACTCTTTTGCACGGTTTTCATAATACATGCTGCCCTTTTCAAAGTTTCTAGCAGGAGTCGGATATTTTTTTCTGAAAATCTGCTGATTGGCCTCTGCATCAAAAAGCCCGGCCTTTATAAAGGTACTTCCCAAATCTACTGTTATATATTTCATTCCCGTCCTCTATCTCATCAATATATTGGGGATTCCGGTGACAATTCCCGGAAATGCCCACAAAATTACCACCTCTGTCATCAATACCACCAAAAATGGCCACAGCTTTTTGCACACCTGCTCCATGGATAGATGCTCAATGCTGCAGGTCGTCATCAACACCACTCCCACCGGCGGCGTGATATTGCCGATCATGGCAATCACAATGATACAGATACCAGCGTGAACCGGGTCAAAGCCGGCTGCATTTAAGAGGGGAAGAACCATGGGGACAAATACCATGATATTTACATTGGGGTCACTCAGACAGCCCAGAATCAAAAATAATATGGTAATGCACAGAGCCACCAGAAATCGGCTGTCTCCGGCAAAAGAGGAGAGTAGCGCGTACAATTTCATCTGCAGGTTCTCGGCCGTCATCACAAAACTGAAGCACTTGGCAGCTGGAATCACCAAAAGTACGGAACCACTGGTGATAAACACACTTTTCAGGCTTTCGATAAAATCCTTCAGCTTCATTGTCCGATAGACGATAATTCCCAGAACAAGGGCATATAACACGGCCAAAGCCGCGGCCTCTGTGGTGGTTACAATCCCCAGATAGATTCCGCCCAGCAGAATCACCGGCGTCAAAAGGGGCAGGATACAGGACAAAAAGGAGCTTAAAAGCTGGGCCAGGTAAAACCGCCAGCCCTGCCACTGCAGCCTGGCAGAATGATTCCGGATGGAGTAAAACCAGACATAGGTCATCAGAATCAGTCCCATGATAAAGCCTGGCAGAATCCCTCCAAATAGCAGCCGCCCCACAGATACATTGGCGACCATGGCATAGACCACCGCCGGAATACTAGGCGGGATAATCGGCCCTACTGTGGAGGAAGCAACCGTTGTGGCAGCGCTGAATTCCTCATCAAAACCTTCATCCACCATGGCCTGATAAGCCAGATGCCCGATTCCTCCTGCATCCGCCACCGCACTTCCTGACATCCCGGCAAAAATAATACTGGTAGTGATATTCACATGCCCCATTCCTCCAGGAATATATCCCACCAGATCCCGGCAGAATTTGAAAATTCTGTCTGCCACCGAGGTTCGGTTCATCACCTCTGCTGTCAGGATAAAAAGCGGGATTGCCACCAGAGCAAAATTATTCAGGCCGGTAAACATTTTCGTCCCCATAATGGCCAGCCCCATTCCGCTGCTCATAGCATAGAGGAAGGAGGATACAATCATGGCAGCGGCAATGGGCATTCCCAGCAAAAAGAATGCAAGAAAACTGATTAAAAACAGAGCCATATCAGACATCTTCAATTTCCCTCCCCTTCTCGTTCTTGTCCTTTAAAAACTCTCTGATGTCAGAAATCATATTGCATGCAATATGAAAGCTCATCAGCCCAAAGCTGACCGGCAGAATTGCATACACATATTTCAAGGGAATCCGCATCACATTGGAGATGGCCAATTGGCCTAACAGCGTTATCAGCTCCGGGAGATACAGCAGGAAAAACACAATCATAATCCCATTCATCACCTGCCGGACAAAAAGCTGAATGGTTTTGGGAAACATGCCAATCAAAGCCGTCACATTCAGATGCTTATCTTCCCCTGCCGTGTAGGCAGCTGCCAGAAACCCCATCCACACAAACAGAAACTGATTCAGCTCATCTGACCAGTTCAGTCCGCTTTGCAGACAGTAGCGTAGCCCTGCATTGGTGATCATCACTACAAACAACGCTCCCAAACAGATACACCCCAAGGCCTTTTCTGCCTGTTTTAGCCATGTATTCAGCCGGACCATTCTCCTAAAAGCCTGTTCCATGTAAGTATCCTCCTTTGTCATTGCACAACCACTTCCAAATACAAGCTGGATCCTGTTTATCACTTCATCTCCTGAATCTGATTATACCAGTCCTGCCATGCCGGATAATTTTCCACTACTTGTTTGGCATTTTCCTTAAAGGGTGCAGTGTCAATATCTTCCATCAAAGTCATGCCATTGGCCACACATTCCTCAATCAGTGCGGATTCGTTGTCCACCACCATCTGATCCACCTGATCTCCCATGTTGAGAAAGACCTCTTCAAATATGTCCTTGTCCTCATCTGAGAGAGAATCCCACAGCTTTTCATTGATAATGGTTGAGGAACAGGCCAGCATATGCCTGGTCATGATCAGGTACTTCTGCACCTCGTAAAATTTCATGGTGACAATCTGAGTCACGGGATTCTCCTGACAATCCGCCACTCCAGTCTGTAAAGACATGTACACATCCTCAATCGGAATGGAGGTGATCGCCACGCGGAATACATCTTTTAATGTGGAGTAGGGCTCAAAATTCACACAGCGGAGAGTCAGACCGTTAAAATCCTCTAATGTGCGGATTTCCTTGTTTGCCGTCAGATTGCGGAACCCGAAATTATACATATTCAGCTGACGGACTCCTCCCACTGCTTTACCGATTTCCTGACGCATTTCGCTGCACAGCTCGCTGTCTTTAAAGGTCTGCCAGTGCTCATAGCTGTCAAAGCAATAAGGAGCAAACAGCACGCCTCCGGCCTCCAGCCAGTCTGATGCACTGTCCAGACAGGCAATATCCAGCGTTCCCATCTGGCAGGCGGTAATGCTGTCTGCATAATTGCCATAGGTGCCATTGGGGAATAGGGTCAGGCGATAACGGCCACCTGTTTTTTCATAAAGCTCCTCCGAAGCCTTCAGATAGGCCTGATGCACCGGATGAGTCTCCGCAAATACATGAGATACCTTTAATTCTGTGGTTTCGCTGGTGGTTTCCTCTGCCTTATTTGTTTCCTCCTTTGAGCTTTCGCTGGTGGCCGATGGTGCTGCATTTGTCTGCGAGGCTGTTTTGTTCCCACTACATCCTGCAAGTCCCACTGTCATTGCCAGAATCAATCCTGCTGCTGTTAACTTTTTCATACGCAATTCTCCTTTTTCCTTTAGAATATCAGTTTTTTGTAATTTAAATGTAACACATTATGAAAAATATGTCAACTTATTATTTATAAATGTCGACATTTATTGCGGTGATAGATCTGCTTGCAACACCGATATCCCTGCAAATGCCATCTGGCTGAATTGTTATCACAAATCCTTAAAAAGTTGAGATATCCGTTGACAAAGTGGCAGTTTATGGTAATATTAACAATATACACTCGTATTTACAAAAATAAAATTATGTAGAAAGGTAAATAAGAGGATCTCATGAAAAACAAATTAAAGATCGGATTTCTGACAACTTGTTCCGGAAGATGGCCAAGGGAGCTGCCAGAAAAGCGAAATGAGGAGTATGGTGCATGGATTTCACAAGAGTTTTCTCAGATGAAGGTAGAGAGGGCAGAACAGATTGTCTGCGACAGAGAGACTCTGGAAGAGGCAGTCAAAAGATTTAAGAAAGCTGGTGTGGATATAATCGTTATGGTTTATGGCGCATTTACTGGTGATGATGTGGCTGCCTTTTTGGCGGAGATGGTGCGGGTGCCGGTTATCTTGTGGGCTCCCTATGAGCTTCCTTTTGAGAAAGAGGACAGGCTCTATGCCAATGCGCTCTGTGCCATGACTATGAATGCAGCAGCTTTGCATCGTCTGGGAGCAGTCTGTCATACGGTTTATGGAGATCTTAAGGATATGCGGGCTGTAGACAAAGTACGGCGGTTGATTCTTGCTTATTATACTGTGAAAGCGATGCGTCATACCAGTCTGGGGCTTTTAGGATATCGTCCTACAGCCTTTTATAATTGTGCCTTTGATGAGGCATTGATCCGCAGAATTTTTGGAGTAAAGATTGAGGAGACGGATTTAAAGGTAGTGTTTGACCGGATGGAGGAGATTCCGGATCCGATATGCTATGAAGAGATGACAAGGATGGAAAACGCCTATGACATAGAGCTGCCAGAAGGACATCTGGAAAATCATGTCCGGCTCTATCTGGCTTTAAAGGAAGTGATGAGGCAACAGGACTATGATTTTGGTGTGATTAAGTGCTGGCCGGAGATGGGGAATCTTCATGCCACTCCTTGTGCAGTACTGGGACGACTGGCAGATGAGGGGATATTGATTGGCTGTGAGGGAGATGTGGATGCAGAGCTGGCTCAGATTGCTCAGAATTATCTGACCAATTTGCCCACCTTTATCACGGATATGATTCATGTGGATGAAGATGAAAATACAATGACCTTTTGGCATTGTGGAAATGCGGCGCCCTCTCTGGCAAATCCCCAATATGAGCTGTGCTTGCGCAATCACCCGCTGGCCGGACAGGGGAGTGCCTTCTGGGGAGCGTTAAAGCCCGGAACGGTCACGATTGCCCGGTTCTGCAATTTGGGAGGAGCTTATAAGCTGTTTTTGATGAAGGGGGAAGCCCTGAGTCAGGACCGGAATACACGGGGGATTATGGCAATGGTAAAGGTAATGCGTCCGGTACGGCAGGTGGTTGAGCAGATAATCACGGAGGGGATTCCCCACCACTACAGCCTGGTATGGGCAGATGTGGCAGAGGAGATGAGGCAACTGAGTGAATTGCTGGGAATTGAAGTGATTGAGCTGTAATGGATTGAGAAATAATTTAATAAAAATGCATAAAACATATTGACAAATGCTGTTTTGTGTTGTAAACTGTGGATAGTACATACGAGTGTACATCAAAAACAGGAGAGCTACCAGGATGGGCGAGACCAGAGAGCGGGTTACACGGGCAGATGTGGCAAGGATGGCGGGAGTCAGTGAGACCGTTGTGTCCTATGTGATCAACAACAACCGTTATGTGGCAAAGGAGAAGCGGCAGAAGGTGGAGGAGGCGGTCCGGCTTTTGAATTACCGACCCAACAATGTGGCTCGTGCCCTGAAAGGAAAGCAGAGCAACCAGATCATTTTTATTGCCGACCATATTACCAATGAGTATTTCAGCAGTATTGTCAGTGAGATGGATAAGTATGCTTATGAATCTGGTTATTTGATTTCTCTGTGTTCTAACCGAAATACACCAGAGTTTATCTCTCAGGTGATCAGCCGCCAGTTTGATGGGATTATTGTCAGCTCTGCCAGTTTTCCTAACGAATATGTGGAGCAGTTTAGCCAGGCAGGGATTCCGGTAGTAGTGTTTCGGCGATGGAGGCATCAGAAAGCAGTTGAACATGTGGCTTATCTGGGGACTGGGTTGTATACGGGAGCCAGGGAGGCGGTAAAGCATTTGATTGGCAGGGGGTGCCGGAATGTGATCTATGTGGATCGCATTAGTGTTAAGGGTCATATCAGCCCTCCCGATGATATGCGGTTTAGCGGGTTTGTGGACGAAATGGAGGCCAGTGGATTTTCTGTTGGGCCGGACAGTATTGTCTGTGGATGCCGCAGCCAGGAAGAGCTGACAGAAGAGATCAAGAGACGCCTTCGGACTGGTTCCCAGGTGGACGGGATCTTTGGGAGGAATGATATGCTGGCCTGTATTGCTATGACAGCGGCGGTACAGATTGGTTTTCAGGTGCCAAAGCAGTTGAAGGTGATTGGTTTTGATGATTCTAGTATCAGCCGCTTGATTACTCCTGGACTGACCACTATTGGGATGCAGAAGGAGGAGATTGCCAAGGCAGCTATTGATATGCTGACCCAGATGATTGGTGGAAGTCAGCCAGATAACCGGGATTTTGAGACTATGCTGATTGAGAGGGACAGCACAGCAGCAGATCGCGAAGGGCAAGTTCTATTGTAAGCATTACAGGAAACAGGCAGCAGCAATCTGTTATCAAGCAGGTATCAGCTGTGGGGACATAAGATACAAAACAGAATATGAGCACAGAATACCGTGCTCATTCCCTTTTACCAGATATACACACGAGTGTACATAAAGAAGATTCGTGTATAAGGGAAAAAGGATCCGGAATGGAATCCCCAAGAGTAAAAGCGATGTATAACAGGGAAGGGAGCGGAACTGTTATAGCAGCACAGAGATGACTTGAAAAAGAATGCTCTGTGTATAAACAAGAAAAAGAGAAATATGCAAAGAAAAGAGAGGAAGGTAATGGTATGAAGAAACGGACATTGGCACTGGCAATGGCGGCGATCATGGGACTTACCACCGCGTGCTCAGGAGGGGGACAGACACAGCAGAGTGCAGAAGCGTCTGCTAAGGAGGCAGGAAAGGCAGACAGTGAGACAACTGACAAAACATCCAGGGAGGCAGTGACCATTAAAATTGCCAACTATGCACTATTGGAGGCAGGATATGATGAGTTCTGGGGAAATGTAAAGACTGGTTTTGAGGAGAAATATCCCAATGTGACGATTGAATGGGTGACTGCTCCCTACGGTGAGATTTTGAATCAGGTGATTAATATGGCCGGGGGAGGAGACAAGGTAGACTGTATTTTCAGTGAGATGATCTGGATTCCGGCGCTGGTGGATGCAGGGTTGGCGGCACCTATGGAAGAGATTCTTGATGAGGATTTTTTGAATGACTATTATCCCAACATTTTAGAGGCTCATTCAGTAGATGGCCAGGTATATGGTGCGCCTCTTTATGTCTCACCCTTTGTCTTGTTTTACAACAAGGATTTGATGGAACAGGCCGGACTGGATCCCAATGCTCCGCCCAAGACTTATGATGAGCTGTTGGAAATGGCCCCGAAGCTGGCTGAGCTGAAAACGGCAGACGGAAATCAGGTGTATCCTTTCGGCCAGCCTACAGCCTCAGTTATTGTGATTGGCTCTTCTCTGCAGGCATTTGCCCAGAACTTCGGCGGGACTGTATTTGACAGTGACGGCACCTTCAATGCGGATAATCAGGGCTTTAAGGAATCCATGGAAATGCTGCAGAAGCTGGATGAGTTAGGTTATAATCCCCAGAACTGTAAGCCAAAGGATCTGAGAAACCTGTTTGCTTTGGGACAGTTAGCAATGTACTATGATAATACCTGGGGCTTTAACGGCGCCAAGTCCATCAATCCTGAGGTGGCTAATTTTGCGGCTACAGCGCTGCCTCTTTCCGGAGGACAGGGAAAAGGAGACACTACCTTACAGTCCCACTGCTTTGTGGCTGTGAATAACGGGGCGGAGAAAGCAGAGGCTGTGAAGAATTTTATTCAGTATGTAGTCACCCCGGAGATTCTGAATGATTATATTGCCAATATTGCACCGGCTTATCCGGCGAAGTCAGCCATGGAATCCATGGAGGCGGTAACTGGCAGTGAATTCTTAAAAGGGGGCCAGGATGCGGTAGGAAAGGCTGTGCCGGTTTATCAGTTTCCAACTTTGTCGGATTTTAATCTGGAATTGTGTGCTTTGGGACAGGCAGTGACAGTGGGCAAGGAGCCGGTGGAGGATGCCATAGAGAACTTTAAGAGTGCAGTGCAACCGCTTCTTCCCTGATGCTTTATTGAATTTTTGTGGGAATGGCTATACAGATTTTAGGGAAATGAAAGGAATGGGTATAGAAATGATGGAACAACAGAAGAAAAAGCCCAATGTGGTATTTATTCTGACGGATGATCAGGGATTTTGGTCTTTAGGCTGCTATGGAAACCAGGAGATCCAGACCCCAAATTTGGATCGCCTGGCAGAGAGCGGAGTACGGTTTGACAATTTTTACTGTGTGTCTCCGGTCTGCTCCCCGGCCCGAGCTTCCCTGCTGACAGGAAGGATTCCCTCCCAGCATGGCATTCATGATTATCTTAGTGGAGGCAATGGAGGGAAAACCCAGTCGGCTATAGAGTATCTTAAGGGACAGACTGGCTACACGGATATTCTGGCAGAGAACGGGTATACCTGTGGTCTCAGCGGTAAATGGCATTTAGGAGATGGACTTCATCCGCAGAAGGGCTTTTCCTTCTGGTATACCCATCAGAAAGGCGGCGGTCCTTACTATCAGGCGCCAATGATCCGGGATGGGAAGTATGTGACAGAGAGCCACTATATCACAGACGTGATTACGGATGAAGCACTGAAATTTATTGATTTGGAAAAGGGAAAGGAGAAGCCATTTTATCTCAGTGTTCACTACACGGCACCGCACTCTCCCTGGATTGACTGTCATCCGAAGAAGTACACAGACTTATACGAAAACTGTGAATTTAATAGCTGCCCTCAGAGAAAAAAGCCTCATCCATGGGCTAAGACGGATGTGGTGCCAGGATATTTCCGACCGCGGGAATGCCTGATTGGTTATTTTGCAGCTGTCACAGCTATGGATGACAATGTGGGGCGGATTCTTGACAAACTGGAACAGGAGAACCTGATGGAGGATACGCTGATTATCTTTTCCAGTGATAATGGATTTAACTGTGGACATCATGGAATCTGGGGTAAGGGAAATGGGACGTTTCCGCTGAATCTTTATGATTCTTCTGTGAAGGTGCCGCTGATTATCAGTCACAGAAACCATATTCCGGAGGGAAGTGTTTGTTCGGATATGTGCAGCGGCTATGATTTTATGCCCACGCTTTTGGACTATCTGGGAATGGATAATCCAGAGGCGGATAGTCTGCCTGGTAGAAGCTTTCTTCCTTCGCTGATGGAGGGAGATCAGCAGAAGGACGGGACGGTGGTGGTTTTTGACGAATATGGTCCGGCCCGGATGATCCGCAATCGCAAATACAAATATATCCACCGGATTCCCTATGGCCCGGATGAGTTCTATGACCTAGAGAAGGATCCGGGGGAGGATGAAAACCGGATTGGAGATGAAGAGTATCGTCCCTTGATTGCGGATATGAAGCGTCAGATGGAGGAATGGTTTTTAAAATATGTCAATCCTGAGATTGACGGAAGCAGAGAGCCTGTTTTAGGGGGTGGACAACAGGAGCGGGCAGGCCTCTGGGGACCGGGAATGTATGTATACAATGAGAATATTTAAGGAAAGGGAAGGAGGGGGTTGTATTGAAGCACGAAAGGGGAACAGGTTTTAACAACCGGCATACAGCTGATAAGATGTTTTCTTTGATGCTGCTGCTTCCGGCTATTATTACAACGATTGTGTTTATTCTGGTTCCGGTGGCAGATTCGATTTACCGAAGCTTTTTTGACTATCGGGTGCGGAACATTATTTCCGGACAGCCGGGCGTGTGGAATAATTTTGCCAATTATATCAAATTGTTTTCCAACGGAAAGCTGGTTCCATCCATGGTCAATACTCTGGTGTTTGTGTTCGGGGTGGTGATAGCCCAGTTTATCTTTGGGATGGCTCTGGCATTGATTTTAAATACCAATATGAAAGCATCCCGGTTTATCCGCAGTATTATGATGATTCCGTGGGTGGTACCAACGATTATCTCTGGTCTGGTGTGGATCTGGATGTTTCAGCCTCAGTACGGCTTTGTGAAATATCTGGTGGGATTGGTGACAGGAGGGCGAATCACAGATTTTGCCATTTTGAATAATCCTTCCACAGCTATGTTCGGCGTATCCTGCGCGGCGTTGTGGAAGCAGATTCCTTTGGGAACATTGCTGCTTTTGGCAGGACTGGCTAATGTGCCGGATGATATGCTGGAGGCGGCTAAGATTGACGGGGCCAATGCAGTCCAGCGGTTTTTTAAGATTACCATGCCCTATATGAAGAGTGTGATCAAGGTGACGGTTTCCATGTCCATTATTGAGAACTTCAAGCAGTTCCCGCTGTTCTGGACTATGACGGGAGGAGGTCCTAATAATTCCACCACAACCATGGCAATCTTAAGCTACCGGGAAGCCTTTGTGTCCAACAATTTCGGCTCTGGTGCAGCAGTTACTACGGTGTGGATGTTGATGATGATCGTGGTTGTGTTTATTTATAACCGGATTTTCAAAAAGGATGAGATCTAAGAAGGGGGGATAGAGATGAAACGGAATCGGTTGTTGAGCAATATAGTTAAGTATGTGGTGCTGATTGTGATTCTGGTGTTTTTGCTGTTTCCTCTGTTCTGGGTGTTGATGACTTCTTTTAAGAGCAACATGGAGGCTTACAAATTTCCGCCTACATTTATACCAGAGAATCCGACTATACAGAGCTATATTGACCTGTTTACCAAAAATAATGAGTTTTTTATCTATTATCGGAACAATTTTATTGTGGCAGGCGGCGCTGCGGCGCTGACCACATTTATCGCCATCATGGCAGGCTATGCCCTGTCAAGGTTTCACTTTCGCTGGAATGGATGGATCGTGGCCTGTTTTACCTCAGCGCAGATGTTTCCTGTGGTCAGCCGACTGATTTCCTTGTATAAAATTCTGGGAGATGTACATCTGATTAATACCCGTCTGGGGGTGGTGTTAGCCATAACAGCTTCTATGCTGCCCTTTACCATTATGTTGATGTCCAGCTTTTATGACGGAATTCCGGTGGAGTTAGAGGAAGCGGCCAGGGTGGACGGAGCCGGACGGCTGCAGATACTGTTTAAGGTGGTGGCTCCGCTTATTAAACCGGGAATGCTGGCAGTGGGAATCTATGCGTTTCTTCTTTCCTGGGATGATTATCTCCATGCAGCTACACTGATACAGACGGATGCCTTAAGAACCTTATCAGCTGGTGTGGCGCTGCGGTATTTGGGGGAGTTGTCCTATGACTGGTCATTAGTCAACACGATATCGATCGTAGGCACCTTACCAATGGTGATTCTTTTCTTCTTGTTCCAGAAGTATATGGTAAAGGGGCTGGTGGCAGGAGCAGTGAAAGGATAGGAATGGTTGGTGTTGTTTGCTGATTTGACAGGGAACAGAGAGCAGAGTGCTCAACAAAAATAAGGGGGATGACATGCTGACAACAAGTAAAGAAATGTTGATGGCGGCGGCAGAAGGCGGTTATGCTGTGCCGGCGGTCAATACGCAGGGTGGAAATTATGATATTATCTGGGCTGCCTGCAAGGCGGCAGAGGATTTGAAATCACCAATGATTCTGGCTCATTATGTGAGCACAGGAGAGTATTCGGGCCATGACTGGTTTGTGAATGTGTGCCGGTGGTGTGCGGCCAAGGTGTCCGTGCCGGTAGCCATCCACTTAGACCACGGGGACGGGTTTGACATCTGTATGGAGGCCTTAAGACTGGGTTTCACCTCTCTGATGATCGATGGTTCCACAAAGCCCATCGAGGAAAATGCCAGAATGACCAATGAAGTGCTGAAGGTGGCAGATTGCTTTGGAGTGCCGGTGGAGGCAGAGGTGGGAGAGCTTTTGCGTCTGGATAATATGGGCAGTGTGATGGAAAATAAGAATATTGTGGACCCAGAGGATGTTCGCAGATTTCTCGGACTTTGCCGTCCGGATTCATTGGCAATCGGGATTGGCAATGCTCATGGGTATTATAAAGGAGAGCCGGATATTCACCTGGAAATATTAGAGGCAGTACGCAAATTTACAGATATTCCCCTGGTACTTCATGGCTGTACCGGGATGAAGGAGGAGATTGTCCGGGAAGCCATCCGGATGGGGGTGGCAAAAATTAATTTTGGGACGGAGATACGGTATAAGTATGTGGAGCACTATGAGGAGGGACTAAAGACCATGGAACATCAGGGGCACTCGTGGAAATTGTCGCGGTTTGCCAATGAGAGACTGCAGGAAGATGTGAGGAAGATTATCCGTCTGGCAGGAGCGGAAGGAAAGATACATATTTGATGAGAATAGGAGATGGAATGGATATGAAAAACAGTGAACTGACTTACAGAGAGATGTATGGACAGCCGATGTCTTTTCAGGCGATTAATGATTCTCTGGAAGATATCTACAGAGTTTTGGATCAGGTGTTTGCAGAAAAATATGACGAGCTGATATTTACAGGGTGCGGTACCTCTCTGTATCTGGCTCAGGCAGCAGCCCATGCTTTTGGAAGCTGTACAGGGATTCCGGCCAAGGGGATGTGCTGTTCGGAGCTGTACTATTTTCCGGAGACCTACGTGGGAAAGGGCAGGAAGGTGTTGGTTCTTCCCATTACCAGAAAGAGCTATACCACAGAGGTGCGGATGGCCATTGATAAGGTGAGAAGTTTTGAAGGGGTGAAGACTCTGGCGATTACCTGTGATCCCAATAGTGCCCAATATAATGATTTTATGATTCTTTCTCCAGAGACAGCAGAGGACAGTGTGATCATGACCCGGTCCTTTACCAGTATGGTTTATCTGGCTGTAATCCTGGCTTTTTATGCAGGCGGTCAGAAGGAGAAGATCGAAACCTTAAAGGATTATGGGAAACAGTCGGAGGAGTTTTTAAAGGCCAGTGATGAGATGGCAAAACAGATTGTGGAAAAACATCCGGAGCTGAACCTTTATATTACCCTGGGTCAGGGAATCAATTATGGGATTGCCAATGAGTGTATGAACAAAATGAAGGAGATGAGCCTGAGCAATTCGGAGGCGTATTATACTCTGGAATACCGCCATGGGCCAATGAGCCTGGTGGATGAGAAAACCATGATTATTCTGCTGGGGAACGAGGAGACTATAGAAGGGGATGCAAAGCTTCTGGAAGAGATGAAGTCTTACGGTGCCGTAATTTTGGCAGTGGGGGCGAAAGCGTCAGAGCGTTACGGCGCAGCAGACTATGCCTTGGATCTGGATTATGGGTATGACAGTCTGCAAAACGGGGCTATGATCGGGTTCATTGGTCAGATGATGGGATATTACCTGGCAGAGAGAAAGGGACTCAATGCAGATACGCCCAGACATTTGTCTCAGGCGATTGTGATAGAAGATAAATAAAATATTGTAAGAGAAGTATAAAGGACTATCGGGAAATAGATAGTCCTTTTATTTTGTTGTGAAGGATAGTGGCAGTTCCCGGTTTATCTACCATTTTTTTCGTAGGATAGTACTAATTAATCCTTTTTACAAAATACAAAGGAAATGATATATTTATCACATGAAATGGAAAAAATACACAAAATATATGTAAAATATGAATAAAAAAAGGCAAAATGATTAGCTGCAGCGGTCATGATTATTGAAAGTATTGTGCAAAAAGCAATGAATATGGATTTTCAGCGGAGCCTTACTGAAAGAAAGGAAGTTATTCATGAAAAAGATTGCAATTATCGGAGGAGGAGCTACAGGAATAGCATTGGCGGCAGACATGACTTTGAGTGGCCATGAGGTAAGCATTTTCGAGGAGCTGGAGTATGGGGAAAATTTGGAAGAGTTAAAAAGAGTGGGTTGTATTCGCAAACGGGGATGTTGTGAACAAACAGATGTTCCGCTTCCTGAAATAACCTTTGCAATTGAGAAAGCCCTTCAAGATGCAGACCTTGTGTTTGTTGCTTCTGTGGCCAACCGCCATCCAAAACTGTGTCAACAGATGGCGTCTTATTTGAAAGCCGGTCAAACCGTATGCTTTTTTAATGGAAATTGTGGCTCCATCTTTTTAAAACGTTTGCTGGGAGAAAAGGATATTTTAGTTGGAGAGACTATGGGGGCATATACTTCCGTGAGATATCGGGGAAATGCAGAGGTATATTATTGTATGCCAGTGGCCATACAGCCGAAAACGGTTGCAGCATTTCCGGCTAAGGATAGCAGGAGGTTTGTGGAAAAAATGAAGGAGTGTTACAGCTGTATATGCTATCCGGATGTTCCCTGGAAAAATGTTTTGGAGACAGCCCTGAATGCTCCCAATGTGGCAGTCCATCTGATTGCATCAGTAGTCAATCTGGCGGCAGTGGAACGATCTGGTGATTTCCGGTTGTATCGGGATGGTCTTTCTCCCTCTGTAGAGAGACTGGTTTGTGAGGTGGAGAAGGAGCGGGATGCAGTGTTTGAAAGGTTTGGCTTTTGTGGACGCAGCAATCAGGAAATGATCCATGCCTGTCTTAGCTATGAGGATTCGCCAAAACCGGAGCTTTCCGGCTTCTACCATACCACCACAGGGCCGGATACAGTGGAACATCGCTACTACACAGAGGACGCTTATGCCGGTAATTGTCTGCTATTATCTATGGCGGATGTGATTAATGTGGAGATGCCCCTGATGACAGCGGCTATGGAGATCATTTCGGCGGTACATGGAAGGGATTACAGAAGAGAAGGAATTACTTTGGAAAAACTTGGTCTTTTAGGACTTACTCCAAAAGAAATCAATATCCATCTTTTGGAGGGGTGATGATACAAAATAAATGCAGAGACAGGAAAAGCTGAAAAAGAGCAAAAGAGAATGGAGGGCAGCATATGAGTACCACAAGTGTAAACAAAAATGTTTCTTATTATATCCTTGTTGCATCATGTCTTTTTCTGATGTTTTTTGGAGGAATGATTATACCGCCTTTTGCAGCTGAAATCACACAGACAGGTATGCAGATCCTCTGTATTTTTACATCCATGGTTATACTATGGTCCACAGTGGGAGGAATTGTATGGCCAAGTATACTTGGGATTATCGCATTGGGGCTTACAGAATATACAACTGTGGCAAAGGCCATCACTGCTGCAATAGGACAGAGCACGATCTGGCAGGTGATGATGTGTCTGACTCTTGCCTCCGCCATTGCTCAGAGTGGAGCAGGAGAGCTGGTGGCCCGCTGGGCATTGAGTCGCAAAGCCATCCAGGGAAGACCTTTGCTTTTTAGCTTTATTTTTCTGTTCATTTTGAGAATGATTTCTGCTGTAAGCAATCCTTTGGGCATGATTTTGCTTGGATGGGCGATTATTGAAGGCGTTGCCAATGTCCTGAAGCAGGATTTGTCAAAGAAGTATTTTCGCTGTATGACTGTGTTTGTGGTGGTTAGCTGTGTGAACGGAGATATGATTATTCCGTTTAAGACGTGGCTTACAGCAATGTGGAATGCTTTTGGGGAGATGCTGGGAGAAGAGCTGAATTTTATGGCATATCTAATGATTGTTTTTATCTTTGGCACTCTTACGGAGCTGGCCTGTATTGCGTTTATCCGGTTTGCAAAGGTTGATGTGCTTTTTATGAAAGATATGGATAACGAGGTGCTGGCCAAGGGAAATACACGGTTAAACAGCCGGCAGACAGCATATTTTATTGCCATGCTGATCTCGATTATTATCGGTCTTTCCGGATATATCTTTCCGCCAGCAAATCCTCTGTGCAGGATTTCCAAGACTCTTACCATGGCGGGGGTGTTCAGTGTTGCGGTTGCAGTTCTGATTCTTCTTCGGGATAAAGACGGCCAGCCTATGCTTGACTGGAAAAAAACCATGGCTCCCGGGGCGTTTTGGGGCTCCTTCTTCATTATTGCGGCTGCCATTCCTTTATCCTCTGCCCTGATTAGCGAGAGCACCGGATTTTCCGTGTGGCTGACCTCGGTGTTGGGACCGGCCTTTCGTTCCAGTTCGATTTTTGAAATCTATTTGCTGGTGATGGTTTGTGCCACCCTTCTGACCAATATAGCAAGCAATGCGGGGATCGGTATGATGCTGCTTCCTATTGTCCTTCCGGTGGCAGATGCGGCCGGAGCAAATAAATTCGTTGTCGGGATTTGCTGCATTATGTCTGCATGCTTTGGTCTGATGACCCCTGGCGGTTCTGCGGCCGCTGCGCTTATTTTTGGAAGCAAGGATCAGCTGAAGGTAAAGATAAAGGATATTATGGGATACAGCGCCATGTTTATTCTGTTTTATTTTGCTATCGGTGCAGTTGTTTTTCCGGTGCTGGACAAGCTGATCCGATAAAAGAGAAATATGATCAACAATTGTTAAAAACCTTTGAAATATTTGCCAGGAAGGCATTTTCAATTTCGGAAAGATAGTTGTTTGGTTTGTGGATCAGAAAGCTTTGCTGAATGCAGCTGGGGGGCTGATCAATAAGCTTGATTTTTTTGATGGATGTGCCGCTGCAGAACCAATCCGTTTTTTGGTCTGTGCAGGGGATATAAAAGGCAATCATGTTTTCCTGCTCTACCGCCTTGCGGACCAGATGAATATTGGCAAGGATAACCGGAGTGCCTAAAACCCTGACGTGTTCCGGGGTATGAAAGGAATGGTAGCCATTTTCTGAGATAGCTAACTGCTCTCCGTACAATTCGTAGAGAAATACCTCCTCCCTTTTGGCAAACCGGGACTTAGAGCTTACATATAAGTAGGAAAAATGGATGCCCAAAGAAGTGAAAAGAAAGCCGTTTTTAATAAATAAATTTTTTACATGATTGATGCCTGCAGGCTCCGTCAGCCCGATTCCCATCTTGTATTTTCCTGTGAGCATCTGGGGGATAAAGTCATTTTGCAGTATTGTGGCGATTGACAGCTTTCCCTGTGGAGCCAGTTGTCGGTATGTACTGAGAAAAGCAAGGGAATATTGGTCGGCAATGATGGTAGGAGTCAGAAGAAGAGATTCCTGATATTCCGGTTTTTTGAGGGAAAGAGACAGACACTGTTCCCATCTGTCTACGATTTCCTGAGCCAGAGACACAAGCTCTTTGCCGGCATCTGTAAGAACGATTCCGTTTTTACTGCGGGAGAATATCTCGACACCGGTTGTTTTTTCTATATTTTTGATGGCGGAGCTTAGGGTGGTCTGATGAAGAAAAAGCTGGTCAGCTGCATCCGTAATGGAATTACACTTTGCGGTGACAACGAGATATTGTAGTAATTCAATCTTCATAATGATTCTCCGTACAGGAATAGCGGAAACAACGGGTTTTGCTTTAAGGATAACTGATTGGTAAGGAATTTGCAAGTGGAAAAGAAAGGAGATTTTATGTCAGGATGGCGTGCCAGGATTGGTTTGATTTCCCCTATCGGGGAAAGCATCGAGAGAGCTTTTAATCGATATGTACCGGAGGGAGTGGCCGTTAACTCCACAAAACTGTGGTTTCCAGGGCCTACTATAGAAGGTCTTATCCATTTATCTGACCAGCTGGAAAAAGCGGCAGAGATGTATAAAAAACAGCGTCATGAGCTGCTGATGTTTGGATGTACTTCCGGAAGCATGGTCAAAGGTTACGGCTTTGACAAGGAATGTATACGCCGTATGGAGAAGGTCAGTGGGGTACCTGCTATCACAACCAGCACGGCTGTTCTTGAAGCCTTTGATATTTTGGGAATGCCAAAAGCAGCTGTTCTTACCCCCTATCCAGATGAAACCAATGATATGGAAAAACGGTTTCTTGAGGATAATGGCATCCATGTGACCGGTATTTCCGGCATGGACTGCAGTCCCATACGCCAATACGGAGTGCCGGAGGTTTCCCGGGGAATTGTTCGTGTGAAGGGAGATATGGGAGATATTGAACCCAGCCAGATCTGCCGGGCAGTGCGGGAGATGGATCTGGGGGATGCCCAATGTCTTTTTATCAGCTGTACGGGGCTTAATACCATGGAGATCATTTCTCTGCTGGAGGAGGATCTGGGGATGCCGGTTATCACCAGCAACCAGGCAAGTCTTTACAGCGCGCTGCGGCACTGTAACGTGAGGACTTGTATTCCAGAACTGGGACAATTGTTTACAAGGATTTGACAGATTATTATTCGGAGGAGGAATTTTATATGAACACAGATTTCACAACAAATTATACAAAAAAACTGGCTGAGTATTTTGTCAATCTCAGATATGAGGATATTCCTGAGGAGGTTTTGGAGCGGGCGAAATTACTTACGCTCCATGGGATCGGGGTCTCTCTTGCTGCCTCTCAGATTCCAATGGCTGCAGATGTGGCGGGAATTGCAGAGAATATGAACGGAGGCCAGGGAGGAAATGCAACGATTTGGTATAACGGGAAAAAGGTCACTCCGGCCTTGGCCGCCTTTGCCAACAGTGTTGCCTGCGACATGCTTGACTGGGAGGACTGTGCATGGACAGGCCATCCGGTCTGCGGAGCTGTTCCTGCTGGAATTGCTTTTGCAGAAGCTTTCAAAAAGAGCGGCAAAGATTATCTGACAGCGCTGATAGCCGGGCTGGAAGGTTACAATCGAATTGCCATGGCTGTTCAGCCTCCCAGTGATTTTGACCATATGGAAGGATGGGCCATCTGCAGCTGGCAGATCTTTGCCTCCAATATCACTGCAGGCAAGCTTCTTGATCTTGATATGAGTCAAACCAATAAGAGTGTTAGCCTGGCCGGTTCCCTGGCAAAGAACGGGAGCAATATCGCCCAGGCAACCATGTCGGACGGATATAAATACGAGCAGGGTTCTGCTGCCATCTCCGGCTGCCTGGCAGCGCTTTGCGCCCAGGCAGGCATTCACAACATGGAGGATGGGCTGGATATCCCTTATGCTTTCTGTGAGCAGTATACCCCTCAGGTACACCGGGAGTGGTTAGACCGGAAGTTGGGGGAGGAGTATTACACCATGGATATTTTGGTGAAGCACTGGCCCGCCAACATGTGGGTGCAGACACCGGTGGAGTTGACCCGCAATATGGTGAGAGAGCACAATATCCATGTGGAGAATATTGAAGAGATTGTGATCGATCCTCCCACACAGTACCGGATGCGTTTTAAGGAGGACGGATACACTTCCCTTACGGAAGCCCAGTTCAGTATGCCTTATGTGGTGGCTGCATCTTTGCTGGATCCGATCCCCGGGGCAAATTGGTACACAGATGAGATGATGAAAAATCCGAAGCTTATTCAGCTGGCAGGAAAGATTAAGGGAGGACCCGGGAAGGAGCATACATTGATTGAATCCTTTAATCTGTTCCAGAACGGAAGCCATCCCACAAAGACAGCGACCATCCGCACAAAGGATGGAAAGGTCTATACAGATTCCATGTCTGCTCACAAGGGTCATCCTGCCAACATGCTTACCAGAGAGGAGTTTTGTGAGTTGTTCCGGGTGGAGACCCGGCAGGTTCTGTCACCGGAAGTGACAGAGAGGCTGATGGACTTTATTCTAAATATAGAAAAAACAGAGGACATGTCTTTGATTGGCCAGTTTTTTAAGGAAAAGGCAAAAGATTCCTGATGGCTTACCTGCGTGAGAAGGAACCAAAAGGGATTTTAATAAAGTGATATGATAACATAAAAGAAAGGAAGGGGAAATTATGATTGCTCAAAAGAAAGTGATGGAGTGTGATTTGCTTATTGCCGGCGGCGGTGCCGGTGGTATGCAGGCAGCCATTGATGCTGCTGACGCCGGTTTGAAGGTTATTGTGGCTGAAAAAGCAAATACCAGGCGCAGCGGCAATGGTGCCACCGGAAATGATCATTTTATGGTCTATATTCCGGAGATTCACGGGTCGGAACAAGATTATCTGAAGCTTCTCGTTTATGCACAGGAGGCCAAGGGTGGTAAAGATATGGATTATCTTCTGGCTTTTATGCGTAATAGTTTTGATGTGGTCAAGGCATGGGAATCTTATGGTATTCCCATGCGTCCCCACGGTGACTGGGAATTTACCGGGCACTGCCGTCCTGGAGTTCAGGGAATGTATCTTAAGTATGAGGGATTAAATCAGAAGCCACTGCTTACAAAGGCGGCATTAAAGAGAGGGGTTACTATTTTAAACCGATGTCCTCTCACTGAGATCATTACTAATGAGAAGAATGAGGTTTGCGGTGGTGTATGTATTGACTTAAATAGGGAAGTCCCTGAAGTACAAATTATTCGCGCCAAAAGTCTTTTGATTGCAACGGCTGGATCCATGATGATGAATGGTTCCTCCTCTATGGGATGGATGTTTAACATGATCGGATGTCCGGCAAGCACTGGTGTGAGCACTGCAGCTGCATATCGGGCCGGAGCAAGACTAGTCTGTTTGGATGGGGCGGTTGCCCCCATTGGAGTGTCAGGATGCAAGTTCTTTAACCGGGGCGGCAAAGCTACTTGGGTAGGGGTTTATACGGATATGGATGGGAATCCTCTTGGTCCCTTTGTGGATAAGCCGGATTACCGATATGGTGATTTTACTGCTGATATTTTCCCGCAAATGTTTAATATGAATTTTGAAAAAGGAAATCCTGTATTTATGAATTGTTCTGAGGGGACGGACTATGATATTGAATATATGAAGTGGGCCCTGCTGCACGAAGGAAACGGTGCAACCCTTCAGCATCTGGAGGATGAGGGATTTGATTTTAGAAAGCACATGGTAGAGTTTAATGCCAAGAAAGGCGGTGGCGGCGGCAAAGGGGTAGGTATTGATACATATGCCAACGGAGAAACCACGGTTAAGGGCTTATATGCAGCTGGTGTTTCCATGGGCAATGGCATGGTGGGGATTGGCCCGGCAGCAACCACCGGTCGTATTGCTGCCCTCAGCGCAGCAGAGTACTGTAAAACCCGTGAACTGGAAGCAGCGGAGGAGATGGAAACCGTTGCTGTGTCCATGGAGTATTACGATAAGATTCTCTCCAATGAAGTCAGCACAGCCACTCCCAGCTGGCAGGAAGCAATTATAGCGATTCAGCAAACCATGTGGGATTATCTTGGAAGCGGAGTCCGCAGTGAAAAGTTGTTCCAGGTAGGAATCGGCCACCTAGACCGCCTGGAAAAGAAGATTGAGATGTTGCATTGTGAAAATAATCATGAATTTCTCCGGTGTCTGGAAGCAATGAACACGGTGCAGGTGGCAAAATTGTGTATGGAATCTTCCCGTTCCAGAAAGGAGACCCGCGGTGCCCATAAGCGGGCGGATTTCCCGTTTACGGATCCTTCCTATGACGGAAAGCTGATGACTATCCAGAAGATTGATGGAGAACTTGTTACCGGAATGCGTGATATGCGTAAGTGAAAGGAGAGATCGATTATGCCGCCAATTATCAATAAGAATAAATGCAATGGTTGCATGAACTGTGTGACAATCTGCCCGGTTGATGCATTCGGACATCAGCAGAAAGGAGCAGCTTATCCTGTGGTCAACTATCCTGATGAGTGCTGGCACTGCAATTCCTGTGTGCTGGAGTGCCCCGCCAAGGCGTGTACCATTCGTGTACCCCTGCCGGCAATGATGGTATTTGTGGATGCACCGAAAAAAGAGAGCTGAGAGAAGGGGCATAGGAAATCCTATGCCCCGGTCTTTTATTTTTCCTGGGATCGTCAGAGGGCCATCCGGTAGATGGCGGCCATATCCTCCGGGTGCAGCACTTTTGCAGATCCTTTTTTTCCTCCGGCAGCCTGGGCACAGGAGCGGGTCATCTCAAGAATTTGTTCTTCTGCAGGTTCAATGCCGAGCTCCTTCATGTTTGTGGGCATTTGGATCTGGCGATAGAAATCTTCCATGGCAGCGATCCCTTTTAAAGCTGTCTCCTCATCAGTATTTCCAGGCTCTACCTCCATCACATTGAGCGCATATTTTACAAAACGGGGCAGACAGTCTTTGTAGACATACTTTGCCCAGGAGGGCCAGATAGCAGCTAAGGCAGCCCCGTGGGTCACGTCAAACATGCCACCCATCTCATGCTCAAGCATGTGGGAGGAAAAGTCACCTCCGTCATTGCCGCAGCCGGTCAGGCCGTTGTGAGACAGGGAGGAGGCCCACATGACCTCAGCCCTTGCTTCATAGTTTGCCGGATCCTTATGAAGAAGCTTAGCACATCTGATGACTGTTCGGAGCAGGGCTTCTGCGATTCCATCTGTCAGTTCCATGTTTCCTCCATTGGTAAAATACCGCTCCATCGTATGCATCATAATATCCACACAGCCGGATTGGGTCTGATAGTCGGGAAGCGTCATGGTCAGCTCCGGATTCATGACAGCGAATACAGGGCGGGCCAGGTCATCATTGTAGGAACGTTTTTCGCCGGTTTTTTCGTTGCTGATCACACAGCTGTTGCTCATCTCGCTTCCGGCAGCAGCGATGGTCAGTACAGAGCCTACCGGCAGGCAGGACTTTGCAGTCCGGGTATGGGCAAAAAGCTCCCACACATCTAGCTCAGGCTCAGCCAGACCATAGGCGATTGCTTTTGCAGAGTCGATGACAGAGCCTCCCCCCACAGCCAATAGAAAATCAATTTTTGTTTCCTTTCCCAGACGGATCCCTTCCATCACCTTCTCCAGGCGGGGGTTAGGAATCACACCGCCTAACTCTGTGTGCCAGAGTCCGGCATCATCCAAGGACTTTTTGATTCGGTCAATAAGGCCGGAGCGGACAGCGCTCTGACCGCCGAAATGGACCAATACACGGTTCCCTCCGGCTTTTTTGATCAACTGTCCAGTCTGGCTTTCCGTCTTTTTGCCGAAAACGACCTTTGTAGGGGTGTAGTAGTTAAAATTGAACATAGCAAATCGCCTCCATTTCCGTATAGAGCCTTCAAGAATAACTTTGCAGGTTGAAAGCTTTGTTGATATAGTACACTCATCATATCAGAAAAGAGAGAAAAAGGAAAGAAGATTTAAAAATCCACAAAAACTCTTGACAAAACTCCTTGGTTCATGTATCTTATAGATATAGAAAACGATTTCTATAGTAAAGGCCGCCGGAGGTAGCTATGAGAGACATAACCATCAAGGATATTGCAAGTCAGGCAGGTGTTTCGATCTCTACCGTATCCAGAGTCATTAACGGGAATTATCCGGTCCGCCAGTCAGTGAGGGAGAAGGTGGAAGCTGTCATGCGGGAGCTGGAATACCATCCCAACGGGGTGGCCAGAAGCCTGCGGATCAACCGGACCAATCTGGTTGCTTTGGTGGTGGCAGATTTGTCGAATCATTTTTTTATGGAGATTGCCAAAGGTTTGGAGGCAGAGGTGTCCCGGATGGGATACCATCTGGTGATTGCCAGTTCAGGAGGAGATGCAGAGAAGGAGAGGGAATTGATTGATACGCTGGTAGAGCGGAGAATCGATGCACTGGTGATTGCGGCTGTGGATGCTAAAGGAGATAAGCTGCTGAGATGCTTAAGACTTGGCATACCAGTGATTTTAGTGGATCGTGCCATTCCAGGCCTCACTACCAGCCAGATTTTGTGGAATGATTTTGAGAGCTCTTATCAACTGACCCGTTTACTGATTGAAAACGGGCACAGAAAGATTGGAATTGTCAATGTAACCTTGTCCAATCCTAACGGAAAGAACCGGCTGGAGGGATACCGGCAGGCTCTTGCAGATGCAGGGCTTACGGTGCCTGAGGAGTATGTGAGCCCTTCAAGTTTCAGCGAGGGCCAGGCATACCAGTATGTGATGGGATTGATGGAAAAGGGAAACCGTCCTACAGCCATTTACTGTGCCAACAATGTGATGCTGGAGGGAACGCTTTTGGCATTGAGGGAATCAGGACTTAGGGTCTGTGAGGATATTTCTGTTGTGGTTTTTGGAAACCCTGTATGTAATAAGTATATCACTCCTCAGATCACCTCGGCAGAACAGGACAGCTATGAAATGGGATGCAGAGCAGGAGAAATCCTTGCTGGTGTATTGTCAGGAAAGGGTTTAACTCATACACAGGTTGTCATTCAATCAAGGCTTGTGGAGAGAGGATCCGTGAAAAGGATTTAAAAAATCCTTTTATGGCGAGATAGAAATCGTTTTCTATAAGAATATAGAAAACGATTTCTGTTAAAAAATAGCAAAAGATGAGAAAAAAGGAGGGGAATTATGAACAAATTGAAATTGCACCACAAGGGATTGTATCATATGATTTGCCTGGTTGTTTCCATTGCAACAGCCGTTATTGTCTGGAGTATTGTCTCGTCTATGCCGGACATTGGCAGTGTGATCGTGTCACCGGTTCAGGTCTGGGACGCTTTGCTAACAAATCTGTTATCGGGAATGCTTTGGATTCATGTTCGGGACAGTTTGTTTCGGGTGGTTGGAGGCTTTCTTCTGGGCTTTTTTCTGTCTGTTCCAGTGGCATTTCTTTTGGGGTGGTATGAGGGATTTCGGGTGATTGTAGAGCCATGGATCCAGTTTTTGCGGACGATTCCGCCGATAGCACTGATTCCTATTGTGATTGCCACCTTTGGAATTGGGACCAGCGCCAAGGTTGCCATTATTTTCTTTGCCGTTTTTCTGACCATGGTGATAACGATATATCAAGGGGTTAAAAATGTGGATGCAACCTTGATTAAAGCAGCAAGAGTGTTTGATGCCAATGATGCGCAGATATTTTTTTATGTGGTGGTGCCTGCAGCGATTCCGTTTATTCTCACAGGAGTGCGTCTGGGATTGGCGTCAGCATTGACGACACTGGTGGCTGCGGAGCTGACCGGTGCGGCCACTGGCCTTGGTACGATGATCCAGCAGGCCGGTATGTACTTTAAGATGGATGTGGTGCTGATGGGGATACTTGTGATCGGGATTATTGGGTTTTTGTTTGACAAGCTTGTTACCTTTATGGAGAAAAAACTGACTTCCTGGCAGGAGGTGAAATAGATGGAGACAGGAAAAAAAGGCGGGCCGGAGATTGAAATTCGCGGAGTGACCAAAAGCTATGAGACCCGGGAAGGAAATTTTTTAGCTTTGGAGGAGGTAAACCTGGATGTGGAAAAAAATGAGTTTATCTGTGTTGTGGGACCTTCTGGCTGTGGCAAGACTACCTTGATGAATATTATTGCCGGGTTGAATCCGCCTTCCACCGGAACGGTGAAGGTAAGGGGAGAAGTGGTTACGGGGCCGGGGAAAGGAAAAGGAGTGGTGTTTCAGCAGTATGCGCTTTATCCATGGCTGACTGTGGAGAAAAATGTGGAGTTTGGGCTTCAGATGAAGGGGGTGGAAAAGAAGAAGAGGAGAGAGATCGCTGAAAAGTATATAAAGATTGTGGGGCTGGAGAAGTTTGCCAAGGCTTATCCCAAAGAGCTGTCCGGCGGGATGAAGCAGAGGGTGGCGATTGCCAGAGCCTACACCACCGGACCAGAGGTGCTTTTGATGGATGAGCCTTTTGGTGCTTTGGATGCACAGACCAGAGCACAGCTTCAGGAGAATCTGTTGAATACGTGGCAACAGGAGAAGAAAACTTGCTTTTTTATTACGCATGATGTGGAGGAGGCTGTTTTGCTTTCCACCAAAGTGATTATTATGAGTGCGGGGCCAGGAAGGATACGGGAGCTTGTGAATGTTGAATTGCCTTACCCCAGAAATCAGGAGACGAAGCTGACAGCAAAGTTTAATGAGTTGAAAAACCAGATTTGGAATAAGGTTTACCGGGAGTATCTTGAGAATGCGAAATGAAGAAGGGGTGCCAGAGATGCATGGGGCGGAGAATGGTTTTGGAAAGTTGAAATGAGGGGACTTTTCAGAAGAACCGTGGAAAAGCATGAGGGTTTTTGGGATTGGCTATAAACGTGGAATTATGAGAGAGAAATATGAGCTTCCTTTTTGGGTGCTTGTAAAAAATTAAGGAGGAAAAGTGATGAAGAGACAGGTGGCAGTGTTGATGGCAATGGTGTTGGCAGCGGGAGTTTGTGGGGGATGTGGATTGTCTTCTGGATCAGGGAATCCGGCTCCGGAGGAGACGGCAGCTTCTGCGGCTTCATCAGAGGCAAAAGCAGAGGGAGAGGCGAAAAAAGAGGATGTGGCAGGAGAGGAAAAGGATAAGGAAGAGGAGGGAGAGAAGCCGGAGCGGGTTAAGATTAAGGTGGCGTATCACCCTCATATTACAGGGGTGGGAGGGATTCTCAATGGAATTGATAACGGGTATTTTGAGGAGGAGAATCTGGAGCTGGAACTGGTGCAGTTTACTTCCGGGGCTACGGAGCTGGCGGCAATGGCTTCCGGGGATATTGATATCGGTTATTTAGGCGTGGGGGCTCATGTATTTGCGCCTCAGGGACAGTGTACGATTCTGGCTTTAGACAGTACGGATTTGAGTGGTGAAATATTGGTGCATGGGGACAGTGGCTTTAAGACAATGGAGGATTTGAAAGGGAAGAATGTGGCGATTTCTGCGGGGACTACCTCGGAGCTGGTGCTTTCCATGGCCCTGAAGCTAAATGGGATGGAGCGGAGTGATGTGAATATGATTAATATGGATGCTTCCGGAAAGGTTACTGCATTTATGACTGGGCAGATTGATTCCATCTCGATTGAGGCGCCGTATACGGATCAGATTCGTAAGGAAATGGGAGAGGATAAGGTTTTCACCATCAGCGGGTCCAAAGACTTTTTGCCAGAGGCAGTGTTTACAAACAGCTGGGTAACTACTAACAAGTTTTTGGAAGGTAATGAGGACGTGGTGGTGCGTTTCTTAAAAGCGTGGTTGCGGGGAACAGAGGACCGCTACAATAATATGGAGGAGTCGGTTCAGAAGGTGGCTGATTACATCAATACGGATTATGATACTGCTTATCTGGTGGTGGAGAAGACCAACTGGATCAACAATAAGGAGCTGAAAAAGCTGGTGGATGACGGGACTGTGAATCAGTGGTATGACACGATTAAGAATATGTTTTTGGATGCAGGTCTTTTGGAGGAAAAGTATAATGTTGGGGTAGAGGAATTTGTCAATCTGGATTATTTAAAGCAGGCTATGCAGGAAATTGGAGTGGAGTAGCAGGTGAGGGAAAAAAAGACGTTTATACGAGATTATCAGGTTCCCGGATTCTTGGATGAAACAATCCTGTGTGATCTGTATAATGTGGATGGTTATGAGAAGGGCTCCTGTTCGGACAGGCCGGCATTTGTGCTGATTCACGGCGGTGGCTTTGTGGGAGGGAATAAGGATCAGTTTCTGGGAATGGCTTCCTGGCTGGCTTTGACTTTAAATGCTCTGTGTGTGACCGTTGGGTACCGTCTGGCAGAGGCTGCTCCCTGCCCGGCGCCGATTGTGGACTGCTTAGGAGTTTATCGGTGGATATGGGAATGGCAAAAGGAGCTTAAGGTAGATCCGGCGCTGGTGTTTGTGGTAGGAGGTTCACCAGGGGCGAATATTGGAGCAATGTCGATGCTGGCAGACAGAAGGATGTTAAAAAGCTTTTCTCTGGATCCGAAATTGGTATTCCAGCCGGTCAATGGGATTTTCCTTAACGGGATTTATGATTTGACAGATTTTTGTGAGCGGAATCCCGGGGAGAGGGAAAGGGTATACCGGTTTTTGGACCGTTCTGCCTGGGAGAAGGAGTTATGGGAGGAATATTCGCCTCGGTATCATGGAAAGGAGGGACGAAATATTCTGATGCTGCATGGAAGTAAGGACAGGATTGTGCCCTTGCAGCAATGTGTGGAGATGAAGGAAAGCATGGAGGCGGCCGGAGGACGTGCCTGGATTTATCCTTTTGAGGAAAAGGGCCATGGATGGTTTAATGAGGCAGAGAATCTTTATGGGGTATTAAAAAAAATTGAACAATTTGTCCGGTTCAGAAAAATGGAGGTGAGGAAATATGGGAATAAGAAGTCCTGGGGAACTGTATCGCCATGCCATAGAAAATCATTATGGCCTTGGGGCGTTTAATACCTTTTCATGGGAGACTATGACAGCCGTGATGGAAGCGGCACAGGCAGAGAAATCTCCAGCGGTTCTTCAGGTATCCATGGGTGCCAGGAAATATGTAGGTCATTTTAAGGATTATGTGGATACCTTGCACAGACTGGCCGGGCGGTATGATGTACCTTTTTTTATTCAGCATGATCACTGCAATACCATAAAGGCATGCAGAGAGGCCATAGAGGCCGGGTGCCAGGCGGTTATGTTTGACGGTTCTCATCTGCCCTATGAGATGAATGTGAAAGAGACAACACAGGTGGTGGAGTATGCCCATGAGAAGGGCGTGTGGGTGGAAGCAGAATTAGGATGCCTTCCGGGTTTTGAAGATATGGTGTTCTCAGAAAAGGCCGTGTATACGGATCCGGATCTGGCAGCAGAATTTATTGACAAGACAGGCTGTGATGCCCTGGCTGTGGCAGTGGGAACTTCCCACGGAGGGGTGAGAGGGGAGGGTTATCTGCCTTTGGATTTCGGACTTTTGGAAAAAATTGTGAAGAGGAAACCAGATTATCCCTTTGTGCTTCATGGGGCTGCCTCTCTGCCTCCGGAGCTGATTGATGCCTGTAATCGTCAGGGGGGACAGCTGGAGTATCTGCGCAACTGCAGTGAGGAGAGCATTGCAAAGGCAGTGGCTTTCGGGGTTAGGAAGGTCAATATGGATGTGGACAATTTTCTGGTGTTTACCACTGCGGTCCGGGAGTTTTTTAATGAAAAGCCGGATCTCTATGATCCGAGAAAGTATTTAACGCCGGCCAGGGAAGCATTTCGTATGGAAGTGGAGCATAAGATGCGGGCGGTTCTTGGAAGCGCTGGAAGATATCGGACAGCTAGGGAAAAGGAGACTCTGTCCATAGAAAAAAAATCCGCTGTTTTCAGGGAGGATTAACTATGATTCGTGTAATTGGGCTGAATCCGGTAATTGACCGTACTTATTACATAGAGGATTTTTGTGTTGGAACAAAGTTCTACGAGATTCCTCCCAGGGCAGATGTGGGAGGAAAGGGAATCAATGTTGCCCGGGTTTTACGTATGATGGGAGAGCCCTGTGTTCTCTACGGCTTTGTGGGAGGGAACAACGGAAGGCTTGTGGAGGAGGAAATGGATGCCTGCCATGTGGAATTTCGGGCCTTTCACACAGAAGGGGAGACCAGAACCACGATCAATATTATAGACAATCGGAATGGAAGAGAAACTGAGATCACGGAGCCGGGAGTTTTAGTGGGGGAGAAGGAGGAAAAGCATTTTTTGTCTGTGCTGGAAAAAGAGTTGGAAGCCGGAGACTTTGTGATCTGTTCAGGGATTCCCATGAAAGGGATGAGTCAGGAAATATACCGCACAATCAGCCAGATCTGTCAGGAGAAAGGGTGCAAATGTGCCCTGGATGCCATGGGGACTTATTTGGACCGATCGTTTCCCGGGGTGTATTATTTTTCCAAGCCTAATTTTAGCGAGCTGACAGACTTATTTGGAATAGAGGGACAGAATACTCAGGAGAATCTGTTAAAGTACGGTCAGGCCATGCAAAAACTCGGAGTGGAGAATCTGCTGATTTCCATGGGGGAGGCCGGAGGGATCTTTATGGATAATGCCCGGATCCTTCAAAGTACAATTCCTAAGGTAAGGGTGGTGTCCACCATTGGATGCGGAGATTCTTCTGTAGCCGGATTTTGTCTGGGAGCAGAACGGGGGATGGAGAAGGAGGATTGTGTGAGATTAGCAATGGCGTGCGGAGCCTGCAATGCCATGTTCAGCAAGGTAGGCTGTGTGGAGCCGGAAACCGTGTGGAAATTGTTTGAGCAGGTGCAAATACAAAAGATTTCGTATACATCGTAAGGAAATTGTTATAATTATCGGAAAATGTTCAATATTCTCTAAGGTATCATTAAAGTCTTTTGAAAATTTCTGTGATATACTGTTATCATCAGTAAAAGTCAGAAAGGAGCGGTGATACCATGAGATTTTGTGATATTTTTCGTTCGATTGTTTTGCTTGTGATGAGTGTAATGCTGTTGGCCGGTTTCACCGTTTCCAGTCAGGGATACAACCGATACAAAGAAGCATTGGAGGATATGAGCCTGGAAGAGAAGGTTGCTTCCATTCAGGCAAAGGAAGGCTATACCCGGTTGGAGGAGCTGCCGCAGATTTATGTAAATGGGGTGGTGTCTGTGGAGGATCACAGATTTTACCGGCATTTTGGGATTGATCCCATTGCTATCGGTCGGGCTCTGCTTCATGATATCCAGGCCAGGCGCTACGTGGAGGGAGGAAGCACCATCACCCAGCAGTTGGCAAAGAATTTGTACTTTACCCAGGAAAAAGAGCTGAGCCGAAAAGTGGCAGAAGTTTTTATGGCTTTTCAGCTGGAGCAGAAGTACAGCAAGGATGAGATTTTGGAACTATATGTGAACAGTATCTATTTTGGAGATGGTTATTACACAGCAGGAGATGCCAGCCGGGGATATTTCGGCAAGGAGCCGTCAGAGATGAACCAGTATGAATGCACCTTGCTGGCAGGGATTCCCAATGCGCCGGGGCGGTATGCGCCTACCAAAAGCCAGGAACTGGCAGAGAAACGGCAGCGCCAGGTGTTAAGAAGAATGGAAGACTGCGGATATTTGTCTCAGGAAGAGGTGGAGACTGTGGCAGCACAGATGGTGGCTTTGCAGTAACGGTTTACCAGAGCGGTTTTGAAATGATTGGACGACAGGAGATCTCCGGCAGGACAGTTGTTCTGCCGGAGATTTTGGTGTGGGAAAAGAGTTTCCGGGTTTCTATTGTTTGAATGGAGAAATTATGATACAATAAGAGAACTTAGACAGGTATTTTGGGGGATTTGTGGAGATATCTGACTGCATTTTTTAAGAAAAGGAGACAGTGGTATGACGATTTATTGCGAGAAGGATTATGAGGCTATGAGCCGCAGAGCTGCAGGGATTATCGGAGCACAGATTATTTTGAAAAAGGACAGTGTTCTGGGTCTGGCAACCGGTTCTTCGCCCATTGGTACCTATGAGGAGCTGATTCGGCGGTATCAGGCCGGGGAGCTGGATTTTTCCGGGGTAACTTCTGTGAATCTGGACGAGTATAGAGGACTTTCCGGGGACAATGATCAGAGCTACCGGTATTTTATGGACACGCATCTTTTTGATCATGTCAATATTGATAAGAGCCGTACTTTTGTGCCTGATGGACTGGGGGAGGATCCGGATAGGACATGCGCGATGTATGATGATATCATCAGCCGGGAGGGGCCTGTGGATCTGCAGCTTTTGGGAATGGGCTACAATGGCCATATCGGATTCAATGAACCAGCGGAGTATTTTGAGAAGAAAGTTCACTGTGTGGATTTAACAGAGAGTACAATTGAGGCCAATAAGCGGTTTTTTGAGAAGGCGGAGGATGTTCCTCGTCAGGCATATACGATGGGTATTGGCAATATTATGCAGGCAAAGAAGGTGCTGGTGATTGTGTCTGGTGAGGGGAAGGCAGACATTGTGGCAGAGGCCTTTACCGGTCCTGTGACTCCTCATGTTCCTGCATCGATTTTGCAGTTTCATAAGGACGTGACTCTGGTGGGAGATGAGGCTGCTTTGTCTAAGCTGATGGCTACCCTGAGCAGATAAGATGAGACGGCAGGCAGATATGGCAGAGATCTCGGACGGGAAGCGCTACAGCGCTAATGATCTGGTAAGAGCAGACAGTGGAGGCTGTGAGGGATGTTTTTCCTGCTGCGAGGGAATGGGAACCTCTGTGATTCTTGATCCTTGTGATGTGTATGAGATGACAAAAGGACTTTCCATGAGCTTTGAGGAGCTTCTGTCCATGGCATTAGAGCTGAATGTGGCAGATGGGGTGATCCTCCCCAACTTGAGAATGGAGGGAGACAGGGAAAGCTGTATCTTTTTAGATGAACAGGGGAGGTGCCGGATCCATTCCTTTCGTCCGGGCTTTTGCCGGCTCTTTCCTTTGGGAAGGATATATGAGAATGGCTCTTTTTCCTATTTCCTTCAGGTCCACGAGTGCAGAAAAAAGAACCGGAGCAAGATAAAGGTGTGTAAGTGGATAGGAGTGCCGGAGCTTCCCCGATATGAAAGCTTTGTGCTGCAATGGCACGATTTTTTAGGAGAGCTTCAGGAGCAGGTGGGAAATGAACCGGATGGAGAGAGAACAAAAGTGATATGCATGAAAGTGCTGAAGGTTTTTTATCTCAGCCCCTATGACAGGGAGAGAAGTTTTTATGACCAGTTTGAGGAGCGGATAAAATGCTTCACCTGTTAATAAGGATCTGGCAAGAAACCAGCCCGGATTGTCTGGACGGTTATCTTGCCAGATCCTTATTTTCAGATTGTCACATCTACATAACGCCCTTTTTCCACCGGCTTTTCCTCCACCACGGGGGTACTCCGAAAAGTGGTTCGGGTGGTGCCCCCAGACATATAGGTTCTGCCACATTCGGGGCAGATTCCTGTGTGGTAGGTGACAGACTGGGAAACGATCTCCTGATCTTCTTTTTGTGCCTTGACCCTGGCATGAGCCACATGCTCTGCTTCGTGGGCGCGGATTGCAAAGGCGGCCCGCTCCGGACTGAGACGAGTGGGGGTTTTAAAGGAGACGCTAGGATCATTGGAGCCGTCCTGATATTTGCGGTTTTTACAGGTTTCACATTCATAGGTGTCAAGATCCGGCCTCCTTTCCGCTGCCGGACTGCGGCCTGGCTCTTTTGTGGTGTCCTGTCCGGGAAGACGGACCTCTGGGGGAAGCTTTTCTTGCCCTGAGATATTGTCCGGCCCTTCTGTTTTGATTTGTCTGGTTATCTCTGCCCCCATTCCGTAGGAAAGGGAGCCGGAAGCGTAAAGGGAGGGTCGGTTAATCATGAACGAATCATTCATTAGATTGCCTCCTGATTGTTGGATAAGCATAATTCTTTAAAAGGAGCAGAAAAAATACAGTCTGCTCCTTTCTGTAAAATACCGGCAGGAATCAATCTTTTACACGATCTGATGTTTTGCCACATATACAGGGAAGCTGCTGCTGCCTTTGATCTCCTTGTCAGCAGTAAAGGTTACGTTCTTATCTGAGATTATGTACTCTAAGCTGGCGCCCTTTTCAACCACCGTATCCTGCATCAAAACGCAGTTTTTCACTTTTGCGCCCTTTGCAATCTTAACGCCTCTGAACAGAACACAGTTCTCCACTTCGCCCTCGATGACACAGCCATCGGCTGACATAGTATTTTTTACCTTTGCCCCGCCAATATACCGGGTGGGGTTATCATCACGGATCTTGGTGTAGATGGAATCTCTGGAAAACAGACCATCCAGATTTGTCTCATCAAGCAGCTTCATGTTCTCGTCAAAATAACTCTTCAAATCACAGATCCGGGCCAGATAGCCCTCAAACTTATATGCCTGCACATTCAGCTTATCCAGCTGAGGAGCTAAGATATCCCGCTCAAAGTAGGAATGTCCATGGAGATAGGCAGTACTGATCTGCTCAATCAAAAGCTCCCGGTCCATAATGTAGATGTTCATGGAGAAGTTCTGAACACCACTTTCTTTGGAGCAGATATCTAGCTTTACAACCCGGCCGTCCTCAATGCCAAAGGAATAGTACATATTGGTGCCGATATCGTTTTTCTTCATGGCGCCTTGCGGAAGCTCGCTCTCGCTGTAGGCGACTGTCACGTCAGCGCCACTGGCGATGTGGGCATCCATAAATGCCTTGAAATCAAAATTCACCGCAATGTTTGCATCAGACATTACGACATATTTTTCTTTTTGGTCTTTTAAAAACTCAAGAACACTTGCCAGCGCTTCCACCCGTCCGGTGTACATCTTGATATTTTTCTGTGCAAAAGGAGGCACAATATTCAGGCCGCCGTTTTTGCGGGTCAAGTCCCACTCACGGCCAGATCCCAGATGGTCCATCAGAGAGTGATAGTTCTTACGGACGATTAAGGAAACATTGCCGATTCCACTGTTGACCATGCTGGACAGGATAAAGTCCACCATCCGGTAACGCCCTGCAAAGGGGATGGAAGCTATCAGACGTTCGCTGACTAACTCCGGAATCAGACTGTCATAGGTATTTGGAAAAATGATGCCCAGAGCATCTGCATTGGAATTTACCATTGTGCTTCACCGCCTTTCACATTGCTGTTGACCATGGCATTGGGGCCGATCTTGGCACCGTCACCGATATACACACCGGAACCTACGGTGGCAACCCCCTTTTCCCCATCAGATGGCATGGCGCCTACCACGGCATTCTCGCCGATCACTACATTTTCTGCCACGATACAGTGCTTTACACAGGCACCTGATTTGATGGTGGTGCCGCCCATAACCACGGCATCCTCAACCACTGCGCCTGGTTCTACGGTGACACCAGCGAAAAGAATGGAGTGCTTTACAGAACCGGATACCCGGCAGCCATCGGTGATCATACAATTCTCAACCACAGCCTCGCTGCTGATGCGGTGGCCGGTCATACCGCTGTTGCGGCTGTAGATCTTCCAGTTTTCATCAAACAGGTTGATGCCGCTGTGCTCCGGATCAAGAACTTCCATGTTAGCCTCCCAGAGAGAGGAGATGGTTCCCACATCCTTCCAATAACCGCTGAAATGATAGGCATACATCTGACGGCCATCACGGAGCAGATTGGGGATAATGTTGTTGCCAAAGTCATTTTCTGAGTTGGGATCTGCCTCGTCCTCAATGAGATACTTTTTCAGGATATCCCAGTTAAAGATATAGATGCCCATGGAAGCCAGGTTTGATTTGGGATTCTTCGGCTTCTCCTGAAATTCGGTGATCTTGTCATTCTCGTCTGCCACCATCAGGCCGAAACGAGAGGCTTCATCCCACGGAACCTCCATGACTGCCACGCTGAATTCAGCACCCTTTTCCTTGTGGAAGCGCAGAAAATCGCTGTAGTCCTGCTTGCAGATCTGATCACCGGAAAGGATGATCACATACTGCGGATTGTAACGCTCAATGAACGAAATGTTTTGATAGATGGCATTGGCGGTTCCCTTATACCAGTCTGAGCCAGAAGCCTGCTGATAAGGCGGAAGCACATGAACTCCGCCGTGCAGACGGTCCAGATCCCACGGCTGACCATTGCCGATGTATTCGTTCAGAACCAGCGGCTGATACTGGGTCAGGATGCCCACGGTATCAATGCCGGAGTTGACGCAGTTTGACAGCGGAAAATCGATAATGCGATATTTGCCGCCGAAAGGAACTGCAGGTTTTGCCAGCTTCTGGGTCAGTGCATACAGACGTGAGCCCTGTCCGCCGGCAAGAAGCATTGCAATCATTTCTTTTGCCATATTAATCTCCCCCTGATTATTTGATTGGTGAAGAGTTACAAGATTAGGAACAGAAAAGATGCCTGTTCGGTTTTTGTATCTTCACCGGTCCAGGAAGCCTGTAGGGCAGGATTCCCGACCGTGATATTAAAATTGTACCACAAAACAGGGGAAACGGGTAGTGCTTTGTGGGAAAAATTAGTAATTTGGGAATATTTTGACAAGCAGGATAAGAGATTGGATAAAAGGTGACAAAAAGAGATAAATTATTGTGAAAAATGATGAAAAAGGGAAGCTGCATCAAGAGAGATGCAGCCAGGAAAGAATGTGAGAAAGAGCTGAGGGGGAGAGGTAGGAAAGTGATTTCAGGAATTTTTCAGGAACTGTTCCAGAATATCGGCGGCGTCAGCTGCCAGCTCGGCACAGGGGCGCCTTTTGTAATACTCCGGAGTGCGGGCAGAAGGAGTAGGCTCATCTGTGTGATGGTCCAGGCCTAAAAGTTCCCGGCAGATAATGCTTTTGTTGTGTTCCTTAAAGGTATGGGCCAAATGCTGCACCTGTTCATAGAGTGCCTTTTTTCCGTCCTGGTCTTTGGGGTCATGGTAGCCCTTTAACAGACCCAGAACTATAAACATACCGCTGACTGTACCGCATACCTCCCGCAGGCGTCCCATACCGCCGCCGAAACAAGATGCCATGCAGGCGGCTGTTTGCTTATCGAAACCCAGTTCCTCGTGGAAGGCCAAGACCACAGCCTGGGCGCAATTGTAGCCCTCCAGAAAATAAGCTTTTGCCAGTTCCTTATGGTTGTTCATAGAAAACTCCTTTCTGTCAGTGAATGTCTCAACATCTCTTTGTTTGTATCAGATGCCGTATACCAGAATCCCGGCAATGCCAGATAGGATAATCAATAGGATGGGAGAAAGCTTTTTCTTAAAATGTTTTTTATAGGAGATCATAATGGCTGCTAGAGCAATGGTAATGCCTGCCGCCAACATATCAAGCTTTTTGCCGATCAGACAGTGGTCAACTGTCATGTACAGGCCGGTGGCAAGAATAATTCCGATCATACAGGGCTTTAGCCCGCCAAGTACCGCTTTTATGTAAGGATGATGAAGCATAGATCTTAAAAGTGCGGTGATGAGCAGGATAATCACAAAGGCAGGAAAAATTACGGCAAAGGTAGCCAGAATTGCTCCGCAAATCCCGGCCTGAGTGCTGCCCACATAGGTGGCCAGATTTACCATGATGGGACCGGGGGTGGATTCGCTGACGGCAATCATGGAGGTCAGCTGTTCGTCTGTCAGCCACCCGTAGTTAAGAACAACATCCCGGATAAGAGGAATAGCGCCGTAGGCGCCTCCAAAAGAAAAGCATCCTACCTTTAAAAAGCCTAAAAACAGATCCAGATAAATCATTTTTTTTCACCGCCTTTCATCAAATATGCCGACAGGCTCACTGCTGCGGATATTGTCATCAGGGCAATGGAGGAAACCTGGATGGAGAAAAGATTTACAGCCAGCATAACAACAAGGGCGCAGAGAAGAATAGCAGAGGAAAGATTGCTTTTCTTCATTTTTTTTGTCATGGAGATGCCTGCATCCAGAATCAGAAGGCCTACGGCAAGCTTAATGCCCTTAAAGGCATTTGCAAACATTGCCAGCTCTAAAAATCTGTCAAAAAACATGGAGATTAGATAGATAATCCCCATGGAAGGCAGTATCATGCCTGCAGTTGCAATGAAAGCTCCCAAAAGCCGGGCTTGTTTAAAACCTATATAGGTTGCTGCATTGATTGCAATGGGGCCGGGGGTGGATTCGGCGATCACGGTGATGTTCATCATTTCATCATGGGTGATCCATTTTTTTCGGTCCACACAATTGTCCTCAATGATAGAAATCATAGCGTAGCCGCCGCCAAAGGTAAACAGGCCGATTTTTGCAAAGGTAAAAAACAAATCTGAAAAAATATTCATCTTTGGTCTCCTTTATGTAATGTTTTTATTATAGATTTTTTTATTATTCCGGTCAATGTGAAATTTATCAATGGTATACTAGCATTTTTTTCTGTCTGGTGGTAAAATGAATAAAAGTTTCAAAAAAGAGGGGGCATTGGCATGAGTAATAAGAATTTTTGGACTTTATTGATTCTTTTACTGACAGGAATCGTGCTGGGAGGTTTCTTGGGCAGTCTGGCAGATGGCATCTCATGGCTTTCCTGGCTGAATTTCGGACAGTCCTTCGGGTTAGATGAGCCTTTGGTTTTGAATCTGGGGATGCTTATAATCACTTTTGGATTGTCCATCAAGATTACAATGGCAAGTATTTTTGGGGTGGCGGCTGCTCTTTTAATTTACCGCTATATTTGATGGTTACAGGATATGTGGATGCCGCAGGACTTGTTAAAATCTCAGAGAGAATAAGCAGTAGCGGTTTATCCTATATCCGTAAACATAAAAAGTTTTACAGAGGATACAAAAATGGTAGAAGGTCTGCGGCGATTTGCCGTGAGCAGACGAACAACAGAAAGGGGACAAAACCATGAATCTGGAAAAAATGTTTCATTTGAAGGAGAATCACACCGATGTAAAAACAGAGGTTCTCGCTGGCATTACCACCTTTATGACAATGGCCTATATCCTGGCGGTTAATCCTAGTATTTTAAGTGCCACAGGCATGGACAGCGGAGCAGTATTTACAGCCACAGCGCTGGCTTCTCTGATCGGAACGCTTCTCATGGCAGTTTTTGCCAATTATCCGTTTGTGCTGGCGCCCGGCATGGGCCTTAATGCATATTTCGCCTATACGGTGGTGCTGCAGATGGGGTATTCCTGGCAGACCGCTTTAACGGCAGTCTTTATTGAAGGTCTTATATTCATTATTCTTTCTCTGACCAATGTGCGGGAGGCTATTTTCGATGCGATTCCTATGAATTTAAAATATGCAGTATCTGCAGGTATAGGCTTTTTTATTGCATTTATCGGTCTGCAGAATGCGAAGATCGTGGTGGACAGTGCAACATTGGTTTCCCTGTATTCCTTTAAAGGTTCTGTGGGCGCGGGAACTTTTTCCAGCGAGGGGATCACAGTGGTATTGGCGCTGGTTGGGATCTTGATCACAGGAATCCTGTTGATTAAAAAGGTGAGAGGAAATATTCTCTGGGGAATTTTGATCACCTGGGGTCTTGGAATTTTCTGCCAGTTTACAGGCTTGTATAAAGTGAATCCGGATCTGGGATGCTTTAGCCTTCTCCCAGACTTTTCCAACGGAATTTCTGTGCCTAGTCTGGCTCCTACGTTTATGAAGCTGGATTTTAATGGGATTTTCACTTTGGATTTCTTTGTGGTGATTTTTGCCTTTTTGTTTGTGGACATGTTTGACACCCTTGGAACCTTGATTGGTGTGGCCTCCAAGGCAGACATGCTGGATAAGGACGGCAAGCTGCCTCGTATCCGGGGAGCTCTTATGGCAGATGCAGTGGGAACTTCTGTAGGTGCAGTTTTAGGAACCTCCACCACCACGACTTTTGTGGAGAGTGCTTCCGGTGTGGCAGAAGGAGGAAGAACAGGACTGACCGGTGTGGTATCTGCTGCATTATTTGCTTTGTCTTTGTTTTTGTCTCCTGTATTTTTGGCGATTCCATCCTTTGCAACAGCACCGGCTCTGGTGGGAGTGGGATTTTTGATGATAACCTCTGTTACGAAAATTGATTTCAGTGATTATACAGAGGCGATTCCTGCCTATATTGCCATCATTGCCATGCCGTTTATGTACAGTATTTCAGAGGGAATTGCCATGGGCGTGATTTCTTATGTGGTTTTGAATTTGATTGCCGGCACGGCTGTAAAGAAAAAGACCAGTGTACTGATGTATGTTTTGGCAGTGCTTTTTGTGATTAAGTATATCATGCTGTAAAAAGCCTGGTCATGGTAAACGCAAGCTTTTGCAGAAGCGCAAACAGGATAGAGGATTGTGAAAGGTATGCCCCTTTCTCCTAGGCTGAGTATTATCAGGAAGCCATAAGCAAAGCTTGTGTTTACCGTGAAGGCTTGGTAAATACCGGTTGTCACCGTGGAGAAAGTGTGCTATAGTATCCGATACGGCATGAGATACCGTATAAATGAATACAGAGGTAGAGAAAAATGAGATCAGGTAAGAAAGCCGGAAAAGCATATGAGATGGATATGTGCAGCGGGCCTCTCTTTTCAAAGCTTGTGGTGTTTGCGGTTCCGCTGATCCTGTCCGGAATTTTACAGCTTTTATTTAATGCGGCGGATATTATTGTGGTGGGGAAATATGCCGGCCATGAATCTCTGGCGGCGGTGGGCTCTACCAGTGCATTGATTAATCTTTTAGTCAATGTATTTATCGGGCTTTCGGTGGGAGCCAATGTATTAGTGGCCCAGTATTTTGGAGCCCACCGGATGAAGGATCTGGAGGAGACTGTTCACACGGCTATGGTGCTGGCTGTGGGAGGAGGTCTGCTTTTAGTAGTGCTCGGGGTGCTGCTGGCAGATCCTTTGCTGACGCTGATGGGGACACCGGAGGATGTTCTGCCTTTATCCGCTCTCTACATGAAGATATTTTTTGTGGGGATGCCGGCCACTCTGGTTTACAATTTCGGAAGCGCCATTTTGCGGGCCGTAGGAGATACAAAGAGGCCATTGTATTTTCTGATGTTAGCAGGGATTATCAATGTAGTTCTTAATCTGTTTTTTGTGATATATCTTCACATGGGAGTGGCGGGAGTGGCTCTGGCTACGGTGATTTCCCAATGTATATCGGCGGCTCTTATTGTTCAGTGTCTGATGAGAGCTGATGCACCTTACCGACTTTGCCTTAATCAGTTAAAGATCGTAAAAGAAAAGCTTCACGCCATTGCAAAGATTGGACTTCCGGCAGGGTTGCAGGGAGCGATTTTTTCTATTTCAAATGTATTGATTCAGTCCTCGGTCAACTCCTTTGGCTCTGTGGCCATGGCAGGCAACACGGCGGCAGCAAACATTGAGGGATTTGTGTATACGGCAATGAACGCAGTGTACCAGACAGCCTTAAGTTTTACCAGCCAGAATTTTGGCGCCAGAAATTACGAGCGGATGACAAAGATTCTGTGGTATTGTCAGGGATTGGTGATTGCAGTGGGAATTGTTATGGGAGGCGGGTCAGTACTGATCGGTACTCAGCTTTTAGGGATCTATTCTTCAGATGCGCAGGTGATTCAATACGGGATAAACCGGCTTCGGATTATTAGTGGCCCTTATTTTCTCTGTGGGATTATGGAAGTGATGGTGGGAGGGCTGAGGGGGATGGGATGCTCTCTGCTTCCTATGTTTGTGGCATTGACAGGAGCCTGTGTGTTTCGGGTTGTGTGGATTTTTACTATATTTTCTGTCAGCCGCACTTTGCAGACATTGTACATTTCTTATCCAGTATCATGGACAATTACCTTCATGGCGCATATGATATGTTATGTGGTGGTACGGCGAAGGCTTGAGAGGCAGGAAACGAAAATATAGTATGAAAAAGGGGGATTTGTATGGAATTTAAGGAGCAATGTCTACAGGCTCTGGAGGAGCAGAAGCTGTTTCAGGATTCCGGGCATATGACTCGTTTTAAGGAATTGCTGGATTGCTATTCGTCCTACCCGTTTTTTTGCAAGGGTTTGTGCAAGTGTATGTACTTATCTGCATGGGATGAAGAGCATTTTGCTATTATGCTGGGAATCTTGACAGAGCTGGCTCTGGGTAAAGAACAAAGCACGGAGGAGATGAGACGCCAGGGGGAGGAGTTGGCAAGGGAACATTTAGATGGGGAGTTCTATATATATGAATTGTCCAATGCTTTTTTAGATGGGCGAAGGTTTGAACTTCCCGCAAGTGCCAAGATCCAGCCGGAACATGCCTGGATCATCCAGAAAGCACAGGAGGCATCCAAGATTATTGATGAGGTATGACAGCTTGATTCAATCCCGCAGGAAACAACAAAGGTTTAAGAAGCCTATTTTGCGTTTCTTGTGGGATTTTTCCTGTCTTTTTCCCTGTTTGAGCCGATCGTATCAGCCGGGATGTTTTTGGAAAATATCCCCTTGTCTATTAAGGGGATCATTACTTCAATAAAAAGAGAGAAAGAGGTTGAGAAAATGGAAGAAAAAATAAATGGCAGGCACTTTGCGGAAAAGGGCAGAAGGGAAAAAGGGCTTTTAAGGCTGAGGAAAGAAGAAATTGTGGAAATATATGAAACCCATATGGTGCAGGATTTTCTCAAAAGTGAGTTAAAGCCTCTGTCATCGATTCTTCAAATGATGGATAAGGGGCTCTATGAATGTTTGGGATTTTTTGCGGAGGGGGAGATGAAAGCTTATGTGTTTTCCCTGACAGACAGGGAGAGAGGATTCCTTCTTTTAGATTATTTGGCTGTGTGTGAATCTCACCGGGGAGAAGGCTGGGGAAGCCACTGCATTGGTATGCTGCGGGAATTTTACAGGAAAGAAAAGGGGCTTTTACTGGAATGCGAGAGCTTGGAAAGTGCAGAAAATGAGGAGGAACGAGAGCAGCGCAGACGGAGAATTGCCTTCTATGAAAAGAACGGCTGTGTATGCACAGGAGTAAAATCCCGGTTATTTGGGGTGGAGTTTGATATTTTATATTTGTCTCTTCTTAAGAAGCAGGCAGATGCAGCCAGGGAGCTTGAACGGCTTTACAGAAAAATGTTGCCAGATAAGATTTATGAGAAGCAGGTAAAGATTTGGTGAAAAATTAACACTTGTCATTGAGATAAGGATTCGCTATAATAAAAAGAATATCAGCAAAAGCAAAAATGGAAGCGCACAAGCTGTAATGAATACCAGGAGGACCGAAATGTACAGGATATTGAAGGCCGAAAAGCTGGCTGAAAAGATTTACTTAATGGATATAGAGGCGCCACGAGTAGCCAAATCCTGCCAGCCAGGAGAGTTTGTCATTGTAAAGATCGATGAGCGGGGAGAGAGAATACCTTTGACTATCTGCGATTTTAACCGGGAGATGGGGACTGTGACCATTGTGTTTCAGATTGTGGGGGCATCTACGGAGAGAATGGCCGGTTTGAAAGCGGGAGATGGCTTCCAGGATTTTGTGGGCCCCTTAGGACAGCCATCGGATTTTGTCAAGGAGGACTTTGAGAAGGTAAAAGGCAGAAGATATCTGTTTGTGGCAGGAGGCGTGGGAACAGCGCCTGTCTATCCTCAGGTGAAATGGATGAAAGCTCATGGCATTCAGGCAGATGTGATTGTGGGCGCCAAGACAAAGGAGCTTTTGATTTTAGAGGAAGAGATGAGGGCAGAGGCGGGGGAGCTTTACATAACAACAGATGACGGTTCCTATGGCAGAAAAGGTATGGTGACAGAGGTGATCCGGGATCTGGTGGAGAACCAGAAAAAGCAGTATGACATCTGCGTGGCTATCGGGCCTATGATCATGATGAAGTTTGTCTGCCTTCTGACAAAGGAGCTGGGACTTCCCACGATTGTTAGCATGAATCCGATTATGGTGGACGGAACCGGTATGTGTGGCGCCTGCCGTTTAAGCGTGGGTGAAGAGGTGAAGTTTGCCTGTGTGGACGGACCGGAGTTTGACGGCCACTTGGTGGACTTTGATCAGGCAATGAAGCGGCAGCAGATCTACAGAACCGAGGAAGGGCGGGCTATGCTGCGGATGCGTGAAGGCGAGACTCATCACGGCGGCTGTGGCAATTGTGATTGACAGGAGGGGACATAGGATGGATAGGTTGAAAAAAGTACCAGTGAGAGAGCAGGACCCGAAGGTCAGAGCTACGAACTTTGAGGAGGTCTGCTATGGATATAATAAGGAGGAGGCTCAGACAGAGGCTTCCCGCTGTTTAAAATGCAAAAATGCCAAATGTATGGGAGGATGCCCGGTGTCCATTGACATTCCTGGATTTATCCGGGAGGTGGAGGCCGGAGATTTTGAGGCTGCCGCCAATGTGATTGCCCAGGCATCGGCTCTCCCGGCAGTGTGCGGTCGGGTATGTCCCCAGGAGTCCCAATGTGAAGGAAAGTGTATCCGTGGGATTAAGGGAGAGCCGGTCTCTATTGGAAAGCTGGAGAGATTCGTGGCTGACTGGTCCAGGGAGAATGGTTTTGTGCCAAAGGTATCCGGGGAGAAGAACGGAAGAAAGGTGGCAGTGGTTGGAGCTGGTCCGGCAGGACTTACCTGTGCCGGAGATTTGGCCAAGTTCGGTTATGATGTGACTATCTTTGAGGCTCTTCACGAGCCGGGAGGTGTGCTGACCTATGGAATTCCGGAATTTCGTCTTCCCAAAGAATCCGTGGTCCGCACGGAGATTGAAAATGTGAAAAAGCTGGGAGTAACCATTGAGACGGATGTGATCATTGGCAAGTCGGTGACGATTGATCAGCTGATGGAAGAGGAAGGCTACGAGGCAGTGTTTATCGGCTCTGGCGCGGGACTTCCAAAGTTTATGGGGATTCCCGGGGAAAATGCCAATGGGGTATTTTCAGCCAATGAGTATCTGACCCGCAGTAATCTGATGAAGGCTTTTCGGGATGATTATGACACGCCGATTGTGGCTGGCAAGAAGGTGGCAGTGGTAGGTGGCGGCAATGTGGCCATGGATGCTGCCAGAACAGCTCTTCGTTTGGGGGCAGAGGTACATATTGTATATCGCCGGAGCGAGGCAGAGCTTCCGGCCCGGGTGGAGGAAGTTCACCATGCAAAGGAGGAAGGCGTTACCTTTCATCTTCTGACCAATCCGGTGGAGATCCTTACTGATGACAAGGGCTGGGTGACTGGTATGACCGTCAGGAAAATGGAGTTAGGAGAGCCGGATGAGTCGGGAAGAAGGAGACCGGTGGAGATCCCCGGATCAGACTATATGATTGAGGTGGATACCGTGATCATGTCCCTGGGCACATCTCCCAACCCGTTGATCTCTTCCACCACCGAGGGGCTGGAGATAAACCGCCGCAAATGTATCGTGGCTCAGGCGGATAATGGTCAGACTTCCCGGCCAGGGGTGTTTGCAGGAGGGGATGCAGTAACCGGGGCCGCCACGGTGATTCTGGCTATGGAGGCAGGAAAGAACGGGGCAAAGGGGATTCATGAGTATTTGAGCAGAAAGGCCTGAAACGTAGGATTTTATATGGCCGAGATGTTTTAGTGGCAAAGGAATCAGGTAATAAAATGGTAAAAGGAGAAAGGTTTTTGATGTCAGATCCGTCAATTTGGCAGCAGGAACCTTTTGAATTGGGAAAGAAAAGGATTATGACATGAAGCGTCATATTGATTTGCTCCACGGAAGAATACTGGGTTCCCTGACTGGTCTGGCATTGCCGATTATGGCAACCTCTCTGGTACAGACAGCATATAATCTGACAGATATGGCATGGATTGGAAGAGTGGGAAGCTCTGCGGTGGCAGCGGTGGGAGCTGCAGGAATGTATACCTGGCTATCTTCAGGAATCGTGACTCTGGCCCGGATGGGTGGCCAGATCAAGGTGGCACACAGCTTAGGTGAGGGAGAAGAAAGAAAAGCGGCAGAATATGGAAGGGGAGCTTTGCAGCTTACAGTCCTTTTGGCTGTAGTGTACGGATTGATTGTGCTTTTCTTTGCAGAGAAGCTGATTGGTTTTTTTGGACTGCGCAGTGAGAAGATTGTCTGGGATGCCCAGGTTTATTTGCGGATTACCTGTGGCCTTATTCTCTTTCCGTTTCTGAATCAGACTATGACCGGACTTTTTACGGCGATTGGGGACAGCAAGACCCCATTTCTGGCTAACTGTACCGGATTGATTATGAATATGGTTTTGGATCCGGTCTTGATTTTTGGGATGGGCCCCTTTCCAAGAATGGAGGCAGCAGGGGCAGCAATTGCTACGGTGACTGCCCAGATAACCGTGACTCTGGTATTGGCGGGTAGAGCTTTTGGGGAACCGGTTTTGTTTGAAAAAATACGGCTGTGGCAGAGAACTTCCATGGAGCATTTTCAGGAGATTTTAAAGCTGGGAGTTCCGTCCTCTCTGCAGAGTATGCTGTATTCCGGTATTTCCATGGTGCTGACCCGGATGATTGCTTCCTGGGGAGATGCGGCCATTGCGGTACAGAGAGTAGGCGGTCAGGTGGAGTGTATTTCCTGGATGACTGCAGAGGGCTTCGGCTCAGCCATGAACGCCTTTACAGGACAAAATTTTGGTGCCCGGCTTTACGACCGAGTGAGAAAAAGCTACAAAATTGCTCTGATAGTAATCGGAATATGGGGAACCTTTACCTCCTGTCTGCTGATTTTTGGAGCTGAGTTTATTTTTAAAATTTTTATTCAGGAGCCGGAGGTCCTCCCCATTGGAATCAGTTATCTGGTGGTTTTGGGAATCGGACAGATGCCTATGTGCGAGGAGCTTCTCACAGTGGGAGCGCTCCAGGGACTGGGAAAGACCATGTCCTGTTCCGTGATTACGATTGTGCTGACAGCGGCCCGGATCCCCCTGGCTCTTATGCTGACCCGGACTTTTCTGGGCCTTGATGGAATCTGGTGGGCCCTTACCCTGACCAGCATCACTAAGGGCTGTGTGTATGTAATCTATTATCTGTGGGTGCTTAAGAGACTTCCAAGAGAGGCGAAAACAGCTGCAGGATAGGAGGAAAAAGTGGCAGAGAACAGGATAAAAAGGGTTTTGAAGTTTTCTATTATACTTTATGAGATTATGTTTTTTATTGCTCTTTACTGGTGGATATGCTCCAAAGTTTCTGCATTTGGACAGATGGCAGCGTTGCGTTCCCTGGGGATTTTCACGGGAGTGATCTTTTTGTTTTTGTGCCCTATTGCCCCTGTCTGTGGGGTGATCTGCGGATTTCTTGGCTATCGTGGGCTAAAAAAACTGGCCCTTAAGCAGGAGGTTACAGGCCTGGGAATGTGGAAACTTATCTCCCTGGCGGAAATTTTGCTGGGAGTCTTGATGGCATTTCCCTGCATGACTCTCTTTTTAGGAGCCTGTTCCGGTCGAATATAATAAGGAGGAAAATGCTGTGGCAACGACAATGACAAAAGAAGAAAAGTATAAGCAGATGATTGAGACTCCAATAAACCGGTTGATACCAACTCTGGCAGTTCCAACCATTATCAGTATGCTGGTGACATCCATATATAATATGGCAGACACATTTTTTGTCAGTCAGATTGGAACCAGTGCATCGGGGGCAGTGGGGGTGATTTTTTCAGCCATGGCCATGATTCAGGCAGTGGGTTTTACACTGGGAATGGGAAGCGGCAATAATATTTCCCGGGCCTTGGGAAATCGGGAGGAGGATAAGGCCGGCGAGTTTGCTGCCACAGCCTTCTTTACGGCGGGAATGATCGGAGTCTTGTTTTGGATATTTGGGACTGCCTTTTCCAAACAGATGGTGTATTTTCTTGGTGCAACTAAGACAATTGCTCCTTATGCCCAGGACTATGCCCGTTATATATTGATTGCAGCACCATTTATGATGTGCTCCTTTGTGATGAACAATATTTTGCGAGCTCAGGGGAACGCCACTTTGGCTGCAGTAGGGATTACTACTGGTGGGATTTTGAATATGATCCTGGATCCGATTCTGATTTTTGGTTTTGGAATGGGGATTTCCGGTGCTGCTATTGCGACCATGGTCAGTCAGATGATAAGCTTTGGAATTTTGTTTTATCAATGCAATTTTCGGGGAGATTGCATCCGGATCCAGGCTTCTAACTTTCACCTTAAGTTGAAAATATATGGACAGATCCTTCACGCAGGTCTGCCGTCTTTCTGCCGTCAGGGATTGGCCAGCATCGCAGCAGTTGTGCTGAATTTTGCTGCAGGGCCTTACGGGGATGCTGCCATCGCCGCCATGTCTATTGTGACCCGGTTTATGATGTTTATCAATTCCAGCCTGATCGGTTTTGGTCAGGGCTTTCAGCCGGTTTGTGGCTTTAATTTTGGAGCCGCCAGATATGACCGGGTATTAGAGGCATACTGGTTTTGCGTGAAGGTGGCTGTTGTGATGCTTACTGTATTCGGCACAGTTGCCTTTATCTTCAGCCGGCCGATTATCACAGCCTTCAGGAGGGAGGATCTCCAGGTAATAGAGATCGGGACTCTTGCTCTGCGATTGCAGCTTTTGACCATGCCAATTCAGGCGTGGGTTATTATGGTCAATATGCTAACCCAGTCTATTGGATACGGATTTCGGGCTTCTCTTGTGGCCATGGGACGACAGGGACTGTTTTTGATTCCGGCTCTTTTGATCTTTCCAGGAATCTTTGGGGTGCTGGGAGTCCAGATGGCTCAGCCTCTGGCAGATGTATTTACCTTTTTGTTGGCCACAGGGATTGTGATGGGAGTCTTAAAGGAATTAAAACGACTGCAGGAAGAGCTGGCTTTGACGAGAGCATCAGAAATATAAATACAGAAATTTTACAATACCAAGTGAAAAACCCCGAAGAATGATCTCCAGGGTTTTTCCTACGTGCGCGAGAGGATTCGAACCCCCGACACCTTGGTCCGTAGCCAAGTGCTCTATCCAGCTGAGCTACGCACACATATTAATTAAAATACGAACAGCTTAACGACTTCCGCAACATCAACCATTCTACTCCAAAAACCAGATTTTGTCAAGTGGTTTGTGAAGAAAATATTAGAAAAATCAGAAAAAACGAAAAATATTTTTGTTGAATATTTTCCTTGAAAAAACTCTTGACAATTTTCTGCATTTAAGATATTCTATCTCCAAGTCAATTAGTTACAAACCATTGACCAGGATGAGTAGCTGTCTGAAATATGCACAGAGAACTGCAGATGGTGGGATTGCAGTGATAGGAAGGGCAGGGAATGGACCTGGGAGGGCGAGCTGAAAAGGGTGAGAATCCTTAGTAGGTGAGACGTGACTGCACGTTATAGCAGGTCATGTATGATAGTACATGGATGAGTGCGTTCGCAAGAATGAATTTAGGTGGCACCGCAGAAGTGAGAGCTCCTGTCCTATGGATTTGTTATAGGATCTGGGCTTTTTTTATTCCATGGAAATATTATTTTAAGTGCAGTTTTCGTAAACAGAGCATCTGAAAGAACAGCCACTAATGCTTTGCAGCTAATTTAGAATAAAACCCGACAGTGGAGAAAGGAAAAAATATGAATCAGAACATCCCTTACAAAATTTATCTGGAAGAGCAGGAGATGCCAAAGCAGTGGTATAATGTACGTGCTGACATGAAGAAAAAACCAGCACCGATTCTTAATCCAGGCACTTTAAAGCCAGTGACCTTGGAGGAGCTTTCCGGAATTTTTTGCAGAGAGCTGGCCAAACAGGAGTTAAATGACACTACCGCATATTTTGACATTCCCCAGGAAATCCTGGATTTTTACCGGATGTACCGTCCTTCTCCGCTGGTGAGGGCCTATTGTCTGGAGAAAAAGCTGGGAACACCAGCCCACATTTATTATAAGTTTGAAGGAAACAATACCTCAGGAAGCCATAAGCTTAATTCGGCGATTGCTCAGGCTTATTATGCCAAGAAGCAGGGACTAAAGGGGGTAACCACAGAGACGGGAGCCGGACAGTGGGGGACAGCTCTTTCCATGGCATGTGCCTATCTGGATCTGGACTGTCAGGTATATATGGTGAAATGCTCTTATGAGCAGAAGCCCTTCCGCAGGGAGGTAATGCGAACTTATGGGGCGAAGGTGACACCATCTCCATCTATGGATACGGAAGTGGGACGTAAGATGAATGCCCAGTTCCCGGGAACTACGGGAAGCCTGGGATGTGCCATTTCGGAGGCTGTGGAGGCTGCAATGAGTCAGGAGGGATATCGCTATGTGTTAGGTTCTGTCCTTTCTCAGGTGCTATTGCATCAGTCGGTGATTGGTCTTGAGGCGAAAGCGGCGCTGGATAAGTATAACATCAAAGCGGATATGATTATCGGATGTGCCGGAGGCGGTTCCAACTTAGGCGGTCTGATCTCTCCTTTTGCGGGACAGATGCTGCGGGGAGAGGCAGAATATAAGCTGATCGCTGTGGAACCAGCTTCTTGTCCCAGTCTGACCAGAGGCGTATATGCTTATGATTTCTGCGATACAGGAAAGGTTTGTCCCTTAGCAAAGATGTATACTCTTGGCAGTGGCTTCATCCCTTCTGCCAGTCATGCCGGCGGTTTGCGTTATCATGGCATGAGCTCTGTTGTTTCTGAGCTTTATGACCAGGGTCTGCTTACGGCCAGAAGCGTGGAGCAGACAGAGGTGTTTAAGGCAGCTCAGACTTTTGCCAAAGTGGAGGGGATTCTTCCTGCACCAGAGAGCAGTCATGCCATCAAGGTGGCGATGGATGAGGCTATAAAGTGCAAGGAGACAGGGGAGGCGAAAAATATTGTGTTTGGCCTGACTGGAACTGGATACTTTGATATGATGGCCTATCAGAGATTTAATGATGGGGAAATGCAGGATTATGTTCCGTCCGATGAGGACCTGACAAAAGCGATCAGCCAGCTTCCCAAAGTAAATGTGTCAGTACACTAGTCTGAATAAATAAAAATGTATAAATAGGTGGAAGAAGAACCCGCCGGGGAAAACCGCAGACTATTGCGATGGTTTTTTCCTGGGGGTTTTTCTTATATTGATAATCGAACAATGAAAAAAATTTAAATAAAGTGATAAAAAGTATGAAATTTTGTTCGGGGGGGGGTACTTGTCAGATAATATAATAACTGTTATAATAAAAGCCGGAAATTGGAAATGATTATAGGGTAAAGGAGAAAAATGTAATGAAAAAACATGCATTGACAATTTTGATGACAACATCCATGGTTCTGGCTTTGGCAGGAACGTCTTTTGGGGCGGAATGGAAGCAGGATGGAAATGGATGGTGGTGGCAGGAGGACAATGGAAGCTATCCAGCCAGTACCTGGAAGTGGATTGACGGCAATGGAGATGGCGTGGCAGAGTGCTACTATTTTGATGAACAGGGATATAATCTGCAGAATGCTGCCACCCCTGACGGATATATAACAGATGACAGCGGGGCATGGATTTTGGATGGTATGATTCAGACAAAAGCAACAGAGACTTCTGCCACAGCAGGGGAATCGGTGTCCCAGTATTTGGATGATTACAGCGGGGTATATGAGATTCCTTTCTATGAGGTGGATGGAAGTGTTGCTATTGAAACCATATCTGTTGCTTATGATAGTTCTGCCAATGCAGTTACTGTTACCTATCCTAGTTTTGGCATTACACAGACCTATACCTACGCGGGGGTGGATTATAGGGGCGTTACCTTTTTTGAGCTGATTTCTGAGGAAGAAAAAAACGCCATCTTTTTCCTTGCACCTGGTGTTATAGAGTGGCCTACCGACTATGGAACAGAGGCTTTTTCAAGGAAATAAAAGAGAGCAGCTGTTTGTCGGATTACATTGACACAGAAGAGCAATCTGGATATAATATGAAGGAACATATATAAAATACATAGGAAATAAAATTAAGGGAAAAGAAGGTAGACATGAGAAAAGCATATTCAGGGATTTCAGTTCTTGCCGCAGTGGGACTTAGTATAGCCATGACGGTTCCGGTATTAGGTGCGTCCGGCGGTCCCGGAGAGGTGAGCAGATGGAGGCAAGATGAGAAGGGATGGTGGCTTCTTAACTGGAATGGAACCTACCCGGCTGAAGAGTGGCAGAAGGTCAGCGGAAAGTGGTATTATTTTGATGCTGAGGGCTATATGATGGCAAACAGCTGGATCCAAACGGATGGGAAGTATTACCGTGTGGGAGAGGATGGAGCGATGCTCAGCTCCCAGGAACTGCAGGTTGATGGAAGAACCTACACCCTGAATGAGAGCGGAGAGGTGGTGAATGGTGATCCAAAGGAGATGTCAGAGGAGGAAAAGGCTGCCCGGGCTTATGCACAAGGAGTGGTTTCAGAGATTACCAATGAGAGTATGAGCAAGCCTCAGAAGGCGGCGGCGATCTACAGCTGGGTTCGGGGAAATATGAGATATACCACCAGTGGTCCCAAAAGCGATGAGGCGGCGTCTGCACTGTATGGTTTTCGCAGACATTCTGGTTGTTGTTATGAGTATTATGCCATGTCTCACTATTTGCTTGAGGCAGCAGGTATGCCGAATATTCCGGTAGTCCGGGCCAGCGATGGAGACCACTTCTGGAACCTGGTAAATGTAGATGGATCCTGGTATCATTTTGATACGACACCAAGGAGAGTGAACGGAACCTGGTGTTTGGTTACAACGGATGTGTTGAGAAGAACCTGGGGATCCCACAATTTTGATGTGGAGGCGTATCCGCAGACACCATGAGACCGGGCAGATTGACATCAGACAAAAAGAATATTTCCAGATATGGAATACTTTTGGGAGCAGGTCTTGCTTTTATGGGAATCACCTGGGCGGCTCAATCCCTGCTGGTTCCCAAGTACATGAAAACCGTGATTGAGGGGAACTTTACAGAAGAATATTATCAGGATAAGACGGATCATGAATTGTTGATAGTGGGAAACTGTGAGTCCTATGAAAATATTTCTCCCATGACTCTGTGGGAAGCTTATGGCATTACCAGCTATATCCGGGGGAATTCCAATCAGCTGATTTCCCAGTCCTATTATCTTTTAAAGGAAGCCTTAAGATATGAAAAGCCGAAAGTGGTTCTTTTGAATATTCAGGCTATGACGGTGGAGGAACAAAGCTCTGAGGAATACAACCGGATGGTATTTGACGGGATGCGGTGGTCGGAGGATAAGCTTTGGGGGATTTTGAACAGCAAGACGGAGGAAGAGTCCCTGGTGGAGTATATTTTTCCGATTCTTCGTTACCACAGTCGGTGGAGTGAGCTTTCTAAAGAGGATATCCGGTATGCCTTTTTAAGGAAACCTCTCAGGAGCTATAATGGATATTATTTGCGGGCCGATGTGCGGCCTTATACAGAGTTTCCGGCAGAGAGAAGGCGCAGCGATTATTCATTTTCGGAAAAGAATGTGAGATATTTGGAGGAGATTGTCCGGCTTTGCCAGGAAAACCAGATTGAGCTAGTGCTTATGAAGGCGCCAAGTATGTATCCCATCTGGGCAGAACCTTATGAGGAACAGATTGCAAGATTTGCTTCGGAAAAAGGAATTTTATATATTAATACATTGCTTTCTATGAAGGAGATTGGGCTTGATATGTCTACAGATACTTATGACGAAGGGCTGCATCTGAATGTATATGGGGCTGAGAAACTTTCAGTCTGGTTGGGAAAAAAGTTAAAGGAGCAATATGAGCTTACGGATTTTCGGGATAATGAGGCGTATGCTTCTGTATATAACCAGCGGCTTCAGGAATATTATATAGAAAAAGAAGAACAGAAGGCAGAATTTGAACAGTTGGGATATATCAGCAAATACAGGACACAGGAGGAGTAAAGGATGAATACACAGACAAGAACAAAGAAGAGAATGGCAGCAGGGGTTCTGGCGGCATTTCTGGCCGCAACTACAGCTTTTGCGGCCATGGCAGCTGAGCAGAAAGAGAAATATACCTTTACTTATAAGGAGCAGAAAATTGAGACGGGGATGTCTGCTGACGGGGCATTAAAGGCGCTGGGGAAGGAGAAGGACACGAAGGTCCTGGCTAATTGTGCTGATGACGGCGGGAAAGACAAGGCGTATCTGTATGACGGTTTTGAGGTTGTCACTACAAAAGTGAACAAAAAGGAAGTGGTCAAAGAGATCAATCTGACTGGCAGTGAGGTTTGTACGGAGGAAGGCCTTAAGGTGGGAGATTTGCCAGCTACGGTCAAAAAAATATATCCAGATGCCAAAAATGAAAATGGTCTTTACTCTGTGATTTTGGGAGATACTCAGCTGGTCATTGACTGTGGCTTTAAGGATGACAAGGTAGTGATGATTACCTATGAGGCTGTTGAGAAAAAATGATGAGCTACACTTCCTTTAGATTTGTCCTGTTGGTTGTGGCAGGGCTGGTTTTGACCAATCTTGTTCCCAAAAGACTGAGAGGATGGGTTTTGCTGGTTTTGAGTCTGATTTTTATGGTTTCTGCCGGCGGGTATCAGACAGTGTGTTTTTGGCTAATCAGCACGGCGGCGGGTTTTGCCGCCGGGCTTTTGCTGTGCGGTGATAAAAGCTTTGGGAAGGGCTTTGTGCTGTTTGCTGCCGTGATGTTTCAATTAGGATTGCTGGCATATTTTAAATATGCAAATTTGCCCTTTTACACGTTGGAGGCATGGGGAGAGATCACGGGACAGCCCTATGAGTTTGAGCCGGTTGAGAGAGCAAGTATTCTGGGAATATCTTTTTATACATTGATGATTATTGGATATAATGTGGATGTTTACCGGAAAGATGTGGAGGCAGCTCGATCACTGTTGGATTTTTCTCTTTTTACCGGGTATTTTGGCCATATTGTTCAGGGACCTGTGGATACTTATAAAGAGACGGGAGAAAGTCTGAAAAGTCCTTCTCTAGTGGCTTTTGAAGATTTACAAGCCGGATGTCTTAAAATTCTTTTAGGCCTTTTTAAAAAGCTGATGATCTCAGAGAGGCTTTCTGTGATAGTAGATACTATTTATGGAGATTATTCTTCTTACGGAGGGTGGTACCTTTTTTTGGCTGCTGTATCTTTTTCTATGCAGCTTTATACAGATTTTTCCGGCTGCATGGATATTGTCACAGGTGTGTCCAGGCTGTTCGGGATTCATTTGGCAGAAAATTTTCGCCAGCCCTATTTTTCTGAGACTATTGGAGAATTTTGGAGACGGTGGCACATTACCTTGGGGGCATTTTTGCGGAAGTATGTATACATACCCTTAGGGGGCAACCGGAGGGGAAAGCTTTGTAAATATATGAATATCACAGTTGTATTTTTCTTAAGTGGTCTTTGGCATGGCGGAAAGTACACTTTTATTATAGGCACCGGGCTTTTACAGTGCGGGTATATGATTTTTGGGGAGCTTTTAAAGCCTCTGTCTGACCAGCTATACAGACTGCTTTTGGTGGATCCGAATGCTCCTGCCATAAGGGTACTTCGCAGAGTACGGACTTTTTTGTTGGTGACGGCAGGTTTTGTCCTGTTTCGGTCGGATTCTCTTATTATGGCCGGGAGGATTTTTGCCGGGATGTTTGGACCTGCCCGATATGCTGAATATGGAGAGGGAGTTTTTTATTCTGGTTTGGGGATGGCAGATTTTGTGATACTTCTGATTTCTCTGACAATATTGTTTGTGATTTCGCTGTGGAGAGAGAAAAACGGAGATCGGCCGATTGTGCAGAAGGAAGGGAAAAGGACGGTTCTTTGCTTTGGAATCGCCTTTGTTATTCTTTTGTTCGGGTGTTATGGAAAAGGGTATGATATGTCCTCTTTTATTTATTCCCAGTTTTGAAAAATGGTATGGTTCTTAACAAAAACACCCGAAATCTTAGTTTATAAGATTTCGGGTGTTTTAAAATTTATGCAGAAGATGGGAGTCGAACCCACACAGTATTGCTACCACACGGACCTGAACCGTGCGCGTCTGCCAATTCCGCCACTTCTGCCTCTGCGGGAGATGGGACTTGAACCCACACGAGCA
>JAAWEL010000041.1 GCA_022794255.1 Lachnospiraceae bacterium
AGGGGCTACGGCACCACGCTGGGTAACTCCTTGAGAAGGATCATGCTTTCTTCTCTGCCAGGTGCGGCGGTCAGCCAGGTAAAAATCGAAGGCGTTTTGCATGAGTTCAGTTCCATCGCCGGAGTAAAGGAAGATGTGACTGAGATCATCATGAACATCAAGAACTTATCTATTAAGAATAACAGCGACAGCAATGAAATAAAGACTGCATACATTGAGTTTGAAGGCGAGGGAGTGATCACGGCTGCAGATATTCAGGCAGATCCCGATATTGAGATCATGAATCCGGATCAAGTAATCGCCACCTTAAGTGGAGGCACAGACAGCAAGTTCTATATGGAGCTGACGATCTCCAAAGGCCGGGGATATGTAAGTGCTGACAAGAATAAGAATGAAGATTTGCCCATTGGGGTGATTGCCATTGACTCCATCTATACACCGGTAGAGCGGGTCAACATGACCATTGAGAACAGCCGTGTAGGCCAGATTATTGACTATGACAAGTTGACTTTGGATGTGTTTACCAATGGGACTCTGGCACCGGATGAAGCGGTCAGCTTAGCGGCAAAAGTACTCAGCGAGCATCTGAACCTGTTTATTGATCTTTCTGAGAATGCCCGGACTGCCGAGATCATGGTGGAAAAGGAGGACAACGAGAAGGAGAAGGTTCTGGAGATGAACATCGATGAGCTGGAGCTTTCCGTCCGTTCTTATAATTGTCTGAAACGTGCCGGAATTAACACGGTGGAAGAGTTGTGCAACCGTACTCCGGAGGATATGATGAAGGTCCGCAACCTGGGCCGGAAGTCCTTGGAAGAGGTGCTGGCAAAGCTAAAAGAGCTGGGACTGCAGCTGAATCCCAGCGAAGAGTGAAGCGAGTGATTTTATTGATTTCATGTGCCGGGCGCGTAAGACCAATGATGCAGTGCCTGGTATGAATAAAATGGAAGCTGTGGTTTGGTAAGACCGACTGGCGCGAACCGCACTCCAGATAAATGGAGGAAAATTAAATGGCAGGTTATAGAAAACTGGGAAGAAATTCCAGTCAGAGAAAAGCATTGATCCGCAGCCAGGTTACATCCTTGCTGTATCATGGAAAGATTCGCACCACTGAGGCAAGAGCGAAGGAGATCCGCAAGGTTGCTGAGGGGCTGATCGCTATGGCAGTGAGAGAGAAGGATAACTTTGAGACCGTTACCGTCACTGCAAAAGTTCCCCGCAAGGATAAAGACGGCAAGAGGGTCAAGGAGGAGAAGAACGGCAGAAAGGTGACTGTATACGATGAGGTTCAAAAGGAGATCAAGAAGGATAAGCCTTCCAGACTTCATGCAAGACGCCAGATGCTGAAGGTTCTTTATGATGTGACTGAGGTTCCGGCAACCCCGGCAGGAAGAAAGAAAAACACCAAGTCTGTGGATCTTCCGGCAAAGCTTTTTGATGAGATTGCCCCTAAATATGTATCCCGTAACGGTGGTTACACCCGTATTGTGAAGATTGGACTGCGTAAGGGTGACGGTGCTATGGAAGTGCTGTTGGAGCTGGTATAAAACAGATATAAAAAGACAGAGGAACGCCTGTGTATTACAGGCGTTTTTTCTATAAAATATACAAAATTTTACTTTACAAACTAGCACAAATCAGATAAACTTATCTTGACAAAGTGTTGTCAATTGTTGCCAATTAGAACAGCAAAAAAGTGAATGAAATAAGATGAAAAGACTAACTCGTGATACCGTAATACGAGGATTATTGACAATTAAAAAGATATTCATTGTGGTTTTGACCTTTCTTTGCCGTTTTTTTTTGCCGGTATTATTGCTGATTATGCTGGTGGTTATCCCTCTTCTCTTTCTTGACACTTATCATTTACAGGTGGACGGCTTCTTTGAATCCTACATGAATATTACCAATTATTTTAAGGGCGAGGTATGGTTTGCAGTGGTGGCAACCTGTATAGCAGCATTGCCTGGGATGTACTTCGGCCTTCTGGCATTGGAACAGACCCGGATCAATTTCCGGCTGGAGAGCAGATATCACAGGCCCAGTATCCGTCTGAACCTTGCACAAATCACTGTAGACAGGATTCATGACAGAGCCTATGCAGAAAGCAAAAGCGAGCTTTTCCGGCGTTATATAGAGAAGCTCCAAAGAGTTGATCCACAAGAGAATCTGATGGTCTGTACTTTGGATATTGAGGTTTTGAATGATATAGAAATTCAGGAAATAACTCTGGAAAAATTAGTTTTTTATTTTGGAAGCGGGACGTATTCTTTGAAGCTGTTAAAAACATGGGAAGAGATGAAGCCATTGAAACGCAGATGCTTTCGGAGAAGAATTGAAAATGGAAAAAGGGTATACCGCATAGAGTGGGATTTGTACCCATATACTGTACAAAAGGTAAACCCGAAGGGAAAGGAGGGAGAGTTTTGGCAGATGATAGATTGTTTCTTAAATTATGAGAATTGGCAGATAGAGGCGTGTGGGAATATGACTCTGCTTGTAGAGGCAAGAGTTTATTACGAATACGCTGCTCATAAATTTGAAACAGTATATGGATTGATTCATTGGGAGCACAAGCAGGCAAATCGTGTGGGTACACATGCACAAGCGGAATCCTGTGATGGATATTTTTCCTATGAGCCAATTAAGTATAGCCAGACATACAGAGTATGAAGCGTGAGACATTAAGAAAAAAGAATCAGCTATTGGGACGTATTTCTCAAAAGGAATATCAGAGTCTTTTAAACTATATAGAAAATATTTATCTTGGAGATTATCAGATTAAGATATTAATGGCCAGAAAGTTTTCAAACCTTTTCATGGCTCTTTTGCCATTGGTTCAGGAGGAAGATGGAGGCCGGGCTCAGAGAGAATACAGACAGAAATTTTCAGATCCGAAAAAGGAACCAAAGATTATCTCCAACCGGGCCATGGCTATGGTTCAGGAAGAAATAAAAAATAAGAACTGCAGACGAATTTTGCTGGCAGATGATATTATTATTCATGGCCGTACTTTAAGCAGTATATATGATCAGCTTGTAATGTGGTTTGAAGAAAACGGAGTCACGGATTATGTGATTGATGTTGTTGCATATGCGAAAAACAGTGATGGATTGATTAAAAATAGAAATTTTCTATCCAATGTAAAAGTGGAATTTGACTGCAGGAAAGATAAATGGCGTGCAATTTCCAATATGATTGTGGATATTTTCTTTTTGCTGGGCCAGCCCTATACATCTTATGTGCCGAATAGTCGGATTCCTCTAAAGTCAGATTTGGGAAAGCGGCTATCAAATGTCCTGAGCAGTCAGAATTGTGATTTTGTTATCCAGACAAGCACAGATATGAAAGCCCATGGAATGAAATCTTTTTCTTACATTGAAAGGGAAGTATACGATTTTGCACTGAACTGCAGCATGCGTATCTATGCTTATGAGAAATTACAGCAATATGTATTGGTACCCATGGTTATGCTAAAGCCGGTCAGTGATGAAATCTTATCAAAATATTTTGATGGATTGTCCTGGATGATTATTCCATCCAGCAGGGATGCTATCAACCATACAAAGAGCGCTCTTTTAAAGTATCAGACAGTAGTATATTTATTGAGCGCGATGTGGGGAAGGAAATTTATACAGGATTATTTTCCTTCAGAAGAGTTCACTCTGGAGTATGACATGCAGGAAGAACGGATGAATTTTAATTGTTATATTCTTGACTCTTCCCGGATTAACAAAAACGGATGGGTTGACTGGGCGCAAAAATTAAAGGATATAAACAGCTTGTATAGGGATGATAAGCTGAAAGAGGATGATTTGTATCAGGAACCAGGAGTGGCAGAGCTTAGAAATGTTTTGAATGAGCTCTATAATAAAGTCTCTGCTTCTCAGGGGATTATGTCCACGGAGGCTTCTAGGGCAATGATGGGGAAATTTCTCTATACGAACGGAGAGATGGATGAGGAAAGATGCCTTGAGGCAATCAAGAAGGGCAAGAAAGATAGATGCATACAAAAAAAGGATGAAAATCAAAGATTGATGGGATATCCTTTGGTAAAAATGAATGACAGGCTGCAGGACTTGGGTGATGAGTGGCTCCGGGCGGTTTTGTACGCGATTGATTTTGGAAAGGGATCGATTGTTCCTAAATGCTTTGAGAGTGAAGGGAAGAGGTGGTATTTTTCTGTCCTTCATGCAGGTGAGCAGAATTATAAATATTTTGCTAATACGTATTTTCCCTTTTTGTTCGGGTTGTACTGGCTTGAACAGACTGATGCAGGACAAGAGAATCCCGGGGTTTTGGAAAATTGGAAGAAAAGCTTTGTGGATCAGTATCTTTTGTATTGGAAGGACAAGAAACATTTTTTCCTTGAAGATGATTTGCACTTTTTAAAGGAATTAGATGTTACGGCTGATTTTGGTGAAGTCCTGGATAACATTTCCTGGGATTATTTTGGGGACCCGGATTTGGACTATGCGATAAAGTTATCGAAAAATGTTATGGAGATATAAGGGAAACATGGGGATTAAGTATGACGAAATAGCAAAAGAGATTATTTCATTGTATTGTGAGAATAAGCCGGAAAAGATTCCAAACTGTATCAATGAAGAATGTCAGTCAGGACGCTGTCTTTGTATCGATGAAGAGCAGATTCGGCTGGTGAGCTTTTTTGCAGGCTTTAGCTATGACATAAGCTTGAAGGATTCACAGATGATTATAGGTAGCAGGGAAGAGTTGGATGAAGCTGCTTTTTGCAAGGATCAAAAGGAATTTACCAGAAGGCTGATTTTTTGTAAAGGAAGGAATCCGAATGAACTGGAGAATTTGATTGCTAAAAATAAAAAGTATCTGAAGGATCAGGAATTTCTTAAAATAATAAAGACGCTTCCTCTTATACAGAGTATCAATGCTTTATATCCAGTGGAAGAGAGGGGGACGATTAGTTATCTGTGTTTATATGGGAATGAGGCAGGCGGCTTTTTTAAGGGATTATTGTCTGAGATGGTTTGTCAGATGATTGATGAATTTATTGCAAGTCAGTCATCAGAGGAACTGTTGTATGCTGCTGAGAGAATTTTCGGAACAATTATCAGGATTTATAAGGGAGAGAAATCAGAAGAGTTCGAAACCACATTTTCTGCCAATATTTTAAACTATATTGACAGCTATAAACAGGAGGAGCAGTCCTTGGCTTTGGTGGCATTTTATTTGCGCAAATATTATAATGAACTGGAAGCATGGAGGACGAAAAAGGCAAAAAGTCAAGATGCCTTTTCCTTTATTCTGGAAAATGCGTTGACAGAGAAAGCTGACATTCTCCACATATACCAGATATTTCGGGAGATGATCGTTATCACAGGACTGAGTTCTAACAAAATTGTGGATGGTTTTTTTAAAAAGGCAGCGAAGAACATAGATTCTCATAGTATTTATAGTAAGATTGAACACATATTGAAAAATTTCTCAAAGTATAACGGAAACAAAAAATATAAAATATTGACGGTTTTAAAGAGCATGCTATCAGAGGAAGACGGTATGTGCGATGAGGCGTTAATTGAATTAGAAGAGTTTCTCTCCGGGGCGTGATCCGGAGAGAAACTTTTTTGTGGAAACAGCTTTCTTACCTTTTTATAAATTCACTTGGCTTTTCACCAAATTCCCGTTTAAACGCCTTAAGAAAATTGGAATAATCATTAAAACCGCATTCAGTACATGCCTCTGTCACATTCTTTCCGCCCATCAGCATATTCCGGGCAATGGTCAGCCGTTTTTTCATAATAAACTGATACAGAGAAAGGCCGGTAAACTGTTTAAACCGGTGGCTCAAGTAATATTTACTCAGGTAAAACTGATCTGCCAGACATTCCAGGCTTAAATCCTCGCTAAAATGGTTGTTAATGTAGGAGACAATCTGATTAATCTGTTTATTTTCTGTCACTCCATGTCTGGCAGAATCGGAGATCTCATAGTAGACGCGGCTGATAAGGACCAGAATTTCCATAATGGAGGAGTAAGCCATGATCCGGCTTCCCAGCTTATTGTGGGAACGTTCCTGTTCAATCGTATGGCAGATGTTTTGTATTTTTAGCAGCTGAGCTTCATTGGGACGGAACAGGCGGTAATTCCGGTTGGAGGCATCCTGGAAGCATGTGGTCAGATCTTCTCCGATATCCAACAGACCGTTAAAGAAAGAGTTGTTTAACCATATGACAATTCGCTCATAGGGGGATTGGGATGGCATGATCTCCGGGCGATGGATATCGCTGTTGTTTGTCAGAAGAATATCTCCGGGGCGCAGCTTGTAGGTTCGGCCTTCTATAGTGTAATTTACATCTCCGGAAATAAAAATGTAAATTTCATAAAAAGCATGCTGATGAAAATCAATGGTAATGGGACCTTCATTGCGGTAATGATGGTATTCGTAAAAACGCTCGTTCATGATCTGGCGTTGGGTAAATTCGTCTATATACATATTTTATAAAAACCTCTTGTTCATTTGCACATATTTGTATTATACAGCAAGATTTACCACATTTCAAGACGGATGTACCTTGCGGAATTGCCGGGAAATTGTTATACTTTATGTACAAAGATCGTAGAATCCTAACAATAAAATCAGGATAGACGTGAGAAAGGATTATCCTGTTGGTGGCTTATGTTCTGTTTTTGCGCATGAGGCTTCCGATGATGGCCGGGCTGGCTTAGGGAAACAAGAAGAAAATACAAATTATTTAAGAAAGGAAAACAAAAGCTATGCAAATGACATTTCGTTGGTATGGAGAGGGAAATGACAGTATCACACCTGAGCAGATCAGGCAGATTCCGGGAGTGACCGGGCTGGTATGGGCGCTGCACTATAAGCAGGCCGGCGAGGTTTGGACCGTGGAGGAGATTGAGGAGGCCCGCAGACAGATTGAAGGAGCAGGTTTTAACATGGACGTGGTGGAGAGTGTTAATGTCCATGATGATATTAAGATTGGTCTGCCTTCCAGGGATCAGTATATTGAGAATTATAAGGAGACTCTGCGGAATCTGGCAAAGTTCGGGGTAAAGGTGGTTACTTACAATTTTATGCCGATTTTTGACTGGACCAGAACAGATCTCTTTCATCCCATGGAGGATGGCTCCACAGCTCTGTTCTATGAGAAGGCCAGGATCCAGGATGATTATAAGGAGATGGCCAAGTATATTCTGGAGAATCTCCATGGTATGACCTTTCCAGGCTGGGAGCCGGAGCGGATGGCCCAGTTGGATGAGCTTTTTGAGAAATACCGTCCGGTTACTAAGGAAAAACTGTGGGAGAATCTGAAATATTTTCTGGAAGCATTGATGCCCACCTGCCATGAGACAGGAATCAAGCTGGCCATTCATCAGGATGATCCGCCGTGGGATATTTTTGGATTGCCAAGACTTTTGGTGGATAAGGAGTCCATTGGACATTTTCTGTCCATGGTGGATGATGCGCATAACTGTCTGTGTTTGTGCTCCGGCTCTCTGGGCGCGAATCCGAAAAATAATGTGGCAGATATTATCCGCACCTACTGTGACCGGATTGCCTTTGCTCATATCCGGAACGTAAAGCATTTTGCCAATGGAGATTTCACAGAGGCTTCCCACCGGGATTGTGATGGGGATACGGGAATTCTTGATATTATGAAGGCTTATCATGACTGTGGCTATAAGGGATATGCAAGACCAGACCATGGAAGACATTTGTGGGGCGAGGAATGTCGCCCGGGCTATGGATTATATGACCGTGCCCTGGGAATTATGTATCTGTGGGGTTGCTGGGATATGTTGGAGAAGCTGGATAAATAAAACTGCTCCAGGACAATTGCAACAAGACTGTGCGAGACAACCGAAGGGAGACATAAGGTAATCGGGTATTTTGAAGAAAGAATGGCCGGGAGCAGTGCGGAAAACATTAGAGAAATATGTGGGATAATGGTTATAGATATAAAGGAAGGGATTGTCAGAAGTGACAGTCCCTTTTTGTACCCTTGTTTTTCTTTTTTGCCAGGAGAAGAAGGAAGGCTATGACAGGGCCATTGTAAACCTAGTGAATAAAATTGGTTGACAAATGGAAAAAGTTCCGCTATTATTTATTATAAAATAAAATGGAGTAAGGAGATCGGGAAAATGGTTAAAAGTGGTGTGGACTTAAGGCAGCAAGGGTTGAGAAAGAATAAGACAAGAGATATGGTTTTATGTGCAATGTTTGTGACACTGATTGCTGCGGGGGCATTTATAAAGGTTCCTATTCCAGTGGTTCCTTTTACTTTGCAATATCTGTTTACCATGCTGGCAGGACTGCTGCTGGGGGGGAAGCTTGGGTGCCTGTCAGTCTGTGTGTATATTCTGCTGGGGCTGGCCGGGCTGCCAGTGTTTACCCAAGGCGGTGGGATTGGATACATATTTCAGCCAAGTTTTGGTTATATTATTGGGTTTGCCGTAGGAGCCTATGTGACAGGCGTGATTGCAAATGGAAAGGGGAATCCCGGTTATCCCCGGTTGATGGCCGCCAATTTTATCGGTTTGGGGATTGTTTATTTTTTTGGAATGGTTTACTATTATCTGATAAGTGATTTTTATTTGGGAACCCCTATCGGATTATGGCCTTTGTTTTTATATTGTTTCATTCTAGCAGTGCCCGGGGATATTGTGCTGTGTATTGTCGGAGCTGTTTTGGGGAAGAGAATGATTCCTGCGCTTAAGGCAGAAAAGATGGGGTGACAGGTTCAGTCAGCGGCCTGGGAAGGAATACGGGATATAGAAAAAGGAGCAGGAAATAAATTCAGGAATCAAGGGAAAAGAGATGCAGGAGGAACACTGGTAAGATGAATGTGGAAATTTTAGGCAATGAAGTTCTGGAGGGGAAAAGGATTTCTGTCCCAGAGGCCATGTGGCTGTATCAGCAGCCTCTGGAGAAACTGTGTGAGAAAGCAGATGAGATTCGGAGGCATTTTTGCTCCAGCCAGTTTGATATATGTACCATTATCAATGGGAAAAGTGGAAAGTGCTCAGAGAACTGCCGCTTCTGTGCCCAGTCATCCCATAACCATACCGGGACAGCAGAATATCCGTTGATGGGAGTAGAAGAAATTGTAGAGCAGGCAAGGGAAAATGACCAGAAGGGTGTGCTGCGTTATTCCATTGTCACCTCAGGAAAAAGACTGACGGATCCAGAGATTGATCAGATGTGTGAGGCAGTGAAAAAAATACGGGCTCAGACAGAGATTGCTGTGTGTGTGTCTTTTGGACTTTTAAATGAAGCACAGTACCGAAGATTAAAGGCAGCTGGAGTGACCCGGGCTCATAACAATTTAGAGACCTCCCGGAGAAATTTTCCAAACATTTGTACCACCCATACGTTTGAGGATAAGATCCAGGCGATTGAGGCTGCCCAGGCGGCCGGACTGTTTGTGTGCAGCGGCGGAATTATGGGGCTTGGGGAGACGGTGGAGGATCGGATTGACATGGCACTTACCCTTCGGGAGCTGAGAATTAAAAGTGTCCCAGTCAACATGCTCAATCCGATTCCCGGAACTCCTTTTGGTGAGAATGAAAGGCTGAGTGTGGAAGATATGCGCCGGATTGTGGCGGTGTACCGCTTTATTTTGCCGGATGCGGCGATTCGCCTGGCCGGGGGCCGGGGGCTGATGGAGGATAAGGGAAAAGGCTGCTTTCAGTCTGGTGCCAACGCAGCCATTTCCGGTGACATGCTGACAACAGCGGGAATTACCGTGGAGACAGATTTAAAGCTTTTGAGAGAGCTGGGATATGAGGTGAGGCGGGAAAATGCGTGAACAAACAGCAAAAAAATTATTCGTCACGGGAACGGGGACGGATATTGGAAAAACCTATATCACTGGTCTGATATTGAAAAAACTGCATCAAAGCGGGATTTCTGCAGGCTATTATAAGGCAGCTATGAGTGGAAACCAGAGGGGGACGGATGGGAATCTGATCCCAGGGGACGCTGTTTTTGTGAAGAAAGTATCAGGAATCAGCCAGCCATTAAAGGATATGTGTCCTTATGTCTATGAGAATGCAGTTTCCCCTCACTTGGCTTCTAAGATGGAGGGCAATCCGGTCATGATGGAGCAGGTGAAAAATGGTCTGGAAGCGGTTTGCCGCCAGTATTCCTATGTGACTATGGAGGGGTCAGGGGGGATTCTCTGCCCTATCTGTTTTGAAGAGGAAAAGCTTTGGCTGGAGGATATTATAAAGAGCTGCGGGCTGGGCTGTGTGGTTGTGGCAGATGCCGGGCTGGGAACCATCAATAGCGTGGGACTGACTATATCTTATATGAGAAAAAATCATATTCCAGTTAGGGGAATTATTTTCAATCACTATGAGACGGGAAATGCGCTTCACGAGGACAATCAGAGGATGTGCGAATATCTGACCGGGGTGAAAGTGGTAGCCTGTGTCAAAGACTGTGATGAGGAGTTGGATATTTCCCTGAAACAGCTGGAGGAATTGTATGCGCTCTGACATGTGGAAGGTGCTGTGAGAGAGCATTTAAAGAAACTTTGTGAAAAGGAGAAGCTATGATCTGGTATCCGTATGAACAAATGAAAACAATGAAAAAGCCCTGGAAGATTGTGGATGCCGAGGGGGTTTACCTGGATACAGGAGAGAAAAGGCTGATTGATTCGGTTTCCTCCTGGTGGAGTGTGATCCATGGCTATAAACATCCGGAGCTGAATCAGGCGATTATTTCTCAGGTAGAAAAATTTTCCCATGTGATGCTTGGTGGTCTGACGCATGAGCCAGTGGAGAGACTTTCTGAGAAGCTTAAGAGCTGGCTGCCAGGAGATTTGGATTATTGTTTTTTTTCTGATTCCGGAAGTGTGGCGGTGGAAGTGGCTCTGAAAATGGCACTACAGTATTACATGAACCGGGGCGAGGTGCAGCGTACTATGATTCTGGCTCTGGAACATGCCTATCACGGGGATACATTCAAGACCATGGAGGCAGGAGATGACGAAGATTATCATTTTGTGTTAAAGGCATACGGCGCTTGTCCGTATGTGAAGCATATTCCCACAGACACAGCTGCCTTGGAAGAAGTCTTTTTGCAGTATCACAGCCAGCTGAACTGTCTTTTGGTGGAGCCGCTTTTACAAGGGGCTGGTGGCATGAGAATGTACGATATAGGATTTTTAAAAAGGGCCAGGGAGTTGTGCGATCAGTATGGTGTGCTTTTGATTTTTGATGAGGTGGCAACAGGATTTGGACGTACAGGCCATCGATTTGTGGCGGATCAGGTGCTGCCGGATATTTTGGTATTGGGAAAAGCACTGACCGGCGGATATATGGGCCATGCGGTTACAGTGGCAAACCGGACGGTTTTTGACGGTTTTTACGATGACAATCCGGAACATGCCCTGATGCATGGGCCTACCTTTATGGGCAATGCTCTGGCGTGCTCTGTGGCGCTGAAATCGATTGAGATTTTCGAAAAACAGGATTACATGTCCAGGATTCACAGGATTGAGGCGGTCACAAGGCGGGAGATGGAAGGATTTTGTGATCCCCGGGTGAAGGAGGTGCGGATCATGGGAGGCTGTGTCTGTGTGGAGGTGAAGGACGGTGCTGTGCTGAAGGGGTATCAGCAGTTTGCCTATGAGCGTGGAGTGTTTTCCAGGCCCTTCCTGAAATATTTATATGCTATGGTTCCCTATGTGATTGGGGAGGAGGAGTTGGTGCAGGTACTTCGATGCATGAGAGAATGGTTTGCCAGGTAAAAGAAATCAGACGGAAGGTTATAATTTTCTGTCTTTTTGGTAAGAATATCGTAAGTTGACTATAGGATTCCCTTGGATTATAATAGAATCAACAAAATGTTAAGCTGTGAAACAGAATGAGGAATATAAGGCAGAAAGAGGGAGGACTATGAAAAGCAGAAAGTGGCTGTGGACAGGTGTGCTGGGGATGGCATTGGCAATGGCTGGATTTATGACAGTGGCAGCGGCGGATCACGTCATATCCAGCGTTACAATTCGGGTCAGCTCGAAATTGGAGCCAGGAGGCACTTTGCCGGATATTGGGGTAGACAGCGGCTCTGCCGAGAGCGGCGGCATTTCCATTTCTGCCTCCGGAGATAAATACACCATTGATCGAGTGGAGTGGGTGACATCTACTTCCCGGGACATGAAAGTGGGGGATCAGCCGGAGATGAAGGTGTGGCTGAGTGCTGGGTCAAATTATTATTTTAAGGGAACTTATCGTTCCAGTAATGTGACCATCAAGTCAGGAAGCTTTGTCAGCGCCAAGAGAGAGGATTCGGATACCTTGGTAGTGCGCTTAAGAGTCAATGCGATCAAGGGAGATTTTTCAGCTCCGGAGGATGCCTACTGGAAGGACAATACCAAGGGGACAGCCCGATGGGAGCGGCCGGATGAAGGCGACACAGGCAAATACGAGGTGGTGTTGCGCCGGGGTAATTCCAGGATCCATGCTGTTGAGACCACTGGTTTAAGCTATGATTTTTATCCCTATATGACTACTGCCGGAACATATTCCTTCCGGGTGCGAACCATAGCTAAGACCAGCAAGGATGAAAGCTATGGGAAGAACAGCGATTGGGTGGAGTCGGATGAGCTCTATATTGCCAAGGAGGATGTGTCAGACGGGGCCGGCAGGACAGACCAGGTCAGCAGTTCTCCCACAGGGAATACCCGTACCGGATGGCAGGAGCAAAATAACTATTGGTATTATTATTATCCGGATGGATCTTATCAGAAGGATTCCTGGTTGAAGGTGGATAATAAGTGGTATCTGTTTCAAAGTGATGGAAAGATGCTTAAAGGATGGCAGAAGAAAGGGAACAACACCTACTTTTTATCGGAGAGCGGGGCTATGCAGGTGGGCTGGATTCAGTCAGGCGGCCATTGGTATTACATGAATCCCACTCCGGATTCATTTGAGGGGGTTATGTTCCGGAACAATTGGGCCAATGTGAGCGGGAAGCTTTACTATTTTAATAATGAAGGAATCATGATGGAAGGATGGAACCAGATTGATGGGAACTGGTACTATTTTTATCCTGGTGAGGGAAGCCGGGCGGCAAATACATGGATTGACGGGTTTTATGTAGATCAGGACGGAGTCTGGAAGCGTTGACAATTGAAGGATTAAGATAAGCAGGAGTGAGCAGCTGCTAGGGAAGATTTTCCAGAGCAGCTGCTCTTTTTTGGGGAAATACTTGACGGTACTGAAGATATCGCGTAAAATTGAGAAACAAAATGTGTGTATACAGCTGTCACTGAGGAAGGGAGCAGATGGAGCAATGGGAATTATTAAGGCGTCCAGGCTGATTTACGATTATATCCGAAGAGATGAGGACGACCATGTGGAGGAAGTAAACCGGGCGATTGACGGTTTGGATCTGGATATCAAGGCTGGCGATTTTGTGGCAATTTTGGGACATAACGGATCTGGAAAATCCACATTTGCCAAACAGGTCAATGGGATTTTGCTGCCAACGGAGGGGACTGTGTGGATATCCGGAATGAATACCACGGATGACGATCATATCTGGGACATCCGCAAGACAGCGGGGATGGTATTTCAAAATCCGGACAATCAGATTATAGGAAATATTGTGGAGGAGGACGTAGGGTTCGGCCCGGAAAATTTGGGAGTGCCTACGGATGAGATCTGGAGACGGGTAGACGAGAGCCTGGCAGCTGTGGGGATGACAGCCTATCGTCTGAAATCTCCGAATAAGTTGTCAGGAGGGCAGAAGCAGCGGGTGGCGATTGCCGGTGTGATGGCGATGAAACCCCAATGCATCATCCTGGATGAACCTACGGCAATGCTGGATCCTAACGGGAGAAAAGAGGTTATCCGCACGGTCCATGAGTTAAATAAAAAGGAAGGAATCACGGTGCTTCTGATCACTCACTATATGGAGGAGGTTATAGAGGCAGATCGGGTGATAGTGATGGATGATGGCCGTCTGGTGATGGACGGAACCCCCAGAGAGGTTTTTTCGCGTGTCAGAGAGCTAAAGGATTACAGGCTGGATGTGCCTCAGGTGACAGAGCTGGCCTATGAGCTGAAACAGGAAGGGGCAGAGCTTCCGGACGGGATATTGACGATTGAAGAATTGACAGAGCACCTGCTTCCAATATTGCAGCCAGATGAAATTCAGGAAGAAATAATTGCCGGATCTGAGTCAGAAATATAATGGAGGAAACCATGTCAATTAGGGCAGAGCACATTAATTATATATACGGAGAAGGGACAGCCTTTGAACAGTATGCTTTAAAGGATGTCAGCTTTGAGATTGGGGACGGGCAGTTTATCGGGCTGATTGGCCATACTGGTTCAGGAAAGTCCACACTGATCCAACATTTAAACGGATTGCTTCGGGCCAGCAGCGGTAAGATTTATTATAATGGTAAGGACATTTATGAGGACGGATATGATATGCGTGCACTGCGAAGCCAGGTGGGACTGGTGTTTCAGTATCCAGAGCATCAGCTTTTTGAGGTGGATGTGTTTTCTGATGTCTGTTTCGGACCTAAGAATCAGGGACTTTCCGGAGAGGAGATCAAGGAACGTGCCAGAGAGGCCCTTACACAGGTAGGGCTGGAAGAACGTTTTTGGAGCCAGTCTCCCTTTGAGCTTTCAGGTGGGCAGAAAAGGCGGGTGGCGATTGCCGGGGTTTTGGCTATGCAGCCAGAGGTGCTGATTTTAGACGAGCCCACAGCCGGATTGGATCCAAAAGGGCGGGATGAGATTTTAGATGAGATATCGGCTCTTCACAGGGCAAAGAAGATGACCATTATTTTAGTGTCTCACAGTATGGAGGACATTGCCCGTTATGCAGATCGGATCATGGTGATGAGCCGCGGCGAAAAATTGTTTGATGCCCCCCCAAAAGAGGTGTTCCGTCATTACAAAAAGCTGGAGGAAATCGGCCTGGCAGCGCCTCAGATTACTTACGTAGTGCGGCAGCTTCGGGAAAAAGGGGTTCCTTTAGAGGAAAACATTACCACAGTGGAGGAAGCTAAGATGGCAATTCTTGCGATACTGAGGCAGACAGGAAAGGCAGGCAATAGAGAATGATTCGGGAGATTACTTTAGGACAATATTATCCGGTGGATTCAGTGCTTCACAGACTGGATTCCAGGACAAAACTGTTTGGCACTATGGTGTTTATTATATCCCTGTTTTTGGCAAACAGTTTGGTGGCCTATGGGATAGCCACTCTGTTTTTGGCTCTGGCTATTTATCTGTCCAAGGTGCCTTTTTCCTTTATGGTAAGAGGACTTAAGGCGATTCTTTTCCTTTTGCTGATCAGTGTCAGCTTTAACCTGTTTTTGACACCAGGGGCAGAGGCTTTCCGAATTGGATTTTTAAAGATAACATGGGAGGGGATGAGGCTGGCCGGGTTTATGGCATTGCGGCTGATCTATCTGGTAATCGGTTCCTCCATTATGACCCTGACCACTACACCCAATGAACTAACAGATGGCCTGGAAAAAAGTCTGGGGTTCTTAAAACGGGTGGGAGTGCCGGTTCATGAGATATCCATGATGATGTCCATAGCCTTGCGCTTTATTCCTATTCTGGTGGAGGAGACAGACAAGATTATGAAGGCGCAGATGGCACGGGGAGCGGACTTTGAGAGTGGGAATCTTATACAGAAGGCCAGGAATATGGTGCCCCTTTTGGTGCCCCTTTTTATTTCTGCATTCCGCCGGGCCACGGATTTGGCTATGGCTATGGAGGCGCGGTGTTATCACGGAGGAGATGGGAGAACCAAGATGAAGCCTCTTTGCTATAAACATCGGGATCATGTGACATATCTGGTGTATTTGTTATATCTGGTGGTTATTGTTTTGTTTAGGGGATAGAGAATTGTTGTTGGGAATATATGAAGGAAAGGGGAGACAAAAAGGATGGATTGCTGGAGTTTTTTGGAAATCAGGCCTACAGAAGATGAGGGAAGAATCCGGCATGCCTATCTGGAAAAGCTGCCTGGCTATCATCCAGAGGAGGACCCAGACGGATTCAGACAGCTTAGACAGGCCTTGGAGGATGCCTTAAAGGAGGCAGGGCGTTTAAAGGAGGAACGAGAAAGGAAAAGCTCCGGACTGTGCGAGAGTGAAATGATGGGGAAGGGGGAGATTCGGGAACTGGTCAGGAAAGCGGAAGAGATTTATAAAAATTATGAAAGCCGCATTGAACCAAGGGCCTGGGAGGAGCTTCTTTTGCTGCCTGTATGCAGGGATCTGGAAAGTCAGCGGGAAGCGGGATGGGCACTTATAAGCTTTTTGATGGATCATTTTCATTTGCCCCATTCCTGCTTTCAGGTTTTTGACAAGGTATTTGGATGGCAGGGGGATGAGAGTGAGTTGTATGATCATTTTCCGGAAGGCTTTGTAGCGTATCTTTTTGACCGGATCCGGGAGAAGGACAGTTTTCGGTATAAGCTTTTTGAACTTCGGGAGGGTTTTGATTATGACCGGTTCTGCGAAGAGTTTTTTACCCTGCGCAAAGCCCTGGGACAAAAGGATAAAGAGAAGGTGGAAGAATCTATGAGGATTCTGGATGACATGGATATGGCGCATCCGGATCTGACTCTTTTAAGAATCCGTCATGAGGCTTTCCAGCGAGGACATGAGAAACAGGCCTGGGCTTTGGCAGATAAATTGTTTGCTGAAGATGGGGATAATATAGCCACCCGGTACTGGTATGTGCGAAGCGCGCTGGATTATAAGGATTCCGGAAAAAGTCCAGAGGAGCTGGCTGAAGAGGTAAAGCCTTTGTTAGAGCAGGAGGAAGAGATTCCCGGTCATTGGCAGCTGATGGGAGAATGTCTGTACCGGATGGGGGAATTATCGTCTGCTCTGGTCTGTTATCAGAGAGCCAGAGACTGCTCAGAGGAGCATTGGGATTATATTGAGCAGCAGATTGCAGAAACAGCCAGGGAGTTGTCCTTTCAGATGGAGGAGGATTCGGAGATTGAGGATTGGTGGAAGTTTGCAAATATCTGCTGGATGGGAAAACGATACGATCAGGTCCGGGAGATTTTGGAAAATCGGGAGCCGGATGAAAATCAGAGAATGTCCTGGCTTTTGATGATGGCGGGCAGCTGCCATGAGCTGGAGGATTATGACTTGGCTGTAGAGTACCGGCAGAAGTTTTGGGATGCCATGGAGCCGGAGAAACGTCCCCTGCGGCTTTATCTGGATTTGGCTAATGAGTATAAGCTAACAGATGATACGCAGCGGGCTATGGAAATCTATGAGCAGGCGGAGAAGGATTTTCCGGGGGAACCAGAGATCTGCTATAGAAAGGCAGAGCTCTTGTTGAATGACGGATTTTTAGAGGAAGCCAAAAAGCTGTGTGTTCAGGCTCTTGAGTCAGGATTTCATCGAGAGGCCTTTAATCTGCGTCTTGAGATTCTTTTGGAGCAGGAGAATTACCAGGAAGTCCGGGAATTGGCAGAGCAGGTTTTTGAACAGGGGTATTACAGTGCCCAGGTTCGATATTTTTATGTGCAGGCCCTGCGCAGATTGGATAAGAAGGAAGAGGCAGAGAAGGCTTTAAAGGAGCTTATGGAACAGACTGGAGAGATTGGGGTGGTCTGTCAGGAATATGCAGGGCTCTGCTCAGAGCTTGATCGCTCTGAGGAGGCATTGGAGTGGATCGAGAAAGCTTTAAGGGAGAGGGAGACTCCAACCAGACGTTATATGAAAGGCCAGTATCTTCACGATTTAGAACGGTATGAGGAGGAGGCAGAGTTATACAAGACAATGATGGAGTCTGGTTTGGACAGCTATTATATTCATTATCGCCTGGCAAGAGCCTTGGAGTCCATTGGGAAATATGAGGAGTCTCAGAAAGAATTTGAAAAATCTCTGGATCGGGATGCCTCCAATGGGGTGGCATGGGATGGTCTGGGAGATGTGCTCCAGGATCAGGGAAAATGGGAGGAAGCCGCCCACGCCTACGAGGAGGGATGGAAGCGGGGGAATTTTCAGGCAATCCGGGATCTGTGTCGCCTCATGAAGCGGACCCATCAGAATGAGAGGACATTGGAGTATTTAAAACAGGGATTTGAGAAGATGCCAGATGATGGCAGCCTTCTATGGATTTATGCCTGCATTTTGCGGAGACAGAAAAAATATGAGGAGGCAGCCCGGTGCTTGGGGCGTTATATGGAAGTAAAGCCATCTCAGACATCCTCCGCTTACCGGGAGATTGCCTTATGCTGGGAAAATGCTAAGGATTATGAGAAGGCAGAGGAATACTATGAGCGAGCTGTCAGCCATGAACCGGAAAATGCCAAAAATCAAAGAATGCTCGGCAAATACTATGCAAATGTAAAAAAGCAGCAGGAGAAAGCTTTGCCTTATCTGGAAAAGGCCGTGGAGCTGGAACCGGACAGCACCTATGGTTGGATGAAGTTGGGGGAGGTATATGCAGCACTGGGGAGGCAGCAGGAGGCAGAAGCTTGTTATGAGCGGTCTTTAGAAAATTATCAGAAGGAAATTGAAAAGGATCCAAAGGACTGCTGCAATTATGAGGGGATGGCAGATGTTCTGATCCATCTGGGCCGCCTTGATGAGGCAGAAGCCATGGCTCAAAAGGCAATGTCTCTTCAATATCCGGTATTTACCTGCAATGGCCCTGCCTGCTATGAGGCAATGGAAGATATGGCCAAATTAGAAGAAAAGCGGGGAAATCTTAAGAAAGCTCTGGCATGGATGGAGCGGGCGGGAGAGCACGCAGTAACAGACTATTATCCTAAGGAAATCGCCCGTTTAAAGGCAGCGATTGAGGAAGAAAAATGAAGAGAGTCAGATTGACCGTGGCCTATGACGGTACGAATTACTGCGGATGGCAGCTCCAAAAAAAGGGGGAGACTATAGAAGGAGTTTTGAACCGGGAGCTGACAGCTCTTTTAAAGGAGCCTATTGCAGTGACCGGAGCCAGCCGGACTGATGCAGGGGTACATTCCCTGGGGAACGTGGCTATATTTGACACAAACAATCGGATGGCGGCGGATAAGATTTGCCTGGCAGTGAATCAAAGTTTGCCGGAGGATATTCGAGTGCAAAGCTCAGAGGAGGTGTCTCTTTTTTGGCATCCCAGAAAGGCCAACTGCACGAAAATCTATGAATACCGCATATTAAACAGAAGAATCCCACTGCCAACTCAGCGTCTGTATGCCTATTTTTGCTACTATCCGCTGGATGTGGAGAGGATGCGCCAGGGAGCCGCCCTTCTTGTAGGTGAACATAATTTTAAAAGCTTTTGCACAGCCAAAAGTAATGTGGAGGACACGGTGCGGACAATTTACCATCTGGATATAGAGAAGGATGGGGAGTGTATCGTGATTCGTATCAGTGGAAGCGGTTTTCTCTACAATATGGTGAGGATCATTGCAGGGACATTGATGCAGGTGGGAAAGGGGGCTCTTTTGCCGGAGGAGGTGGCAGCAATCCTGGCGGCCCGGGACCGGCGCAGGGCAGGACCCACAGCACCGGCGGCAGGGCTGACATTAGTGGGAATGACGTATGAAAAGGAGCTTTGCTGTTGGCAGCATAGCGAGAATGAAGACTGGGAGTATTATGTGCTCCAGTCTCATATTAAAAAGGAAAGGACAGCATATTTTTTGATTCTTCGCTGCAGGGATGAGGATTGGGAGAGACTGATCCTTCGCAATGTCCACCACGCATTTCAAAATGGGGCTACAAGGGTATTTGCGGTTGATCTGGAGAAGGAGCGGCTCCGGGAAAACGCAAGATTTGGATATTACAGAATAAATGAGGTGGGAAGGCAGGCTCTTTGGGAGGCAATGACACTGCTGGATGAAAAGGAGAAGGCGCTGATTCAGGAGATTTGTGGCAGGGCAAAGGAAAAGAACTTAAGGGAGCCAGTGTGGTATTGCGGAATGGACGAAAAAGCCCTGAAAATGGCGGATAAAACGGAAAAAAGTGGTTGACACCAAAAAAGGCATATAATATAATTGATAACTGTGATGTTGAAGAAAATGCTGAAGCCATAGCCCCGGAATAAGCATTTTACAGTAAACTTCCAGAAATAAGTGAGAATATTTGACTGTGGCAGCAGGCCGCAGAATGAAACCGGTAAAGTTAACAGGAGGTTGACCAATGAAAAGTTTTATGGCTAGTCCGGCAACGATTGATAGAAAATGGTATGTGGTAGATGCCGCCGGCTGTACTTTAGGACGTTTGGCTTCAGAGGTGGCAAAGGTATTGAGAGGAAAGAACAAACCGATCTTCACTCCTCATATGGATTGCGGTGATTATGTGATCGTGGTAAATGCGGACAAGGTGAAGGTGACTGGAAAGAAGCTGGATCAGAAGATTTATTATAATCACTCTGAATATGTGGGCGGTATGAGAGAGACTACTTTAAAAGAGATGATGGCAAAGAAGCCAGAGAAGGTTGTGGAGCTGGCCGTCAAGGGTATGCTTCCGAAGGGACCTTTGGGTAGGAGCATGATTACCAAGCTTCATGTATATGCAGGCCCGGAGCATCAGCAGGCTGCGCAGAAGCCGGAAGCCCTGGAAATCAAATTTTAATCGAAGGTACTGAAAGGAGGAAGTTATCATGGCAGACAAATATTATGGAACAGGCAGAAGAAAAAAATCCATTGCAAGAGTATATCTGTTGCCCGGAACAGGCAAGATTACGATCAATAAAAGAGATATCGATGAGTATCTGGGTCTGGAGACCCTGAAAGTGATTGTCCGTCAGCCTCTGGTTGCCACAGAGACCACGGATAAGTATGATGTGCAGGTGAATGTTCGGGGCGGCGGCTTCAGTGGACAGGCAGGAGCCATCCGTCACGGTATATCCAGAGCTTTGCTTCAGGTGGATGCAGATTACCGCCCGATCTTAAAGAAGGCAGGTTTCCTGACTAGAGATCCGCGTATGAAGGAGAGAAAGAAGTACGGCCTCAAAGC
>JAAWEL010000042.1 GCA_022794255.1 Lachnospiraceae bacterium
CAACGCATTCGTAATGCGTGGGTCGCCGGTTCGAGTCCGGCCGGGAGCTTTGAAAATAAAGGATTTTAAAAGGCGAAAAGTGCGTAAACATGAGATTACGCACTTTTTTGTTGTTCCATGTAAGGCCGATATTACTTGGACAAATAAATTCTTACGAAATTACTTATAAAATATTTCCTTCTGTAGAGATTGTGATAACCTGACAGGAGACAGATTTTCCACAGTTTTCTAAAGCTGTTATAGCCGCATATTCCAGGCCGCCGCAGCAGGGAACCTCCATGCGGACAATGGTTACATCTTTTATATCATTACATTGGAAAAGCTTAGTCAGTTTCTCGCTGTAATCCACGGCATCCAACTTCGGGCAGCCGATCAGAGTGACTCTTCCCTTGATAAAATCCTGATGGAAACCGGCATAGGCATAGGCTGTGCAGTCAGCAGCGATCAGCAGCCGGGCTTCATGAAAGTAAGGGGCATTGATGGGAGCCAGCTTGATCTGGACAGGCCACTGTCTCAACTGGGACAAAGCAGAATCACTTTTCGCTTGTTTGCTTTTCAGGACAGCTGTCGCATCATAAGCCTTTGCCTCACGCTCCACAAACGAGATGGCATTTTGGGGGCAGGCGGGCAGACAGTCTCCCAGTCCGTCACAATAATCGTCACGCAGCAGCCGGGCTTTGCCCTCTATGATTCCGATAGCACCTTCGTGACATGCCTGTGAGCACAGGCCGCAGCCATTACATTTTTCTTCATCGATTTGAATGATCTTACGAATCATAATTTATCCTCCTGTTTATCTGAGAGCATGTTGCATTGAAAGAGTGAGCGGAAGGATTTCCGTCTGTTTTCTTGACTTTCTCCTGACAGTGTACTATAATCCGGAAGAAAAGTATGTTGTTATAACAACAAAAAAATAAATGGAGGGGAAAATGGACTACCAAATCCTGTCAGGCTCTGTCCTGTTTGAGGGGGTATCCTTGGAGGAGCTTCACCAGCTGATCACTTGTCTGAGACCGGAGAACAGAACTTATAAAAAGGGAAAGATTATTTATCATGCAGGAACTCAAAACGTTGCCATGGGACTGGTTCTTTCTGGCTGTGTACACATCGAGCACAATGATTTGTTAGGCAATAAAAGCATTTTGAACCAGATCTTGCCAGGGGAAATTTTTGCAGAGACCTATGCATGTATGAAAAATGAGGAATTATTGGTAAATGTTACGGCTGCTGAAGATTCGGATATTCTCTTTTTTGACGTGAGGCAGGTATTAAATCTGTGCGCTGATACTTGTCTGTATCATATGTTGATGATTCAAAATCTTCTTTTTGTCATGGCCAGAAAGAATTTGGCGCTTTCCAAACGATGCCTGCACACAGCTCCCAAAAGGATCCGGGAGAGACTTTTATCTTATTTTTCTGAACAGATGGCCAGGCAGGGAGGAAGGAGTTTTACGATACCTTTCGGCCGGCAGGAGCTGGCAGATTATCTGAATGTTGACCGGAGTGCATTGTCCAATGAGTTGAGTAAAATGAGCCGGGAAGGCATGATAAGGATTCAAAAAAATAAAGTGTATTATCTCGGGGAGGACTTGCTTTTTTAGAGACATTCCTATCGAAAGTAAGTTCGATAAATGACTTGCTTTTTCCAGGGGTTTTTGTGTATAATGGGGACGTGCGCTTTCTTAAAGGAAGGATAAGGGGAAAGCAAGGTTATGGTTTGCCGGGACTTGGCGGATTGTAATGCGAGGATAAAACAGAGGACTGGCAAAAAGGGGCCGGGCAGAGAGGAGTATAATGGCAAAGACACAGTATAATGCGGACAGCATTACCGTTTTAGAGGGCTTGGAAGCAGTTCGGAAGCGGCCGGGCATGTACATAGGAGGAGTTGGATCCAAGGGCCTGAATCATCTGATCTATGAGATCGTGGACAATGCGGTGGATGAGCACCTGGCAGGATATTGTGATCAGATCTGGGTGATTTTGGAGGCGGACGGCTCCTGCACGGTGAGAGACAGCGGCCGGGGGATTCCGGTGGAGATGCACAAGAAGGGATTGTCTGCGGCAAGGATTGTTTTTTCCACGCTCCACGCCGGGGGAAAATTTGACAATGATGCCTACAAGACCAGCGGCGGACTTCACGGTGTAGGCTCCTCAGTGGTCAATGCCCTGTCAGTCCATATGGACATTAAGATTCACCGGGGCGGGAAGATTCACCATGATGCCTATGAGAGAGGAACCCCGGTGGTGGAGTTGGTGGACGGGCTTTTGCCGGTGATCGGCAGGACGAAGGAGACAGGTACAGAGATTAACTTTTTGCCGGACGGGGAGATTTTTGAGAAAACTCATTTTAAGGCGGACTGGTTGAAAAGCCGGCTTCACGAGACGGCATATCTGAATCCCGGGTTGACGATTCATTATGAGAACCGGCGATTGGGGGAGGAGGAGATGATTACCTTCCAGGAACCAGAAGGACTGGTTGCCTATGTGAAGGAGCTGAATAATGGGAAAAATGCCATTCACGATCCCATCTATGTAAAGGATAAGACAGAAGGGATTGAGGTGGAGCTGGCGATTCAGTTTGTAGATACCTTTGAGGAGAATCTTCTAGGGTTTTGTAATAATATTTTCACCCAGGAGGGAGGCACTCATCTGGTAGGGTTTAAGACCCGGTTTACCCAGATGATCAATTCCTATGCCAGGGAGCTGGGAATCCTAAAAGAAAAAGAGCCTAATTTTACCGGGGCGGACACCCGCAATGGGATGACGGCTATTGTGGCAGTAAAACATCCGGATCCTATTTTTGAAGGGCAGACAAAGACGAAGCTGGCAAGTGCCGATGCCACCAAGGCGGTGTTTTCCGTCAGTGGAGATCTTCTGCAGCATTTTTTTGACCGGAATGTGGAGGTGTTAAAGGGTATTATTTCCTGTGCGGAAAAGTCGGCAAAGATCCGCAAGGCAGAGGAGAAGGCCAGGACCAATATGCTTACCAAGTCCAAATTTTCCTTTGACAGCAATGGAAAGCTGGCCAACTGTGAGAGCCGGGAAGCGGAGAAGTGTGAGATTTTTATTGTGGAGGGAGACTCGGCGGGAGGTTCGGCCAAGACGGCCAGGAACCGGATGTATCAGGCGATTCTGCCGATTCGGGGAAAGATTCTCAATGTGGAGAAGGCCTCTATGGATAAGGTGCTGGCCAATGGAGAGATCAAGACCATGATCAATGCTTTTGGCTGTGGATTTTCCGAAGGATATGGAAATGATTTCGATCTGGCAAAGCTTAAGTACCACAAGATTATCCTGATGACAGATGCGGATGTGGACGGAAGCCATATTGACACCCTGCTTCTCACTTTTTTGTACCGGTTTATGCCAGATCTTATTTATAATGGACACGTGTTTATTGCCATGCCGCCTCTTTACAAGGTGATTCCAAGCCGGGGCCAGGAACAGTATCTGTATGATGACAAGGAGTTGGAAAAGTACCGGAAAAATCATAAGGGGGAATTTCGGCTGCAGCGTTACAAAGGACTTGGCGAGATGGATCCGGATCAGCTGTGGGAGACAACTTTAGATCCGGAGCGGCGGGTGTTAAAGCGAGTGGAGATCGAGGATGCCCGGATGGCCTCGGAGGTGACGGAGATGCTGATGGGCAGCGAGGTGCCGCCACGGAGAAAATTTATCCATGATCATGCAGATGAAGCGGAGATCGATGCGTAAAGGGACTTGTGGAGCAACGAAGAATCGTAATGAATGGAGAACATATGGCAGAGAAAATATTGACAACGGAATTTTCCGAGGAAATGCAGCGCAGCTATCTGAATTATTCCATGAGTGTGATTACCGCCAGGGCGATCCCGGATGCCAGAGACGGATTAAAGCCGGTTCAGCGGCGGGTGCTTTACGATATGAGTGAGCTGCGGTTAGGCCATGACAAGCCTCACCGGAAATCAGCCCGTATTGTGGGTGACACCATGGGTAAATACCACCCTCACGGAGACAGCTCCATCTATGAGACCTTGGTGGTGCTTTCCCAGGAATTTAAAAAAGGCATGGCTTTAGTGGATGGCCATGGAAACTTTGGCTCCATTGAGGGAGACGGGGCGGCCGCCATGCGCTATACGGAGGCAAGGCTTAAAAAGTTTGCGGAGGAGGTCTACTTAAAGGATTTAGACAAGACGGTCAATTTTGTGACCAATTATGATGAGGCGGAGCAGGAGCCGGAGGTGCTTCCGGTGCGGGTGCCAAATCTGTTAGTCAACGGCTCTGAGGGGATCGCTGTGGGGATGAGCACCAGCATCCCTCCTCACAATCTGGGGGAGGTGATTGATCTGGTAAAGGCATATATTAAAAAGCCACAGATGACCACTCAGGAGATGATGGAGTATCTTCCCGGGCCGGATTTTCCAACAGGAGGGATCATTGCCAACAAAAGCGGCCTGGCGGAGATCTATGAGACCGGGGTGGGAAAGATCAAGCTGCGGGGAAAGATGGAGATAGAATTAGGACGGCGGCGCAGCGACAAAGACAAGCTGATTATCCGTGAGATTCCCTACACGATGATCGGCACGGGGATCAACAAATTTTTGATGGATGTGGCAGATTTGGTGGAGAGCCGGAAGCTGGCGGATGTGGTGGATATCTCCAACCAGTCAGGCAAGGAGGGGATCCGCATTGTTCTGGAGCTTAAGCGGGATGCAGATGTAGAGAAGATCAAAAACATTCTCTACAAAAAGACGAAGCTGGAGGACACCTTTGGGGTCAATATGCTTGCCATTGCAAAGGGAAGGCCGGAGACCTTAAGTCTGCGGGGGATCTTAAAGAATTATCTGGATTTTCAGTATGAGAATACTACCAGGAAATACCAGGCTTTGCTTAATAAGGAGATGGAGAAAAAGGAAATCCGGGAAGGTCTTATAAAGGCCTGCGATGTGATTGACTTGATTATCGCCATTTTACGGGGGGCAAAAAATCTTAAGGATGCCAAGGCTTGCCTGATGAATGGGGAGATTTCCAACATCAAGTTTCGTCATCCAGGTTTCGAGGAGGATGCCAGAGCGCTTCATTTCACGGAGAAGCAGGCGTCCGCTATTCTGGAAATGCGGCTTTATAAGCTCATTGGCCTGGAGATTTTAGCGCTTCAAAAGGAGTATAAGGAGTGTCTGAAGCGGATTGCCCAGTATGAGAAGATCTTAAAAAACAGGGACAATATGAATCAGGTTCTTCTGGATGACTTGGAAAATATCAAAAAAGAATTTGCCAGACCGAGACGGACACTTATTGAGGATGGAAAGGAAGCGGTCTATGAGGAAACACCTGAAAAAGCTCAGGAGCTGGTGTTTGTTATGGACCGGTTCGGATATTGTAAGGTTCTTGACAAAAATACTTATGAGCGAAACCGTGAGACGGTTGACGGGGAATACAAATATATTGTTTCATCTATGAGCACGGACAAGCTGTGTGTGTTCACAGATAAAGGCAATCTGCATCAGGTAAAAATGACGGATATCCCATTTGGAAAGCTGAGAGATAAGGGAACTCCCTTAGATAATGTGAGCAAGTTTGATGGGGCAAAAGAAACTATTGTTCTTATAAGCAGCCAGGAGAATATGGCAGGAAAACGGTTTCTTTTTGCCACAAAACAAGCCCTGGTGAAGATTGTGGCTGCTCAGGAGTTTGTAACCAACAACCGGACCGTTGCGTCAACGAAGCTGTCAGAGGGGGATGAGGTGGCAGTGGTGCGGTCTGTGGAAGCTGAGACGGAGCTTGTTCTTCAGACCAGCAGAGGGATATTTTTGCGGTTTGCCATGGAAGAGATTCCGGAGATGAAGAAAAATGCCCGGGGAGTGCGGGGAATCAAGCTGGAGGCAGATGAGTCGTTAGAACAGGTGTATTTTGTGGGGGAAGAGCCGGTGATAACCTATAAAAAGAAGGAGGTTTACTTAAACCGGATGAAAGTGGGAAAGCGGGACGGAAAGGGGAGTAAAGTGAGAGGATAGATAAAAAACAGCCGTCTCCTTGCGATATTGAACAGATTTGTTGCACAAGAAACAGGGAGGCGGCAGTTTTTGAGAGATTTTTTAGGAAATTTTGGCGTACTGGGTGTGAATCTTCTGAATCTGGCTGGAATCAGCCTGCTCAGTCGTATACCAGCCCTTGGCAGACATTTTCTGATAGATGTCATCCTGCATGCAAAGACTGTCCTTCAAGGCCTGATGGAAGGCTTGATGGACATTGGCTGTGGAAGATTCGATTGTGCCGTGCATATAAAGGTCACATACCCCTTTGGTAGTCAAAAGCAGGTTTTCCATAATGCATCTGTCGTCCATGATTTTCACCTCCTTGTCAGGTCAGTTTGTAAAATGTGTCAAAAATTTGCTGATGCTTGTCATAAATCTGCTGCACACAGTTTTTCAGTTCTGCATCCTGAAGATTTTTGATGGCATCCTGGCACTGGGTTTTCAAAAATTTTTCATGGCCAAGGGCATCGTCAATATAATTTAACTCTTTAGGACTCATAATTATCACCTCCAGGGCTATTATGTGTGATTTAAAGCCCGGCTATGTGTGGAAGTTTTTTCTGCAATATCTTTTGGATTGTTATCTGGGAGTGTACTTTTTGTTTGATGTGTCCGCGGTGTGAAAACAAATGTATTTTTCTCGCGAATAAGTATTGATTTTTTTGTTAATATGAGATAGGATAGTCAAAGCCTGATTGGAATGTCAGAATATAAATGAGGAGAGAAATATTATGGAAAAGAAGTTGCGGGCAGGAGTCCTGGGCGCCACCGGAATGGTGGGGCAAAGATTTATCACTCTTTTGGAGAATCATCCCTGGTTTCAGGTGACTGTGGTAGCAGCAAGCCCCCGGTCTGCCGGAAAAACCTATGAGGAGGCAGTGGGAGGACGCTGGAAGATGGATACGTCCATGCCAAACCGTGTAAAAAATCTGGTGGTAATGAATGTTAATGAGGTGGAGAAGGTCTCCGCTGAGGTGGATATGGTATTTAGTGCGGTTGACATGAGTAAAGATGAGATCCGTGCCATTGAAGAAGCCTATGCAAAGGCAGAGGTGCCGGTGGTTTCCAACAACAGCGCCCATCGCTGGACCAAGGATGTTCCCATGGTGGTTCCGGAGATCAATCCGGAGCATTTTGAGGTGATTCCCTTCCAGAAGAAGCGTCTGGGAACAAAGAGAGGGTTTATCGCAGTAAAGCCGAATTGCTCGATTCAGAGCTACGCGCCAGTTCTGACGGCCTGGAAGGAATTTGAGCCCTATGAGGTGGTGGCCACCACCTACCAGGCCATTTCCGGGGCAGGAAAGACGTTCAAAGACTGGCCGGAGATGGTGGAAAATATCATTCCTTATATCGGCGGTGAGGAAGAGAAGAGCGAGCAGGAGCCTTTGCGGCTTTGGGGAAAGATTGAGGATGGAGAGATTGTCAAGGCAGCTGAGCCGGTGATTACCTGCCAGTGTATTCGGGTGCCGGTGCTTAACGGACATACGGCAGCCGTGTTCGTAAAGTTCCGCAAAAAGCCTGACAGAAAACAGCTGATTGAGAAAATGGTAAGCTTTAAGGGCTTGCCTCAAGAGTTAGAGCTTCCCAGTGCGCCAAAGCAGTTTATTCAGTATTTGGAGGAGGACAACCGGCCCCAGGTCAGAGCGGATGTGGATTTTGAGAAAGGCATGGGGATTTCTGTCGGACGGTTGAGAGAGGATACGGTATATGACTATAAATTTGTAGGCCTGTCCCACAATACCCTGCGAGGCGCTGCCGGCGGGGCAGTGCTCTGTGCGGAGCTTTTGGTGGCACAGGGATATATGAAAGCAAAGGAGTAAAGGGGCAGGAGCTGAACCTTAAAGGATTTGGATCAGAATATGGAAAAAACAGCTGGCAAAAAAAGCATTGTGCTTTGATCTGCCAGCTGTTTTTCTGGAAACTCCATTGATGTTTTTGTTGCTTTATGGTAGACTGATCTGGTGAAAATCCTTAGAACAGACGGCCCCTTCATGTGAGAAGGTAAAAATATGGAACAGGAGTTTTGTACTGATGGAAGAAAAAGAGAAATTATATACAAGACTATGGGAAGAATTTATAAATAAGCTGCATTTGACAGGGAATGCATTTGACAAAGATCTCAGCTCCTTTCTGGAAGGAATAAAATATATTTCTCAGATAAAACTTGATAAAATATCCCACGAATCCCCCAATGCCTGTGAAGAGAGAAAGAAAATTGATGAAAAAATCCGTGTTGTTGAAGAGTTTATAACAAAATATAAGGAAGATTATTACGAGATCTGCCAGATTAAAGGGTTTTGGAGAAATCAAGGTGAGAAAACTACAGGGAGAGATTACTATTACTACATTGCAGACCAAAAGATGAAAGCAAGCGTATATTACCTGAGATATCTGAATTTTTTGGAACATATGGAAAATAAACCCAAAGAGATTGTGGAGAAAATTTTAGGCGTCTGCAGAAATATAAACGACAATACAAAAGAATTTTCGGAAATAAAAACACAGTTAGAAAGAAACAGTAAAGAAAGTGAGAAGCTGTTAGATATTTTAGAAGAACTGGAAGATTATATAACCCATGGATCGATTGATAAAGAGATGGAGCAGGAGGAATATAACGCCAGGGAGAGCTTGCGAAAATTTACGGCAGAGGGAATCCTTATTTTGAATACGGAGAATAATCTTTCCTATTTAAAATATATGATGTTCAATAATTTGATGCGTGAAATCCAGTACAACGGGGCGTCCTACCGGTATGTGTGGCACTGGAGAACAAAAACCTGCAACCTCTACCGTTCCATGTCCGGTTCAGGGCGGGAACCAAAAGAAGAATCTTTTGATGGTCTGCCCAGGGAGGCGTTTATGAGAGGTATGTTTCAGGACTGTATGAATCACATGAATTCGCCTAGTGATTCCTGGTATTCTTATTCCGAGGACCCTTATTTAGATATTTTTAAATACCTGATGATTCCTAAAGAGAAAAAAGAGGAGAAGAAACAGGAGATTTTGTATAAAGCCTTAAAGACAGGAATCGCTGTGGAATGTGAGTGGTGCCACAATTCCCAGACAGCAATGTTTGAGATTGTAAAGGAGGCAAAGATCAATCGCATTTTCTGGAAGGGAGCTGATCTGTCCTTTTATGAATTTATTCAGGAAGCGGGGATTGAAAAGGGGGATGGCATTGCATATGCGGTGGAAATATTTCCTCAATCTCTTGCAGGAGAGAAAAACAAGCAGGGGACAGTGAAGTATATGCGGGATAGATACCTTCCTTTGTACTTAAGCTCATGGGGGGTGCGTGGAGAATTAAGCAAAATGAAGGTAGCAGACGATAAGGAGGTTATCACTTTTGGAAAATGTTATAACGGTGAGGAACGTATTCAGACAAGCTTGTCAAAGGAGGATCTGATTTATCTGCTGCTTAAGATCGGGGAAAAGACAAAGGGAAAAGAAATCGTGGAAAAGCTGAAAGAACGGATACGGATAGACTATAAAGGAAAAAAATTAGATGATTATGTCATATTCACACTGGCAAATCAGAAAGATAGAGAAAAGAAGCTGTTGGATATAGATATTTTTTTTACTTCAAATATTTCACAAAGGCTTGCAGGGAAAATGCACCTGGATCCCTTTTACTTTACATCACTGGAAGAAAACAAAGAAGAAGATACGCCTTCCTTTGGAAAAATAGCAGAGAAACGTTTGAAAGATGATATCTATACCACGGTCTGTGATGGATTAGAGGAAAGGTACAAACGGATTCTCAGAGAAAAGCCGGAGAAAGGCGCCTTTATTTTCTCCCAGATTCATGATGTTCCCTATAATGAAGCCATAAAACTATACAATGATTATAATGAATCAAGTGAGGACGAAGAAATTGTCATGCTAAAGTATTTTGTTTTTAAGGAGTAAAGCAGATGGGACAAGAAAACCGTGTAGGCTCGGATCTGATTTCTTTGAGTCAGATGGTAACAAATTTGAAGGGGAAAAGAGTGACTATTCCTCTGCTTCAAAGAAATTATAAGTGGGACCCAAAGGAAGAGGGAAAAAAGCTTCTCATTGACATTCTGGCGGCAAAGAAAAAAGAGAGTACCCAATATACAATCGGGATGATAACCCTTTATTTTGACAATAATGAAGGGAAAACGGATATGATTCAGGTGATTGACGGGCAGCAGCGCCTTATTACTCTGTCTCTGATGATGAAATCCTTAGGAAAAACAAAGGATTTTCTAAAATTGCATTTTGAGAGAGATGAGGACAGGGAGAGGGAGACATATCTTACAGAAGATTTTACAGAAGATAAAAAGAAGAACCGCCTTGATCTTCTTCGCATGAAGGCAATGGAGGATTTATTTAAGGATTTATTTGGCAAATGTTCTGACCAGGACAGCGGGTTTGACAAAAATGAGCTGTTTCAATGGATTATGGATCATGTAAAATTGATCTGCAGGTATACCAAAAGTCCTCCTCTTCAGGAATTTCTCAACATAAATGAGAAAAAAACCCCTTTTTCCTCAACCGATTATGACCGGGCCTATCAGCTTAAATATCAGAGTATAAAGCAAAATATCACACCAGATATGATAATCAAGGAGCATAAGGCCATAGAAAAGTATCTGTACCAAAATGCAGAGATTTTTGATTTGGCCAGATGCAGATATGATGAGACAGAGTATATCAACCGGATGGATCTGCTTTTTGCCTCTATAAAAGGGGAGGCTAAAAGCTTATCAGAATTTTATGAAAAACTGGACCATGAGGAGCAGGAGAACAGGGAGAGAAAATATGAGGAATGTTATAGGTATCTGAAATATTGCCACAAGGCACTAAGAAGTATCCATCAGGAGTTAAAGAAGCAGGAGACCACAGAGAACCAAAAGAAATATTTAAATGTAAATATCTATAATGCAGTCCAAACCCTATACAAAATAGACCCCCGATTTAAATTTTTTGATCTGATTAATCGGTCTCATATGGGGCAGGTATCCTTTGAGGATGAGCTGATAAAGCGGTTCAGTCTTCTGGAAGAAACTTATATGGCTTATGAGAATAAAAAGAAAAATGAATTTATGCAGTCCCAGCTTGAGGATAAGCTCATAAAAACAGAAGAAAGATCAATAGGGAGGGAGGCCAGGTATCGGGATCCGTATGATCAGGACGTGAGCGAAGGCCTGATGAAAATTTTTGAAGAAAGGCTTAAGGAAACCGTAGATCTGATCGAGGCAGGGAAGAACTTTTCAGAGCTGGTAAAAGGAGGAAAACGCAGCTTTCGGGAGATTCTTGAGGAAAATGAAATCAAAAAGATCGTGATTCCCAGGATTCAGAGAGATTACACTTTGGGAAGTGATAAAAATAGCCTTCTTGGCAGAGATGGCGTGTTGTTTTCATTCAGCAAAGCTTATCTGGCAAAATGCCAGGAAGATTCAGGACCGTCTCTTTTGGACTGGACAGGGGAACGGATCGCTGCTTCCTGTCTGAAAAGGGGTAAATTTTGGGAAGAAATAACATGCAGTGTTTATAGTCGGAAGGCGGAGATGGCGGATGCCTTAGAAAAGCTCCGCAATGATGCTGTCAGCGGGAAGGGTGGCGGATGGAATACCGAGATCAGTAAATGGCTTAATATATACCCATGCGATTTTAGATACAATGAGAACCGGCATCGTTTTTCCGGTTATTTTGACTATTGGAAAAAATGCCTGAATATGGACGAGGAAAAATTTAAGAAGGTAAAAACTGGTGAATTTTTTAGAGAATGTAAAAATGAGCCAGAGGAATTTTTGTTCAGTGTAATATTTGGCTGTTTGGAGGAGGGAAGCTTTTATCTGTATGACGGCCAGCAAAGAATCGTTACTTTGGTTTTCTTGAGTGCATTTATGATTAACCAGATGAAGGAAGATACAACCAAAGAGGATACAACCAGGGAAGATAAAATCAGGTACTACAGAAATCTGCTGAGAAAATTTAAATTTGAGGACAAGGAAGATGCAAACCAGATATTAAAAGATTTGCTGGAAGGGGATAAGCTTTCTATCACAGAGAAATATGCGGATTATGTGACAGATCACACAACCTATTCCATTTGTGAACTGTTAAAATGTTATGAAGCCTATGAAAACGGATATGGAAAATCAATTCTGTCTTTTGATCTGGATTTTTTGATGGAAAAGATCATTTTTGAGTTTGCCGTTGTCTGGGAATCCTCTGTAGCGGATCAGATGTATCTGGATTTAAATTCTAAAAATGTCCCTTTAACGCACTATGAAAATTATAAGGCAGAACTGGTCTATTCTCTTCACAGCCGATTTCGGAAAGAGTTTGATGAGAAATGGAAATATCAGCTGGATAACGCATATTTGGATATATGCTTCCAGAGCCCTTTGTGGACCCATGAGAGTGCAAAAAAGGCCGAAGAAACCGAGATAAAAATCATTCAGTGGTGCTTTAAAATGGCATGTATGGAATTTGAGGAAAGGAAGATCGGCAACATTAAAGACAAGAAAAACAGGCTGAGATGGATAGAGGAGGAAAGGGCAGAGGATATCCTGTCCTGTGTGGGATCGATTTTGTCTTTCCAGATTTTTTCATTTGGCCAAAAAGAAAAAGACAACAGAGACCGGATCACAAAGTACACAGAAGATTGCGATTCCTTTACATGGGATGAATTTCAATTGTGGAATGAGTTGAGAAAACAGGAGGATGTGGTTTTTCAGCCATGGGCATTTGAGAAAAAGCTTTCTCTTCTCAGAGTCAATAATCTTTGCAGACAAGACGCGATGTGGCTGGCAGAATATGTGTATTTTCTTGCAAAAAAATATGGTGAAAAAGAAAGTGAAATTATTCAATATCTGATGAGAAAATTTCACATCTATTGGACGGAACAAAGCTTAGAGTGCGAGTTGCTGGAAACCATGTTTGGCGTTGAAGAGCCGGAAGAAGCAGATCATGCCAAAGGGCAGAAAAACTACCGGGAATTGTGTGATTTCTTTTCTGAAAAATATTTAGATGGCAGTATACCAGAAAAATATCAGGGAAAGGGAATGATTGATTATATTTATTGTGTAAAGCTGAATGAGCGGTTGAATGGTTTGCATTATGAGAAGGTAAGGGAGTGGGAAAGAGCAGAATTTCAAAGGCTTAAGGAGGAAGGAGCTCTTTTTAGCCAGAAGGAGAAAGAGGAGGCCGCCAGCTATCTGTTTGACTATTCGCTTTTTCAGTATTTCAGGCAGATGAAAAAGAACTGTCAGAAAAAGGCAGTGGAGATAATGCCAGAGGATCTGAATGTTCAAAAGAGCGTGTTAGAAAAAATAAAGGATGAGGATCTGTTGAATAGCCGTCTGTTCAGGCAAACGGAAAGCATTGGGCAGATAGATATCACCATGAATCTGGGAAAAGAGACGATACAGAAATATGTTGCAGAGCATATAAAGAAAAACGGCAAATCCAAGCTCACAGGGGCTTTTATTAAGAAAGCCAGGGACTATATTTATGTGGAGAAAAACGAGAATGAGGCGTGGAAGCTGCAAAGATATGATGAGAAGGAACACCGGTTTCGGGAGACCGAGTGTATTGAAGTGGAGTGGCTTTGTATCAAAGTGGATGAGATGGAGACAGAAGTGAGAAGGATGATGGATCTATGGAAAAACTCAGAAAGGATGGAGCTTCTCTATTTTTGGACGACCGGCCGGAAGGATGAGGTGAAAAAGATGATTGGAGAAAAGCTTACAAAGGATCGATACACCAGATTTTCCCGGACACTGGATTTTGATAAAAAGAGCTTTCAGATATTCTGTGAGGAATCTTATAAAAACAAACAGAATGTATATACGATCACAAGAGAAGGTGAGCAATGAAAACGTTGGATGATATTTTAAGCGCCTGTTCTGATATGGAAGAACTGATAAAGGGAAGAATAATCTATGGAGATTCTCTTCCGGGCGACTCTTCGGAAATGCCGTTTGGAGATTCAATCCGGGATAAAATACAGGCAATGAAGTATTTTGACGGAACCATGGAAGCTTTTGACGACCTGGATGGAAAAAGCCTATGGAAAACCATATATGATAAGATTTGGAAGATTAATTTCAATGAGAAATGGATTCCTGACGGCATTTTCCTGGATGAAAAGCAGACCGAGACGGCATTAAAGCTATATTTTGCCCTAGAGCCTGTGAAAAAGGATACATATGGTGGGCAAAAGAAATCCCTGATGGAAGCATTTGAAAAAATGTTTGCAGTCTTATATTTGAAATATGGAAACCAGACAGAAGGATATGAGAAATTAAAAAACATCGCATATCAGGCGTATCAGGACTTTAAAGATATACGGGATATTGTTGACAGGCAGATGGAAAATAAGTCCTCCGAAGACGATCATTTTCTGCCCGTGAGGAAAGTTTCAGAGAGCTATAACAGGTGGCAGGGAATCCGGATCGAAGAAGTGAGAGATGACAGGGAGGAGATGGGAAAACATCTGGGAGAGGCATTTTTTAAAGAGAATGGCAAAGAAGAGTCATGGTTCAGTAAACACTTCGGCGGTCATGACTAAGTGAACACTTTGAAAAGGAAGAATATTTATAGCTGACCAAACATTTCAAGCAGAACCCTAAATTTTGATTGCAGACAAACTTCCTGGTGTGGTATAATGTCACCAACTGTAGCAAAGCAAAAGTTGATGGTTATCCGCCCTGGCGGGCATCAGCGAGTTTCCTTATTGATAGAATAGGTGAACAGAAGCTTAAAACCAAGGAGGATTCTGACTTATGGCGTGGAAAAAAGAAGTGTTTGGAACACTGGAAAACGGGGGGCAGGTTGATAAGTACATCCTGACCAATAAAAATGGTGTAAGTGCTGCATTTACAAACTTAGGCGGCATCTGGCTGTCTATGGTTGTGCCGGACAGGGAAGGGAATATGGGGGATGTTCTCTTGGGAAGAGATACCGTAGAGCGGTGCCTTACCTTGTCTGGTCATTTGGGTGAGATTGTAGGCCGCAATGCCAATCGGATCGGCGATGCCACCTTCACCTTAAACGGTGTCACCTATGCGTTGGGAATCAATTCAGCTGACCGAAACAATCTCCACAGCGGCCCGGACTATTATCGCAGCCGCCTGTGGGATACAAAGGCAGAGGATACGGATGAGGGGACAAGGATAACCTTTTCTTTGTTCAGCCCGGATGGAGACCAGGGGTATCCGGGGAATGCCGATATTTTAGTGAGCTATACCCTGACAGAGGACAACAGCCTTCGTCTGGATTATTATATGAAAGCTGATGGAGACACAGTGGCCAATTTTACAAATCATGCCTACTTTAATCTGGCTGGTCATGAGTCAGGCAGTGTGCTGAAGCAAAAGGTATGGATCGATGCAGACTATTTTACTGTCACGGACAAAGACTCCATTCCCACAGGAGAGCTAGTGCCAGTGAAGGGGACCCCCATGGATTTCACCTCCCTGAAGGCAATCGGGCAGGAGATCGGGGCAGATTATGAACCGTTGATTTTTGGAAAGGGCTATGACCACAACTGGGCACTGAACCACCCTGCAGGCCAGCTGTCTCTCTCTGTAAAGGCAGTGGATGAGGCCAGCGGCCGGGGGATGGAGGTTTATACGGATCTTCCGGGCGTACAGTTTTATACAGGCAATATGCTTGACGGAACCGGCAAGGATGGGGTAGAGTACAAGGCCCGGGGAGGGTATTGCTTTGAGACACAGCACTATCCAGATGCAGTCAATAAGCCTCAGTTTCCTTCACCGTTTTTGAAAGCAGGAGAGGAGTACCGGACTACTACGATTTATCATTTTACTGTTTTATAATCAGTATAATTTATGCCGTGGATGACAGAACATCATCTGCGGCTTTTTTCATCCATGAAAAGCACTTCAAGTTTTTGGAAAATTACGCAGAAGATTCTAGTGTATAATCTTTTTGAAGGCATATACTAAGGTCGTAACAAAAAACAAACATGTCGTGAGGCAGAACTTTTCTTTCAACATAAAAGGCCTGCCTCAGGGCAGGCTAACAAGAAAAGGAGGGCCTTAATCATGGCTAACAGATCTTCTAACAGAGCTGAAGTACCGGAGGCAAAAGAGGCACTGGATCGTTTCAAAATGGAAGTTGCACAGGAGCTGGGAGTTCCGTTATCAAATGGATACAACGGCAATCTGACTTCTGCACAGAACGGCTCCGTAGGCGGCTATATGGTCAAGAAGATGATCGAAGCGCAGGAGAAGCAGATGGCCGGTAAGTAAAACAGGTCAGAGAAAAAATAAAAGCGATTGAGAAAAGGTCTCCTGACGAACAAAGCTTCGTCAGGGGGCTTTTTACATTATGGAAAAAACTTCTTCGATTCAGGAATAAATACTTGTGTATCAGAAAATTTGATACTATAATGGAACGTGAAACAGATAAGAGGAGGCTTTTATGCGGGTAATCGCCGGAAGTGCAAGACGGATTTCACTGAAAACTTTGGAAGGGCTTGAGACCAGACCGACTACGGACCGGATCAAGGAGACCCTTTTTAATATGCTGCAATATGATCTGGCAGACCGTGTGTTTTTAGATCTGTTTGCCGGCAGCGGAGGAATCGGAATCGAGGCTTTAAGCCGGGGAGCCGCTCAGTGTGTTTTTGTGGAGCAAAACCGGGCTGCAATAGAATATATCCGGGAGAATCTTCAGGCAACCAAGCTTACGGCCCAGGCAGTGGTTATGCACTGTGATGCCCTGACGGCTCTTCACCGCCTGGAAGGAAAGTACCGGTTCGACTATATTTTTATGGATCCCCCTTACGGAAATCAGACAGAGAAGGAAATGCTTTCCTACCTAATAGACTCAGGGCTGATGGATGAGGAGAGCCAGGTGATTGTGGAGACGCGGCTTGATGAGGATTTTTCTTATCTGGAGGCAATGGGATATATCCTGACAAAGGAAAAGCGTTATAAGACAAATAAACATATTTTTTTGCATCGAAAGTGATTATATCACAACAATTTTAGCAGGTGTGAAGGATCCGGATAAAGAGGATTTTTGGCAGAACGGAGGAGTACATGACAGTAGCAGTTTATCCGGGGAGCTTTGACCCGGTCACTTTAGGACATATGGATATCATTGAGCGGACAGCCAGGATGATGGATCATGTAATTATCGGGGTTTTGAAGAATAATTCTAAAACGCCGTTGTTTTCCCTTGAGGAACGTGTTAAGATGTTAGAGGATATTGTGTCCCATCTGGACAATGTGGAGGTTCAGTCTTTTGACGGACTTTTAGTGGATTTTGTCCACCAATGTAATGCAAATGTGGTGGTTCGGGGACTTCGTGCCATCACGGATTTTGAGTATGAGCTTCAGATGGCCCAGACCAATCGGGTTATGGCGCCAGATATTGATACGATTTTTTTGACAACTAATTTGAGTTATTCCTATTTGAGCTCCACAACTGTGAAGGAGATTGCATTTTTTCACGGTCCGCTGGAGGCATTTCTGCATCCGTCTGTGGCGGAACAGGTGAGAACGAGAGTGGAGGAGAGGCAGGGGGAAGATACTCATCAGAAGTAAGGAGAGGGAAGAATGAGTAGAATCGAACAATTGATCGGTGAGATTGAAGAATATATTGACAGCTGTAAGTTTTCTCCGCTGTCAAACACAAAGATACAGGTAAACAAAGAGGAGCTAGAGGAGCTTTTGGTAGAGCTGCGTCTGAGGATTCCGGATGAGATCAAAAAGTACCAGAAGATAATAAGCAATCAGGACGCGATTATTTCTGAAGCGAAAACCCAGGCAGACACGATTCTGGCTCAGGCCACGGAACAGACCAATGAGCTGGTGAATGAACATGAGATTATGCAGCAGGCATATACCAGGGCAAATGAGATCGTGGAGGAGGCCCAGGCCCAGGCCCAGGCCATCATTGACAATGCGGTGGCTGATGCCAACAGTATCCGCCAGGGATCGATCAATTATACAGATGAAATGTTAAAAAGCCTGCAGATGATTATCAGCCATTCCATGGAAGGAGCCCAGGGACGTTTTGCAGAATACCTATCTTCTATGCAATCCACCTATGAGATAGTTACAGCCAACCGCAATGAGCTGGCGTCAGGGATCAGCTCGGAAGAAGAAATGGGAGCAGCAGCGCAATAAGACAGGACAGACTGGCATGAAGAAACTTCCAGCCTACATAATGGGAGATGGAGAGCCCGGAGCCCCGGATAACGCTTCGGGTCTGAAAGATCCCGGAAAAACCTCCGAAGGCCACAGCAGACAGAACCGGCAGCAGGCTTTGAGAGTCAGGAAATGCTTTGCATAGACGGCTGACCCCGGTGGTGATTTCTGCAGCGCCGGCTAAAAGAGCGCGGAAGCTTTCAGGAAGAAAAGTAAGCCGGTCAATCCATACAACCAGAATCGAGAACAGCATAATATAACCGCCAATGATAACCATTGTTTCGCAGGTGGAGGCAATGGTATCCTCCAGAGACGGTTTTTTTGTGATGTCTGAAATCTGGTTTTGGCCAGGACTCTTAAGAGGAGTCTTGGAAAGAGCGGACTTGTCAGAAACATCCAAACGATAGATAAACCTGGCAAGAAAAGACAGGGGAAGAATGGGCAGATAAAGACATGCGATCAGCCACAGAGGTGACACAAGAAGATTGAGCTGTGCCTGTACATATCCCAAAAGGAACATCGGACTGGGATGATTGCAGATGGCCAAAAGATAGGCGGATTCCTCCGGGGAGATGGATCCGCTTTTTTTAAAGTCTGCACACATTCTGGCACCCAGAGGATAGCCGCAGAGAAGGCCGCACAGCAGGATGTAGGAGCCGGGAATACTTACCTGAAACAGACCTTTTAGAAAGGGGCTGAAAGGTTTCATGAGCAGTTCCACCCCGCCCAGAGCCGTGATCATCTGCGTGCAGATGATAAAGGGGGCCAGGGTGGGGAGAACCACGTTGAACCACAGAAGAAGGCCGTTTAAGGCCCCCTGGACTGACAGGGACGGGAAGGTGAGCAGCAGCCCCAATAGCAGGATGGGAAGAATGGGCAGACTGCAAAGCATGGGGCGATGAACGGCTGAAGAAAAGGATGGATCATTTAAGGGATTGGTCATGGCTGCCTCCAATGGTAGGTTGAGAGATTTCTCTGCTTTCTCTCATTCTATGAGAACCTTAGGAGAGACATTCCATTGTCCGGGTCTTAACCGGATTTACTGATCAAAAAAACCGCCGCCTGTTTTTTCCAGTTTTGGTATGCCGGAAGCCTGCGGGATCATGCGCATATTGCCGCTGGTGAGAGAGACGATCCGGTCACCGGCAATGGAGGCGTGATACATGGTGAGCTGGCCTAAGGACTGAAGGCAAGTGCCATCGGTCTTTATCCGCATATAAGCAGCCTCCGTATCCCCCTGGGCTAAGGAGGAGAAATAGATCCACGATCCGTCTGCTGATACATTAAAGCTCATGGCAGCCGGGCGGCTGTGGATTGTCTGAAGCCCGGAGCCGTCCGGACGGATCTTTTTGATAGCATCATCGGTGGAATCCCTGAAGTAAAGCCATCCGTCCACAGCCTGAAGGATGGGCGTGTAGGGGATAAAGTCTATCCGCCTGGAATTTTGTCCGTCCAGGCTCATCTGATAATTATAAAACACATTTTCTTCATGGCAGATTCCCGTATAATAGATGGTATCTTCTGTCACATCCAAAAGCCAATACATCTCTTTTCCAGTTCCGTCTTTTAATACCTCCCCGCCAGTTCCATCCGGATGGATCCGGCAGATCATGCTGGTGCGCTCCATGCCTGTAGTAGTCTCGTAATTAAAATACAGCCAATCCCCGGAGAGAAAAATTTCACAGGTTCCAGTGCCAAAAGGAGTTTTTGCCGGAAAGAATATTTCCGGTGTTCCTCCGTTTTGGGAGACCTTGTAGACAGCTCCGTGAAGCGTCCGGAAGAAAATCTGTCCATCAGCCAAGTTTAAATTTCCCCAGAATGGGTCAGGAAGCTGTGAATTTATATCATTTACAAGAACTGTTCCATCCTCCCCGGGACGGGCTTTTAACAGGTCTCCGTTTTCGTAATAGTAAAGCCATCCGTCTGCCTCAGCGGCAGCGCCGCCATTTTGAAAATTTCCCGAGGTGTTGCCCTTGGCAGATGGAGAGGCCCAGGCCACGGATGCTGTGCAGGCCGGCAAAAGAGGCCCATCTATAACAGGGGCGGCAGACAGGGAAAGGGCAAGGGAAAGAGAGAGAAGGATCGGGGGTTTTTTTGTTAAACGGGTCATAGAATGGTTCTCCTTTTTGGGTATAATGATTCTGCCTGATTTGGGACAGGTAAAGTTTTTGTTTCTATCATGGTAAGTATATCATAGATTTTCAAAATTTTCCTCTGTTTTTGTGTGATAGGGTGGTCCGCCTTGAAGGAAGAAGCGATATGGCAGGCTGTCAGTGGGGATTTTTTCCGGTTTCGGGATTAAGAACCTCTAAAATTTCTGATTTTTGCTAATAGCGAAACGAAAATACCCAAACTCGCTGCGCTCAGACAGTGTGTATTTTCGTTTCAACGCAAAACTCATAAATTTAAGAGGTTCTAAATCCCTGCAAATGTCAAAAGTTCCCCACTGACAGCCTGCCATATCGCTTCTTCCTTCAAGGCTACGTTATCATCAGCTTCAGGGAAGCAACCCCTTCTTCCAAGGCGTACCTGCTAAAGCACCTTTATCCAAAGGAATTTAACTCAAATAGGGGAAATACCAAAAAAACCATTTATGGAATAATATTTCAATTTATAAACAATATAAGTTACATTATAATTATATGTTAGTAAAATTATATAAAAAAATAATTAAAAAGCATTAAATAGAAATAATATATTTACAAACAAAATAAATTGTGATATTATCTATATAAATAAAATTTAATTCCGAAAATAATAATATAATTTCATTTTTGTGAGCAAGAAGCAATATGAATGATTTATAAAAATTTCAGGAAAGGCGGAGGTGTTTTATGAGATGCATTGGGGTGGTTGGAGTTGGAAACATGGGGGCAGGGATAGCTCACAATCTGGCAAAAGGGGATTTTCAGGTAATGATTTATTCCAGACGGTGCCAGGATCCTTGTTTTAGGCCGGAGGAGGACGAAGTTTTTGGCCGGTTGATTCAGGAAGGGTGTGTGGTTGCCAGAACTTTGAAGGAGGTGGGAGGATTTTCTGAGGCTGTGATTACCAGTGTGCCGCTGCCGGAGGATTTTTTGAATGTGTGTGCAGGAGAGGAAGGGCTGCTTGCCAGTATGAGAAAGGGGACTTACATCATTGACACCAGCACGATTGATGTGGAGACTACCCGGAGAGTACATACCTTGGGAAAGGACAGAGGGGTGAGGACATTGGATGCTCCTGTCAGCGGGGGACCGGCTGGGGCCAAAAGTGGCACAATGACAATTATGGTTGGTGGAAATGAGGAGGATTTTCAGGCTTGCAAGGAGATTTTTGCGTGTATCGGCGGCAATATCAACTATATGGGACAGATTGGAACCGGTCAGATGGTGAAGCTTTGCAATCAGGCTATTTCTGCTTCTCAGAGTGCGGTGATGGGGGAGGTGTTTGTGACTGGTATTAAGGCCGGGCTTAACCTTGCAGATATGGCCCGGGTGATTCGCACCAGCTCGGGGAATTGCTGGATGTTAGAGAATTTTTTCCCGGAAACAGTTTTTAAAAATCAGTTTGACCCGCCACGGTTTGCTTTGCGGATGATGTTAAAGGATATTGATTTGTATATGCGGACAGCCAAGGCATTGGGGGTTCCCAGTCTTGTCTCCGGAACGGTGATGCAGATGTTTACGGCAGCAGTGGCTATGGGGAAGGGAGAGCTGGATGTGACATCGGTGGTTCAGGTGGCGGAGGAGCTGGGAAAGCAGCGGATTGTTACCGGTGATGAGAGCAAGGACTGATCCTGGACAAAGGAGATGGATGACAGGAAGGAGAGATGGGTATGACCGAGCGGATCAGGCGTTTAAAGGAGCTTTTTCTGACTACAAAGAAAAGTATCTGTATTGAGCGTGCCAGGATTGTGACAAAGGCCTATCAGGAGATGGAAGAGGAGCCAGTTATTTTAAAGCGGGCAAAGGTGTTGGACCGAATCTTGTCAGAGATGACCATCTATGTGAAGGAAGACGAACTGATTGCAGGGCACAATGCGAGCCGGGTGGGAGGGCTTTCGGTAGTTCCAGAGGTCCAGGCAAACTGGATTTTGAAACAGCTGGATGATTTTTCTGTCAGGAAGATTTTTCCGGCGGCAATATCAGATGAGGACAAGGAGGAGCTAAGAGAAATTCTTCCCTATTGGAGAGGAAGAACCGTGGAGGACCGGGGGATGGTCAACATACCGGAGGAGACCCGAAAGGTGTTTGGAATGTCCCCGGCAGTTATCACTTTAGGCTCCCATCTGCGGGGAACATCCGGACATATCACCGTGGATTACGGAAAGGTTCTTCAAAAAGGCTTTTGTGGTATCTTAAAGGAAGCGCAAAAGAAGAAAGAAAGTCTGAACTTGACCGATCCGTTTGTGAAGGAAAAGCTGGATTTTTATGAGGCGGTGGAGATCGTATGCCGGGCTGCGGTGAAATTTGCCGGGCGTTACAGTGAGCTGTTAGCCAGGATGGCAGAAGAATGCGGGGATGGGAGGCGTAAAAGAGAGCTTGAGATCATGTCTCGGATTTGCAGGAAGGTGCCTGCCAATCCGGCCACTTCCTTTTACGAGGCCGTGCAGTCCTTTTGGCTTACTCACGTGATCATTATGATTGAGACCGAGGGGCCATCCACTTCCCCGGGGCGGATGGATCAGTATCTGTATCCTTATTGCCAGATGGACCAGGATGCAGGGGTCTGGGATGAGGCTTTTGCCCAGGAGCTGCTTGATAATCTGTTTATTCGTTTCAATGAGGTGGACCGGGTGCCGAATGTTCCGGTAAATGCCTCCACCTATGTCAATGCCAATTCCATGTCTGAGATGGTGATTGTGGGCGGGCAGGACAAACAGGGAAATGATGCCACAAATCTTCTCACCTACATGTTTTTTACTGCTCAGAGACATACAGGCTTTCCCATGCCCGCATTTGGGGTACGCCTTCACAGCAAAACGCCCAGAAAGCTTCTTTTTAAGATTGTTCATCTTGCAAAAACCAGCTGCGGAAAGCCTTCTATGTTTAATGACGAGGTGATCATTGAAAGTCTGTTAAAGGATGGCGTCACTTTGGAAGATGCCCGGGATTACGGGGTGATCGGATGTGTGGAGCCAGCCCCTTCCGGCAACAGCTTTACCTGGTGCAATGCTGCCATGATGAATCTGGCCAAATGTTTGGAGCTGGCACTTTTTAACGGGACAGATCCTGTAAGCGGAAAAAAGGTTAATGGTATTACCTGTATCGGGGAGGACAGCTCTTTTGAGGAGATTGTGGCTGCCTATGAAAAACAGGTGGAATACTATGCGCTTCATATGGTGGTGATGTTAAACAATCTGGATAAGATTCAGGCAGAGAATATGCCCATTCCCTATGTTTCCAGCATGATGGACGGCTGTCTGGAAAAGGGGATGGATATCACTTTGGGAGGGGCTAAATACAATTATGTAGGGCCTCAGGGGATCGGGCTTGCAGATGTGACGGACTCTCTTTTGGCAATCCGTCAGGCTGTTTTTAAGGAACAAAAATATACCCTTGAGGAGATAAAAAAAGCCATGGCAGATAATCACAGGGATGAAAGGATGCATCAGTATCTACTAAATATGTGTGAGAAATTCGGCAATGATGACCCTGAGGTAGACGCCTTTGCCCAGAGAATCGGCAGCCATTACTGTTCGCTGTTTAAGCATGTGAAAAACCGCAGAGGCGGGGGCTACCGTCCGGGATTGTACTCAGTTGCCGGCCATGTGGCTTTGGGAAATGCGGCCGGGGCTCTCCCTGACGGAAAGAAACGCAACCAGAGTCTTGCGCATGGAGTATCTCCTGTATATGGTTCGGCCAAAAAAGGGCTGACCGCTATTTTTCACTCTGTGGGCAGGCTGGATCTTACCATGTCTCCCAACGGGACAAGCCTAAATCCCAATATTCATCCCACTTTGCTGAGAACGAGAGAGGATGAAGAGAAGATGGTGGATGTGCTGCGAAAATTTGTAGATGAGAAGATTATGCACCTTTGCTTTAATGTAGTTACAGAGGAAACTCTGCGGGATGCGCAGGCACATCCGGAAAAATACCGAAGTCTTGTGGTACGCATTTCCGGGTACTGTGCTTTTTTCACAGAGCTTAGCTATGATATTCAGATGGATGTGATCCGCCGCTGCGGAGTGTATGAATAAAAATCGGGAGGTAAAGAAATGAGAAGAAATTACAGGATTATGGCAGGGATACTTGGGGGGATCCTGGCGGCAGGAATCCTTGCAGGCTGTGGGGAAAACAGCAGCGGGGCAGGAAGTCAACCCACTTCCTTTGAGGAGACAAAGGCGGCATCCACCGAGGCAGCAGCGAAAGAGGAGATAAAAAAGGAAGAGGCGTCCGGTGAGCCTGAGAGTGGGAAAGAGGTTTCCCAGGCAGAGCGCTGGAAGCCAACCGGCCCGATCACTTTGATTGTACATAATGCGGCTGGCAGCGGAACGGATACCATTTTCCGTGCATGGGCGGCAGCAGCAGAGAAAAGGCTGGGAGTGTCCATTGTGATTGAAAATATCGGCGGCGGCGCCTTTATTCCCGCCATGTCTGCCATTGCCGATGCCAAGCCGGACGGATACACGATCGGAGGAATCACAGAGTCCCCCTACTATGCAGCAGGCTATATGGGAGACTACAGTGTGGATTTGTTCGGTCAGCTGGATGTGCTTTTGCAGGGGGTGGAGAACTTTAATCTTCTGGCAGTGGGGGCAGATGCACCTTATGATACCTTAGAGGAATTTATCCAATATGCGAAGGATCATCCCAAGGAAAATATTACTCTGGGAAATTCTGGTGTGGGAGGGATTCATGATATCACCATCAAAGGCCTTGCAAAGGAGGCCGGGCTGTCCAATGTCTCCTCCATTGCCTACGGAGGCGCCAGCGATTCGGCGGCAGCTGTGGCCGGAGGCCATATTGTAGGACATGTGGCTGGTTTTTCCCCCAACCGTTCTCTGATTGAGTCTGGCCATATTAAGCTGATCGGCACCTTTAAGGAGGGAGCAGACCGGGATGAACGGTTTGCAGAGCTTGCGTCTGCCAATGAGTTAGGATATGAGGTGACAGGGCTTCAAAAGTGGGGAATCTGTGTGCCGGCAGGGACAGAGGAGAATGTAAGGCAGACCTTATGTGATGCATTTCAAGCTTCTCTAGAGGACTCGGATTTTATGGAAAGCGTGGAAGTTCAGGGAATGTTGATCCACTATATTGACGGGGAAGCCCTGACTTTTATCTATCAGGAGATTTATGACAGTGCGGCGGAATTTGCAGAATAAATGTCTCACCGGAGGGCTGTGGCCTCCGGGATTGTATGCAACAGGGGGTGTAGGAATATGAAGTCTGAATATAATAAGGAATTGTCATCAGGAGCGGAGAGGATTCTGGCAGGTATTGTCTTTCTGATGATCTCAGCGGTTATCGGCTTTTACATGATACCAAAAACGATCAAAGGATCGGCCGGCACAGGCATTGCAAACAATCCCAGAATATTTCCGGCAATCTATACCATCTGTCTGGCAGGGGCATCTCTTCTCCTCTTTTTTATGGGACTAAAGGAATGCTTAAAGCACAAGGAGAGGCTCCGAAGTGAACCTATAAAAAGGGAATTGGTGCGGCTTTTCCTTCTGGATTCTTTGTCCCTGATTATTTTTGCCGGCTTAAGTGTGATCTTTTGTGTTCTGGCTCCCCTGCTGGGCTTCTTTTTCAGCGGCTTTCTGGTTATGGCGGCAGCAGCCTTTTATCTGGGCAACCGGGGAATCCGGTGGGTGATTTTGTTTCCGGCGGTCTTTATGGTCCTGCTCTGGCTTGTATTTGTGGTGCTGCTGTCTGTGCGATTTCCTGCGGGAATCCTGATGTAGGAAGGAGGGACAAAATGGAAGTGATTACGATCGGCATACAGGCGCTGTTAAACTGGCAGAGCTGGGTGGGGATTATTCTTGGGCTTTTAATGGGGGCTGTGATCGGTGCAATTCCGGGCCTTGGCCCTAACACTGCGCTGGCCATTGCCATACCCCTCTGCTATGGCATGGATCCCCTTTTTACCTTGCCCTTTATGATGGCTATCTATAAATCCTGCACCTTTGGAGGCTCTATTTCCTCCATAACCATCAACACGCCGGGTACAGCGGCCAATGTGGCTACCTGTTGGGACGGATATCCTATGAGCAAAGGCGGCAGGACAGGAAGGGCTTTGATGCTTTCTTTGTATTCCTCCACTTTTGGAGATATGTTCAGCAATCTGGTGCTGATCTTTCTGTGCCTGCCATTAGCTTCTTTTGCCTTGAAATTCGGCGCTGCGGAGTTCACGGGAATCTACGTGTTTTCTCTCTTGATCACGGCCACCCTGGCCGGGGGAGGCTCTGCGGTCAAAGGCTTTTTAAGCACGCTTTTGGGGTTGCTGTTCGCCTGTGTGGGAATGGATCCGGTGATCGGACTACCCCGGTTTGATGTGTTTGGCCTGGGGAAATTTGACCGGATCGACACAGTGGCCTTTCTTTTGGGGGCATTTGCCCTGACAGAAGTCTTTGAGCAGACGGTCCATGTGAAACGGAAGGAAGACAGATTCCGGAAAATGACGGAAGTGGAAAAAGAGGCAGACAGGAAGGAGGCCTCTAAGGCTTTCCGGATTGCGAAGGAATCGATCAAAAATGCCAACAAGGATCTGACCTGGCGAGAGCTGATTACAAAATACTGGCATGTGCTGCTTCAGGGAAGCGCTGTGGGGGCAGTGATCGGAATTATACCTGGTATCGGAAGCAATGTGGGAACGCTGTTCTCCTATGCATTGACGAAAAGCATTTCCAAATATCCGGAGAAATTCGGTACTGGTATTGAGGAGGGGATTATCTCTCCTGAGGCAAGCAACAATGCGGTGTGTGGTGCGAATATTCTGCCCTTAGTTACTCTGGGGATTCCCGGCAATCCCATTGCGGCACTGTTTGGAGCCGCCATGTTAATGAATGGTATCATTGTGGGACCCAGCGTGTTTGAGAAGAGCGGGGATACATTGTATGGTCTGTTTGTCTGCATGGTGATAGCCACTATCGGCATGTTTTTGGTGGGGAAATATGTGTTTGTCCGCTTAAGCAGTTATATTACTGTGGTTCCCTTAAAGCTTTTATATCCTGGGATACTGATTCTTTCTCTGGCAGGCACTTATTCTGTGAACCGGCGCAGAGTGATGTGGGAGTTATGGTGTTTGTAGCCATTATCAGCTGTCTGATGCGGCGCTGGGGGATTTCTGTGGCGCCTATGGTTATCTCCTTTGTGCTGGGGCGTTCCATTGAGTCCAGTATGAGACAGGCGCTGATTATCTCCGGAGGAAAAACAGGGTATTTCTTTTCCAGCCCTATTGGAAATGTGTTTTATATATTGAGTATGGTGATTCTTTTGATGCCTTTCATACGGGGGACTCTGGCAAAGCGCAGTGGAGCCATGCAGATGCTTAAGGAATATGATGAGGTGGAATAGATGGTTTGCGGGATGATATTGAACATTCAGAGACATTCTGTTCATGACGGCCCGGGATTAAGGACTACTGTGTTTTTTAAAGGATGTCCTCTGCGGTGCAGATGGTGCTGCAATCCGGAATCTCAGAATTATAAGCAGGAGTTTTTGTATGTGAAGGCACGGTGCATTCAATGTGGGGCCTGTGAGTCAGTCTGTCCGGAAAATGCCTGCCAGGAGGGAAGGATAGATCCTTTGCAATGTAAAAATTGCGGGCTGTGTGCAGGGGAGTGTTATGCGGGCGCCTTAAAGCGTGTGGGCAGAATGGTATCGGTTTCCCAGGTGATGGATGAGATATTAAAGGATGAAGGATATTATGAGAGCAGCGGTGGTGTGACAGTTAGCGGGGGAGAGGCCTTTGCCCAGCCGGAATTTTTAAAGGAACTGCTAAAGGCCTGCAAAAGAGAACAGATTCATACCCTGGTGGAGACCTGTGGCTACTTTGACTGGAAAAAGGGCAAAGAGGCGGCAGTATGGGCGGACAGGATCTATTTTGACATCAAGCATGGGGATGATGAGGGATACCGAACCTATACGGGAGTATCCATCAAGCTAGTTCTTCACAATCTGAGGCGTTTTCTCGCATCAGAAAAAAGTGTGACTGTGCGGATACCTATAGTCAAGGGCTGCAACAGCGATGAGAAAACTATGGAAAAAATGGCAGCCCTGCTTCATGCCTGCGGCTATCAGGGGCCAGTACATCTTCTGCCGTACCATGCCTATGGCTCTGTAAAATATGAGCAGCTGGGGAGAAGATATGGCTGTGAGGAGGCAAAGCGTCCTTCAGGGGAAGAGATGAAAACCTGCGCTTCTTTCTTTGGAAGAAAGGGATTTGAAGCCGTCTGCTACGGGTAGGATGCCCGTTTGTATAAGGTGTTTTTCGCACAAAATTTTAAAGGAAACAGGAAAATGGAGGAGGAAAAGAAATGGAAGCAAGAGTTGTGACGATCATGGACAAGGGGATTGTACAGTTGACAAAGGAGAACCTAGAGCCAAAGGAAAATGAAGTTTTGGTGAAAACAAAATTTTCCTCTATCTGCGGCACGGACAAAAATTATTTTAAAAAGATCGTTCCCCCGGTGACGCACATCATCGACCCATCTCATAGCAACACGGAGGCAAAGTATGCGTATCCCCTAAAGGTGGGACATGAGGGAGCTGGCGAGGTGGTGGCAGTGGGAAAGCATGTGACGGATTTTAAGGTGGGGGATCCAGTCATGAATTTTGGATGGTGCAATACCATGTCGGACTACTTTGTACAGAAGCTTTCCCATGACGGGTATGGGGTGATGCACATGACCGAGGGGCTTACCTGGGAGGAGGCGGCTCTGGCAGAGCCTACTGCCTGCGCGATTTTTGCCGGGATGAATTCAGGGATTAAACTGGGGGATACGGTGGCTGTGGTGGGTTCCGGGTATGCAGGACAGGTGATGATGCAGGTGGCCCGCCGCATGGGGGCAAAAAAGATTATTGCAGTGGATTTAATTCCCGGAAAGCTTGAGCTGGCAAAACGGATGGCAGCAGATATTGCCATCGATGCCACAGATCCCAAGGAGGCGATGGAGCAGATTATCCAGGAGACAAAGGGATATGGGGTTGACGTAGCCCTGGAGGTGGCCGGAAACAGTGATTCTATTGATTTTTGCAGTAAAATCCTGAAGCATGGAGGGATATTAGGCCTTTACAGCTGGATTATCAATCCGATCACCATCTATGTGAACCGCTGGCACAACAATGGATTTGATATCCGTACTCTGGCATTGATGCACCGCATTATGAATGATAAGTTCTGGTGGATTGAGAAGGCCTTAGGGAATGTGGCCAATGGAATGATTGACATTAAGCCCCTGATCTCTCATACATACGATCTTGAGGATTGCCAGGAAGCGTTTGAGATTGCTTCCCGGGACGATCACGCATGTAAGGTAATGCTCAGAGGATGAGACAGAAAAGTCTGTGGCAGCCTGATTGGCCTAAGCTGCCGCGAAGAAGCATAAAACAAGAAGGGCGGACAGGGGGAAAAGAAATGCAGAAGGTGGGATTTATCGGTCTGGGAATCATGGGAGCCCCCATGGTACGGTGTCTTTTGAAAAGTGGGTATCTGGTCAATATATATGACCGGTCAGGGCTCCGGAGTGAAGAACTCTCTAAGGAAGGGGCGGTTTTACAAAAGAATCCCCGGCAGGTGGCTGTTTTTAGTGATGTGATTATCACAATGCTTCCCAATTCAGGGATCGTTGAGGAGGTAATGTTTGGCGAAAACGGACTCTATGAGGGAATGTCTGCGGGGAAAATCTTTATTGACATGGGTAGCTCGGATTACAAGAGCAATCAGCAAATCTGCGAGTGGCTAAAGGAAAAGGGGGCTAAGATGTTAGATGCTCCGGTGACCGGAAGCTTTAAGGGGGCACAGGAGGGAACGCTGACAATTATGGTGGGCGGTGATTCTCAGACTTTCGAGCAGGTGCGCCCCATTTTGGAGACGATGGGAGAAAAAATCGTTCCTGTAGGTCCGGTGGGAACGGCAGATATTGCAAAAGCATGTAATCAGATGCTGTTTGCGCTCAACATTGCAGCAGTTTCTGAGGTTATGGCTCTGGCGGTGAAGGCCGGACTGGATCCGGAGGTGCTTTTATCCATTGTCAATGCAGGATCCGGGGAGAGCTATGCAGGCCGGGTGAAAATGGCAAACTTTGTCTTTAAACGAAATTTTAAACCGGGCTTTACCTTGCAGCTTATGGCCAAGGATGTGGATATTGCCCTGAATATGGGAAGAAGCCTTCAGGTTCCTTTACGCCTTGGCAATCTGGTGCGGGAAAATATAAGGATTGCCCAGAACAAAGGATATGAGCTGGATGACTGCAGTTGTGTCATCCGGATTGCTGAGGAGGACTCTGGTGTGGTGGTGGAACCCTTTTCACACAAAAACAGGGAAAAATAAGGAGGATATTTTATTATGCAAATGATCATCAATGGAAAAAGAACCGACTCATCGGATGGAAAGACAATGAATGTATACAATCCGGCAACGAATCAGGTGATCGATACGGTGCCTGTGGCCACGAAGGAAGATGTGGACTATGCGGTGGACTGTGCAGTGGCCGGGCAGAAGATCTGGGGCAGCGTACCCCTTTATAAGCGGGGACCTATTGTGGAAAAGTATGTGGAGCTGGTAAAGGCTCACAAGGAGGAGCTGGCCAGAATGGAGTCAGAGGAGGTGGGAAAGACCATTCCGGAGGCAGCCAATGAGATCAACAATGTGATTGCTTTTTTTACGGGATTTTTGGAGAAGGCAAAGCATGAGTATGAGGAGAGCTATCCAGTGGGAATGGAGCCAAACACGGAGGAGCGGATGCAGATCGTGATCCGGGAGCCAGTAGGAGTGATTGCCTGTATTATTCCCTACAATTTTCCGGTCAGCTTGTTTACTCACAAGGTAGCACCAGCGCTGGTAGCTGGAAATTCCGTGGTGGTTAAGCCGGCCAGCGACTGTCCCAGAACCTTGATCCGCCTGTGCGAGTTGTTGGTGGAGGCAGGGTTTCCGGACGGTACGGTCAATATTGTCACCGGCAAAGGCTCTGAGGTGGGAGCATGGCTGGTAGGCAATGGAAAGCTGGGTTCTGTCAGCCTTACAGGCAGCACGGCGGTGGGAGCAAAGATAGCGGCCCTGGCCGGACAGAATATCACTCCCGTCACACTGGAGCTGGGAGGAAATGACCCGTTTATTGTCTGTGACGATGCGGATGTGGACATGGCGGTACATGAGGCGGTTTTAGGGCGTCTGGTCAATGCAGGACAGATCTGTGTTGCCAGTAAGCGGTTTATTATCCATAATTCTGTGAAGGAGGAATTTATTAGTAAGCTGGTGGAGAAGGTCAGCGCTTATGTGATCGGAGATCCCTCTGACCCCAAAACACAGATGGGATGTCTGATCAATGAAGAGGCGGCAAAGAAGGTGGACCGCCAGGTAAAAAGGTGTGTGGACCAGGGGGCCAGACTTCTGTATGGAGGCGAGAGAAACGGAGCATTTTATACTCCCACGGTTCTGGTGGATGTGACAAAGGAGATGGATATCATGCGGGATGAGGAGGTGTTCGGGCCGGTGTTTCCCATAATCGGGTTTGACACAGTAGAGGAGGCCATTGAGATTGCCAATAATACCATGTATGGTCTGTCTAGCGGTGTGTGCTCAAGAGATATCGGCAAAGCAATAAAGATCGCCCGCCGGATTGAGGCCGGCACAGTGGTGATCAACGGAGGCGGCCGCCTCCGCTCTAGGGAAATGCCTTTTGGAGGCCGCAAGAAGAGTGGAATCGGAGCCGAGGGGGTAAGCTGTACATTGCGTGAGGTGACAGCGCCGAAAAATATTATTCTGAAAAATATATTAAAGTAAAATTCTGGTTTGCTAAAATTCCGATTTACAAAAAGAGACTGCTGTTCCAACTTATCAAAATTTTGTGGAACAGCAGTCTCTTTTCACTATATGCTTCCGCCGACAGAGCCTTCCCAGGTGTCAACCTTTACTGCCTTTTTCTCTTCCTCATCAAACCAGTGGGAGGTGACAGCCTTGATTTCCGTAAAAAAGCGAACCCCGTCTTTGCCAAGACAGTGAAGATCACCGAAAAAGCTGTCTTTATGGCCACTGAACGAGAAAATGCCCACAGGCACCGGGATTCCTACATTGACACCCACCATGCCTCCATGGGTGCGGCGGACAAATTCGTCAGCATAGTATCCGCTCTGGGTATAGATGACAGAGCCATTGGCAAAGGGACTGGCATTCATGACAGAAAGACCCTCTTCAAAGTCCCGGCAGCGCTTGACACATAGAACCGGACCGAAAATTTCATCCCGACCAATGGACATATCTTCCGTCACATGGTCAAAAATTGTGGGGCCGAGATAAAATCCTTTTTCATAACCTTCAACGGTCACATGACGGCCATCCAAGACCAGATCAGCGCCTTCTTTGATGCCTGTCTCGATCCAGCGGATCACCCGTGCCTTATGCTGTGCATCCACCATAGGTCCTAAGTCAGTGGATTTGTCATAGGCCGGTCCGATCTTCATCTCCCTTGCATATTGGACAATCAGCTTCACCAGCTTATCGGCAATGCTTTCCTGGACCACCACCACAGGCAGCGCCATGCAGCGCTCTCCGGCACATCCGAAGGCACTGTTGATCAGACCGCGGGCTGTGCGCTCCAGGGCGGCATCCTCCAGAACCAGGGCGTGATTTTTGGCTTCGGTCTGTGCCTGCACCCGTTTGCCGTGGGTTGCCGCCAGACTGTAGATGTGTTTGCCCACACCGGTGGTACCTACAAAGCAGATCCCCTTTACATCCGGATGAGTTAAAAACAGCTCAGCCTCGTGACGGCTGCAGGAGATCAGATTGAGCACTCCGTCCGGCAGCCCGGCTTCCTGCCAGAGCTCGGCACAGCGCATGGCTGTCAGAGGGGTCTTGGAAGCCAATTTTAGGATGATTGTATTGCCTGTGGCGATGCATAAAGGGGTCATCCAGCCCATGGGAATCATCCCGGGAAAGTTAAATGGTGAGATACCGGCAAACACCCCTAAAGGCTCCCGGTAGGTGACGGTATTGTAGCCTTTGGAGGTGTCCATCAGGGATTCTCCCATCATCAGGGAAGGGGTGCCGCAGGCCAGCTCCACAGGTTCTTTGATTTTGGCAATGTCGCCGGCTGCCTCTGCCCAGTTTTTCCCATGCTCCCGGGCACAGCACATGGTAAGCTCATCCCAGTGCCGGATCAAAAGATCCCGGAATTTATAAAGAATCTGCACCCGCTTCATCACAGGAGTGTCTCGCCATGCAGGAAATGCCTTCTGGGCACAGGCAATGGCATAGGATACCTCCTGGGATGAGCAGTTGGGAATATAAGCCTGGATTTCTCCGGTGCTGGGGTTATAGACAGGCGTGTAGTCTCCTGTGGTGGAATCCAGCCATTTTCCGCCGGCGAAATACTTCATTTTTTTGACTTCACTCATAAGTAAGTTCCCCCTTCAATGTTTAATGTTCAATGGTGTTAAGGCTCCATCGCAATTATAACATTGCGTGGAATTGAAGTCAATAAAAACAAAATTTAATTTCAAAAAAATATAAATATATAAATAAATGAAATAAAATATATAAAAATAAAATTACAGAACAAAAATTATCCAGGTTTTCAAAGGGTTTGCGAAATTGACACGGTTTTTGAAATATGATAATATGAAAGAAGTTTTGGAATAAAAAATACCAGGGTGGATTACTTATGGCAGATGATGAAAAAGAGATCAGTGTAAATGATAAGCCGTCTAATCAATTAGTTTTAAAACTGTTTCAGTTGATTTCCTTTCTTGCAAAAAGCAAGGCGCCTCTTCGCCTGCAGGAAATAGCGGCAGGTACAAAGATTCCCCAGCCAACGGTTCTCAGATATCTGAATGCTCTGATTCAGGAGGGCTTTGCCTATCAGGATGAATTTCTGGGCCGTTATGCACTTACATGGCGGATATGCAGCATCGGTGTCAATGTGCGGAATCATTTGACGATCCGGACCTTGACCGGGGAGCTGATCAATGATTTGTCCAGCCAGCTGGGGTTGGGGTGCAGCATTGTGGTGGAGCACGATATGGAATGTGTCTATTTGGACTGTGTGTATGAGCCGGATATGATGGGGCCGACTCTGCAACGGATCGGCAAGCAGTCTCCTCTTTATTCCACCAGCTCCGGCAAGCTGTTTCTTTCCCAGTATTCGGAGGCAGAGATTGACCAGATGATAGAAAAGAAAAAGCTAAGAGAGCTTACGCCCAACACGATTCGGACAAAGGAAAGACTGATGGAGGAGATTGAGAAGGTAAAAAAGTGCGGCTTTGCCATGGACAATGAAGAATGTGAGAGAAATTTACGATGCATTGCCTATCCAATCTACGATTACAGCGAAAAGCTTGTGGCTGCAATAAGCTGTTTTGGATCTGTGGAGCGAATGACTGATCCATATGTGGAGGAGGTCATCAAACCAGTTTTGTACCGGGCATCCTTAGAGGTGTCCTTCCGCATGGGAAGCAACAGAAAAAACAGAGTGAAGGAAAATGGCGGATTATTTGAAATATGATGGAACACGGTTAAATATCCCCGGATTGCTGCGGGATATTTAACCGTATTTACATGAAGCTTAGCAGGCAGGAGAAGGGGAAAGCAAATGAGATTGCCAGAGTTGTTTCTGGAGCAGATGAAGGGGCTTTTGGCGGATACGTATGATTCCTGGCTGGAGACCTGCGGACAGGCAGCAGTACAGGGAATCCGGGTAAATCCGGCGAAGCTTATGCCGGGACAGTGGGAGCGGATCAGTCCCTGGGAGATCAGCCCCGTTTTGTGGAATGAGAACGGCTATTACTGTCAGGAGGGAAGCCGGCCTGCCAGGGATGTGTACTATTATGCCGGGCTTTACTATATTCAGGAGCCAAGTGCCATGGCCCCGGGGGCAGTCTTGGGAGTGGAGCCGGGACAAAAGGTTTTGGATCTGTGTGCTGCCCCTGGGGGAAAGAGTACTCAGCTGGGGGCAGAGCTTCAGGGAGAGGGGCTTTTGGTGGCCAATGATATCAGCGCTTCCCGGGCAAAGGCCCTCTTAAAAAACCTGGAAATGGCAGGAATTAAAAATATCTGTGTGACAGCGGAGGAGCCAAAGCGGCTGGCCCAGGTGTTTGAAGGCTTTTTTGACAAGATTCTGGTGGATGCACCCTGTTCCGGAGAAGGGATGTTTCGCAAGGAGCCGGAGCTTATCAAAAGCTGGCAGGAGCGAGGACCAAAATATTATGTACCAGTTCAGAGAGAGATCCTAAAGCAGGCAGTGAGGATGTTAAAGCCAGGGGGAGAGCTGGTCTACTCCACCTGCACCTTTTCCGTGGAGGAGGACGAGGAGGCTGTAGACTGGATTTTGGCAGAGGAACCAAGGATGGAGCTGGTGGCTTTAAAGCCCTGGGAGGGAGCCTGTACAGGGGTGGCCCAAAAGCCGGTGATCCGGCTTTTTCCTCACCGGATCCGGGGGGAAGGGCATTTTGTGGCAAAGCTTCGAAAAAGAAGGCAGACAGAGGAGGAGCCGGGGCAGGAGAAGGCGTGTTGGATAAGGGAAAAAGACAAAAGAAAAGAATCCTTAAAGCTTCTGGAAAACAGCGGTTATCTGGAATGGGAGGGGCTTTTAGCCCAGCCTTTTGACCGGGATCATCTCATGGTGCAGGATGAACAGGTGTACTTGCTTCCTGAGGGTTTTGATAAAAGCTGGAGGCTGCGATATCTGCGGACCGGGCTGTTAGTGGGAAGTGTAAACCGGGGCAGGTTTGAACCATCTCAGGCATCTGCCATGGCTTTAAGGCAGGGGGACTTTGCCAGAAGTTTTTCCATGAGCCGGGAGGATGAGCGGGTGATCCGGTATCTGAAGGGAGAGACAATATCCTTAAAAGAAGGAGAAAGCTTTTCGAAGGGATGGGTGTTAGTCTGTGTGGATGGCTTTCCCTTAGGCTGGGCAAAGGCAGCAGGCAGTGGGTTGAAAAACAAATATTATCCGGGATGGCGGTGGATGTAATGGGGAAAATGATACGTCTGGATAAGTTTCTTGCGGATATGGGAAAGGGGAGCCGGTCCCAGATTCGGGAAGGAGCGAAAAAAGGACGGGTTGAGGTCAATGGGCAGACGGAGAAAAAGCCGGAGAGAAAGATTGACCCGGACCGGGATGAGGTGGCTTGGGACAAAGTGGTGGTGGAGTACCGGATGCTGGAATATTTTATGCTCTGCAAGCCTCAGGGGGTGGTATCAGCCACAGAGGACAAGCGTTACCCCACAGTGGTTGAGCTTTTGAAGGGAGAGGGCAGAAAAGATCTGTTTCCCGTGGGAAGGCTTGATCTGGATACAGAGGGACTGTTGATTTTGACCAATGACGGGGAGCTGGCTCACCAATTATTATCTCCCAAAAAACATGTGGATAAGACCTATTATGCCAGGGTGGCAGGGATTCTTCCAAAAGACGCAAAGGAGAAGATCGCGTCAGGGATGACACTGGGGGACGGAACGTTAGTGCAGCCGGGAAAGCTTGAGATAGCAGGAGAGAAAACACTGGCATTGCCGGGCGAATTTGCGATGGCAGAAGATGGGATGCAGGGAGAGACCGAGGTTTATTTGACGATTCAGGAAGGAAAGTTTCATCAGGTCAAGCGGATGTTTGAGGCCCTGGGATGTAAAGTCACCTACTTAAAACGAATATCCATGGGCACACTGACTCTGGATGAGAGCCTATGCCCGGGAGAGTACCGCAGATTGACAGAAGAGGAGCTTGCTGGTTTAAAGGGAAACGGGGAGATAAGAGGATTATGAAGAGAGTGAGCAGAGAATGGAGAAATGACGGACAGAAGGTCAGGCAGGAGCTTTTAAAAAAGGAAGCAGTGATCTTTGACTTAGACGGGACGCTGGTGGACTCCATGTGGATGTGGAAAGCGATTGATATGGAATACCTGGGAAGATATGGTTATGACTGTCCGGATTTTCTTCAGCGGGAGATCGAGGGCATGAGCTTTTCTGAGACAGCTGCCTATTTTAAGAATACCTTTCAGCTGCCAGACACTGTGGAGGAGATCAAAAAAGCCTGGGTGGACATGAGCATTGAAAAATACCGCTGGGAGGTTCCTCTAAAGGAGGGGGCAAGGCGGTTTTTGGAATTTTTGAGAGATTCTGGGATCCGGGCAGGTATTGCCACCAGCAATGGCAGAGAGATGGTGGATGCGGTAATGCGGTCTCTGGGGATTTCCTCTTATTTTCAGGTGGTAGCTACAGCCTGTGAGGTGGCGGCAGGAAAGCCGGCTCCGGATATCTACTTAAATGTGGCAGAACGTTTGGGCGTTGCCCCAAAGCAGTGCATGGTATTTGAGGATGTGCCTGCAGGCATACTGGCAGGAAAGGCAGCCGGAATGACCGTATGTGCCGTGGAGGATCATTTTTCCATCCCCATGCGGGAGGAGAAGCGGCAGCTGGCTGACTTTTACATCCAGAATTATTATGAGCTTCTTGTGAGAGGGGCGGCTTCATAGGAATACAAAGAATATAAGGGAGTGGCGTATGGGGGATTATTTGCCAATCAGCCGGCAGGACATGGAAAGGCGGGGCTGGGAACAGTGCGATTTTGTCTATGTGACAGGGGATGCCTATGTGGACCACCCTTCCTTTGGGACAGCCATAATAAGCCGTGTTTTGGAGCATTATGGATACCGGGTGGGAATCATTGCCCAGCCGGACTGGAAGGACAAGGAGAGCATACGGATTTTTGGAAAGCCCCGTCTGGGTTTTTTGGTGTCAGCAGGCAACATGGATTCCATGGTAAACCATTACTCTGTATCAAAAAGGCGGAGACAACAGGATTCCTACACTCCGGGCGGAGTTATGGGGAAAAGGCCGGACTATGCCACCATTGTGTATGGCAACCTGATCCGCTCGGCTTATCGGGATGTGCCGGTGATTATCGGGGGGATTGAGGCCAGCCTGCGGAGAATGGCTCACTATGATTACTGGTCAGACCGGTTAAAACGGTCCGTGCTTCTGGATTCTCAGGCTGATATTCTCTCCTATGGTATGGGGGAGCATTCCATTGTGGAGATCGCACAGGCCTTGGATGCAGGAATCGATGTGAGGATGATCACCTTTGTGGACGGGACGGTTTACCGGACAAGGAGTCTTGAAAATGTGTATGACTATCAGCTTTTGCCGGACTATGAGGACATGAAGAGGGACCGAAGAGCGTATGCCCGCAGTTTTGGCATACAATACAAAAACACGGACCCGTTTTCAGGGAAAAGGCTGGTGGAACCCTACAGCGGCCGGGATTATGTGGAGTATGTGGTGCAGAATCCTCCTTCGAAGCCCTTGTCTGAAGCGGAGATGGATCAGGTGTATGGCCTTCCCTACATGCGCAGCTATCACCCCTCCTATGAGGCGGCCCAAGGAGTCCCGGCTGTCCGGGAGATTAAATTCAGTCTGATCAACAACCGGGGCTGCTTTGGGGCATGCAGTTTCTGTGCCCTGACCTTTCATCAGGGCCGGATTATCCAGTCCAGAAGCCATGAATCTCTGGTGGAGGAGGCGAAACAGCTTACGGAGGACCCGGATTTTAAAGGGTATATTCACGATGTGGGAGGGCCTACGGCCAACTTCCGTTTTCCGGCCTGTGAGAAGCAAAAGAAGAAGGGGGCCTGTGTGGACCGGCAGTGTCTGTTCCCTGAGCCGTGCAAAAATCTGAAGGCAGATCACAGCGACTATATTGCTCTTTTAAGAAAGCTTCGGGAGATTCCCGGGGTGAAAAAGGTATTTATCCGGTCAGGGATCCGATTTGATTATCTTTTGGCAGACAAAAGCAGGGAGTTTTTGCGGGAGCTGTGTGAATACCATGTCAGCGGCCAGCTGAAGGTGGCGCCGGAGCATGTGTCGGATGAGGTGCTGGCCCGGATGGGAAAGCCGGCAAATAAAGTGTACCGCCGGTTTGTCCGTGAGTATGAGCAGATGAATAAGCGGCAGGGGAAGGATCAGTATCTGGTTCCTTATCTGATGTCCTCTCATCCAGGCTCCACCTTACAGGCAGCGGTAGAGCTGGCGGAGTATCTGCGGGAGTTTCCATATATGCCGGAGCAGGTTCAGGATTTCTATCCCACTCCATCAACCATCTCTACCTGTATGTACTACACAGGGCTGGATCCCCGGACCATGGAGCCGGTGTATGTTCCGGTAAATCCCCATGAGAAGGCGATGCAGCGGGCCCTGATTCAATACCGGGATCCCAGGAATCACAAGCTGGTGGTGGAGGCCCTGAAAAAAGCAGGGCGGACGGATCTGATCGGTTACGATAAAAAATGTCTGGTGCGGCCTCTGGGCGAGGAGCAAAAAGGAATCGGAAAAATCAACAAAGGGAATAAACCTGGAGGAGAAAAGAAAAGCACACAGCATATGGCCTGGGAGGACAAGAAAAACAGGGACCGGGACAAGGGGGAGGGAAAGAAGCACACCATAAGAAATGTGCATAAAAAAAGGACGGCAAAGGATAGACAGACGGAGCGCTCTAAAACCAGATAGGAAAGGGGACAAAAGGACTGAAATGAAAATCGCAATTGTGACAGGGGCATCCTCCGGCATGGGACGGGAGGCAGTGATTCAGTTAGCAGACCGATTTGCCGGGCTTAGAGAGATCTGGGTGATTGCCAGGAGAACCGGACGGCTGGAGGAGCTTCGCAAAGAGGTGCCGGTTCCCCTGCGGATTTTGGGACTGGACCTGACGGAGGAAGATTCCCTGGATATGCTTTTTTGGGAGCTGAAAAACAGGAGGCCAGAGGTGAAAATCCTGATTCATGCAGCCGGATATGGAAGGGCCGGGAAAGTGGGGGATGGGAAAATCTCCGGGGAGACGGGGATGGTGCGGTTAAACTGTGAGGCACTGTGCGGGGTGACTCATTTGGCACTTCCTTATATGTCTGACCATGGAAGGATTCTTCTGTTTGCCTCAGCAGCAGGCTTTCTTCCTCAGCCTGAGTTTGCTGTTTATGCGGCCACAAAGGCCTTTGTGATCAGCTTTGGACGGGCTTTAAACAGAGAACTTTATCCCAGGGATATTGTAGTGACCTGTGTCTGTCCCGGGCCGGTGGACACAGAATTTTTTGCGGCGGCAGGTATGGATTGGGAGCTTCCTTTCTACAAAAAGATATGCATGGCAAATCCAGAGCGGGTGGTTCGCCGGGCCATCCGGGACAGTATGATGGGGAAGGAGCTTTCGGTGTATGGTCTTTTTATGAAGCTTTTTTGTTTGGGATGTAAGATACTTCCTCACAGCTGGATTCTTTGGGGAATGGAACAGATGAAAGGAAAGGACGGGCAAAAGGATTCGTAGCGGGAGAGTGAAGGAAAAACAGAGCAGAAAAAGAAAAGGAAGAGAAAGAACGAGGGCAGGCATATGAGGAAGGAAAAGGGGGAGTATGGGTATCGGGACAGCAGCCGCCGGATGCGTATAGGGATTACGTCTATTCTTGTAGCTGCGATTCTGGCGCAGGTGGGAGCCCGGTTTCTTGTGCGGGAGCAGGCGGCAAAGAATATTTTGACGGTTATGGCGATTCTGACGGTGCTTCCTATGGCAAATATGGCATCGCCTCTTTTGGCATCCTGGCGGTACCGGACGCCGCCGGAAGCATTTCATCAGAAAATGATGGCCTATGAGGGAAAGTGCGTGCTTCTCTATGATCTGATTCTTACCACGAAGGAATTTGTACTTCCCATGGATGCCATAGCAGTTCATCCCGGCGGGGTTTATGCTTACTGCACAGCAGGAAGGGTGGATTTGGCTAAGGCGGAAAAATCGTTGAATGATTTGTTTTCTGCCAGTCATTTAGAGCCTTGTGTGAAGGTGTTTGGGGAAGAGAGAAGCTTCTTGAAACGGTTAGACAGCTTAAAGGCAGCAGAGAAGCCGGAGGGGGATGGGGTGCTTGCGTATGAAACAGGAGTTTTAAAGAGTATGTCTATGTAAGGGCATGGGAGAGATGAGAGAGATCAGGATAAATCAGAATGAGGCCGGACAGAGGCTGGATAAATTCCTGGGAAAGTATTTAAAGCTTGCCCCCAGGGCTTTTCTCTACAAAATGATGCGGAAAAAGAACATTACCCTGAACGGAAAACGGTGTGACGGGTCAGAAAGGCTTGAAAACGGGGATGAAGTGAAACTTTTTCTGGCAGAGGAGACTATTGAAAAGTTTTCTAAGATAAAGGTGCAGAAGGTAAAAAAGAAAAAGCTGGATATTATTTATGAGGATGATCATGTACTGCTGATCAATAAGCCGGCAGGGATGCTGTCCCAGAAGGCGAGGGATACGGATGAATCCCTGGTGGAGTATGTGATTGATTATCTTCTGGCTTCAGGACAGCTTAAAGAACAGGAGCTGCGCAGCTTTCGGCCATCGGTCTGCAATCGGCTGGACCGGAATACCAGTGGTCTTGTTGCAGCGGGAAAATCTTTAGCAGGCCTGCAGATTTTATCGGAGATCTTAAAAACCCGGTCTCTTGAAAAATATTATCTCTGCGGGGTGGCAGGGAGAGTAGGGGAAAAAAGCCGGATAGACGGGTTTTTGATAAAGGATGAAAAAAAGAACCAGGTAAGGATTTACCCGTCTGCAGCCCAGGGGGCAAATCAGGAGGCCGGGGCGCCAATCTCTACAGAGTATGAGCCTCTTGGATGGGAAAACGGCTATACCCTTTTGCGGGTCAAGCTGATTACAGGAAAAACCCATCAAATACGCGCGCATCTGGCGTCTGTGGGACATCCCCTGGTTGGGGATAATAAGTATGGGGACAAGGATGTTAATGAAGAGGCCAAAAGGCGCTACGGAATCCTTTTTCAGATGCTCCATTCCTATGAAATGGTTTTCCCTTCTTTGCCAAATCCTCTCTCCTTTCTCGGGGGAGAAAGTTTTGCAGCTCCTGTGCCGGCAGAATTTTACAGGGTATTTCCTTCTTTTGACTGGTCCGGCTTAAGGAGGTAGAAAAGATGGACAGAAAAAAGCTGGACGGGGCAGTTGACGAAGTTTTTCAGGCAGCCAGGTACATGCACCTGATTTTGCTCCGTTTCCTGACAGGGGTGCTGACTTTATTTCTTATTCTTGTGCCGGCAACCGGAGGATGGATGATTCTTGGGATTTGGAGTGGCTCTCATCGCGGGCAGGTGATTGCCTCTCTGGTGATTTTTCTTCTGTGCTATGGGGGGATGTTTGGGGCGCTTTTCGGGCTCTGTATTGTCTGCCGGCGGCTGCGCATTGTAAAACGGCTGCTTGTGTGGAGCATGATCTGGGTTCCTTTTCTCAATTACGGTCTGGCTTTGTATGTGCGGGGATTGGCCAGGCAGGAGATCGACCATCATATTCATAAGATTCGTTTGGATGATGTTCGGGCGGAACATCAGGTCTGCAGTACCAGGTATCCTCTTTTGCTGGTCCATGGAGTGGGTTTTCGGGACTTTCACTATTTTAATTATTGGGGAAGGATTCCCAGAGAGTTAAAAAGAAACGGAGCACAGGTTTACTACGGCCATCAGGAGGCCTGGGGAACGGTGGAGGATAATGGAGAGATCCTTCGGGAGAAGATTTTGGAGATCCTTCGGGAAACCGGGGCAAAGAAGGTGAATATTATTGCCCATTCCAAGGGGGGACTGGACTCCCGTTACCTTATAAGCGGTCTTTTGATGGGATCATATATTGCGAGCCTTACCACCATCAACACGCCTCATCATGGATCTGCCCTGGTGGAATTTCTCATGAGGCTGCCGGAGGAGCTTTACCGGCGGATCTGTTATTTGATTGACCGGTATTTTGGAAAGCTGGGGGACAGAAAGCCCAATGCCTATGTGGCCAGCCGCCAGCTGTCTTGCGGTTATGCACAGGAGTTTAATAAGAGATATCCGGATGATCCGCAGGTATTCTACCAGAGCTACGGAAGTCTGATGAAGCATGGCTTTAGCAGCAAGCTTCTTTGTGTTCCCTACTGGATTTTAAAGGCACTTGACGGGCCTAACGATGGACTGGTGACGGCAGAGTCGGCTCAGTGGACCAATTTTCGGGGGATTTTGACAAACCGGTATCTTCGGGGAATCTCCCACGGGGATATGATTGATTTGACCAGGGAGGATTACCGGGATTTTAAGGTTTTAGAGTTTTACATACAGCTGGTGAAGGAGCTGGCAGAGAAAGGTTTTTAGAGAGGGGATTTGCCATGAAAGAAAGGAAGCAGAAGGAGAAAAGGCCTGTTTTACAGGAGCAGGAGCTGACAGAGAGAAAGCTTGCCATGGAGAAGCTTCATCCCGGGTATATAGACATGGAGCTGCGGCTGGGAGTATGGCTGGGGTTTGTGATGATCGGGAGGATATTTCTTTATGGGCTGAATATTGTTCTGGGAGTGCAGAGAGGGATATTTTTGATACTTCTTCCCTTTGGCCTGCTGATGTGCTTTGCTTTTTACTCTGTATGTATCCGGCAGCAGTGGAAGCTTTCCTGGGCGTTTCTGATTTTTCGGGTGAAGGAGTTTTCGGAGTTTTTATATAAAACCATACCGGAGATTATTTATCTGAATTTCTGGGGAGATATATGGTGGGTGACTACAGTGGGAGTTGTAATTTTGGATATCAGCTTTCTTATGGCTGTGGCCTTCTCTCCTTCGATTCACCGCTTTGTGGAGAATGATAAAATTGTTTATTCCAGGCAGGTGATTGGAAATATGGAAGAGGACAAGGGCTTTACCGGGATATAAATGGTTCCTTGCCGAAAAGCGACATTCGTGCTATAATGTGTTTCGCGGCTGTAAATAAGCTGCATCGGCAGCGGTTTCAGCTTGTGTTTTACATCAGATTGGACGATTAGGAGAGGATTACTTGAAAATCGGATTGGATGTTGGTTCCACAACCATTAAGACCATTGTTTTGGATGACAGTGGAAAAATTACATATTCTTCTTATGAGCGCCATTTTTCCCAGATCACGGCAAAGACGGGGGAGGCTCTTTTGAAGGTGAAAGAGGCTTTTCCGGAGGATACTAGCTTTTGTCTCACGATTTCCGGATCCGCAGGCATGGGGATGGCGGAGAGCTGTCAGGTGGATTTTGTTCAGGAGGTCTATGCCACGAAAGTGGCGGCAGAGAAAAACGCACCGGATACAGATGTGATCATTGAACTTGGAGGGGAGGATGCCAAGATTATCTTCCTAAACGGCGCCATGGAAGCACGGATGAACGGTTCGTGCGCCGGCGGAACAGGGGCGTTTATTGATCAGATGGCGACCCTCCTTGGCATCACGCCTGATGAGATGAACGACTATGCCAGAGAGAGCGTAAAGCTTTACACAATTGCATCCCGGTGTGGGGTGTTTGCCAAAAGCGATATTCAGCCCCTGATCAACCAAGGGGCGGACAAGAGAGATATTTCTGCCAGTATATTCAGTGCAGTGGTGAATCAGACCATTGGCGGTCTGGCCCAGGGACGGGCCATTGAGGGAAATGTGCTCTATCTGGGAGGCCCTCTCACTTTTATGCCTGAGCTTCAAAAAAGCTTTGACAAGGCCCTGGCATTAGAGGGAATTTGTCCGGAGAACTCTCTCTATTATGTGGCCTTAGGAGCGGCTTTATGTGCCCGCAGTCCGGTGGATTTGGACCAGGTGATTAAGGCCCTTTCCCGGTATGAGTCTGTCAGTGATTTCCAGACTCTTCCGCCACTTTTTGCTGATGAAGCTGAATATGAGACGTTTCGGAGGCGCCATAGCCAGGCGGATGTGGAGTATGGAACTCTTGAAGGGTACAAAGGCCTGACCTGGCTGGGCATTGATGCCGGTTCCACCACGGTGAAGGCGGTGGTGATCGGGGAAAAGAAAGAGATATTAGACAGCACCTATTTGTCTAACAGCGGGAACCCGGTTCCCATTGTGCGGGAATATTTGACTCATGTGTATGAGCGCTGTCCGGATATCCGGATCGCCGGCTCCTGTGTGACCGGATACGGGGAGGACATTATCAAAAACGCCTTTTCCATTGACTGGGGACTGGTGGAGACCATGGCCCATTTAAAGGCGGCTCAGGCTTTTATGCCGGATGTGGAATTTATCATTGACATTGGCGGCCAGGATATGAAGTGCTTTAAGATTCACAATTCGGCCATTGACAATATATACTTAAATGAGGCCTGTTCTTCTGGTTGCGGTTCCTTTCTTCAGACTTTTGCCGGGGCTTTAAACTACTCTTCGGAGGAGTTTTCCAGGTTGGGGCTGTTTTCCAGAAATGCAGTGGATTTAGGTTCCCGGTGTACGGTGTTTATGAATTCCTCTGTAAAGCAGGCTCAGAAGGACGGAGTATGTACAGAGGATATCTCCGCAGGGCTTTCCATCAGTGTGGTGAAAAATGCCATTTATAAGGTGATCCGGCCAGCCAGCATGGACGAGCTGGGAAAGCGGATTGTGGTTCAGGGGGGAACCTTCCTAAACGATGCAGTGCTGCGGGCCTTTGAGCGGGAGATGGGATTTTCGGTGGTCCGGCCGGTGATTGCCGGGCTGATGGGCGCCTATGGATGTGCTCTTCATGCTATGGAGAAAACCGGAAGCAAAAAGGCAGGCTCCATGATTACCATGGAAGAGCTTAAGTGCTTTGATCATCAGGTGAAAAATATAAATTGTGGCCTTTGCAACAATAACTGTCTTTTGAGTGTCAATACTTTTTCAGGCGGAAGGAAATACATAGCGGGCAATAAGTGTGAGCGGCCGGTGACAAAGCGTTCTTCTGACGCAGATCACAATATTTACAAATACAAGCAGGAACTGCTGGAAGGATACTCCTCTGTGAAAGGGAGACGCAAGGAGATAATCGGACTTCCTTTGGGGCTTAATTACTATGAGCTGGTGCCCTTCTGGCACAGATTTTTCACAGCCCTGGGTTTTGGGGTGGAGGTGTCGCCTTTTTCCAACCGGGAGCTGTATCTGGCAGGGCAGCACTCCATCCCCAGCGATACGGTGTGCTTTCCGGCAAAGATGCTGCACGGACATATTCAATACTTAAAGGAAAAACAGGTGGATGCCATTTTTTACCCCTGTATGAGCTTTAATTTTGATGAGGGACTGGGGGACAACAACTATAACTGTCCTGTGGTGGCCTATTACCCGGAGGTCATTGCCGCCAACATGAAATTTGAAAATAAGCCAGTTCTGATCAATGATTATGTAGGCCCTCATAAAAAGAAGTTCTTTCCCCAGAAGATGACTGAGCTTTTAGGCCATTATTTTGAAGATATCGACATAAAGGCAGTGAAAAAGGCCAGCGAGCTGGCTTTCAGGGAGCGGGATTTATACCTTTTAAAGGTCCGGAAAAAGGCCTGGCAGATTATTGAGGGGGCCAGGCAGGAGGGGCGCCGGATTCTTGTTTTAGCCGGGCGACCTTACCATGTAGATCCGGAGATCAACCATGGGATTGACATGCTGATCAATGGCTTTGGGGTGTCGGTGATCTCGGAGGACTGTGTAAGCCATCTGGTACACAAATTTCCGGTTCGGGTGCTGAACCAGTGGATGTACCATGCAAGGCTCTACGCTGCCGCTAAGTATGTCTGCACACAAAAAGACATGGAACTGGTGCAGTTAGTCAGCTTTGGCTGTGGGCTGGATGCGATCACCACCGATGAAGTGCGTTCAATCATCGAGGGAGGCGGGAAGATTTACACTCAGATAAAGATTGATGAGATCACCAATCTGGGTGCAGTGAGAGTACGTCTCAGAAGCCTTTTGGCTGCTCTGGACAGGCAAAACTTTACGTAGGAAAGAGAAACAGTGATGGCAAAGATCAAGCGAGCAAAAAACGGAAGAATCATTTTCACAAAAGAGATGAAAAGGGATTACACGATTCTGGTTCCTGATATGCTCCCTATTCATTTTGAGATTATGAAATATGTGTTTCTGAATGAGGGATATAAGCTGGAGCTTTTGCGCACGGCAAAGCCGGAGATCAAGCAGCTGGGACTCCGGTATGTCCACAATGACACCTGCTACCCGGCCCTTTTGGTGATCGGGCAGTTTCTGGATGCTTTGGAGAGTGGAAATTATGATCCCCATAAAACAGCCCTGATGATCATGCAGACCGGAGGCGGCTGTCGGGCATCCAACTATATTCATCTTCTGCGCAAGGCCTTGGAAAAGGCCGGATATAGTCAGGTGCCGGTGATCTCCTTTAATCTTTCAGGGGTGGAATATAACAGCGGTTTTTTCCTGACACTGCCAATTATACGGAAATGTATTGCCGGGGTGATCTACGGTGATCTTTTAATGCTTCTCAGCAATCAGATCAAGGCCTATGAGATCCATAAAGGGGATGCCAACCGGATGATTGAAAAGTGGGTGAATCGGATCACGGAGCAGTTTAAACAGTCCAGAGGCTTTGCCTTAAATGCCATGAAGGGGAACTTTGACCGGATCATTGCCTCCTTTGCAAAGATTCCCATCAACAAGGTGCCAAAGGTAAAGGTTGGGATTGTGGGAGAAATCTATGTAAAATATGCTAGCTTTGCCAACAACAATCTGGAGGAATTTCTGGCAGAGCAGGACTGTGAGGTGATGGTGCCAGGGCTTTTGGGCTTTTTGATGTTTAAGGTGGATGCAAGGATTCAGGATGTGAAACTTTATGGGGGAAGCCGGGTGAAGCTTGCCATAGCCACTTTTTTGCTGAATTATTTTAAGAAGGTGGAGAAGGCATTTATGGAATGTGTGGACAAGTATCCGGTGTTTACCCAGCTCTCCTGTTTTGAGGCCACCAAGCCTTTGGTGGATGGCCTGATCGGGGTTGGCAACCGGATGGGGGAGGGATGGTTTTTGCCGGCGGAGATGATTGAGCTTGTGAATCATGGCTATGAGAATATTGTGTGTACCCAGCCTTTTGGCTGCTTGCCCACTCATGTGTGCGGTAAAGGAATGATTCACCGGATCAAGGATTTGTACCCTCAGGCCAATATTGTGCCCATTGACTATGATCCGGGGGCAACCAAGGTGAACCAGGAGAATCGGATCAAGCTGATGCTTTCCGTGGCTCGGGAAGCTATGGAGACAAGATAAGATGAAAAACGGCTCTGCAATCTGTCTGAGAACAGGAGGCAGGGCCGTTTTGATGGAATTATTTATATAATTTGTCCCGGAGCCGGCATCCCCTCTCATAGGCAATGGCCAGGTAAGCCTCCGTGGACATTGTGTGGTATTCGGAAAGATTCTGGTCCGAGACTTCTAAAGTTACAGGGCCATCATAGTGGTATTCATTGAGCTTTTCTGCAAACCAGTCCCAGTCCAGTACTCCGTCAAAGGGAAGCAGGTGAAGGTCATCCCGGTAGTCGATGTTGCCGGGCTGAGTAACCCCCCGATTATCATGAATGTGCAGACACATCAGGCGGTTTCCATACAGCTCCATCATATCAATATGGGGAGTATAGCAGATATTGTGTCCGATATCCCAGCAGAATCCATGAAAGGGATCGGTGATATAGTCCATCACTGCCTTTAGATGAGGAAGAGGTTCAATATTCTCAAAGCAGATATGGACTCCCAGAGCTTTGGCATAATCACACAATTTCTGAAAGCGGGAGAGGCCTTTTTGAGACACATCCGGAGCATGGTTTCCCACCGTGGTGTGCAGAATGAATTTGTCCACCTGGATTAGATGACAGGCATCGATGCATCGTTTTAAAAAATCCAGATAATCATCACCAGCTGTTCCAGGCTCCCACATACGGTTGGCATACTGGAAAGGGCCGTGGATGGTCTCAAAGTCCAGTTTCCATTCCTTTGCAAGAGAAGCCCAGGCTTTTAAAGGCCCGGTTCCTGTGTATAGGGTGAAAAATCCGTCAAAACCGGCTTTTTGGATCATTGGCAGTTGCTCTTCAACAGGAAGATCGTTTCCTACAATCGTGGAAATATGTATGTTGTGCATGATTTTTCCTCTTTTCTATTATATCTGTGAGTGTATACTTAATTCATAAAAAAATCAAGAATGAATTTTACCGTTTTTCTTTTTTACATTATTTTAGTTTTTTTGTATTAAATTAATGGGTTTTATTACATAAAAAATATACTAAAAATAAACATATGTTAAGAAGTTATGTAAATTAATAGATATAATATACAAAATTAATGTTTTTTTACCAGAAATGATTGACATAATAACAATAATATGATAAGGTAAAGCTACAGAAACAAAGTAATATTTCAACAATTTCAATTTTGCATAACTCTTTAGAAGGGAAACATTACATAAAAATCGTAATGAATGGTAGGGGGAAATGCAAGGAAAAGGAGAGAAAGATGAAAAAAAGCGTAGCATTGCTATTGGCAGGTGTAATGGCACTGTCACTGACAGCATGTGGAGGAGGTTCTCAGAGCGCTGATGCGACAGCAGCAGGGGGAGCAGCTCAGGGGGAAGCAAGTAGCAGTGCATCATCAGGAGGTGCAGCTGCGGAGGGAAAGACGAAGATCACTTTTATCAATGGATTCACTGGCGGTGACGGTCCGTTTATGAGCAAGATCGTGGATGGTTTTAACGAGTCCCAGGATCAGTACTTTATTGAGCAGCTTCAGGATTCTGACCATTATACAAAGTTTAAGGCGGACAATTTTGATATGCTGATTATCCATGCGGACTGGATTTCCACCTATCATGCGCTGGGACTTTTAAGGGAAGTCTCTGATCTGTATGAGAAGGCAGGACTTTCCTTTGAAAACGATTGGCATCCCATCACTCAAACCTACGCCAAATATGATGACGGTGTGTTTGCTTTCCCACTGGATTTGTATGCAGAGACCTTCTTCTATAATAAGGAGCTGGTGGAGACTCCGCCGAAGAATTATGCAGACATGATCGCTTTAAGGGATAAGCTGGATTCAGAAAATACTCAAGTCTATCCCATCGGTTTGCCGCTGACTGGCGATCATCAGTGGGCATGGATGACTGCCCTTGGACAGTCCGGTTGCAACTGGGTGGAAGGCGAGCACATCAAGATGGATACAGATGAGGTCTGCGATGCCTTTATGAAGGTTCATGATTTGATCTATGTAGATCATTTAAGCGCTTCCGGTCTGGGTGATCAGGATCATTACAATACCTTTGTCAATGAGTCTACAGACAATGCCAATGTAAAGGTTGCCATGAGCCTGACTGGTCCCTGGAAGTATGTGACAGCCAAAGAGATTTTAGGCGACAACTTAGGAATCGGCACCCTTCCTCAGATCTACGGCGATATTCCTTGTGTGCCGGCTGGCGGACATACCTTTGCAGTGTCTGCGGACGTGACAGACGAGGCAAAGCTGGAGGGGATTGCTGCTTTCATGAAGTATGCTTATCAGCCGGATGTAATGCTCAACTGGGCAGATTCCGGACAAGCGCCTATTCATCTGGCTACCATGGAAAAGGTAAAGGCTGATCCGGAGAAATACCCGGTGGCAGCTGTGAACTATGAGATTTTTGATGATGCTATGATTCTTCCGGCCATCTACAACATTCGGGAACAGGTAAAATATGTCAATGCAAACGTATGGTCTTTGGTTTTGCAGACACCGGACCTGACAAGAGACCAGCTGATGGAAGAGCTTAAGAACGCAACCGAGATTGCAACCGAGCTGTCAGAGTATTAAGCATTGCCACACTCCGGCGGGGTCCATTGGGCCCCCGGAGTTTATGAGGCTGCACGGCAGCCGGAAAGGGTAGGTAAAAGATGAAAAAGAAAACAACGACAGCCGTTTTGTTTGTACTACCTTTCATTTTGTTTTTTATGATGTTCTGGCTGATACCATTTGTTTACGGGATTGTGATGAGTGTGAGCAAATACAGTCTTGTAAAGGGAAATCAGGGCTTTGTGGGATTGGATAATTATATAAAGATTTTATTTTCTTCTTCCATGTATCATAAGTCATTCTGGCTTGGAATGAAGAATACCGTGATTTTTGTGATATTGACCACACCGTTTCTGGTATTGGGAAGCCTTGCGCTGGCCATTCTTTTGGATCGCCTTCCGGACCGGGTAAAGGGGATATTCCGGACCATTTATTTTGCATCCTATGCAGTTTCAGTAACTGCCGTTGCAGCCGTGTTTGTCTGGCTGATGAAGGGGAACGGCGGATATCTGAATAATCTGATGATGAATCTGGGGATTATTGACAAGGCGATTCCCTGGATGGAACAGCAGCCTTTTGTGTGGGTGTCTCTGACCGTGGCAACAATCTGGTGGACCATTGGCTACAATATGATGCTGTTTGTCAATGCGTTAAATGAGATCGACACCCAGCTTTATGAGGCATCGTCCATTGATGGGGCAGGTTTTGGAACCCAGCTTCGGTATATTATTTTCCCGGGAATCAAAAATGTGTTTTTCTTTGTGCTGATGACCACAATTATTGCTTCCTTTAATGTATATGGTCAGACCCGCCTGATGACCCAGGGGGGACCAGGAGAGACCACTAAGCCTATGATTATGATGATCACGTCCACGATTATGGACCGGAACGATCTGGGTGTGGGAAGTGCCATGACGATCCTGATGGGACTTGTCATTGTGCTGTGCTCGGTGGGACAGTATTATCTGACCAAGGAAAAAGAAGAATTTAGGTAGGAGGAGGAGACTATGAAAGCAAAGAACGCTACAAAGATATTTTTGATTATCATTGCCTGTATTGTCGCATATATATTTCTCCTGCCATTGATGTTCATGGTTTTTACCAGCTTTAAGGGGATTGCAGAGTCAGTTACCTCCACAACGCTCCTTCCAAAGAACTGGACCATGGAAAACTACCGGGAGCTGTTTATGAACACTTCCACCTCGCCGGTGATGCGATGGCTGGGAAATACGGCGATTGTCACCTGTGCAGGCACAGCTCTTAGGATTGTTACCAGTGTTCTGGCGGCCTATGCTTTGGCAAGGCTTCCAGTGCCTGGAAAGAAGTTTATTCTGGTGGCGCTTATCTGGGCCATGGCCATACCGGAGATCGTGACATTTTTTCCGCTGTTTTACATGTTTAAGCAGGTGGGAGGGCTCAATACCTTTTGGCCGCTGATTCTGCCATCCGGGTCCGGTGTGATGTGCATTTATCTGATTTATAACTTTCTTCTGGCCTTTCCAAAGGAATTAGAGGAAGCTGGTTTTGTGGAGGGGGCCAATGTATTCCAGGTGCTGTGGCACATTGTAGTTCCATCTGTGAAGCCGGTGATTGTGACCCAGGCATTTATCACTTTTCTGGGTCTGTACAACAGCTATCTGTGGCCGTCCCTGGTAATCAGCAGGAATGAGAACAGAACGATTACACTGGGGATAGCAGCTCTGGTGTTAGGAGAGAATTATACCAATCCGGGGCTGATGATGGCTTCGACCGTAGTTTCGGTGCTTCCGGTCATGCTGATCTTCATGTTTGCAAATAAATACATCGTCAGGGGCTTTACACAATCAGGAATCAAATAGGAGGTCGGAAGATGAGAGAGGAATATCCACGTCCGGAATTTGTCAGAGAAGAATGGATGAACTTAAATGGACGCTGGTTCTTTGCTTACGGCAGTGAGCAAACGGAGATTCAGGTTCCGTTTGTATGCCAGAGCAGGCTCAGCGGAATTGGGAAGAAGATTAGGGAAGACCATGTGGTCTATGAGAGAAGCTTTAAGGTTCCAAAGGAATGGAAGGACAGAGAGATCCTGCTGCATTTTGGCGCAGTGGATTACAAATGCAGCGTCTTTATCAATGAGAGATGCGTAGGTCATCACACAGGCGGCCAGACATCCTTTCATTTTGACATTACCCGGTATCTAAGCTGGGAGCAGGAGGTGATCCGGGTAGAGGTGGAGGATCCCCTGAATGATGAGAGCATTCCGAGAGGAAAGCAGTTCTGGGAGGAGGAGTCCAAATTTATCTGGTATACTCCAAGTACCGGGATCTGGCAAAGTGTATGGCTGGAGCCTGTATCCAAAACCAGTCTTTGCTGGGTGCATTTCACACCAGATATTGATGAGGGCACCGTAAAGATTGATTATCAGCTTTCTGAGTCCACGGTCCTTCCGTGCCGGGTTCACGTGAAGGTTCGGTTGGGGGAACAGGAGGTTTTCCATGGAAATATGCTGTGCAATACGGTGAGAAACAGCCTGACTGTGGATGTTTTCCGAAAAAAGGCTATGGAGGGTTCTTTCCACTTTACGGGGAATTACTGGAGTCCGGAGAATCCTATATTGTATGATGTGCTGATCCAGACCGATGACGGGATCACCGGGGAGCCGGCAGATTTGGTGAAGGCTTATTTTGGGATGAGAAAGATTCATGTGGAAAACGGAAAGCTGTATCTGAACAATCAGCTCTACTATCAGAAGCTGCTTTTGGATCAGGGATATTGGGAAGACGGGCTGGTGACAGCTCCTACAGACCAGGATTACGTGGATGATATCTTAAAGTCCAAGGCAATGGGCTTTAACGGTTGCCGAAAGCATGAGAAGGTGGAGGATCCCAGGTTTTTATACTGGGCAGACAAGCTGGGATTTTTGGTGTGGGAAGCCATGGCCAGCTTCTGGTCCTATACGCCTCAGGCAGCAGAGGCCTTTACAAGAGAGTGGATGGATGTGATTCACAGGGACTACAATCATCCCAGCATCATTGTGTGGGGAATGCTCAATGAGAGCTGGGGAGTGCCAAGAATCTACAGCAATAAACAACAACAGGATTTTTCCCGGGCTCTTTACTATCTGGCCAAAGGTTTAGACACCACCCGGCTGGTCATTTCCAATGATGGCTGGGAGATGACAGAGACGGATATCTGCGCTTTTCACAGCTATAAGCACGGGGAAAAGGAAGAATATGGGCAGCATGAGGTGTTCAGGGATTCCCTTAAGAAGGTGGAGACGCTTCATCTGGTGATGGAAAAGCTTCTCTTTGCCAAGGGATCGGTTTACAAGGGCCAGCCGGTCGTGCTGACTGAGTGCGGCGGGATTGCTGTGGAAAATAGCCAGCCGGAAAGCGGTCAGAATCCAGATGGAGACGGGAAGCAGGACTGGGGATATACTTTTGCTTCAGAAACGGATTTTCTGGATGAGTATGGCCGGATAATCGATGCCATCTATGAGTCGGAACTTTTGGGAGGATTTTGCTATACCCAGCTGACGGATGTGGAACAGGAGACCAATGGGCTTCTTACCTGCGGACATCAGTATAAGTTTGATCCGGAGGAGATCCGGAAAATAAATGAGAGGAAAAAATAGCAGTTGTATGATTTGGGACAGATCAAGGATGGAAAAAGCAAAGAGTCTGTCTTTGGGAATGGTTTATATAGATAAAACAGGGGAGCTGTCTGGATCCGGAGGGGTGAGGACAGCTTCCCTCTTTATTAATGTATCTCAAAAGCAGTGTCCCGGAAACAGAGAAAGGAAATGTTTTGGGAGAATTTGCCTAAGGGGATTGATTAACAGAAGGGTATGTGTTAGTATTGACTAATTATAAGCGTGGAGGTGGAAATGTTTTTTACATCTTTGACCGAGTGGTCGCCGGGAAATGTGATGATCAGGATTTTGGCCTCTTTGGTGTTAGGAGCTTTGATTGGGATTGACCGGGGGGCAAAGAGACGGGGCGGAGGAGCCAGGACGGATGCGGCTGTTTGTCTGGGAGCTACCATGGTGATGCTGACAGCCCAGTATATGTATCTTATGTTTCCGGAAAAGACGAATATTGCCCGGATGCCGGCTCAGGTGGTCAGCGGGGTCGGCTTTTTGGGAGCAGGTTCTATTCTGGTGTCCAGAAACCAGGTGAAAGGACTGACTTCAGCGGCAGGGGTGTGGCTCTGTGCCTGTGTGGGGCTGGCGGTGGGGATTGGGTTTGTGGATGGAGCTGTGATGATCACATTGGTGCTTTTGGCAGGACTTCATATTCTCCCTTTTTTTGAGCACAGGATTTATCAGTACTCCCGGTATGTGACACTGTTTGTGGAAGCGGAGGATGGCAGGACTGCGGCGTTTCTGATCCACAAGCTGAAAAAGGACGGATGTACCATTGATATGTATAATGTGGAGCGGATGGGAACAGGGGGACAGTCCTTTACCATTTGGGCTACGGTTTGTATCGACAAGAATCTGAAAAAAGAGGAATATTTAGAAAGCCTGTCCCATCTTCCGGGGATTGTATCTGTGGATGAGCTGTAAAATACCAAAATTATTAGAGAGGCAGGGTCAGGGAAAAGACGCTGCCTCCTTTAGGATTGTCAGAGAGAGTCAGGGCTGCATGGTGAAGAATGGTAAGCTCTCTGGCAATGCTAAGACCTAAGCCAAAGTGGGATTTGTCGCTGCGGGAAGGGTCGGCCCGGTAAAATCGGTCAAAAATAAAGGGTTTTAAGTTATCCGGGATGCCGCAGCCTTCATCTTTGACCTGAAGGGTAAGGGCTTTGGAGGTGAAAAAGGCACAGATATGGATGGATTTGCCTGCGGGCGTGTAGGACAGGGCATTGTCTGTCAGAATGGTGAGTATCTGGCGGATGCGCTGGGGGTCAACAGACAGGACTGGCAGGGGAGAGGAAGGCAGCTGTAAATGGAGGGAAATCTGTTTTTGACGGCAGAGAGGGAGGAAGGATTCGTAGGTCTCAATGAGAAGGGTATCCATGTCTGCCTCCTCCAAATGGAGCTGCCAGGTTTTAGCATCTGCCGCTGCAAGCAGGAGAAGGTCATCGATCAGGCTAGACAGGCGGGCAAATTCCGAGTCCATGGAAGCCATCAGAACTTCTTTTTCCTGGGGAGCGGAAAGAATGACAGAGATGCCAGAGCGCAAAACTGCCAGGGGAGACCGCAGCTCATGGGAGGCGGCAGCGATAAATTCTGCCTGTTTTCTTTGATTTTCTTCTACTGGAATCAGAGACCAGCCTACAAAGTGCCAGCTGACAAAAGCCAGGCATAAAATTCCTGTCAAATCAACAACTCCAAGACCCCAAATAATCTTTTTGAGCGATTTTAGAATGGAGGGACGGTAATATATGACACACAGACTCTGGGGGCCATTTTTTTTTGCCAGAACAAGGATCCTTGCATAATACTGATCTTTGCTTTGGCCGGTTATATGCATCAGAGAGCTGGTGGCAGATGAGGAGGAAATGGGGGATACATTGGTGAAAACTCCCTGTTTTTCTGCCAGCTTTTTGGCGGTGTCGATTAAGATTTTCCGGTCTGTGGGGGGAGTCCAGGAGCCGGAAAAGAAAAAGGGGATTCCGTTTTCTTCAATATGGATGAGGAGCTGGTTTCTGGCCTCTGTCCGGGATAAATAACTGTGGGAGATCACGGTATCGGACTGAAGACGGAAGCAGAGAGAATTCCAGAGCTGATAAAAATCATCCAGCTGTGCCTGGCGGGTTTGTCTCATTTGGAACAGGAATAGAACCGTCAGAGCCAGGGTCAGGATGACGCTGGCGGTTATGGTGTAAAGCCACGTCAGGCGGCAGCGCAGATGCTTCATGGGGAAATCCTTTCTTGGGAGATATTGATGAAACTTGTCAGTCTGTGTCCAGTCGGTAGCCAGTCCCGTGGATGGTGGTCAGACGGACGGGGGCGCCAATGGATTTTAAGCGCCTTCTTAAAAAGTAGATATAATTGTCCAGATTTCCCTCCTCCACCTCGGAATCAGAGCCCCACACGTAGGAGAGGATCCGGCTTCTGGGAAGAATCTGACCGGGATTGCGCATGAAAAATTCCAGGGCGGCCGATTCCTTTTTTGATAAGGTGAGGGCCATGTCCTGATATTTCAGCAAATGCTGCTGAGGGTCTAAAGAAAGCCCGGACAGGGTAAGAGCAGGGGAGAGCTGCAGGTTTTTTGACCTTCTGGCAATGGCTCTCAGCCTGGCCATCAGCTCTTCCACTGCAAAGGGCTTCACAATATAGTCATCAGCGCCTGCATCCAGCCCATCAATCCGGTCTCCCAGGCGGTTAAGGGCAGTGGCCAGGATCACAGGGGTGGTGTTATGCTGGCGGCGCAGGGACGCTAACAGAGTCAGTCCATCCATCTCCGGAAGCATCCGGTCTAAAATAATGGCATCATAGGAGTGGCTTTTGGCAAGAAAAAGTCCGTCTGTGCCTGTGTGACAGCTCTCGGTAATGTAGCCGGACTGATTTAAAGCCAGGACGATATTGCGGCATAGGTCTTTGTCATCTTCGATCAATAATATTTTCATGATTTTTCTCCTTATCTATAGTGTATCACACAATTCTCTAAAAAATCTTTAAAAATTTCCTTGATTTTTCCAGTTCTTTTAGAGACTTAAAGGGTATGATGAAAATATAGCTTTACGGATAAAACCAATGAATTTAGATCAGGAAGGAAGTCGAGAAATGGGATTACTGAAAAATTTGACAAATGGCTGTGTGCCTGATGCAAAAGAAAGGTGCAAAGAAAGTGTGAAGATGGAGAAGGTGAAAGGGCGAAGAGCAGGCAGACTGGCGGTGCTTTGTCTGTTTGTGGGGATTGGGGCAGGGATTTTGGGTGGCTGCAAGGGAGGAGGACAAAGGGAGGTTCTGTCTCCGGCGTTACTGCCCGGACAGGAATTACCTGCAAGCCCGAACCAGGATTTTGGGGATGTGCCGGAAGCTGTGGGAAGGTACATAGAGACAGCGGTAGAACTCCCTGAGATTGGGGCAAATGATCGGTTTGTGTCCTTTTTTAAAGGAAAGGATAATGAGATGGAGCTGTATATAGCCTCTGGGGATGATTTGGGCCGTCCTGCGGGTGCTAGGCGGTTTGTGTGGGAGAATAATGGGTGGCGACAGGATGAGGGATGGTGGGATCAGGTGAAGCCCGGAGATATTTCAGTGGAGATCCGAAGGGTGTTTTACGGCTTAGACGGCAAATATTATTTCAGCGCCATGGGCACTGAGGAATATATCTATCACCTGTATCAGATTAATGAGGAGGGAGAATCGGAGGAGCTTTTGAAAGAATTATTCCTTCCCGGGGCAGGGAAGAATTATGGTATGATTCCTCCAAAAGCAGAGGTTAGCAGGGATGGAAAGATTCTCATTTATGGGATGGATGAAGCCACCTTGTATGAGCCAGATGGAAAAAGACTGTTTTCTATGGAAAAGTCCTGGGGCGGTACCTCTGAGAACAGCATCGGATATATGACGGAAGAAGAATTTGTCACAATGACTGAGGAGGGGGTAATCCGATACCGGCTTAGTGACGGACAACCGATCCAGGTGATTTCCTTTGATGGGGGGAATCGTCTGCTGTCTGAGGAGCATTGCATATTGTTCGGTGATGGGGATGGCGGTATCTATGTGGCCGGCGAGAAGGGGCTGGCTCATGTGGGGGCAGAGGGGAGTTTGTGGGAGCTTTTGATGGATGGGAGTCTTAACGCCATGGGGATGCAAAACATTTATTGCCAGGAGTTTTTACAGGGGAATGAGAAGGATTACTATGGGGTCTATGTGTCAGATGGGGGAGTGGGAATTGAGATGTATCACTATACCTATGACCCGGATATGGCGGCGTCTCCTCCTGTGACCCTGACGGTGTATGGACTGAAGGATAATTCCACAGTCCGTCAGGCAGCAGCTCTTTTTCAGAAATCCCACTCAGATGTGAGAGTGGAGGTGTTAAGCAGTGTGGAGGAGAGAGGGACCCCATCAGAGGAGATGATCCGGGCCCTCAACACAGAGCTTTTAAACGGAAAAGGAGCAGATGTGCTGATTTTGGACGGTTTGCCATGGAAATCCTATGAGGAGAAAGGAATTTTGGCAGATATGAGACAGATCTTTACAGACATTCAGAAAGAGGAACCTATGATGGAGCAGGTGGTATCGGACTTTACCAGGGAGGATGGAGGGATTTATCAAATGCCGGCAAGAATCGGCATACCAGTTGTGATCGGGAATGAACTGGCGAGACAGGCCTTTGACAACATAGAGACTATGGCTGGCTATAAGGGAGAGAAGCCCTTGATGGCAGCAGATACCTATGAAAATCTTTTATGTCTTATGGCAAATCTTCAGTATCAACAGTTGTTTGACAGCAGGGAGGGGGATATCACGGAGGATTTGCTGGTGAGATATCTGGAGACAGCCAAGGGGATTGGGGAAGAAAACGGATCCAGAACAATGTTCACAGAAGAGGAGATGGAACGGCTGTGGGTCAGCAACAACAAGATGCCCTATGGGATCCGCGGTACCAGCATAAATTATGATTATGGGAGCTGTGCCTGCGGGGTAGAAAATATGCTTGGTCTTTATGACCTTATAATTCCTAAGGCGGTTTTAAAGAAACATCCCGAAGCATCCATGGAAAGCATTCACAGGATCTATTTTCCAAGAATATTGATCGGGGTGAATCAGGGAAGTTCTAAACCAGAGCTTGCCCGGGAATTTGTCCGCTGTCTGTTTTCTGTGGAGGTACAAAAGGAAGAGTTTTTTGACGGCTTTCCGGTAAATTTAAGGGCCCAGGAGGAGAACTGCATTTCCACCGGCAAAAATGACATTTCCATTGGAAGCGGTATAGGAGATTATCATATTTCCGGGGAGTGGCCAAACACACAGGAGAGAAGGGAACTTTATGAAATCATTCGCAGTGTGTCGGTCCCGGTGATGATGGATGAGACGATTATGAACATGATCGTGGATGGAGCCAGGGATTATTTTGACGGAAAGGTAAGCGCCCGGGAGGCGGCAGCTTTTATCTGCCGGAAAATCACTCTCTACAGGGCAGAGCAGGGATGAGGATGGACAGGGATTGTCAAAATATCCGTTGCCGAAAAGCCAGACATCCGGCCAGAATGGCTTATTTGTTTTTGACGCCCAGCTTTTTGGGGGTGACAGTGTTTTTTGTCCTGCCTTTTCTTGATGTGGTGCGCCGTTCCTTTTCCGATGCCATGGGCCGTTTCTTTGTGGGATTGGAAAACTATGAGAGTGTGTGGAACAACCAGGCATTTCGCTTAGCAGGAGGAAACACTATCTGCTTTCTGGCAGCGGCCCTCCCCTTGTTGTTTACAGGTTCATTGGTTCTTTCTCTTATGGTATATGAGACGAAGAACTGCAAAGGGCTTTTTAAGACCAGTCTGATTTTGCCTATGGCGGTACCTGCTGCCGCCATGGTGCTGGTGTGGAAGCTTCTTCTCTGCCCAGACGGGGCTGTCAATCAGCTGCTCATGGCACTTACCGGGCAGATCTGGGACAGGGATTGGGTAAATGGCAGAACAGCTTTTCCAATGTTGGTTGCAACTTACCTGTGGAAAAATACGGGTTATGATATGCTTTTGTGGCTGGCTGGTTTGGGGGCGATTCCGGACAGTCTTTATGATGCGGCAAAGATGGATGGGGCAGGATTTTTTGACAGACTTCGGTATATCACTCTGCCGAATCTTAAAAATACCATGGCTCTTGTGTTGATTCTTTCCGGGGTGAATGTTTTCCGGGTTTATCGGGAGGCATACCTTCTAACAGGGACTTACCCGGATCCTTCTATCTATATGATCCCTCATCTGTTTGGCCACTGGTTTCTGACGCTGGATATTCAGAAGATGAGTACAGGAGCTATGTTTTTGGTGATGTTTCTGGCGGCGGTCTGGGGAGTGGCCTTTGTGGGGAGAGGGAAAGGAAGGAGGACAGAGTGAAATACAGGAAAGAAATTCAGGAAGGGAGAATGGATTACAGGGAGGGATAGGAACATGAGAAAAATAGTTCAGACACGGATACAATGGATCATTCTTTTTGGGGCGTGTTTGCTGATCTGGCTGCCGCTTTTGCTTATGGCGGCAGCTGTTTTTATGCCTGAGGATGAGCTTTTGTGGCGCTACCTTTCTCCTTTGGGGATCGGAAGGGCTCCGGTTCGTGCGGCTTTGATTCCTTCTTATCCGTCCTGGGAGGCGCTAATGGAACTCCTTTTTCACTCTCCTGGCTTTTTTGTCATGTTCTGGAATTCCTGTATTCAGGTGATTCCCATGCTTTTGGGACAACTCTTGGTAGGAGCACCGGCGGCATGGGCTTTTGCACAGTTTTCCTTTCCGGGGAGACGTCTTATTTTTTGCCTGTATGTTTTGTTAATTGTCCTTCCTTTTCAGGTGACACAGGTATCCAATTATCTGGTATTGGATAAGCTGGGGCTTCTGGATTCCCACTGGGCTATGATTTTACCTGGAATCTGGTCTGCCTTTCCGGTTTTTATTATGACACGTTCTTTTCAGGCAATTCCAAAATCTCTTTTGGAGGCAGCTTATCTGGATGGGGCCGGAAAGGTGGAGACTTTTTTTCTGGTGGGGATTCCGGTTGGTTATCCGGGGATTGTAACGGCTTTGCTTTTGGGGTTTATGGATGGGTGGAATGCTCTGGAGCAGCCAATGGCATATCTGCGGGACATAAGCCTTTGGCCTCTGGCTTTGTATCTGCCGGATATTGTACAGGACAAAGCGGCTGTGGCTTTTGCGGCGGGAGCTGTGATGATGGTGCCGCCGGTGCTTTTGTATCTGAATGGGCAGGGAGAGTTAGAGGAAGGAATGGGAGGATATGAGGGGAAGGAATGAAGTGGTTTTGATGAGCAGAGAAAAGGGGAAAGGGCTGGGGGGCGTTTACAGGAGATGCCTTGTGGGATTTTTTGGGATTATGGTGGGGTGTACTTTGATATCCCGGGTTTATGACAGCATTGTGGTTCCTAAAGTGGTTTGTGAGAGGATGAGGGAAAAGGCCGTGGAAACAGTGATTGAGGGAACCGGGTCTGTGAGGGAGACGGATCGGGCTTTTTGCCAGGTGGTGCCCGGACTGCGGATTTTGTCCGTGAGAGTGGAGCCAGGAAGCGAGATAAAAGAAGGACAGGTGCTGTTTATCTATGATCTGAAAGGGTTAGAGGAAAGGCTGGAGGACTTGGAGGGGGAGCTTCGGCGGCTGAGGCTGGATCTGGAAGAGGAGAGGATTTCTGGAGAGATTTATCCGCAGGTTTCGGAGACAGAGCTGGCGGAATGGGAGCTCTTTATGACACAGAGGATGTTGGAGGAGGGGCAGCAGGAGTATGAGGAGAAGCTGGCAGAGCATGAAAAAGAGCTGGAAAGACTGAAAGATGAATATGAGAGAAGGAAAAATATGACCAGGGAGGAGCTGTGGCTTTTGCAGGATCAGGAGGAGGAAGCTGCCAGACAAGAGCTTTCCTCGGCCAGAAATTCGAGAGATTCTTCCCTCAGGGAGGCAAGGAGGAGGGTGGAGGATTTGGAGGAGAAACTGACCGATATGAGAGAGGGGGAGTGGGAGGAAAAGGAGCTTGCCAGAGCTGAGAGGGAGCTTTCCAGGGCAAGAGAGGATCTGGAGGCTCTGGAGGAGGAGTGGGAGGATCGGATTGATGATGTGGAATCTCGTATGGATTTGATAGATGATAGAAATGCGCGGATCCTTTCCGGGGAAACCACTTCCCAGGCTGCATTGCTGGAAGCCTATGAGGAATCTGTGAGACAGAAGAAAGAAGCGTGGAGGGAGGAGGAAAAGGGATTAAAGGAATTAAAAAGGGATGTTGAGAAGGCCCGGCGGGATCTGGAAATCGCTGCAAGAAAAGATGATGTTACATGTCTGGAGAATGAGCGGAGGCAGAGATTGTCTGCGGTGGCAAGGCAGAAGCTGGAGCTGGATATCCAGGAGAAGGAGAGGCAGGCAGAAAAGATTGCCGGACTGATTTTTGATCAGGGGCAGGTTTTGTCTGAAATGGAGGGCACGGTTGTGGATCAGGAGCTTGTGGCGGGAAAAACAAGTACCGGCGAGGAGAGGCTTTCGGTGGCATCCGGGAATTTTTGTTTTGAAGGGGAGTTTGAAAAGGAGGAACAGAAGCTGGCTGTGGGCGATTGTCTTACTGTTCAGATTCCAGGAAGGAACCGGACAACGGAGGCGGTGGTCCAAGAGATCCGCCTGCTGGGGGAAAAGGGGGTTTTTCGCGGGGAGATTTCTGACGGGCATCTGCCTCTGGGAAGCGTGACGGGGTATACGTGCAGAAAACAGTCAGAGATTTATCAGCAGGTTATCCCTGTGCAGGCTCTGCGCAAGGATACCAAGGGGTATTACTGTCTGGTGGCCCGGATAAGGAATGGTATTTTGGGGGAGGAATTTCGGGCAGAGCGGATTGATGTGCGGGTAATGTATGAGGGCAGCAAAGAGGTGGCTGTGGAGGGAGGACTGCAGACAAAAGATGATATTATTGTCCGCAGCAATCAGGTGATAGAAGGCGGGGACCGGGTGCGGCTGACAGGAGAGTGGGAGAAGGAGGAAGGAAGCTTTGGAGGAAGATAGGATGACAGGGATTTTGGATGAAAAAAATAGAATATGGGGGAAGCTGGGGGTGCGGGGAAGGGGACGGATGGTTTCCTGGATGATGTGGCTGGCATTTTTGATGGGAGCGGGAGGAATGACAGTTTCTGGGCTGCGGCTTACCTTCTTTTATACCCCATATCGGGTGGAGGTGGATTGTACCGGAGCAGGGTTGGATGTAGAAACCGTAAAAAGGTGGGAGAACAAAGAAAGCCTGAGGGATCTGGGGATACTGACCATGGCAGGATGGAGTGTGGGAAGCCCGGAGGAGGTTCTTTCTCTTGGGACAAAAAGGAGAGAAAGAGCACAGATTGTTAAGGTTTGGGGAAATATGGAGCTGGTATTTCCGGCAAGGATACTCTCCGGCACCTATGGGGTGGTGGGAAAGGAGGAGGGCTGTGTCTTAAGCAAAGGACTGGCGGAGGCTTTGTTTGGCAGTGTAGATGTGGCGGGGGAGCGGATTTGTTTCCAGGAGAAGGGGGAGGGGAGAAGGGAGCTTATTGTGGAGGGAGTTATTGACAAGGAGGGGGAGTATTTGCTGACCTTTGTGGAGAAGGGAAAGGTGGATTTTTTTGCTGCAAGGTTTCAATCCCGTTTTCAGGCAAGAGAGAAGCTTTGGGAGCTTTTGTCAGAGACCTGAATTTGCTGTTGCATTTTGGGGGGAAGTGGAGTAGAATCGGATGGGCCGGGCCGCGAAAAATTACGCCTGTGTGGGCTTTTTTGCTGGTGAAGCTTTGAGAGGAGATTCTATGGATATTTATAAAAGGATAGGGATGGTGTGCGGAAAAATCCCGGAAGGCAAGGTGGCCACCTACGGACAGATTGCCCTTCTGTGTGGGAAACCGAAAAATTCCCGCCAGGTGGGGTTTGCCTTAAACCGCGGCCTGTCAGGGGAAAAGACAAACGCTCACCGGGTGGTAAACAGAAGGGGCATTTTAAGCGGAGCCGCCAATTTTGAGACTTTTGACATGCAAAGGCTTTTGCTGGAGCAGGAGGGGATCCAGGTGACATGGACCCCAAAGGGGTGGCAGGTGGAGCTGAAACGCTTTGGGTGGAAAAGCACCATGGAGGATGCCGTCATGTTCCGGAAGCTGTTTGAGAAAGAAGGAATTTAGTGTGCAGGAGGGGGACAGAAGGGGCAGGAAAACCAGAAATTTATCTTTCCCTTCTGACAATTTACACCGTAATCCATTTCATGGGCATCCAGAATGGTTTTGACTATGGACAGGCCGATGCCGGTTCCTAACCGGCGTCCGCTTTGATGCTGGCTTCGGTGATACCGCTCCCATATCAGCTGGTGTTCAGCTTCCGGAATGGGGGTTCCGGGGTTTATAACAGATACACAGACCTGGTTTTTGTCTGTCTTTGCCAGTATGGTGATGCTCTCCTTGTCCTTAGTGTGATTGATGGCATTGTAGAGAAGATTGCGGATAACCTGGCTGATTTTTAAGGCATCCAGATACAGCATAAGTTCTTTATCCGGGCAAATGAGTTCAAGGGAAATCTGGTATGGAGAGGCGCTGTGGCGGCAAAGTATAACCTCTGATTCCAAGATTTCATACAAATTGTACCAGTCCTTTTTCAGTTGAGTGTAGCCTGCCTGAAGTTGGGAATAATCCAGGATATCGCTGACCATCTCTCCCATGCGGCGGGCTTCGCTTATGATCAGATTTAAGCCCTCCTCCCGCTGGACATCGTCCTTCCAGGTGATGTCTCGAAGCATCTCTGCGTATCCTCCGATCACAGATAAAGGGGAGCGCAGCTCATGGGATACATTGGCAATCACTTCTTTGCGGAGTACATCCACCTGCTGTAAGGATTGTCCTAACTGTTCCACAGAATCGGAAAGCTGCCCCAGTTCGTCTTTGCGGTTAAGGCCGGGGCGGGCACAAAAGTCATTGCGGGTGAGGCGGTCTACGGCCTCCTTGATCTGAAAGATTGGGCGGGTGAACTGACGGGACAGCAAAAAAGCCAGCACAGAGGCAATGACAGTGAGAAGAACTGTCAAAAGGATCAGCTGTCTCCGGTTAAAATCCAGGGTGGTTTTTAACAGCAGTATATTGTGGAGGATCACAAAGCAGGGCTCCTCCTCATAGGTGACAGGAATGCCCAGCTCAAATCCAAAGATCTTATCCCGGTGTTTATCCACCACCCGGTAGGGATGACCCTGCAAAAGCTCCAGAAACTCAGGCCTTCTTTTGATTCCATTCCAGATCATTTCCTCTTCTCGCTGATTTTTGATATCCACCTTATGGCCGGCAGAATACATCTCTAACAGCTTTCCCTGATGATTCATCAAGATCAGTTCCCCGCCTGCCATGCGGCTCAGACCAGAGAGCATACGTTCATCCTCAGCCAGATCCTGGGTGGTCAGATTTTTCATGATAGGCTGAAGCCGTTTTTCTGTCTCCTCCAAAGCCATTTCGGTATAGCTATGTTCAAACAAAAGGATCTGTGCCACCCACATAAATCCGATTCCAAAAAAAACCAGTACCATCATAATGGACCAGAGACGAACCACAATCCGGCTTCCTGGATTGAAAATCTTATATTTCTTCTGTGTATTCAAGCTTGTAGCCCACCCCCCAGACAGTCTGAATCAATTTTCTGTATTCGCCCAGATGCTCCCGCAAGGATTTTATGTGAGTGTCCACGGTTCGCACATCTCCGTAATAGTTATAGCCCCACACAGTCTGTAAAAGCTTTTCCCGGCTGAGAACGATATTTTCATTCTGGGACAGCTTCAGCAGAAGATCAAATTCCTTGGGAGGAAGGTTTAGTTTTTGATTCTGGATAGTGACGGTGCGGGAGGAGGGAAGGATCGATAAGTCTCCAAAGGTAATGGAATCGGTCTGGATTTTGCCAGTGCGCCGCAGCACAGCCCGGATCCGGGCCATCAGCTCTTTGGGACTAAAGGGTTTTGGAACATAGTCGTCAGCGCCTAAGTCAAAGCCGGTCAGCTTATCGTACTCCTCATCTCTTGCGGTCAGCATGATAACCGGTACACGGCTGTCCTGGCGGATGGCTTCCAGTACCTGAAAACCGTCCATTCCAGGCATCATCACATCCAGGACGATCAGATCAAAATCCTTTTTTTGAAAAATTTCCAGGGCTGATTCTCCGTCCTCAGCTTCATCGCAGGCAAAGCCTTCCAGCTCTCCGTAGGTCCTTACCAGTTTTCGTAAATGGGCATCATCATCGATGATCAGTAAATTGGGCATAGGGACTCCTCACTGTTTGTTATTTTCCTTAAATATAACATGTTTTGGGGGCCAGGGGAATGGGAGAACACAAATTCTGCGGATTTTCTCACAGTTCGTTCACAAAAAGCTCACAAATTTTCAATATTCTGGGAGGAAAGAACAGGGATTGAAGGGAAAGTCTGTCTAAATTGGGATGAGAAGAAAAAAGAGCGCCGGGAAGATATAAGGAGGATTTAATGACCATGAGGAAAAAAGTGATTGTTGCAGGAATTTGTGGAGCAGCCTTGGCGGCAGCTGTGGGAGGATATTTTTTGCTGGAAGGGAACCGGCAGGCTAAAGGAGGGATGAAAGGGGCAGGCGGAGCCCCGGGGGGAATGACCCAGGAGGCATCGGTGACGGTTGTGAAGGCGTCTGTGCCTTCAAAGGGGGATTTGAGCCTGTCCACCGGGCTTACGGGGACTGTGGAGGCAGCAGATGTGGTCTATGTCTACGCAAAGACCACTGGGGATGTGACAGCCGTTCATGTGAAGGCCGGGGATGTGGTGACAGCAGGGCAGGTGCTCTGTGAGATTGACACAGAGCAGGTGGATTCTGCGCGCAATTCCATGGAGGCGGCTCAGGTGAGTCTGGCCCAGGCCCAAAGCAATTTGGACCGGATGCAGCTTCTTTACAGCAGCGGGGATTTGTCGGAACAGGAGTATGAGCAGTACAGTAATTCGGTGAAATCCTCCCGGCTTCAGTATGAGTCCGCGAAGCTGGCCTATGAACGGCAGGTGGAATACAGCAGGATCACAGCGCCGATTGGAGGAAGGATTGAGAGCTGTGATGTGGAGATCTATGACCGGGTGAACCAGTCTGGGCAGCTTTGTGTGATCTCCGGGGAAGGAGAGAGCCGCATCACCTTTTTCGTGACGCAGAGAATGATGAAAAATATCCGGGAGGGGGATGTGGTGGAGGTGGAAAAAAACGGAGAGACATACCAGGGCCGCATCAGTGAGATCAGCAGTATGGTGGATGAGTCCAGCGGGCTTTTTAAGGTGAAGGCAGAACTGAATCATACAGAGGAGATCCCTATAGGAAGCACAGTGAAGCTGAATCTGGTGACAGAGCGGGCTGAAAATGCCATGCTGGTCCCGGTGGATGCCATCTATTACAGTGGTGGAGACGGGTATGTCTATTTGTATCAGGACGGCACGGCAAAGATGACACCAGTGGAGGTGGGACTCTATGATTCTGAGTATGCCCAGATTCTGTCCGGGTTAAATGAGACGGATATGGTGGTCAGTACCTGGAGCTCCAACCTGTACGAGGGAGCGAAGATCCGCTTAAAAGGCGAGGAGGGACAAAAGAACGTCTCAGGCGGAGGAGAATTGCGAGACAGTGGAGAAAGAGGAGATCAGGGAGAAAAGCCGGAAGGCGGAGTAAAAAGTGATGGTCCGGGGGCCGGGAAAAGACGGCCGGAAGCATAATCGGAGGAGGCAGAAGAAATGGGAATTACAAGACTTGTATTAAAACGTCCGGTTACGGTATTTATGGCTCTTTTGTGCCTGATTGTGTTTGGAATTTCATCCGTGTTCCGTGCGGATTTGGAACAGATGCCGGATACGGATCAGCCAATGATGATCGTGTCGGCCAGCTACTCCGGTGTAGGGCCGGAGGACATGGATGAGCTGGTTACTCAGCCGATTGAGGATCAGGTCAGCACTTTAGAAGGCGTGAAAAGCATGACATCAACCACCAGCGAGGGCCGCACTATGGTTATGCTGGAATATGATTATGGCACGGACATGGATGAGGCATACGAGAATCTAAAACAAGGTCTGGACCGGATGCGGGGACTTCCGGAGGATGTGAATCCATCGGTGATGAGGATGAATAACAATGCCAGTGCCAGCATGATGCTGTCGGTTTCCCACAAGTCCCAGGAAAATCTTTACGACTATGTGGATCAGGTGGTGCTGCCGGAATTTGAGCGTCTGATTACGGTGGCTGAGGTGGAAACCATGGGCGGCTCTTCTGAGTACATAAGGGTGGAGCTTTTGTCAGATAGGATGGAGCAGTACCAGGTGACTATGAATCAGATCACCTCTGCCATGAGCGGAGCCAATGCCTCTTACCCGTCCGGAGAGGCAGTGGCAGGAAATCAGGAGCTTTCTGTATCCACCATGACAGAAAATGATACATTAGAAGAGCTCTTACGGGTGCCGATTATCACCTCATCAGGAAAAATGATTTATCTGGAGGATATTGCTCTTGTGTATTATGCAGAGCAGCAGCGGGGCGGGGTATCCCGGTACAATGGACAGGAAACGATCTCCCTGTCTCTTACCAAACAGCAAAGCAGCACAGCCATGGCGCTTTCAGAGGAGGTCCGCAAAGCGATTGCCGCCTTGGAGGCAAGTGATGAGGATCTGGAGATCCGGGTGGCAAGAGATGAGGCAGATTCGATTTTGGAATCTCTTCAGGATGTGGCAGTGACCATGGTTTTGGCAGTGATGATCTCCATGGTGATTATCTTTGTGTTTTTCGGGGATTTTAAGGCGTCCCTGATCGTTGGAAGCTCCATTCCCACTTCCATCCTCCTGTCCCTGATTGTTATGACCCAGATGGGATTCTCCTTAAATGTGATCACCATGAGCGGACTGGTTCTGGGGGTTGGAATGATGGTGGACAACTCAATTGTAGTGTTGGAAAGCTGTTTTAGGGCTATGGAGACAGCCGAGGATCAGGGAGCTTTAGGATACGCTAAGGCAGCTCTTTCAGGGACTGGTATTGTGATCCAGTCGATTATCGGCTCCACGGTCACTACCTGCGTGGTATTTATTCCTCTTGTATTCTTAAACGGAATGACCGGGCAGATGTTTGGTTCCATGGGATATACCATTGTATTCTGTATGTGCGCATCCCTTTTATCAGCTATGTCTGTGGTGCCTCTGACCTATATGCTCTACAAGCCAAGGGAGAGAGCGCAGGCGCCTATGTCCCGGCCGGTGATAGGGCTGCAGAATCTGTACCGGAAAATCATGCCTGTTCTTCTGAATCATAAGGGGATTGTCATGGGGTTTTCCTTAGTGATTCTTGTGGCTACGGTAATACTGGCCAACGGCATGGAGACGGAGCTTATGACAGCAGATGATACAGGAACGATTACGGTCAGCATAGAGACACGTCCGGGACTTTTAAGTGAACTGGCCAATGAGATGTTAGAGCAGGCGGAGGGGATTGTGGCAGGGCATGAGGACGTGGAATCCTACATGCTTCGCTATAACAGCGGCAGTGGCTCAATCACAGCTTATCTGAAAGATAACCGGAAAATGAGTACCGATGGGATTGTAAGTCAATGGGAGGCAGAGCTGGCGGATATTGACAACTGCACGATTACGGTGAAGGCTTCCACCTCCATGAGCTTTATGGGAAGAGGACGGGGGTACGAAGCTATATTGCAGGGAACCCAGTATGATGAGCTGCAGGAGGTCAGCAGCCAGATTGTAAAGGAGCTTATCCAGAGGGACGATGTGATGAATGTCCATTCCAGCATTGAAAATACGGCGCCGGTAGTGGCCATCCGTGTAGACCCAGTGACAGCGGCAGCAGAAGGGCTCACTGCCTCTCAGATCGGTTCCATGGTGAGTCAGTGTTTAAACGGTCAGGAGATCGCCACTTTGGAAGTAGATGGTCAGGAGATTCGGGTTCAGGCAGAATATCCAAAGGAGGAGTACCGGACGGTTCCTCAGGTAGAGCAGATGATTTTGAAAAAGCCGTCCGGCGGGTCGGTGGCTTTAAGCGATGTGGCAGAGATTTATTTCCGGGACAGCCCGGCTTCAATACGAAAGGCTGATAAAGCGTATCAGGTTACTATTACGGCAGACTATATTCGGGGAAATGTTCAGGCAGCCTTAGACCAGGAGGTGATAAGCCCTAATCTGACTGGAACCATTACCCGGGGAGTCAATTCCAGAAACCGGATGATGCAGGAGGAGTTTTCTGGCTTGTACCAGGCCATTGCCATTGCAGTGTTTTTGGTGTTTGTAGTCATGTCTGCCCAGTTTGAGTCACCCAAGTTCTCTTTCATGGTTATGACTACCATTCCTTTCAGTCTGGTGGGATCTTTCGGGCTTTTAAAGCTCACTGGAGTGACGATCAGCATGACCTCTATTTTGGGATTTCTCATTTTGGTTGGAACGGTGGTAAACAACGGAATCCTCTATGTAGACACGGTGAACCAATATCGAATGTCCATGCCTTTGAAGGAGGCGCTGATTGAGGCAGGGGCCACCCGCTTAAGGCCGATTCTTATGACCAGTCTGACTACCATTTTGTCCATGATTCCTATGGCTCTGGCCATTGGCAGCAGCGGTTCCACTACCCAGGGACTTGCGGTGGTAAATATCGGTGGCCTGACGGCCGGCGTTCTGGTAGCATTGTTTATTCTTCCGGTTTACTATGGACTTTTAAACGGAAAACGACAGATGGTGGTGCTGGATATCTGACGGCCCACAAAGGTTTTACAAAATCTTTAGAATATTGAAAGATTTTTCGTCACATAACTACTTGCAGGAAAAGGGTTAGTGTATTATCATAAGTGTATTAGTATGATCCATACGGTTGGAGGTGGGAACGCTCCGATTGTTCGGAGGAGGACGCAGGGTATCAATCGGAGCATTGCTGGCAGAGATCAGAAAGGATGGAATGACAAAATGATACAGGAAAGATGGATAAGGCAGGGCAAAAGGACGGCCGGCTTTTTGGCGGCAGTGATAAGTGTGTCCCTTCTGCCCTTTTCGGCACTGGCCCAGCAGAGCCCGGAATTTGCCTATTCGGCAGAAAAGTGGGCATCTCTGCGGGATGATAAGCTGGAATATGAGGAGATTGCGGATCTGGTTCACGAGTACAACAATACGGTGCTAAAGAACCATATTGCCTACCAGGATGAGCGGGATAAGAATAAGGACGATGTGGCACAGGATTACTATAACACAGCCAATGATATTTACAGCAATATTCAGTATCCGGATTCAGACGATGCCAATTACGGAAGCCAGATGGCCGGTGTGTTAAACAGCCGCCTTCAGGCAGATCAGCTGATGGAGCGGGGAGATGAGAGCACGGAGGATCATGAGACCATCAAGCTGGGTTATGACCAGACAGAAGCCGGCCTGGTAAAACAAGCCCAGGGTCTGATGATCCAGTACTGGAATCAGTATTATACCTTAGACAGCCTGCGTCAGAAAAAGATTCAGGCAGAGAACAGCTATCAGTCGGAGCAGAACCGGTTAAATGCAGGCATGTCCACCCAGGCCAATGTGCTTAAGGCCAGGGAGGCAGTCAGCTCGGCAGAGGCCTCTCTTTTGTCAGCGGAGAGCAATCTTGAAAAGACAAAGGAAAGCCTGCTTTTGATGCTGGGCTGGAGTTATGGCAGCCAGGTGGAGATCGGGCAGCTTCCGGAGCCGGATTTGGCACAGATCGAGGCGATCCATGTGGAAGCAGATATACAGACGGCCCTGGATGCCAATTACAGTCTGAAGCTGACCAAAAAGAGGCTTTCTAATGCCCGTACTACCAAGGTGAAGGATACATTGACCCAGACCCAGAGCAATCAGCAGGAGGCGGTGGCTGCCAGTGTAAAGGATGGCTACAATAGCCTGATTCTGGCCCGGTCCAATTATGAACAGGCCAGGCAGGCTTTTGATCTGGAAAAGACCTCCATGGATGCGGCAGAGAGAAAGCTGGCGGCAGGAACCATAACCCGCAACGCTTATCAGACCCAGCAGACTTCTTATCTGACAGCAGAGGTGACTGTCCGCACCAGACAGCTGGAGCTTTTAAAGGCCATGGTGGACTATAAATGGGCGGTGGACGGTTTGGCGTCAGCTTCCTGACGTACCATAGCTTGTGGGAGATGGGGAGATTTTCAGGGAAAGGAAAAGACAGAATCATGGGAAGAAGGAAAACTTTATTTTCCAGGCCAGGCAGGTATTTGTCAGGACTGTTGACGGCCCTGATGGTGGGATTGTGTCCCCTTTCGGCTTTTGCCCAGGAAAATATAACCGTGGAATACGATCAGCTAAGACAGCTTCTTTTGGACGGCAACCTGGATCTGAAAGAGGCCAATGACAGCTATGAGGCCACTAAGAAAAATTATCAGGATTTGATGGAACAGATGCGCCAGGAGCAGGAATATATGAAGTTTCTGGCAGAAAAGTACGAGGACACAGAGGATGAGGCCTCCTATGCTGCCAGCGCCTCTATGCTGGGGGCGCAGGTTAGCCGGCTGGCCAAACAGATTGAGGCAATGAACCGGAAAACCCGGACCCTTACTGTAGAGGAGAATACAGATTCCTACACAATGGCGGCCCAGTCTGTGATGAATTCCTACAACCAGATGGTATTAAATGCCGGGGCTAAAGAGAAGAGTGTTCAGGCGGCAGAAGCATCCTATGAAGCTGCGGTGAAAAAACAATTATCCGGTGCTGCCACAGCCGCCGATGTGATGGAGGCAGCAGACCGGCTGAGCCAGCAGCGAAACCTGCTCTCTGCCAGCCGTCAGCAGGTGGATCAGCTTAAGTTCCAGCTTTTGTCCATGCTGGGGCTTAAGGATGACGGCACAGTAATGATCGGCACGATTCCGGAGCCGGATTTGACGGAAGTGGACGGAGTCAATTATGAGGAGGATAAGCTTCGGGCAGTCAACAACGACAGCCAGGTTCAGAGTGTTCGCCACTCAAAGGCAGGAACCGCGGCTGAGATTGCCCGCAAGTCAAAAGAGGAGGCTGAGGCAGTGGGCAATGCAGAAGCTGAATTTCTCTCCATCTACCATCAGCTTAAGGAGGCGCGGCTTCAATATCAGGCAGCTGCGGATGCCTATGAGAGCGCCCGGTCGGTTTATGATTCTTTGCAGCTTAAAAAACAGGCGGGGATGCTCAGTCAGACAGATTATTTGGAAGGAGAAGCGGATTACTTGCAGGCAGTGGCAGACAGGGGAGGCGCTGCTATGAATCTGCAGCAGGCTTTGGAAAATTATCGGTGGGCCGTGAAGGGGACCCAGCAGATGCGGCAGTAGTACTTTATGAGCAGGTGTTTCCTGGCGCAGGAGATGCCTGCTTTCTTATGGCGTAATATGTGTTTACAACCAGTAGGGGATTATGATAGGATAAATGCATCAGAAGGGCAAGGATGCTGCTGAGAGAGGAGAGAAGAATACCATGGATCTTGTGTGTTCTTTGGCAGGCATTGTGAATCCTGCCATCCCCAGACAGGGGATTCGGGATTTGTCTAATGCCGGATTTGAGAATGTATTTTTAGACATGGGGATCGTCTGCGGGGCCGGTGAGCTGGAGCGCTTTGGAAAACCGAAGAGTCCTGGCTGGGGGCCGTTAGACAGAGCAGCTGTCACAGAAGGAACGGCAAAAGGGAAACCTGTAAAAGAAAATGGATGTCCGGATGAGAAAGAGACTGTGGCAGAAAATCCGTCAATGCTTGGCAGCTGCTTTGAGAAGCTGTTTGTTCAATGTCAGGAAAACCGTCTTTCCATTCCGATTGCCCGGGCACCTTATCTTTACCGGGATACAAAGCGTGCAGATTTAAACGGGCTCCTTACCCGGATTGTCTGGGAAAGTATCCGCTACTGCGGCCGGGTTGGCTGTCCAAAGCTGATCGTCCGTCCTTTATTTTCGGGAATTTCTCATGGAAAGGAATGGGAGATGAACCAGGAATATTATCTTAGATTAACGGATCTTGCCCGGGAAAATCAGGTAATGATCCTGTTGGAAAATCAGTGCCGGGCTTTTAACGGCCATATGGTAAGAGGGATCTGTTCGGATGGAAGGACGGCGGCGGACTGGGTGGATCGGCTCAATGAGGCAGCGGGGGAGGAGCGCTTTGGTTTTTCCATGGATGTGGGAGTGTGTAATCTGTGCGGTCAGGACATGCATGAATTTGTTGGTGAGCTGGGAGATCGGATAAAGGCTGTCCTTTTGCGGGACTGTGACGGACATCAGGAGAACTCTCTGCTTCCATTTACCTGTGTGGGGGCAGGACAGCCTCAGACAGACTGGCTGGGGCTGATTCGAGGGCTGAGGAGAATCCGTTTTGACGGTCCTCTTATTTTGGATGCATCTGCAACAATCGGGGCCTTTTCCCCGCTTCTTCGGCCCCAGGTTCTCACATTGGCGAAAATGACAGTCGGGTATTTGAAATGGCAGGTGGAGATGGAAAGTCTGTTAAAGAAATATGCTTCCATTGTCCTTTTTGGGGCAGGGAATATGTGCCGGAATTATATGAAATGTTACGGCCAAACCTATCCGCCTCTGTTTACCTGTGACAACAATCCCCAGCTGTGGGGGACCTCTTTTTGCGGGTTGGAGGTAAGGCCGCCCGAAGTGTTGAAGGAGCTTCCAGAGGACTGTGTGGTGCTGATCTGTAATATCTATTACCGGGATATTGAGAGCCAGCTTAGAAAAATGGGGATCCAAAATATCGCATTTTTTAATGATGAATATATGCCGTCCTTTCCTTTTGACCGGCTGAAGGAGGTGTGATATATGGTTAGGATTGGCGTGCAGACAAAGAACGTGGTGGAGGATGAAAGGCCTGAGAAAGGCTTTGAAATGTTGAGAAAGACCGGCTTTTCCTGTGTGGATTTCAGCCTGAATTATTATCTGACCAACACCTCTTTATACCGTATGGAGAGAAATTCGTTTTTCGATAAAACAGACCAGGAACTGGAGGAATATTTCACGCCTCACCGGGCAGGGGCTAAGGAGGCAGGGATACGGATTCATCAGATGCACATGCCCTATCCAATCTATATTCCCAATGGGAAAGAGGAGCTCAATGATTATCTGTGGCAGGTGGTTGCGCCTAAAAGTATGAGGCTGTGTGCCTTTTTTCAGTGTCCGTATATTGTGATTCATGGGTTGAAGCTGGCCCGCCACTTAGGTTCAGAGGAAGCAGAGTGGCAGCAGACTGAACGCTTTATCCACTCCATTGCGCCTTTGGCTAAAGAGCTTGGGATCACCATATGTATTGAGAATCTTTATAGCAGCGTGGGAAGGCATATCATAGAAGGGCCCTGCTGCAATGGAAGAAAAGCAGCGGATCGGATTGACCGGATCAATGAGGAATATAGGGCGGAGGTTTTAGGATTTTGCTTTGATACAGGCCATGCTAATCTGGTGGGGCTGGATTTTGAGGATTTTATCACTGACTTAGGGGACCGGCTGAAGGTGCTTCATATTCACGACAATGACGGGACCGGGGATCTGCACCAGATTCCCTTTACTTTTACGAAAACCCGGGAGAACAAGGCTTCTACGGACTGGGAAGGCTTTGTGCGGGGACTTCGGGCCATTGGGTTTGACCGGGTTTTAAGCTTTGAGACAGCACCAGTGTTAAGCAGCTTTCCGGGGGAGATGAAGGAGGATGTGTTAAGGTTGATCGGGAGAGTGGGGAAATATTTTGCAGGTGAGATAACAGGGAAAATACCGGTTGCCGGTTTGAGTTCGTCCATAGCCGTTGCAGATAAGCAAAAAATGACAAAGTTTCCAGGAAGTTCTTGAAAAAACCGGAGTCCTGTTGTATATTATTATAAGAAGTAAAGGCGCTCATCAGGTTTGTTTCGAGCGCCCTTTTTTGTATCAAAAGGCTTTACAGGTGTACTGGCCTGGCTATGCTTCAGGGGATTGGTACACCAGGTTACAAAGAGAGGGGATTGTAGCGAATGAGAGATATGGTAGAGCACATGGAGGGAATCAACCGGCTGATGGCCAGATATGGGGTTAAGTTTGGGATCTACAAAAACCGGGAGTTTTATGAGCAGTTGTTTCCGTTTGATCCGCTGCCCCGGGTGATTACAGCAAAGGAGTTTGCTTATCTAAAAAAGGGGCTTGCCCAGCGGGTGGATGCATTAAACTTTTTTCTGGCGGATATTTACGGGGAGAAAAAGATTGTGAAGGACGGGGTGATTCCTGAGGACTTTATATTTTCCTCCAAGGGGTATCTGCCTCAGTGCGAGGGGATGATGCCGCCAAAGAGAATTTTCAGTCATATTTCTGGTATTGATCTGGTTCAGGCAAAGGACAAAAGCTGGTATATTTTGGAGGACAATCTGCGGATTCCCTCCGGGGCGTCCTATCCCATGATTGCCAGGGAGCTTACCAGGCAGGCATCACCCCGGACTTTTATGAGAAATCATGTGACAGACAACCGCAATTATGCAGGTATGCTAAAGGATGTCATGGACCATGTGAATACGGGCGGTATTAATGTGGTGCTGACTCCGGGGCGGTACAATGCGGCTTTTTTTGAACATTCCTATCTGGCAGAACGGTCTGGGGCCATTTTGGCTATGCCGCAGGATCTCTATGTGGAGGGCAACCGTCTTTACTATCGCCAGTATCAGGGAAAACAGCTTCCGGTTGGATGTGTTTACCGGAGGATTTCTGATGAGTATTTGGATCCTCTGTGCTTTGAGCCGGAGTCTTTGATCGGGGTGCCGGGGATTATGGACGTGTACCGCAGCGGCAATGTGGCATTGGTCAATGCACCAGGCAACGGGGTTGCTGATGACAAGGGGATCTATTATTTTGTGCCGCATATGGTAAAATATTATCTGAATCAGGAGGCCATCTTAAAGAACGCACCAACTTATCTGGCTTTTTACGAGGAGGACAGACGGTTTATCTTAGAGCATCTGAAACGTCTTGTAATCAAAGATGTGTCGGAGGCAGGAGGATACGGGGTGGTGTTTGGAAGCGACCTGACAAAGGAGAAGCTAGAAGAGCTGCAACAGATTATTATCGGGGAGCCAAGAAGATTTATCGCTCAGGAGGTTATTGATTTTATTGATCTGGATATTGTGGAGGGAGACGGAAGTGTTCCCAGAAAGGCAGATTTGCGGGCGTTTGTCTTAAGCGGCAAAACCACCCAGGTGTGGGCCAGCGGGTTGACTCGTTTTTCCAGGAATCCGGATTCGTTTGTAGTAAACTCATCACAGGGGGGAGGATTTAAGGACACATGGGTATTATCTCAATAGAAAAGGCGGATCATCTGTTCTGGCTGGGCCGGTATACGGAGCGGGTGTTTACCACCTTGCAGACATTTTTTAAATATTTTGACAGGATGCTGGATAGGGATGAGCAGGCCTACAAGGGGTTTTGCGAGAGTCTGGCCATTCCGGTGATTTATGAAAACATGGATGATTTTATTGACAAGTACCTGTTTTCCCTGGAGGATCCCAATTCCATATATAGCAATATGATGCGGGCTTTTGACAATGGAGTGATTCTGCGGGATGAGCTGAGCAGTGATACCTTGTCTTACATACAGATGGCTTTAGACTGTATTGAGTATGCCAAAAAGCACGCCAATGCCCTGGTGTATGATCTGCAGCCGGTGAAGGACTATCTTTTTGCTTTCTGGGGGTGTCTGGATGACAATGTGGAGGATGAGGAGTGCCGCAATATTATCAAGTGCGGCAAGTATCTGGAACGGTTGGATCTGTATATGCGGCTGGATTATCCCTATCCTTATGTGGAGAAGGAGTTTAACAAGTTTTTAAACCGCCTTCACAAGATTCGGATTGGGTATAATATCGGGGAGGCAGACAAGCTGATAGAGGTTATGGGCCTGAAGGAGAACTGGGTGGAAAGGCGGCAGGACGGGTTGAATGCCCTGTGGAATATATTTTAAAAATCATTGATTTGCAGCGGAGGTGACGGGTTTTGAAAAGACTGCGTTTCCGGTATGAGCTGGATCTGAAGTGGGATCAGGCAGTGTGGGATCATCATTTTCTGATCCGCTGTCTGCCTGTGGAGAACGGGTGCCAGCATCGGGAAGCTCTGGATGTGAGAATAGAACCGGCGGAAACCATTGATGTGGTTCGGGACGGATTTGGCAATGAGGGTTATGCGGGGGCGATTCGCAGGCCTCATGACCGGCTCTTTTTTGAGGCTAAGGGGGTGGTGCAGGTGGATCGGAGTGGAGAGACGGAACCGTTTCACCCCATGTACCGTTTCCCTTCTGCCTATACAATGCCGGACGAGGGAATCCGGCAGTTTTTTGGGGAAATCGGTAAAGAGCTGGGCATGGAATCTGTGTCAGAAGGGTTAGGGCCAGTTCAGGAGGAGCCATTTGTGTCAGGAGCGCCCCGTCTGGCGCCGCAGAGAGAGCATGAAAAAGGAAGAATTAGTCAGAGTAAGCTGGAATATGTGATGAACCGTCTGTATGGACGGTTCGTTTATATGCCTGGGGCCACTACGGTGAAAACCACAGCGGCAGAGGCTTTGTCTCTGGGGCAGGGAGTTTGCCAGGACTATGCCCATGTATTTATCAGTCTGTGCCGTCTGGCAGGAGTTCCGGCCCGGTATGCGGCGGGGATGATGCTGGGGGAAGGGGCCAGCCATGCATGGGCAGAGGTGTGGCTTTTTGATCAATGGCTGGGTATGGATCCAACCAATAACCGTATTGTGGATGAAACCTACATCAAATTGACCCACGGCCGGGATTTTGGAGATGGGGCGATTGACCGGGGATGCTTTTTGGGATTTGCCGGACAGAGTCAGGAAATAAGTGTAAAGGTGGAAGAAATCCTATGATCAAGGAAGTGGTTTCTGTTAAGATGGCAGTGGACGAATGTTTGCGGGTCAAAAAAAATGTACTGGAGCCTCAAGTGCTTAACGGGGAGGAAAAGCGGATTTGTATTGTCACCGGAACGCACGGGGATGAGTTGGAAGGCCAGTATGTGTGCTATGAGATAAACCGGATTATAAAGGAAAACAGGGACTCTTTAAAGGGAATTGTGGAGATCTATCCGGCTTTAAATCCCTTGGGGGTGGATTCCATTTCCCGAGGGATTCCTATGTTTGATCTGGACATGAACCGGATCTTTCCAGGCGATGAGAAGGGGGCGGTGGCAGAGCATGTGGCTTCCCGGATTATGGAGGACATTGCCGGCGCAGATCTTTGCATTGATATTCATGCCAGCAATATTTTTCTGCGGGAGATTCCCCAGGCCAGGATCAATGTAAACACAGCTCAGGATCTGGTGCCCTACGCCCGCAGGCTGAATTTGGACTTTGTGTGGATCCACGAGGCGGCCACAGTACTTGAGTCCACTCTGGCTCACAGTCTGAACCGCATTGATGTTCCCACGATTGTTGTGGAGATGGGTGTGGGGATGCGGATCACGGAGGAGTTTTGTCATCAGCTGACGGCCGGGATCTTTTGTGTGATGAAGGATATGGGCGTATGGGACGGGGAGGTGATTACCCCGAAGGAGCCGATTATCTCCCGGGATGGGGAGGTGGGCTTTGTCAATGCGGAGGCTCCCGGGATTTTTGTGCCCTGTGTGGAGCATTGGAGAAATGTGCAAAAAGGGGAGCGGATCGGAAGAATCCTCAATTCTTTGGACGGATCGGTGGAGCAGGAGGTTTGTGCCCCCATCCACGGTATGCTCTTTACCCTGCGGGAATACCCGGTGGTCTCCTGCGGTTCTCTGATTGCCCGGGTACTGGGAGGTGATTTTGAATGAAGCGGGAGTGTATCTATACCCTGAAAAAACTGTATCGAGATGACTTGAATATCTATGGCTATCGATTCGGCAAGGGAGAAAAAGCGGCATGTATTGTGGGAAGTATCCGGGGAAATGAGGTGCAGCAGCTTTATATCTGTTCTCAGCTGGTAAAAACCTTAAAGCGCCTGGAGGAAAAGGGAGCGATTGTGGGAGAAAATGAGATTCTGGTGATCCCGTCTGTGAACCACAGTTCCATGAATATTGGCAAACGTTTCTGGGCCACAGACAACACGGACATCAACCGTATGTTTCCCGGCTACAATGGAGGGGAGACCACCCAGCGGATTGCGGCCGGGCTGTTTCAGGTGATTGAAGGGTACAGCTATGGGATTCAGTTTCCCAGCTTTTATCTTCAGGGGGATTTTGTGCCTCATGTGCGGATGATGGAGACTGGATTTCAGAGTCCCAGTCTGGCCAATCTTTTTGGGATGCCTTATGTGGTGATCCGCAAACCAAAGCCCATTGACACCACTACCTTGAATTATAACTGGCAGATTTGGAATACCAATGCATTTTCCCTTTACACCAGCGCCACGGACCGGATTGACGAAGCTTCAGCCCGGCAGGCAGTGGCAAGTGTGCTCCGGTTTCTGACTCGCATGGGGATCCTGCGCTATATGAGTCACAGCGGCTATCTGGCCAGTGTGATCCATGAGGAGGATCTAACCAATGTGAAAAATGATCTTTCCGGAATATACCGCCGGTATGTGGGGCCCGGGGAGGAGGTTCACCGGGGACAAATCCTTGCCTCTGTCATTGATCCGATGGAGGGGGAAGAGATCAGTCGGATCTTATCTCCCACAGACGGAATTATATTTTTTGCCCACAATGCACCTTTGGTGATGGAGGGGACGATTATCTTTAAAGTCATTCGAAGGCTCCATGAATAGCAGAAGGGTTTGTACCAAGAGAAAAGCGGGGTAAGGTGGTTTTTGATACAAAATTATATATATTGCATAAAAACAGAATGAAAATATGGAATGAATTTGTGAAAATGTAAGAAAATGAATTTGGGAGTTCACAGAACCCGGAACCTGTGCTATAATAGGCCTCGTGATTGACATGGGGGTATAGCTCAGTTGGGAGAGCGCTTGAATGGCATTCAAGAGGTCATGGGTTCGAATCCCACTATCTCCATCCAAAAAGTCTTGAGAGATCAAGGCTTTTTTGTGTTATAGTAGAATTTGGGAATTTGCCCAGACGAGCTTTTGCCGTCTGGGCAATTCAGATACAAAAAAAGAAATGGAAAATAAAAAAGGCTATAATTTACAGAAGAGATAACTTTTTAAAAATAAGGCTCTACTCCTATTCCGGATTTAGCTTTATAGCCTAACTAACGGACCTTATATTTGAACAGTAACCGTTTGAAAAAATGAAAAATATGATTTATAATGATTCATAAAAGTTCAATTCATTTTTAAGGAAGGGTAAGATGAATGGAAAAGGTTCCCAATACAAAAGTGGAACCGCAGGATATTTTTACAAAAAGGAGCTGCCATGCTGAAAATATTAATTGCCGATGATGAACAGAAAATCTGCCAGCTGATTGAAAAGCTGATTAATTGGTCTGAGCTGGGGATGCAGGTGATTGCCACAGCCGGGAACGGGATTCAGGCTTTGGAGCTGATCCGCACCTGCCGGCCGGATATTGTGATCACGGATATCCGGATGCCAGGCTGTGACGGCCTGGATCTGGTGCGCTTAGGCAAGGAGAGCAATCCCAGGATGGAGTTTATCATTATCAGCGGCTACCGCCATTTTGAATATGCCCAGACCGCCATCCGTTATGGAGTCAATGCCTACATATTAAAGCCAATTAAAAAGGAAGAGCTGACAGATACTCTGAAAAAGCTGGGAGGAAAGTTTCGCCAGGAGACAAAGCAGCTTTCTGACGAAGAGCAGATGAAGCTGACGATTAAGACCGATGAGGAGACTTTGCGACAGACCTTCCTCTCGGATCTGATATACCGCAGGAATAAAGAGCGGCTTAGCTATTCTTTAGAACGGATTCATCAGGAGTATCATTATTCCTTCTGTCCTGGGGCCTTCTGTATGGCTATTATGAAAATCGATGGACGTGTACTGGATGACAGGGAGAATCAGCAGTTTATGGCAGACAAGGTGCGCAGCATTTTAGGAAGTTTGTCAGGAGATTGTGTCCATGAATATGAGATGACAGGTATGGGAGGATTCTTTTATTTCCTTTTGAATTTTCAAAGGGAGCAATGGGGGGATGTGCGGCGTCAGATGAAGATGCTTTTGGATGAGATGCGGATCCAGGGAGAGATTTTAAAGGATACCGCCGTGACAATGGCTTTAGGAACGGTCTGTTTTAGTCCAAAGGAGCTGGGAGAATCTTTAAAAAATGCCCGCCTTTGGATTGAGGAGCGACTGGTTATAGGGACAGGTAAGCTTTTGGAGGGGGAATTTTCCAAAAGGGAGGATTTTTCAGAAAGTGTTTTGTTTGCAGACTTTAATCAGAAAATGGCAAAGGCTTTGGAGAGCCTGGAGGTATTTCCGGTGCGGGATGCCATGACGGAGTTAAAAAAGGGGATGCTTAGCTGGCCTGGAATCACGGGTCATGAGATTCTTCAGATGACAAAAGAGGTATGTAACCTTTATCTCTTTTCTATGAAGAATTACCGGATTCGGGTTGAGGAGGATTTTTTGGAAAGCTTCCTTATGGGGGCGGATAACTGTGCCTCGGCCTCGGAGCTGTTTGATTATCTGATTCGCAGGGTAACTGCTTCTTATGAGAAAGCGGCCCACCTCAAAAGGCAGGATGAAAATCGTCCCATAAGAGTTGTAAAACAGTATATGGCAGAGCATTACAGGGAGCCATTGACCTTAGAGCAGGTAAGCGCCATCGCAGAGCTCTCCCCGGCTTATTTGAGCACCATTTTTAAAAAGGACACAGGCATGACTTTTTTAGAATATCTTTCCAAAATCCGGATGGACACGGCAAAACAGCTTTTGAAGGAGACTAACCGGACGGTTGCGGATATATGCGGGATGGTGGGTTACAATGATGTGCGTTATTTTACAAAAACATTTACAAAATACTCGGGATTAAAACCCAATGAGTATAGAAAGCTGTATTCATGAAAGAAAAAATGCGGTATTTATCTTTTCGGCTGTTTTTGTTTGCCTGTGGGGGCATGGTTCTTTTGGCAGCTGTTTTAGTAGTTTTGTGGAGTTTTTGTATACGGTCCGGACTGGGAGGATTTCTGGCCGGAGGCCTGACTCTGACGGCAGTGGGGTATGCTTTTTTTGTGTACCGGCTGGTTGTGGTGCCCTACCGGGAGACGAGAAAGATCTATGAGCAGTTTGTTATGGGATATGTGCTCAATGATTTGTTCCACCTGCGTCACCCTCTGACCTGTGAGGAAGAGCGGGTGCTCTTAAAGTTGAACGAAATGATTGACAGGAATAACCTGATCAATGTGTCAAAAAAGCAGGCAGAGTATCTGGCTTTGCAGAATCAGATCAACCCCCATTTTCTGTACAATACGCTGGAAGGGATCCGCAGTGAGGCACTGCTTGCAGGACTGGAAAGTGTTGCGGAGATGACAGAGGCCCTGGCTACCTTTTTTCGCTACACTATCTCCCAGGTGGAGCATCTGGTGACCTTGGAAGATGAGCTGGCCAATATTGAGAATTATTATTATATTCAGCAGTTCCGGTTTGGAGATAAACTGGCTCTCAGCATTGAATATGATGAGGAGGATGACCTGGACAAGCTGGATATTCTTCAGTATTGCCTGCCAAAGCTGACTCTGCAGCCGATCGTGGAAAATTCGATCTACCATGGGATTGAGCGGAAGATCGGAAAAGGAAATCTGGTGATCCGGATTGGAGTGAGCGATGAGCGGCTGAGAATCCGGGTGTCTGATGACGGGATGGGCATGAAGGAGGAGACCTTAAGGCATCTGAATGAACGGCTGAGCCGTCTGGCTCTGGATGATGTGGATGGAGGAAGCAGCAAAAAAGGCGGAATTGCGGTTGTGAATGTAAATAATCGGATCAAGCTTCTTTTTGGGGAGGAGTACGGGGTGGTATTTTACAGCAAGGAGGAGGTGGGAACGGATGTGGTTCTTACTCTTCCCCTGGTGAGAAAGTGAAAGCATTATGGTTTGTACAGGCAGGGGAGACATTTTCAGGATATAGGAGAGAATAAGCGGGGGATGTATGAGACGGGAGCTTTTGCGGATGGATCATGTAAGTCTGATCCAAAATGGGGAAACCTTGCTTGACAATCTGAATTTTCAAATGTTTGCCGGAGAGATTATGGGACTTTTGACTGGCCGTAACAAAGGCCATGACCAGCTGATTAGTCTGGTGCGAAGAAATCTTCCCATTTCTTTTGGAACGGTGTGGTATGACGGGAGGATTGTCAACAACTATGCTTATAGTGACGGGAGCGCCAACCGGGTCTGTGTGATTGAGCAGGCCAGTCATCTGGTGGAAAGCTTAAGCGTGGTGGATAATCTTTTTATTTTGCGGAAGGGTTTTAAAAAATATTTCATCAATGAGCGAATCCTTCGGGAGCAGGCAGAATCCTTTTTAAAGGAGAACGAGATTGAAGTCAATGTAAAAAAACGGGTGTCAGCCCTGACAAATCTGGAGCGTTGTCTGGTGGAGCTGGGAAAGGGGCTTCTCTCTGGCTGCCGTCTGATTATTGTAGACAACCCAGGAAATTTCCTCAGTCATCAGGAGCTTGTCTGGTTTCAGGAAATGCTAAAGAGGGTGAGAGATGAGGGGATTTCTGTGTTGTATGTGGCGAACCATCACCAGGAACTGTTCCGAATCGTGGATCGGACCACGTTGTTTTTTGACGGGCGGATTATGAAAGTGTTTGAGCGGGATGAGATGACGGATGAGAGGATGGCGCCTTATATCACAGATTGGTTCGTTCCCAAGGCGGAGGCGGAAGGGGAGCCGGAGGAAGGAGTGCTTCACTTTCACAGCGTTCATACGGAATTTCTTCACGGCCTGTGTTTTGTGCTTCACCGGGGAGAGTGTCTGACGATTCTCGATATGGACAATCGGATAGCCGGGGATATTGTGTCATTGATGACCGGGGATGGGGGATGCATACGGGGAAGGATCACTCTGGAACACAGTGAATACACTCCAAAGCAGGCGGAACATTATCTGGAAGCAGGGATTGCAATCATACCTCAGGATTGTGCAAGAACACTTCTGTTTAAAGAGAGAAGCTATATGGAGAATCTGACTTTTCTTTTGGACCGGAAGCTGAGAAAGAGTGTGATTCCCTCCAAGATATACAAAAGTATACGCAATGAGTATGGACCGGTGGTGGGTGAGGTGATCGATGAACCTATGGTGGCCGGGCTTCCCTTAGAGGAGCAGATTGCTTTGATCTATCACCGGATCCGGCTTTTTAAGCCCCGGGTGCTGATCTGTATACAGCCCCTGGCAAAAGGGGATATGTTTGTGCGGATGAGAATCCTGGCACTTTTAAGGGAAATCTTAAAAATGGGCACAGCTGTACTGATTCTCACATCCAATGTGTCTGACACCTTGGATATCTCAGATCGGCTTATGGTGGTGGAGAACGGAGACTGTGTGGTTTCCTATGAAAAAAATGAATTTGATCAGGTGGACTGGTAAATATAAATCTAAAGATTGTCCACCTTAACCGAAAGAATGCCTTCTTTTTGAAGGCATTTTGTTATGTTATACTAAAGACAATGTAAGGAAGAGAGGCTATGAGAGAGTATATTGGAATCGACATTGGCGGAACCAAGTGCGGGGTGGTGCGGGGAGATGAGAAGGGAATTGTCTTAGAGCGGCAGTCCTTTCCCACCACAGACCGGGATCAGACGCTGAATCGGATTTTTGAGGCTGTAAATAAGCTGTGGACAGAGCAGGTGAAAGCCATAGGGATAAGCTGCGGCGGGCCTTTGGATAGTAAAAAGGGGCTGATTTTAGGGCCGCCCAATCTGCCGGGATGGGACCGGGTTCCTATTACAGAGCTTTTGCAGGAACGCTTTTTGGTGCCAACGTATCTGGAAAATGATGCGGATGCATGTGCAGTGGCGGAGTGGAGATTCGGGGCCGGGCACGGGTGTGAAAATATGATTTTTCTCACCTTTGGTACTGGACTGGGAGCAGGTCTGATTTTAAACGGAAAACTGTATAAGGGAACCTGCGGCATGGCCGGAGAGGTAGGACATGTGCGCCTCTTTGATCAGGGACATATAGGTTACGGAAAGAAGGGATCCTATGAGGGCTACTGCAGCGGTGGGGGGATTGCCCAATATGGTCTGGGCAGCGCCAGAGAGCTGGCCGGATTAGCCGGAGAAAAGGATGAGCAGGCCCTGAAGGTGTGGCAGGAGACCGGAGAGTGTCTGGGCAGATTGCTTGCCATACTGGTGGATATGCTGAATCCGGAGCGGATTGTGATTGGAAGTATCTATGTGCGGGCCGGACAGTATATGAGAGATACCGTGGAAGATGTGCTGAAGAAGGAGGCATTGGCGAAAAGCCGTGAAGTATGCAAGGTGGTGCCGGCCGGACTAGGAGAGTCCTTAGGGGATATGGCATCTTTGTGCGTGGCCATGAACCTTTTTGAAGAATGACTGAGAAAGAAACAGGGAACAGAAAGCTTTGGGAAAGCAGGAAAACTAAGATGTCCAGACAGTAAAAATATTCTTTTTGAGCAAGAAAAAGATAAGTCTTGACTGGGAGAATAGAAGCGCTGTCTTGAAATAAGAAAAGAAAGCGGGGGAGCAGATGGGAGAAGTAATTGTATCAATGAAAAATATTGTCAAGAATTTCCCAGGCGTGAAGGCCCTTGACAATGTGAATTTTGAGCTGCGTTCTGGTGAGGTCATGGCTCTTTTGGGAGAAAACGGAGCAGGTAAGTCTACTCTGATGAAGATCTTAAGCGGCGTGTATGTGAAGGATGGGGGAACCATGACCATCTTTGGAAAGGAGTACAATGCCCTGACACCGAAGCAGGCCCAGGAGGCCGGGGTGGCTATTATCCATCAGGAGTTAAACATGTGCCGCCATTTATCAGTGACAGAAAACATGTTTTTAGGCCGGGAAAAGGTCAATGGCATGGTTTTAAAAAACAGCGAGATGGAGGCTGAGGCAGCTGAGATTTTGGGAGAGTTAAAGATTGATCTGGATCCTAGGCAGACGGTAGGGGATTTGCCGGTTTCCAAGCAGCAGATGGTGGAGATAGCAAAGGCTCTTTCTATCCATGCAAGGATTTTGATCATGGATGAGCCCACCTCTTCCCTTACGGCAAAGGAGATCGAGGAGTTGTTTCGGATTATCCGGAAGCTGAAGGCCGATGGCTGTGGAATTGTGTACATATCGCACCGTTTGGAGGAACTTAAGTCTATTGTGGACCGGGTGACGATCATGCGGGATGGCCAGTACATTACAGACGGGGATTTTGCCAGTATGACCATGGATCAGATCATTGCCAACATGGTAGGACGGGAGATCAAGGAACAGTTTCCACGGGTGTCTTGTTCTAAGGGCAAAAAGGTGTTTGAGGTAAAGAATCTGAATGCAGGAAAGCTGGTCCGCGATATCAATTTTTCCCTGTATGAAGGAGAGATTGTAGGCTTTGCCGGGCTTATGGGAGCAGGAAGAACCGAGACCACCCGGGCGATCTTCGGAGTGGATCCGAAAAACAGCGGAGAGATTTTTTTAGATGGAGAGGAGATCCACATCAACTGTCCCATGGATGCCATCAGGGCGGGAATCGTGCTGGCTCCGGAGGACAGGAAGAAGGACGGCCTTTGCACAAAGCTCAGCATCCGCCAGAACCTTGCCCTTCCCAACCTTGACTTACTCTGTAATGGCTTAGGCGTTATCAGCAGTCATAAGGAAGAAAAGCTCTGCGGGGAGGCGGTGAAGAATCTGATGATCAAGACTCCCAATGTAGAGATCAATGCAGCGAATCTTTCCGGGGGAAACCAGCAGAAAGTTGTGGTGGGAAAATGGCTGGCCCGCAACTCACGGGTCGTGATTTTTGATGAGCCTACCCGGGGTATTGATGTGGGAGCCAAGGTTGAGATCTATAACCTGATGAACAAGCTGAAGCAGGAAGGCATTGCCGTTATGTTCGTGTCCTCGGAGATGCCGGAGGTACTTGGGATCGCAGACCGGGTGATTGTTATGTGTGACGGGCGGATTACCGGCGAAGTTATGGCCCGGGATACCACCCAGAACGAGGTGTTAAAATACGCCACAGAGTTTGAGAAGAAGGATAAGGGGAGGATAGAAGGATGAATGAGAATAAACAGAACACTGTCAAACGGCTTCTCAGCACCCGGGGAATGGGCGCGGTGGTTACGGCCTTTGCAGGACTGATTGTGATCTATGTGGCCTTTGGATTGATTGACAAAAACGTATTTTCCGGACAGAATGTGATGAATCTTCTCCGTTCCATGTCCAAATATCTTCTGATTGGTGTGGGGCAGAGTTATCTTCTTATCACCGGAAACATCGACTTGTCTATCGGCTCCATGGTAGGGATGAGCGCTATGATCTCAGCCACTCTGATGACCATGGGAATCACTCCCATAGTTGCCATGGCAGTAGCTTTGGTGTGTTGCCTCTGCTGCGGTGTGGTCAATGGAATCCTGGTGGGTAAGTTTAAGCTTCCGCCTTTTATCGCCACACTGGGAACCATGTTTGTGACCCGGGGCGCCGCCTATATGGTCAACAACAACCGAAACACGGATGCCATTGCCACTGGTATCGGCAAAGAGGCAGGGGACAGCTTCCAGAACTTTTTCTACTACGGAAAAACCCTTGGAATTTTTAATACTTTCTGGATTGCCCTGATTTTGTTTCTTGTATTTTTCTTCCTGCTGTCCAAAACCAGGACCGGGAGACATATCTATGCCATTGGCTCTAATGTGGATGCTGCCAAGCTTTCTGGTGTCAATGTGGTTACTACCACCATCAAGGCTTACTTAGTCAGTGCTGTCTGTGCCTGTGTGGTAGGACTGATCCTCTGTGCCCAGGCCGGCATGGGAAATATGGAAGCAGGAAACATGTATGAGATGTACGGTGTTGCCGCAGGCGTAATCGGAGGCATCTCCCCCTTAGGCGGGACCGGCCTTCTTCTTGGAACCTTTGCAGGCGCTGCTGTATGGCAGACATTAGAGAATGGATTAAACATGATTGGCGCCCAGGTGGGAATCCAGCGGTTGGTAATCGGTATCATCGTGGTGTTCTCTGTGCTGTTGGATGTGGTGGTTCGCTCGGGAAATTTTGGAAAGAAATCCAAGTGAGATTGGAAAGAAGGCAGCTTTTTCTGATAAAAAGGGCGACTGTCCCTGTCTGGAAGGCAGAGGAAAGCAACAGATATTTAACTGGTTATGAGACAACCGGTTATCTATAAAACCTATTAAAAAGGAGGATGTTTTATGAAGAAAAGGTTACTTGCCATGTTAAGCTGCGCAGTACTTCTGGCAGCGTCTGTCACAGGGTGCAGCAGCTCCAAGCCTGCCGAGTCAGCGGCGGCTCCCGCAGGAAGCGAGGCGGCTACCGAGGAAGCCACCCAGGCAGCCGAAAAGCCGGCAGAGGGAGATGTAAAGATTGCTCTTATCACCATGGATTCCATTGACCAGCACTGGGTTACTTTAAATGAAGGCGCCCAGAAGGCAGCGTCTGAGCTGGGAGTGACAGTTACTTTTATGTCCCCCAACACCAAGGACGATGCACAGCAGATCGAGTGTGTCAACAATGCAGTGGCCGGAGGATATAAGGCGATCATTGTGGCCGCTAATGGCCCGGATGCAATTTCCTCTGC
>JAAWEL010000088.1 GCA_022794255.1 Lachnospiraceae bacterium
ATTTATGGGCTGCCAAGAGGATTGTTCAATCAGGAGTAAAAGAGCATTTTGATATTGGATCCAGGCTGGATGGATTTATTGCACACCTGTTGGCGGCAGGAATTGATGTCACAATGATTGATGTACGGAAGTTCCCGGCAGAGGTAAAGGGTCTGCATACCATTGTAGATGATGCCACTACTTTACATCAGATACCAGATGAAAGCATTGAAAGTATGTCTGCTCTTTGCTCTTTAGAACATTTTGGGCTGGGCAGATATGGGGATCCGGTTGACCCGGAAGCTTGCTTTAAGTGCTTTGATAATATTCAGAGAAAGCTGAAAAAAGGCGGAAGGCTGTATATCTCTGTTCCTGTTGGGAAGGAGCGGGTGGAATTTAATGCCCATAGGGTCTTTTATGCAGATACGGTGGTTAAGAGCTTTTCTTACCTGTCATTAGAAGAATTTTCTTGTGCCGCTGAGGAAAAGATAGAATATAATGTGGATATTCATAAATATGATGAGGATTTGCATAATGGAGAATATAGATACGGTTTGTTTTTGTTTGTAAAAATGTAAAGAGAAGGTTAATAGGATGAGAAAATCAATAGTTGCAGCATTGTCTGTGGTGGCAGGTGGGATCATTGGAGCCGTTGGGGCAGGAAAGACTTTAAGTGAAAAAGGCAACAAATATGCGGAACTGTCAAAGAAGCATCTGGCGCTGTTTCTGCTGATGAATCAATGGGTAAAGGTAAAGCAAGAGGGGAAAAATCTGGCGGAATATTTTGAGAACAAAGGATACAAAAACATTGCTGTATATGGAATGAGTTATGCAGGAGAAACTCTGATAAATGAACTAAAGGACACAGACATCAAGGTGATATATGGCATTGATAAAAATACAGATTTAATTCACACAGATATAAACATCGTATCCATTGACGATGATTTGAAAAAAGTAGATGCCATCGTGGTGACAGCAATTACTTTCTTTGAACAGATTAAGAAAGAACTTTCTGAGAAAACAGATTGCCCGGTTGTTTCACTGGAAGATATTTTATATCTTTTATAAAATGACAGCAGGCATCATTCGATTAACCAATTTGGAGGAAGGCCATAGCACATGTACAAAATTCTGATATGGGGTTGTGGATTGCAGTATGGATGGTATATCAATGCCATCAGATATCATGAATTAAAGCAGAGTATAAAGGTTGTTGGTATTACTGGAAAAGATGAAATATATCATTGTTTAGACGGATACCCGTTTATTCCTTTAAAAGAATTGAACAATTATACTTTTGATTACATAGTTGTTACATCTGAAAAGTATTATGAAAATATATGTGAAGAAGCAGAATTATTAGGATTTAGCAGAGAGAAAATAATTCAGGGGAAAGTTTTTTGTTTGCCATCCTTCCATTTTGAGAAATATGTGCAGTTGATACAGTCAAGGGTTTCGATTATTGCCAATAACTGCTGGGGAGGTACAGCCTATCATGCATTGGGAATGAGATTTCTTTCGCCGTTTATTAATATGTTTTTGAATGATGCGGATTATATTCGGTTATTAAGGAATCTGAAATATTATTTGGGATTGAAATTGCGGTTTGTTCAGGAGGGTTACAATCCGGTTTTAGAAAGAACTTATCCTGTGTGCAGACTTGATGATGTGGAGCTGCATTTTAATCATTATATCAATATGCAGGAAGTGGAAGAAAAGTGGTATGGGCGAATCAGGCGTTTAAACTGGGAGAATCTGTTTATTATGATGTTTACAGAAAATCACAGAATTATGGAAGATTTTGACGCTTTGCCATATCAAAAGAAGATATGCTTTGCACCATTTAAAAGTCCGGAGAAATCGGCTTTTTATTTTCAATTGATCGATCATGAGGAAATGCAGAGCTATCCGTTTTGGGAAATTGTTAATAAAACAGCCAGTGGCTATTTTCATGAATATGATTTAATTGAGCTTTTGAATACTGGTATGGTTAATCATGACAGATACTATCTGGAGGAAAAGTAAGGGAGGATAAATGATTATTGTTCGGATGTGGGAAGGATTGGGAAACCAAATGTTCCAATACGCATATGCAAGATTTCTTTCTCAAACAGGCCAACAGGTTTATCTGGATTTGAATAAGACATATGATGAATTTTTTGACAGGGATAAGCGGCAAAGTAACAGAGAGGTAATGATTCATAATTTTAATATTCTGTTAGGAAGCGTTAATATCGAAAACAGAAAACGGTATAAATATTTAAAACGCCATACCCTCGCTGACCGATTGATATTTGATATGGCAAAAAGAGGGAGATGGTTTTATAATTTTTGGGATGAAAATGATGCGGAAGATTCATTTGTGGCCAAAGGAAATTGCTATGTGAAGGGATGGTTTCAGGAACCGTTTTATTGTGATAATATCCGAGAGATACTGTTGAGGGAATTTACACCAAAAAAGAAGATTCGAATCACACCGAAGCTGCGATATTTCATTCATAATAAACAAACCGTAAGCGTTCATATTCGCCGTACAGATTATGAGGCAATACATAATACACTTGGATGGGAGTATTATGAAAAGGCGTTTTCCAAGATAGAAGAATCTTATAAAGATCCTGTATATGTTGTTTTTTCCGATGACTATTTATGGGTGAAGGACTATATGCCGTCAAAAAAGAATGTTTACTATATCAGCGAAAATGAAAAGCTGATGGATTATGAAGAGTTACTCGTTATGAGCTGCTGCAGTTCAAATATAATCGCGAACAGTACATTTAGCTGGTGGGCTGCCTGGCTTAATAAAAATCCGGATAAAATCGTGATTATGCCAAGAAAATGGCTGAAGGGACAGGAAAAATTGATGAAAAGAGACTGGATTATCCTGGGATGATCCTTGTCCATTAAGGGTAATAAACCATAAAAAAACAGGAGTCAGGTTAAGAGATAATGAAAAATGTCATTGTATTCGGACTGGGAGAAATGGGAAAAAAGCTGATTGATGAATGTCTGAAATTTGATGCAGATGTTATTATCACAGCAATTTTAGATAACAATGCAGCAGAAAATAATTATAAAAATATTCCTGTAATTAAACCAAAAGATCTGTCAAAATATGCATACGATGATATTTGGATTTCTACCGTTTATTATCAGGAAATAATGAAACAGTTGTTTTCGGAATATGGTGTGGAAAAAGGAAAGATGCATTTTGTGGAGCCTGTAGTTCCTGTTTTAGAAAACAGACTGAGAAGAAAATATAAAGAGCAGATCAATCATATAGATTCTGCTTCAGATGGAAGTTTTTTGTCAGATGAAATGAAGGAGGTCTTATATTATTTAAAATACCACCCGCTTCGCATGTATTGTTATCCTTTTTATGATGAATATTTAAACAAACAGTCACAGATACAATACGATGATAAAAATGGATTATACTATGGAATGTATGACGGAAAGCGGATGTACCTTTCGAGAAAATTCAACACATATGAGAAGGCAAATGCATATTTTAATGCGGTTACAATGGAGCAGGACACAAGATCTCCTCACTGTTATTGGAATGCCAAAAACCAATATAATGCGTCAGGGATTGGGGTTGACTTGGGAGCTGCCGAGGGAATCTTTGCATTAAAAGTCATTGATCAGGCAGAACATATCTATTTGATAGAGGGAGATGACGGATGGGTTGAGGCTCTGCAATACACATTTGAACCATTTCAGGATAAGGTGACAATTTTTACAAAATATGTTGGAAAAGAAGACAGGGACAACTATGCAAAGCTTGATACACTTCTGTTTTCTGAAAAAATTGATTTTATAAAAATGGATATTGAGGGAATGGAATTGGAAGCACTAGAGGGGGCAGAGAAAATTCTCTTAAATAATAAAATGCAGTTAGCAATATGTGTATATCACCACAGGGAAGATAATGAGGTAATCGGTCAATGGCTGCATAAAAGAGGATATCAATTCCAAAATTCTAAAGGATTTGTTGTCTGCCAGGGAGACTGGGAATTGGAAAAAGATGAAACAGATTTTCGGAGAGCCTTATTATTTGCAAATAATGCTTAAAGGAGCAAAGAATGAAGCGATTGGCAATTTGTATACCAAACTATGGGAGGGTAGACAAACTAAAAAGACTTATCGAGGAGATTTCAAAACAGATTACAGATAATGATTTGACAGAGCAGATTCAGATTTGTATTAGTGATGATTGTTCGCCGGAGAATCCCTGTAAAGTAATAAAAGAAATAGAAATGAAATATCCCCAGGTTGAGATTCTTTTTAAAAGAAATGAAGAAAACAGGGGGATGGATTATAATTTTCTGGCTAGTGTATTGATGGCATCAAGTCTTTATGGCTGGATTATTGGGAATGATGATATGCCCACAGAAAATGGCATCACAAAAGTAATGGGTATATTATCAGATGCAAATGCAGATATCCTGATGACTCCATTTGATATTTTTGATGACAACGAAGCTATGCGTGGAACGATATACCCTTTAAAAGAAAACAGAGAACAAGTGTTTGACACAAGCGTGAAAGAACAGTATTCAGCTTTACTTTTGTCTGTAAATCATAATAGCGGAATGTTTGGATTTTTGTCTAATATTGTTTTTAAGAGAGAGAAATGGGTAGAATATCAAGAGCGCTTTGGCGATAAAATGGATACTATTTTTATCCAGATGTATATGAATATCGAAACGTTGAAAAATGGAGCTGTTTGTTTGTACAAACCTGAAAAAATAATTAAAAATTATGCAGATGATAAAACAAATGAATCCGTAGACAGAATATGCAGGATCCTCTTCGGATTGGATGGAGTGGTTGAATTTTTCTTTTATGGGAAGGAAAAGGAGCATTTAAAGCGTATGCTCGTGGATGCTTATATCAGCGGACGCGTATGGGAGCTTCCGGAGGAAAATTTATATAAAGCGAAACTAAGAGGGATTGATTCAAAAAAAAATCAATTATATAAAACGTATTTTATTCCTAAAGAAACCAGGAGAGATTTTTATATTGGGAAAAAATTTATTATTTATGGGGCAGGAAATTATGGAAAAGAGGTATATAAAGATCTAACAGAATCTGGAGCGGTGATTGCTGGAATTGCAGATTCATCCCCTTTAAAAGCAGGAACAGAGTTTCAGGAGTTTACCATAATGTCAGTAGATGAGATGGTTGATTTTTATAAAAATCAAGATGTGTATATCTTAGTTGCCAATCATTTTGCACTGGAGAATATGGTTCATACACTTTGGGAGAACGGAATTGAGAAAATTGGAATTATTAGTTAGGAGCAGTGTTTATGAAATTTATCAACATCTCATATAAAGAATTTATAAATAACAGAAAAAACAGAAAAATCGTTCACTTTGGGGCATCGTCAACGTGGCATTACTATTTAAAGACCTTCCCTGATATTTCTTCAGAGGTATTGGATCACACGCGGTTTATTGTAGATAACAGCTTATCCAAACAGGGACAGCAGTTTGAGATCAATGGAAAGAAATTCCTGATAAATTCTGCGGAAGCATTAAAAGAGGAAGAAAACTATGTAATTCTGATCACGGTTTCTTTGGCCTATCAAAAGAGCATATGTGAGCAGTTATTGGCCTTA
>JAAWEL010000006.1 GCA_022794255.1 Lachnospiraceae bacterium
GGCGTCCTTCCCCTTCGCCACCTGGTTCGTGTACCACGACTGGGCGCTGACCCTTCTGGCTGTCTTCATCGGCGGCATGATTTTGTACATGCACCGGGGGCGAAAATAAATTTACCGCCTTTGTTCATCTGTGGCATATGTTATCAATTCCTTTTCCTAAAAGTGGAAGTCCACTATACTATAAGAAAATTCAAATGTCACTAAGGCTCTCTAAAGTGTGGCAGATTTCATGCCACTTTTTGATTATAACAATACAATGAACATTAAATTTCTAGCAGATATTTTATACTTTGTATGTATTAAAATATTACATTGCAAGGAGTTCTCTTTTGTTGAAAGTTCATATTGTTATACGAGTTTACTTCAAAATACATAGTTTCCCCTAAATATCCTGCATTTAATTCTGTTAAACGTCCATTTGCCCAATGATTAGTACTTCGCTTGTCAAACCAATGTAACCATTCGCAGTCATTTTCATAAATTACGCCAAAATAATATTGGCAGTCATAATTTAACCAATGAATATATTCTTTCAATTTTGGCATATCGGTTTTGATGTAATCAGATGTTGATATAGCATTTCCACTATCGCATTTTAATTCTATAATGGCAGCTATATCAGTCATTTTTTCGGACAACCAGATTTTTTGTAATGTCATATCCATTTCAACGATTACTAAATCTGCAAAGAATTTTAGCTCCTTAAAATAAAATTCGGGATAAATTTTTACAGGGATACTGCTAACGCCCTTTTTAACAATCTTGCTGTCATCAAGAATACTTTGTTTAACAGCGTTCAAATCCTTTAAGCGTGCTTCAATCGTAGGCTGGTGTATCTTCCTCTGACGAGAAGCGTTCTGTATCATGTAAAAGATTTTCCTGAAATTTCTTTGCTTTCATGTATATGCCAGGCTTATGATTGAGCAGGGGTTTTTAAAGGATGTTTTTAATATAGAGGGATTAAAACTTCCGCCCTCGTAACTTTCTGCTTCAAAATTCATATCTAATTGTTTGTCTATTTTTAAAAGTAAGGACAATATATCTGATATTGTTTCTATATCAAAATCCATAAAAACATTAATACTGATACCAAAAGCATTTACAATTTTTAGCAGTTGGCCGGGATTGGGATTGGGGATACCATATTCATATTTTTCAATTGTGGCGGAACGGATGCCGGAAAGAGTTTAATCTTTTCCCTGGATTTTCTGATTTTTTCTGGGTTTTTGCGTGCAGCTTATTCAAATTGTTTCCTATACTCAGTAAAAAATCTCCAGTTTTAGCCTTAACTTGGAGCATCTGTTTTGGAGTGAGTGATTTCTCTTTGTTTTGTTATAATACTATTGTATGCGAAATGCTTCAGGAGATTTCCGGGATTGCTTTATGCCTTTTGGTTCTAAAAATAGCACTAATTATTTACAGCAACAGGAAGTATGCCAAGTGTGTTTTCTATCATTATTTTGGATCTTGTCGACTATTTTCAGATAATCATTGAAAATCAGCTGTCACGGATATTTCATCAATTTCAGAAATTTTTTCCACCAAATGTTTTAAAAAATTCATCATAGTATCCGAGGAATAGCCCTGTTTGGAGATATAAGAAATTCTCCGCATGGGATAAGAGGATAGAGAAAGAAGCTGGGCGCCAGCACTTTCGGCGATCTGGCGGGCAGCAGAAATAGGAGCTACCATCCAAAGGGTGGGATTCTCCAGCAGAAGATGCTGCACGGCAGGCATTTGGTCAATAATCAGGCGGCTGTTGTTTAGAACGCCAAACCAGTAATCGTGCCATTCATCAAATTCCGTATTCCAGGGAACCCGGATTTCATGGCTGCTGTCCAGATCTGCAGGAAGCATATGGGGATAGGCGTCAACTTGAGAACCGGCGACTAAATACATGGGCTCCTGCCACAGGGGAATGGCCTGAAGAGTACGGCTGTAGAGAGTATTGCACACAAAAGCACCATCCAGGATTCCTTCCTGAACACGGGTATAGGAAGAGTAGGAGTGTTGGCTTTCCAGAATTACACGGATGTTGGGATTCTTATTGATAAAGGAATAGACAGCAGGATAAATGATATAGCTTACCAGGCTGTTGACAGCAGAAAAATGCAGAAGGTGGTCTTCCTGAAATGCATTAATATGCTGCATATCCTCCCAGAGACGTTTCCAGCTCTCTGCAATCTGAATGAATTTTTCTCCCTGACGGGTCAGTTCTACGGTTCGGATTCCTTTTCCGCGTATCAGTAATGGATATCCCAGCTCATTTTCCAGAGAATGGATCCGCCGGCTTAAGGTGGGCTGGCTGGTGTATTGACACCGGGCAGCCTCAGTCAGGCTTCCATAGCGGACAGCGGCAAGAAAAGCATCAATTTCAGATACGGTCATGAGTATTCCTCCTGTTATTTTATGGTGTGGGTATGTACTGCTTTGTGTCATCTGACAGGTTAGAGAATATCCAGGTTTTTTTAAAATATACAGAATATAAATATTTTACCCTGAAAATTGGCATTTTTCAAGCATAAATTTGTGTATTATAATAGAAAAAACATCATTATGTACAGAAAAAATGTTTTTTAATAGGTGATCCATATAGGTGGAGGTGTGGATGTGATTAAAAAAATACGTAACTACGAAGAAATTGCTAACCGATGTGAGGTGAAAGCAAGGCAAAAGGTGCTTCAGCTGATGGACCTGACCCTGCAGGAAGTGGATGCATATAAAAGGATTCTTGAAATTATGCATTTGGATGGCGAGACGCTGTCGGTGGGAACAAAGAAATGGGATTTGCGTACAAAAAACAACATCTATCTTCTGGGTGCTGGAAAAGCCTGCAATGCCATGGCAGGAGCTGTATGTAAGGTTCTGGGAGAACGGATTACCAAAGGGATTATTTCTGTCAAGATTGTGGAGGAAGAGGATTGTTATTGTAACACGGAGGTATATGTGGGGGGTCATCCTTTGCCGAATACAGAAGGTATAAAGGCGGCAAAGAAAATGTTGGAGGTAATTGAGTCCGCATCACCCCAGGATCTTTTTATCAGTGTCTGTAGCGGAGGGAGCTCAGCTCTTTTGACCTGTCCGATGGCTCCGATCACTCTGGAAGATGAAATCGCAGCCCAGGATATTCTCTTAAAAAGCGGAGCCAAAATCCTGGAAATCAATGCTGTACGGCGTCATATTTCCCAGACCAATGGAGGACGGCTGGCAGAGAAGATTTGCCATGAGAAGGGGGCCGAGTTGATCAGCTTTCAGATCAGCGATGCGGTGGGAAAGCCTGGGATTGCGGATATAAGCCAGCCGGCCTATTTCCGGGGGACTCCTTTTGGAGGAGACCAGACTTCGGTGAAGGAGGCCAGGGAGATGATTATCAACTACGGGCTTAAGGATAAGCTTCCAAAGAGCGTGGTTCATTATATTTTTGATGACAGTCAGGTAAGGGAGACTCCCTTTGATATTGATGAAGGAAAAATCACTACTTTTGTAGTGGGAAATCTGGCAGATTCCTGTAAGGCTGCAAAGGAAATAGCAGAAAGGATGGGAGAGAACTGTATGGTGCTTACTACCTATTTGGAAGGGGAAAGCAGTCAGGCAGGGGTGTTTTTATCTTCGCTGATCCGGGAAATCAAGTATCAGGATAACCCAGTAAAAAAGCCTTGCTTTGTGGTCTGTGCAGGGGAGACCACCTGTAATATCGGGCAGGATCCACGGGGGGTGGGAGGCCCTTCCCAGGAGCTGGTACTGGGAATGGCCATGGGCTTAAAAGGAATCCGGGGCGTTGCAGGAGCATCTATTGACACGGAGGGAACAGATGGGCCGACAATGTATGCAGGTGGTATTGTGGATGGAAACACCTGTGAGAGGCTGGAAGCTGCCGGGGAAAATATTTTTGAGGCGCTGCGTTATCACAGCACGGGGAATGCCCTGGAAAGGATCGGGGATTACATCTATACAGGAAATACGGGAACAAATCTCTGCGACCTGAACATCTGTTACATTGAGGCGGAGTAACACTTGTAAAACGAAGTTTCACAATGAAAAATGTGTTTTTTAGCAGGTACTATGCGCAGCGCGGCGCCTGCTGATACATAGCGTATGAAGGAGGATGAATATGTCAAAAATTAAAGAAGTAAAAGCGAGACAGGTACTGGATTGTAAGGGACGTCCGGTGGCAGAGGTAGATGTGATTACAGAAAGCGGGGCGGTTGGCCGGGCCGGTGCCTCCACAGGTTCTTCGGTGGGAGCCAATGAATCCTTTGTGCTTCGGGATAAGAATCCGCAATTGTTCGGTGGATTAAGTGTGTATAAGGCGATTGACAATATCTGCAATATTCTGGGACCGGCAATCAAAGGCATGGATGTTCATGACCAGGAGGCGATTGATCAGAAGATGATCGATCTGGATGGCACACGTTATAAGACGAATTTGGGGGGGAATGCAATCTATGCAGTTTCTGTAGCTGCGGCGAAGGCAGCGGCAGCAGAAAATCATAAAACCATTTACCAGAATATGGCATCCTCACCTGTGTCCTACATTATGAGCCCTTCTGCAAATGTGATCAATGGCGGCACCTATTATGGCAAGACTCAAGCTTTTCAGGAATTTATGATTTTGCCCTATGGGGCAGAAAATATGGAACAGTCGGTGCGGATGATTGTGGAGACCTTTTACCATCTGGGTGAGTTGGTAGAAAAATACAATGGAGGTAAGCCGGCCATGGGCAATTACAGTGGGTGGGGGGCGCCTTCGGATGACCCGGCAGAGGTGATGAAGATTATCGCCCAGGCTGTGGAGGATTTGGGATATACAGATCACATGGCTTATGCCCTTGACTGTGCCAGCAGTGAGTATTATGATGAGGAGAAAAAATTATACCGGTGGCGGGGAGATTATGTGGATCGGGATTTTATTATCAGCCAGCTGCAGAACTTAGCAGAGCAGTATCCAATTGCATTTATAGAGGATGCGCTGCAGGAGGAGGATTTTGAGGGATTTAGGATGGCAAACAAAAGGATTCCTTCGGTCATTATTGGTGATGATTTCCTTTGTACCAGCATGGACCGTGCAAAAAAGGCAGTAGAGATGGGGGCCGCCAGAGGGATGATCTTTAAGCCCAATCAGGCAGGTACTCTTACGGAGGCTATTCGGACAGCCCGCTATCTGATGGAACAGGGACTTTTGGTGGTGCCATCGGGACGGGCAGGGGGGACCCTGGATTCTCCAGAGAAAGAGATCGGAGTGGCAATGGGAGCTTGGGTAACTAAGACCGGTGCACCCAGAAGCGGCTCCAGAACCAGCGGATTTAACTTTCTCCTTCGTGTTGCGGAGGAACTTAAGGTGCCTCAGACTAATATTATGGAACTGCCGGTTTTTGCACATTTACACAGGTAAGAGACCAGAGTAAGGAAAAGGAAACAAAAAGAAGGACAACAGAACGATAAAAGAAAGGGGCAATGGAAAAGGGGAAGGAGGAAGAGACAGGACTGGCCGGAGTGGCTACAGAAAAAGAACAGCATACTGCAGGATTCCGGCCACGAAAGTGGATTGGAATATACTATAATAAAAGCAAAGAAAGGAAGGATCACTATGAAAAAAACCATGAAACGAATGGCAATTCTGGCTGCTGGCTCTCTGGCTATGTTATTGGCTGTGGCCTGTTCCAAGACGGAAGCGCCTTCTCCGGCAGCAGGGGAGACGAAAGCGGTTCAGGATTTAGAAGAATCGTCAGAGACATCTGCGGCTCAGACAAATACTGGCTATGACAGCAAGAGCGGGATGATCGTCTCTGCGGAGCCTACAGATATCAAGTCCTCCAAGGATTCGATGACAGTGGTGATATCAGCGGATCCGGGATCACTAGATCCCCATGATTCCGTTACCCAGAATAAGCATCAGTCCACCCGTCAGATTTATGAGACGCTGGTGGTTTATGATGACGAAGGGAAGCTGATTCCCTGGCTGGCAGAAAGTTGGGAATATGAGGATGACTGTACCATTCTTTTTAAGATCCGGGAAGGGGTAAAATTCCACAATGGCGATGAGCTGAAAGCCAGTGACGTGCTGTTCACATTAAAACGCCTGGTGGATGACAATACAGTGGCTGCCATGCAGGTCAATAAGGTTGATTTCTCCAAGACTGAGGTAACCGGAGACTATACTTTAAAGCTGGTGACTGTGGAGCCTTATGCGATCCAGGTAGCTATGCTGGAGAACCCGCTGTGTGGAATTATTTCGGAACGTGCCTATCAGGAATCGGGCGGCGACTTCTTTAAGGCACCGGTTGGTACAGGCCCTTATATGGTGGAAAAATATTCTGCTGGTGACAGTCTGGTGTTAAAAGGCTTTGAAAACTACTGGATTCCGGGACAGCCTTATGTGAAAAATCTGACTTTGCGTTATATTTCTGATTCCTCCTCCCGAGTTATAGAGGCAGAATCTGGCGGAGCAGATATTGTATATGAAATAACAGCAACCAATGTGGACCGGGTGAGAGCAAATGAAGGGATTAATCTGGTATCTGCAATGGGGGCAAATACCAGCTATCTGTACATGAATCAGGCAAAGGAGCCTTTTGGTGATGAGCGGATTCGAGAGGCTGTATGGCTGGCAGTAGATATTGACCAGGCAGTAGAGGTGGCTTATGGAACCTTTGGAGAACGCGCCACTGGCATGATTTCACCGGGCATTGACGGACGTCACCCGGACATGAGCCAATTTTTTCCTGCCCGGGATCTGGAAAAGGCAAAAGCGCTGCTGGCAGAAGCAGGATATCCAGATGGATTTGAGACCTCCATTTCCTGTAACAGCAATGATCAGCAGAGAAAGGATTTCTGCGAGGTGGTACAAGCGCAGCTAAGTGAGGTGGGAATCCAGGTAAATATTGATGTAATGGATTCCACCCAGTGGGCGTCCAGTCTGGCTGCAGGAGAAGGCTTTATGACCATCTATGGCCTGACGGCATCCACGGGGGAGGCAGGTCGTACACTGTTCCGCTGGCTGCCAGATACCTCAGAGTGGCCGATATCCAGCTGGGAAAGTGAGGAATATTATGAGCTGATCAATAAGGCCCTGACCACCACGGATACAGATACGCGGAATCAACTGTATTATCAGTGTCAGGAAATGCTGATGGAGAATCATGTAGTGCTTCCGGTATGGCATAAGGAATTGAATGCTGCCTGTCAACCGGATGTGAGAGGCTTTAAGATTACTCCCTCCTATGAGCAACATTACCTGCAGTTTGTATATTTTGAATAACTGGTATCGGAGCATATGTTGCATGGGGATTCCCCTGTGCAACATATGTTGTTACATGCGTTTTGTTGACATGGCAGGTGCCGCGCAGTTTGCATGGCGTTACTGATTAATACGAGGAGGGAAGCAAGTGCTGAAATACGTAGTAAAGAGAATCTTGATGATGCTGCCGATCCTGTTTGGAATCACGGTTATCGTTTTCACTCTGATGTATATTACGCCGGGAGATCCGGCTTATGCAATTTTGGGAGAAAACGCAACACCTGAGCAGGTGATGGAAATACACAGGGAGTATGGGCTGGATGATCCCTATCTGATCCGGCTGGGCCGGTATTTTGCAGGGATCCTTCATGGGGATTTCGGAACCTCCTACAAAACCGGGCGTCCGGTATTTACAGAGATTATGGACCGCTATCCCAATACATTAAAGCTGGCACTTTTGAGCACCTTTCTGGGGGTGTTTATCGGAGTGGCGGCAGGGATTATTGCAGCGGTCAGACAATATTCCATTTTTGACCGGATAGGGACGATTTTGTCCCTGTTCGGTGTTTCGGCGCCATCCTTCTGGGTGGCAATGGTGCTGGTGCTTTTGTTTTCTGTCAAATGGAAACTGCTTCCGGCTACAGGTACTTATGGGCCTCAGTACTGGATCCTTCCGGTATTTACCCTGGGACTGCAGGCCAGCACATCCATTATGCGTATGACCCGTTCTAGTATGCTGGAAGTGATCCGCCAGGATTATATCCGCACCAGCCGGGCAAAGGGGCAAAGTGAGTGGAAAACGATTATGCACCACGCATTTAAGAATGCACAGGTGCCGATTGTGACAATCATTGGAATCCGTATCTGTGGATTTCTCGCGGGGGCAGTACTGGTTGAGACCGTATTTGCCATTCCGGGCCTTGGAAAATATATTATCGACAGTGTTAATTTTAAAGATTATCCGGTGGTTCAGGGGGGAGTTTTATGGATTGGACTCAACTGTATTGGGATTAATCTGCTGGTGGATATTGTATACTGTTTTATTGATCCCAGGATCCGATCCATGTACTCTGGCAGGAAGAAGTCAGTAGTTGTAAGAACAGGGGGTGGGGGAAATGGCTGAAAAGACAGGCGGAAAAAGGAAAAAAACTTCACAGGCAGCAGAGATATGGAAGCGCCTCAAAAAAAATCGGATGGCAATGGCAGGACTCTATACCATGATTATCATTTTGCTTCTCTCTTTGTTTGGGCCGCTTCTCTCCCCTTATGATTATGCAGCTCAGAATTTTACGGACAGGCTTTTGTTTCCCTGCGCTAGCCATATTTTTGGAACGGATAATTTTGGAAGGGATATTCTGACCAGGATCCTGGTAGGAGGGAGGTATACGCTCTTTATTACTTTTGTTTGCATTACGGCAGCGGCCATCATAGGTTCTGCCCTGGGGTTACTGGCAGCGTTTTATCCGAAAATGGACAATGGGATCATGCGGCTTGTGGATATTCTTATGGGGATTCCTACAATGCTGATGTGTGTCAGTATTGTGGCTGCTCTGGGCAGTAGTATGAAGAATATGATGATTGCCCTAGCAGTAACCCAATCTCCGGAATTTGCCCGCATCATGAGGGCGCAGGTGCTTACCATCAAGGATCGGGAGTTTATGGAAGCAGCTCGTTCCATTGGCTGTGGGAATACAAGAATTATATTTTGTCATATTATTCCCAATGCTCTGGCTCCGATTATTGTTCAATACACCTTGGGGGCAGTGAGTGTGATCCTTATGAGCGCTTCCTTAAGCTTTGTGGGGATGGGAGTGCAGCCACCGACTCCGGAGTGGGGGCTGATGATTTCGGCAGGCCGGGATTATCTGCGGGATTATTGGCATATTGCCATCATTCCTGGACTTGCGATTGTAGTAACGGCCTTTGCCCTGAATATGCTGGGGGATGGTTTGCGGGATGCTCTCGATCCACGGTTGAAACAGTGAGAGGAGGAGACAGATATGGAGCTATTGGAAATCAGAAACCTGGTAGTTCAGTACCGTGTGGATAAAGAAGTGGTGCAGGCAGTAAACGGGATTTCCCTTATCGTAAAGGAAGGGGATACGATTGGACTGGTAGGGGAGACCGGAGCCGGGAAAACCACGGCTGCTCTCAGTATCATGGGGCTGGTGCCCAACCCGCCAGGCAAAGTAAAGGCTGGTGAGATCCTTTTAAATGGAGAGGATTTGCTGAAGAAAAGCAATAAGGAAATGCGGAAAATCCGGGGCAAGGATATTGCCATGATCTTTCAGGATCCTATGACTTCTTTAAATCCGGTCATGACTGTGGGGGAACAGATCATGGAGGTGATTCGGCTTCATGAGAAGTTATCCAGACAGGAAGCAGAAAAGAAGGCATGTGAAATGCTGGAGCTTGTGGGGATTCCGGGACAGAGATATGGGGAGTATCCCCATCAGTTTTCAGGGGGAATGAAGCAGCGGGTGATTATCGCCATAGCCCTGGCCTGCAATCCCCGTCTGTTGATTGCGGATGAGCCAACCACAGCATTGGATGTGACCATTCAGGCGCAGGTACTGGATATGATGCGCAACCTGAAGGAGACTTATAAGACAGCCATGATTCTGATTACCCATGATCTGGGAGTAGTGGCAGAGGTGTGTGATCAGGTGGCAATAATGTATGCGGGAGAGATTGTGGAAAAGGGAACGCTTAAGGATATCTATGAATCACCCAGGCATCCCTATACCATTGGCCTGTTTCAGTCAATTCCGGATCTGGATGTGGAGAGCAAACGGCTGAATATCATTCCGGGAATGATGCCGGATCCAGCTGCATTGCCGGAGGGGTGTAATTTTTATGAGCGTTGCAGACATGCCACTCCCCAGTGCCGGAAACAGCCTCCGGTAGTTAGGCTGTCTCCCACTCACGAAGTCCAATGCTTTGGAGTTGCAGAAGGCACAGAGCATCCGGTGTCGTCATTTTAAGGGAAGAAGGAGGAATGCAGATGGGTAAATTGCTGGAGGTAAAACATCTGAAAAAATATTTTCCTACAAAATCAGGAATGCTCCATGCGGTGGATGATGTATCCTTTTCCATAGATGAGGGGAAAACCCTGGGGGTTGTGGGAGAGTCGGGCTGTGGAAAATCAACCTTGGGACGGGTGATTCTTCATCTGCTACCGCTGACAGAGGGAACCATTCTCTATAAAGGAAGGGACATATCCAATCCTTCCAGGACAGAGCTGCATGAATTGAGGCGCAATATGCAGATGGTATTTCAGGATCCCTATTCCTCGATCAATCCGCGCCAGTCCGTGGCAGAGATCATTGGGGAGCCTTTGAAGGTCTATCATTTATGCAAGACCAGGCAGGAATATGGACAGCGGGTCCGGGAATTGATGGATATTGTGGGATTGCCGGAACGGTATGAGCACAGCTACCCCCATGAATTGGACGGGGGAAGAAGGCAAAGAATCGGTATTGGCCGTGCTCTGGCTCTGAATCCGGGGTTTATCGTCTGCGATGAGCCGGTATCTGCCCTGGATGTTTCGATTCAGGCACAGATCTTGAACTTGATGATGGATCTGCAGGAAGAGAGAAAGCTTACTTATATATTCGTGACACATGATCTTTCGGTGGTAAAGCATATATCGGATGATATTATGGTGATGTATCTGGGAGTTGTGGCAGAGAAATCCGGTGCCAAGGCACTTTTTGAGAAGCAGCTTCATCCTTATACCAAGGCACTGCTTTCTGCGATTCCCAGGGCAAAGCTGGGAGGCGAAAGGAACCGGATTCTTCTTAAGGGAGAGCTGACCTCCCCAATCGAGCCGCCAAAAGCATGTCGTTTTGCTGTGCGCTGTCCCTATGCCACAGACCAGTGCAGGAGAGAGGAACCAGCGCTGGAAGAAGTATTGCCGGAGCATTTTGTGGCCTGTCATCGAGTAAGAGAAATCAATCAATTGTGAAGGCATGAACAGAGAAAAAAGGAGCGGTGAAAATAATGACAATCAAGGAAGTAAAAGTTTATGTGGTAGATACCAAAACATTCCGGCCTGTGGTGGTAGAGGTGGTTACGGATCAGGGGATCCGTGGTTTGGGAGAAGGGGCAGTAGGCTTTGGGGTAGGATGCCATGCAGCAGCGAAAATGGCAGAGGAGCTGGCAGAACGGTTTATGGTAGGGAGAAATCCAGATGAGATTTTATCAATCTGGAATGATTTTTATTATGATACCTTCTGGGGAAAGGGAGCGGGAGCTATATTCTATGCAGCTGCCAGTGCTTTGGAACATGCTCTGTGGGATATTAAAGGCCAGGCTTTAGGAGTTCCGGTCTGGCAGCTTTTAGGAGGAAAACAGAGAGAGCAGATCCCGGTTTATGCCAACGGATGGTCTGAGGGAAAATGTGTAACTCCGGAGGACTTTGCCAGACGGGCCGAAGAGGTGGTAAAGAAAGGCTTTGATTCGTTGAAAATGTATCCCTTAAGCCAGGTAGATCCGGTTCGCCATCTGAATAAACATATCAAAAACAGGAATGTGACAAAAACCAATTTTGAATGCGGGGTAAAGGCAGTGGAGCTGGTTCGTAAGACCATAGGGCCGGACCGGAATTTGCTGGTGGATGTGACAGCAGAAGGAACCACGGATATGATGTGGCGTTTTGGGCAGGCAATCGAAGCTTTTGATATTTTCTGGTACGAGGAGGCAATGGATGCTTTTGACGTGGATGCTTACCGAACTATCCGTGAGAAAGTAAATATTCCCCTGGCAACCGGAGAGCGTCTGTATACCAGATATGGTTTCCGGCGGCTTTTAGAATCCAGGGCTGTGGATATTGTCCAGCCGGATCCTGGCACCTGTGGCGGAATCATGGAAGCCTTTCATATTGGAGCAGCGGCAGAGACCTATTGTGCCAGAATAGCGCCTCATAACTGTGGAGGTCCCGTTTTGACAGCTGTTTCATTGCAGCTTTCTACCTGCTTGAGTAATTTGGCAATTCAGGAGATATTTCCTTTTCACGATCCGGTTCATTATGAGATGGTGACAGAGGCATATGAGTATAAAATCCATGATGGAGTGATCGATGTTCCGACTGCACCAGGATTGGGGATTCACTTAAACCACGATTTCATGGATGCGTTTCTGGTGGGGACTGTGAAAACAGGAATTTGAAGAAACAGAGAAGATAACGGGGAAAGTTCGTTTAGATAAAGACCAGAGCTCTCATAATCGAAAACAGGCATAGATGCAATCTTTGTGATCTTTGCCTGTTTTTGTTTACTAAAATATAAGAAGATATATCCAGTAGCTTTGTGAGAAAACCTGTAGGTTGGCGAGAAAATGGCGCTTGACAAAAAATGGAATTTATATTAGAATAATTATAAATATTTTAGAATTATTCTAATTTTATAATGGAAACGGAGATGGCGTAATGTGACAAAATATGAGCGCGAAATATATCATATCGTTACCAACTCCGCAAAACATCTGACAGTGGAACAAATACATGCGGAAATTAAAAACAAGTATCCAAAGATCGTCATTGCAACGGTATACAACAACGTAAATAAGCTGTGGAAAGCTGGCCTGATTCACAAGATTTCTGTGGAAAATATGCCAGACAGGTATGACCAGATGATTAAGCATGATCATTTAATATGTCAGAAATGTGGCAGATTGACAGACATTTCCTTTGCGGATCTGACGGCTTCTCTGCGCAGACAGATGGGAGAAGAATTTTTATCCTATGAGCTGAAAGTTTTTCACATATGCCCGGATTGCCGAAATCAGGAAAGTCAGAATGACAGGTAAATTAGCAGAAGATATTTTTATAGTTTAAAGAGAATATAATAAATGAAAAGGAGGAATTGTCATGGATAAAAAGGCTATGTATAAGTTGAGTTATGGACTTTTTGTTCTTACCTCTGCTTTTGAGGGAAAGGATAATGGCTGTATTATCAACACAGGCATCCAGGTGACGAACGAGCCTAACCGCATCAGCATCGCAGTAAACAAGGATAATTTCACCCAAAAGCAGGTGCAAAAAAGCGGCCGGTTTAATCTTTCGATTCTCAGTGAAGCGGCTGACTTTGATATTTTCCGTCATTTCGGATTCCAGTCTGGTCGGGATGTGGATAAGTTTGCCAATTATCCGGACTGCAAACGTGCTGCCAATGGCCTTTATGTTATCACTGCGGGGACCAATGCTTATATCAGCGCCACAGTGGAACAGTCCGTTGACTTAGGCAGCCACACATTGTTTATTGCTGCTGTGGATGACATGGAGACGCTTTCCAATGAATCTTCAGCAACTTATGCTTACTATCAGTCCCAGATTAAGCCTAAGCCGGTTTTGCAGACCACTTCCGGAAAAACGGCATGGCGCTGCACAGTATGTGGCTATATCTATGAAGGGGAGGAGCTTCCGGCAGACTTTATCTGTCCGCTCTGTAAGCATCCGGCCTCGGATTTTGAGAAAGTAACAATCTGAGAAGTTCCCATGATTCATGGGTTCTGAAATTAAAAAACAGGAGGAAATCACTATGAGTAAATATGCTGGAACACAGACAGAGAAAAATTTGGAAGCTGCCTTTGCCGGCGAGTCTCAGGCAAGGAATAAGTATACCTACTTTGCTTCCAAAGCTAAGAAAGAGGGCTATGAGCAGATTGCGGCTTTGTTTCTCAAGACTGCGGACAATGAAAAGGAACATGCAAAGATGTGGTTTAAGGAGCTGGAAGGCATTGGTTCCACTGCCGAGAATTTAGGAGCAGCCGCAGATGGAGAGAACTACGAGTGGACGGATATGTATGAGGGCTTTGCCAAAACCGCTGAGGAGGAGGGCTTTTCGGAGCTGGCAGTGAAATTCCGCATGGTTGGGGCCATTGAAAAGCATCACGAGGAGCGATACCGGGCGTTGCTGAAAAATGTGGAGACAGCGGAGGTCTTTGCCAAGAGTGAGGTTAAGGTGTGGGAATGCCGCAACTGTGGCCATATTGTTGTAGGAACAAATGCCCCGGAAATCTGTCCGGTTTGCGCACACCCCCAGGCATATTTTGAGGTTCACGCAGAAAACTATTAAAGCAAAAGAAAAAATCTGCCCTGTCAGACAGCCTGAAGGTATCTGACAGGGCATTTCATTTACATCAAAATTTATTTCTCCCCGGTTCTCTCTTTCTTAATCGTATTCAGGATATAAGTACTCAACAGAAATCCACCTGCTGCAAATACTGCCATAATGATATAGACAATACGATAGCCGGCCAGCCCTTCAAACCTGTCTAAAATACCGCCGTACATGTATCCGATGAAGGAGCCTTTCCCATTGCCAGGGCTCTTCAGCTGGAGCAATATGACAGCTATCTTCTTACTTTTAATGGAGGAAAGATTATCCATCTAAGAACCGGGGAATGTATTTTTGAAAAACATCTTCCCATGTATATGCCTAAAAGGCTGGCCGGATTTCTACCTGAAGCTGGAAGCAGAAATCACCGGAATGCCGGTGGAATACCATGAGAATCTGGCAGCAGATCTAAAGCATACAGTGAACCAGTGTATTCTTACCGGAGAGCCGGAAATCCTGGAAAGACTGGAGCCGGTTTTGTTTAACAAATATTTTCATGATGCACAAATCTTCCATTCGGAGCCCTTTTATCTGGAGGTGAGTCCCAAAAATGTGGATAAGGCTTATGGGCTTAAGTATCTTCTCCGTTTCCTGGGGATTGAAAGAGAGAAGATGGTGTGCTGCGGCGACAGCTATAACGATATTCGGATGCTTCAGTATGCCGGTGTGGGGGTTGCCATGAAGAATGCACCAAAAGGCGTGAAGCTTGTGGCTGATTATGTGACAAAAAAGGATAATGACCATGACGGGATCGGGGAGGTGATTGAACAATTTTTTTAGAGCTGGGTGTAAAATTAATTCCCGTAGATAAATTGCTGATGATGTGGTAAAATTATTCTCAGTGGATAAAGGCCAACATGAGCTTGAGGGGATAAAGGATTATGCAGGAGATAAAATGTCCGAAGTGCAAAGAAGTGTTTGTGGTTGATGAGTCCGGCTATGCACAGATTGTGCAGCAGGTCAGGGACAGAGAATTTGACAAGGAGCTTAAACAGCGGGAAAAAGAGTTTGAGGAGTTAAGAGAAAAGGATTTGGAGCTTGCCCGGATGAAGCAGCGGGAGGAATTTGACAAGGTGCTTTCTTCAAAATCAAAAGAGCTCGTGGCCAGGGAAGGAGAAATCCAACAATTAAAGGCAAAGCTTTTGGGGAGCGACACCGAAAAGAAACTGGCGGTTACACAGGCGCTTCATGAAAAGGAAAAAGAACTTTCTGAGAAGGAAATAGAGATAACGAAATTAAAAAATCAGCTAATAAGTAAAGAGACAGAGGAGCAGTTAAAAGAGCAGTCTTTACACAGAGAATATCAGGACAAATTGAAGCAAAAGGATGAACAGATTGAATATTATAAGGATTTAAAGGCCAGGCAATCTACGAAAATGGTAGGAGAAAGCCTTGAGAAACATTGCCTGAACCAATTCAACACACTGAGAATGACCGCATTTCCAATGGCATATTTTGAAAAAGACAATGATGCACGCAGTGGAAGCAAGGGCGATTTTATTTTCAGGGAATTGGCAGACGGGATAGAATTTATCTCCATTATGTTTGAGATGAAAAACGAGATGGATGAGACTGCCACGAAACATAAAAATGAGGATTTCTTTAAGGAGCTGGATAAAGACAGGCGTGAAAAGGGATGCGAGTATGCGGTGCTGGTTTCTCTGCTGGAAATTGATAATGAGTTCTATAATAATGGTATTGTGGATGTTTCCTATAGATATGAAAAGATGTATGTGGTACGTCCGCAATTTTTTATTCCAATCATTACGCTTCTGCGAAATGCGGCTCGAAATTCTTTGGAGTACCGGCGGGAGTTAGAGGAGGCAAAGCATCAGCAGATCGATATTCTTCATTTTGAAGAGAACATGAATGCTTTTAAAGAGGGATTTGCACGGAATTACCGGCTTGCCAGTGATAAATTTAAAACGGCCATTGATGAGATAGATAAGACGATTGCCCATTTGAAAAAGACGAAGGAGGCGCTTCTTTCCTCTGAGAATAATCTTCGGTTGGCGAACAATAAGGCAGAGGATTTGACTATTAAAAAGCTGACGAAAAATGCACCGAGGATGAAGGAAATGTTTGATGAAATGAAGAAGGAAAGCTGACTATATAAAAACCTAAGCTGGAACGAAAAATTGATAAGTTGCCAAGTCTTAAAAAATGTGATTGACAACGACTGGTATTACCATATATAATGAGAAAGAATTTATTTCAGGAGGATTTTTGATGTTAAGTGTTATTGTAATGGAGAAAGCTGCAAACTAAATATTGCAAAGGTGGATATTCAGACTTGGGCTGGAGGTCTGCCTGTTTGTTGGCGGCTTATGCCGTTGACGTTTTCGCCTTACAATTGCTTAATATTATGGTAGATTGATATATTTCCGGAAGTATGGAAGCATGGCTGTATGGCCATGCTGTTTTTGTGACAGAAAGCGTAGCAAGACAGGATTTTTATGCTTTTGGAGATATAGAGAATTTATAGGGATGATAGAAGGACCATGGTATTTGCTGGATTTTGGGCAGCCATGGGCCTTTTTTATTTCACGAAAAGGTATTTGGGTAAGCCAGAATCCAAGGATACTTTTGTGACAGAAAAGATTTAGGAGCAGTGCAGAGGAATGAGGTTATTTTGCTGTAGGGCGAAGCTTCCATAGAAGGTATGAAAGCGATACGTTCTTTTGGCATATTTGAGAAGTGTAAAGAAATTTCAGGAAGAAAGGGGAAGAACAGGAATGATGGACACAGAAAAACAGATTGAATTTGACAAGATAAAAGAATTATGGATGAGTTTTGCAGTTACAGGCGAGGCAAGGGAAAGGATTGAAAAGACGACTTTTTGCTTATCGGAGTGGGAGCTGAGAAAGCAGCTAAAAGACACCACGGACGGGAGAAATCTTATGGAAAGGCTGGGAACTCCGCCACTGCAAAGGGTGGATGAAGTGAAAGAGCTTTTGATGATTGCTAAAAAGGGCGGCTGTCTGACCCCCTATCAGCTGGAACGAGTGGAAAAGGCATTGGTGATGGTCCGGCGATTGAAGGATTACATGAAAAAAGGGAAGGAATTTGACAATCCTCTGGCTTTTTATGAGGAGAATCTGGATGAGCTAAAAGAGATAAAGGAGGAAATTTCCAGGCAGATCCGGGGAGACCAGGTAGATGACTATGCATCAGGTACGCTGCAGCAGCTGAGAAATCAAATGATTCGATGTGAGGAGCAGATGAAGCAGAAAGCGGAGCAGATTATGCGCTCTTACAGGGAATGTATGGCAGATAGTTACTGCACACTTCGCAATGGAAGAATCTGTGTCCCTGTGAAAAAGGAATGTAAGCAGAAGGTAGCTGGAAGTGTGATTGGAAAATCCGCCACAGGAAATACACTGTTTGTGGAGCCGGCCGGTGTGGCTAAGCTTTATGAGGAATTGGAGCTGCTTAAAATCAGCGAGGAAAATGAGGTATACCGTATTTTGTATACACTTTCATCCATGGTGGGAGATGGAGCAGACAGAATGAGAGAAAACATGCAGTTGGTAGAAAAACTGGATTTTATTCTGTCGAAAGGAAAGCTTAGCATGGAATTAGAGGCAAGGGAGCCGTCCATCAATACAGAGCAAAGAATCTTTTTACAGGATGCCAGACATCCTCTTATGGATAGGAGGGTGAATGTGCCACTGCAGTTTGAGGCAGGGGAGAGGGCGAGAGGAATCATTATAACCGGCCCGAATACAGGAGGGAAAACGGTGGCCATTAAGACAGTGATGCTCAACTGTATGATGGCTCAGTGCGGCCTTCATGTGACTTGTAAAGAGGCGGATATCTGCATGAGCAGTTCGTATCTGTGTGATATTGGAGACGGACAGAATCTGGCACAAAATTTGTCTACCTTTTCCGCTCACATAAAAAATGTACTCAAGGTGTTAAGCCAGATCAACCGGGACAGCCTGGTGATTATGGATGAACTGGGCTCAGGCACAGACCCGGCGGAAGGAATGGGGATTGCCATTGCCATTTTAGAGGAGCTGCGAAAAAGCGGCGCCATATTCCTTGTGACCACCCATTATCCGGAGGTGAAGGAGTATGCAGAGAAAACGCCGGATCTGTTAAATGCCAGAATGACCTTTGACAGGGAAACCTTAAAGCCCACCTATCAGATGGTGATCGGGGAGGCAGGGGAGAGCTGTGCCTTTTATATAGCGGACCGGCTGGGAATGCCAGGGGAAATGCTTCAGGTGGCAGTAAAAGCCGCTTACGGGCAGGAGGCAGCAGCGCGGTATCGTTTCTGCGGAAAGGAGCCGGTGACGGGAAAGAAGTCCTCTGGCAGAATCATAAGGACCCGGCAGGGAAAGAAAAAGGAGGAGCTTTCGGAAAAGTACAGGCGGGGCGACAGTGTGATGATTTATCCGGACAAAAAGATTGGAATCGTGTGTGAACCGGTGAATGAAAAAGGGGTCCTGCGGGTGCAACTTCCGGGCAAAAAGATATGGATCAACCACAAGCGGGTAAAGCTGCATGTGGCGGCAGAGGAATTATATCCGGAGGACTATGATTTTTCCATTATTTTTGAGACTGTGAAGAATCGGAAGATCCGGCATGACATGGAGAGAAAGTATACACAGGAGGCGATTTTATATGAGGAATGATGAGGATGTTAAGGGGCTGTAACGAAAGCGTTTTCAAGCCCCAGTGTAAGAAATATTTTATTGCTTTATGGGAATATATGGGATAGAATGGAAAGCAAGGAAGGTGATGATACATGAAATCAGTGACAGTGAGAAACGTTACAATCGGACAAGGAAAACCGAAAATCTGCGTGCCTTTGGTTGCCACTACAGCGGAGGGAATCGTGGCAGAGGCAAAGAGCCTTTTGGATATGCCGGTGGATATTGTGGAGTGGCGTGCAGACTGGTATGAGGATGCCCTTGACAAGGAAAAGGTTCTTAAGGCTGCAGAAGAACTGCGCAAGGTGCTGGGGGATAAGCCCCTTCTCTTTACTCTCAGAACAGAAAAGGAGGGTGGGGAGAAGGCTCTTCTTGTGGAGGATTACATAGAGATAAATCTTGCCGTTGCGGCCAGCGGTTTTGTGGATTTGGTTGACATAGAGCTGTTTACGGCTGGGGATGAAGGAGCACGTATGATTGAGGAGGCTCACAAGGCCCGGGTGAAGGTGATTATGTCCAGTCATGATTTTTTCAAGACTCCTGGCAGGGAGTCTATGGAGGGCCGTCTGCTGAAAATGCAACAAATGGGGGCGGATATTCCCAAGCTGGCGGTGATGCCTCAGTCAAAGCGGGATGTTTTGACTCTTTTGGACGTGACTTTGGAGATGAGCCAGACCCTGGAATGTCCGATTGTGACCATGTCCATGTCATCTACTGGCATGGTCAGCCGCCTGACAGGGGAGACTTTCGGCTCGGCGCTGACTTTCGGGGCCGTAGGGCAGAGGTCGGCGCCCGGGCAGCCGGGGGCAAAGGAGCTGGCAGAGGTGCTGGAGATGATTCATCGGAATCTGGATCCGGAAGATGTTCGCTAGATGAGGGGACAGTCCGGGGCTGTTGTAAAATGGTGGATGCACACAATCTATAGTGCAGATATTTTAACCATAGATTGTGGAATTTCCGAATTTTGCAACAGCCCCATTTTAATTGGTTTTGTGTGTTAAAAAATTCGTAAGTATTTTATCCTTGCAAGAGATGGAAATCCGTGGTATAAGTGTATTAACAATCTTAGTACACTTACAAGCTGAGACTGGAAAGAAAGGAGAACAGGAATGATTCTGCTGGATTTAAAGGACAGCCGGCCGATCTATGAACAAGTGGTGGAACGGCTCCAGGAGCTGATGATGCTGGGGATCCTGGAGGAGGACAGCCAGATGCCTTCGGTGCGGAGTCTTGCCATGGAGCTTTCGATCAATCCAAACACGATTCAGCGGGCCTACGGAGAGCTGGAACGAAGAGGATATACCTATTCGGTAAAGGGGAGGGGAAGTTTTGTGGGAAGCATCCGCAAGCTGCGGGAGGCGAAAAAGACGGAGCTGGAGAGAAAGATGGGGGGGCTGGCTAAGGAGGCAAAGACCATAGGGATTTTGCGGGAGGAATTTGTAGTCATAGCCGGTCAGGTCTACGATGAAAGACCTCAGGACGTAAGCATGAAAAACAGGGACAAAGCTGAGGGGATAGATGAGCGGCAGACAGCTGCGGTTCAGGAATGAGTAAGGGAGGGATGACCGTATGATAGAGGCAGTAAACCTGACAAAACGATTTGATGATCTTGTGGCAGTGGACAATATCAATGCCCGGATTCGGGACGGCAGTGTGTTCGGCCTGATCGGAACCAATGGTGCAGGAAAGAGTACCTTTCTCCGCATGGCAGCAGGAGTATTGAAGCCGGACGGAGGAACCATCACCATTGAGGGGATGGAGGTTTTTGAGAACGAGGAGGCAAAGAAGCGGTTTTTTTACATTTCTGATGACCAGTATTTTTTCAGCAATTCCACACCCAGAGATATGATGGCCTATTACCAGATTGTTTACCCTTCTTTTGATAAGGAGCGGTTTCACGGGCTGATGCGCAGTTTTGGGCTGGATGAGAACCGGAAGATCAACACTTTTTCCAAGGGAATGAAAAAGCAAGTGTCCGTAGTCTGCGGGGTGTGTGCAGGGACGGATTACTTATTCTGTGACGAGACCTTTGACGGGTTAGATCCGGTGATGCGCCAGGCAGTGAAAAGTATCTTTGCCAATGATATGCAGGAGCGCCATCTGACGCCGATCATTGCCTCCCACAATTTAAGGGAGCTGGAGGATATCTGTGACCATGTGGGACTTTTGCACAAGGGGGGAATCCTTTTAAGCAAAGATCTGGATGAGATGAAAATGAATATCCATAAGGTACAGTGTGTGTTGGCGGATGGCATGGAGCCAGAGGAGCTGACCGGTATAGAGATTATCAAGACAGAACGCCGGGGAAGACTTCTCACACTGACTGTGCGGGGGGATTTAAACCGGGTGGAGCACACAATGCAGATGGTGAATCCGGTATTTTATGAGACAATTCCGCTGTCTTTGGAGGAAATCTTTATCAGTGAAACGGAGGTTGTGGGCTATGACATCAAAAAACTTATTTTTTAAGCTGATGAAAGAGGATTTGAAACGGCGCGTATGGGCAGTGGCTTTGCTCAGTCTGGGATTTTTCTTTTTCTATCCGGTGGTGGCGGCATTTACGGCTGGGGATATCAAGGATTATATGGATTATGCCAAGGGATTGGCAGAGTATGAGCAGAATCTCGTCCGCTGGCTCTCCTTTAACAGCGGAATGACCGTGTTTCTGATGATGGTGGCTGCATTGATCTGCGGTCTCAGCAGTTTTTCCTTCCTGAATTCAAAGAGTAAGGTGGATTTTTACCATGGGATTCCGGTGAGAAGAGAGAAGCTGTTTGTGGCGAATTTTTTAAACGGAATTTTGATGCTTGCAATACCCTACGGGATCTGTCAGCTGTTAGCAGTCCTGGTGGGAGTCTCCAATGGGGCAAGCTTTGGAAGGCTTTGTCAGGTGGCTCTGGCTGCTTACGGACTTCACATCACCTATTTTATATTAATGTATTCCACCGTGGTGGTGGCGGCTATGCTGACCGGGCATCTGGTGGTTGGATTTTTGGGAACCATGGTATTTGCATCCTATATGCCTATGGCCACCGGGCTGCTGGTTGCCTACCTTTCCAGTTTTTTTAGGACGTATTCTTTCCATTTGCCTGGATTGTTGTCAGAGCGTGTCTTGGTGCATGGGGTCAGGATTTCACCTATAGCAGAATACATTTACCAGTTGTCCAGAAACGGAGAGCAGTATCAGGTACCGGTGCCCATGGCAGGGGCGGTGCTTACTGCCTGGGGAGTTTCTCTTTGTCTGGCAGCGTTGTCCTGCTTTCTGTATCGGAAGAGACCGTCAGAGGCAGCGGGGAAGGCCATGGCATTTCCGGTGACGTGTCCGGTTATCCGGATTCTGCTGACAATGCTGTCTGCCCTGGGTCTGGGATTGTTTTTCTATACAATGCGCAGTTCTATGGGATGGGCAGTATTTGGGATTCTGTTTGGCGGAGGGATCTGTCACTGTGTGGTGGAGATTATTTATCACTTTGATTTCAAAAAATTATTTTCTCATAAGCTTCAGCTGGTTTGCTGTCTGGGAGTATCTTTGTTTGTGATGGTAGTATTTCGGTATGATCTGTTGGGGTATGACCGATATCTGCCAAAGGCCGGACAGGTGCGGGAGGCAGCAGTTCATGTGGACAGGGCGTCAAACTGGGTGTCCTATGGGCATACATGGAGTTTCCCGGATGGTCATTATGAGTGGGTTTATGACTCCTATGACGATTATATATTTCAAAATATGAAGTATCATGATATAGAGAATCTGCTGGCCATTGCCTCAGTGGGGATCGAACAGACCGAGAACAGGAGAGACAGAACGATTTATCGGGATGGATATTATGGAGAGGAGGACTCCCTGGAGGACGGGACGATCTGGAGCCAGGTTGAGATATGCTATACCTTAAACAGCGGGAGAATGGTATGCCGTGTATATCATATGCCGATTGACGGAAAGGCATGGCCGGCGATGAAGAAAATGTACGAGGACGGTGAGTTCCAAAAAGGGACCTTTCCTCTTATGACCATGGAAGCAGAGCAGGTGGGTTCTGTTCGTTACCGGGGAAAGTACTCTAAGGGAGGTTATGGGGAGAATGAGGTTTGTCTGGAAAACTTGTCCCAGGAGGAGAGGGGAAAGCTGTTAGAAGCCTATCAAAAGGAATTTATGGCCATGACAGTGGAAGAATTGGAAAAGGAAGCGCCGGTTGGACTGATTCGGTTCAGCAAGATGATTGATGAGGAGGCGATCCGCTGGTGGAAGCAGCAGGAAACCAATGGGTATAAGGATTATCCTTCCTATCGTTACCGGGGATGGAGAGATTTGACCAATAAGGATTATTACCCAGTGTATTCGTCCTTTACAGAGACAATCCGGCTTTTGAAGGAACAGGGGGCAGAGGTTGGAGGATATCTGGATGAGCTGGATGTGAGAGCCGTTCAGGTGCGGGTGCCTCAAAACGATAAAGATGCGTATGGGGATTACTACAGGGAGGATGACAACGCCATTAAGTATTTTTATATTCGGGATCCAGAGAAGATCGAGGAACTGAGAGCGATCTGGGTGTATAATGAGTTGGGCTATTACAATCCATTTTACCGGGAGGAGGAAGTGGAAGTTTCTCTGATGATCTGGGATTTGGAGAACCTGGAGGATTGGGACTATGAGGAGCACCAGGAAGAATGGAATAGCAGCGTACAGGTGCTGCTCCCGAAAGGCCAGACACCGGAATACTTGTGGGAGGAGCAGAGATGATCTGAGTCTGACAGGAGTAAAGGAGTGAAAGGAAAAGCAGAGAGAATGGGCCGAATTGTCCTTCTCTCTGCCTGTCAATAAGGGTAGATGGGAGTTATTTGGTATGGGGGATTTTGTGTGATTCGAAAGGTGTTGACAAAGCCAGGGGGGGGGTAAAATGGATTGACGAGAAGGGAAGAGGGGAGTAAGATAGAAAAATAAATTGGCTGGGGGAAGAGACTAGTGTACTGTCCAGATATAATCCGGACAGTACACTAGCAGGAGAAATGACGGGAAAGAGGAATTATGAGATGACAGATCAGGAATTTGAGAAAGGGTTGGCAGAGTTGATGGCCGAGGATACGCCTGGGAAATCCAAGGAGAAGAAAAAAGGAAATAAAAACCTTTTCGGTTTTTGGAAATCCTGGAGCAGGAAAAGAAAGGTTCTTGCAGGAGTGGTGGTTGTGGCTGCTGCTCTGTTTGTGGTTTTCAAAATGAAAGGGGGAGGGGGCGATGGAGCGATCATGGTCTCTACCGCGCCGCTTGCCAGGGGAGATATTGAGGAAGTGCTTTCTATCAGCGGGCCTGTGTCTGGTACGGACAGTGCGGAGGTAGTGTCCCGTCTTCATGCGGAGATTGAGGAGATCCTGGTGAAGGAGGGAGATAAAGTGAAGGCGGGGCAGGTGCTGGCCCGGCTGGATTCGGAGGATGTGCAAAAAGAGGTGGAGATCGCTCAAAATTCTTACAATCTGGCAGTTGCGGAGAGGAATGAGGCCCAGATCCAGGCGGAGGCCGGCTATGGAAAGGCTCTGCAGGATGAACAGGCGGCGAAAAGAGATTATGACCGGAAGGCCATGTTGTTTGCAGGAGGCGATGTGTCCCAGATGGAGTTAGAGGCAGCCAGAGACACCTTGGCAGAGGCATCCAGACAGGTAGCCACCTTTACTTTGCGTAATGGAGAGCCGGTGGCCAGTGAGTCCTATGACTTGCGGGTCCGCAATGCGGAGTTTGAGCTGGAGAAAAAGAAAAAGCAGTTGGAGGAAGTGGAGGTCACCAGCCCGATTGACGGCACAGTGGTGCGGGTAAATTCCCGGGTGGGGCGTTTTGCAGATATAGTGGATGATGACCGGCCTTTGTTTGCCATTGACAATCTAGAAAAGCTGGAGATGAAAATTAATGTCAGCGAGTACTCCATTGGCAAGGTGAAGGTGGGACAGAAGGCGGAGATTTCAGCAGATATTCTGGGCGGTGAGACAGAGGAGGGCGTCATCACTTCCATCTCTCCCACTGGTGAAGAAAAAGGCGGAGGCTCTACGGAGCGGGTTATTCCTACTACGATTCAGATCCAAAATTCCGATACCAGTTTGATTGCCGGAATTACGGCCAGGGCACAGATTGTTCTCAATGAGTCTAAGAATACCTGGGTGGTGCCTATGGGAGCTCTGATAGAGAAGGAGGGGGGAGTTTGTCTGGCCACAGTGGAGAATAATGTGGTGAAAATGATTCCTGTAAAGACAGGGGTGGAGAGTGACGTGGAGGTGGAAGTAATGGGAGAAGGACTGACAGAAGGAATCTTTTATATCCCATCGCCAATGGCTTTCCTGGAGGATGGCATGACAGTTGTGACAGCGCCCATGCCGTGATGGTATGCTGAGAGAAGGGCTGAAAAAACGAAGTAGCGGTTATAAAACAACTGTGGCGGAGGAAGGCTATGAAATTATTGAATCGGAAAAAACCGGAACCAAAGCTTCCGGATTATATAACAGAGAACGTCAGTGAGGAGTTGATTCGTCTGGAGGATCTGGTAAAGATCTATGACACAGGGGCATTGAAGGTTCTTGGACTTAAAAGAATCAATCTGACGATTCACAGAGGGGAATTTGTGGCGATCATGGGTCAGTCAGGCTCAGGAAAGTCAACCCTGATGAATATTTTGGGATGTCTGGACCGGCCATCCATGGGACATTATTATTTGGACGGGGTGGATGTGGCGGCTATGAATCCGGATGAACTGTCTCTGATCCGGAATCGGAAGATCGGGTTTGTATTTCAGTCTTTTAACTTAATCTCCCGGACTTCGGCTTTAAAGAATGTGGAATTGCCCATGACCTATGCCCGGAAGGGGAAGCGGTTTCGGGAACAGCGTGCCCGGATCCTTTTGGAGCGCGTGGGACTTGGCAAGCGGGCGGAGCACATGCCTAATGAGCTTTCCGGCGGGCAGCGGCAGCGGGTGGCTATAGCCCGGGCTCTGGCCAATGAGCCGCCGCTTCTACTGGCTGATGAGCCCACAGGAAATCTGGACACAGCAGCATCGGTGGAAATCATGGAGTTGTTTTCTCAGCTTCACAAGGAAGGAACCACGGTGGTGGTAGTCACCCATGAGGAGGAGATCGCGGCCTTTACGGAGCGGATCATCCGATTCCGGGACGGAGAGATCGTCAGCGACAGCTCGAATGTGCGCAAAGAGCCAGAAAGCTGCGGAACCGGAAGTGAAACGGAGAAACAGGAAGCGACAAATGCCACAGAAACAGAGGAGCAGGGATGGGAAAGTGCCGGTGAGCCCAGAGAATATGAAGCAGACAGGAATATGAAAGAAAGAGAAAAGTTATGCTGATAGAAAATATGCTGATGGCATTCTCAGCCATCCGGGCAAACAAAATGCGCTCTTTTTTGACTATGCTGGGTATTATAATCGGTATCGGGTCAGTGATATCCATTGTATCCATCGGAGATACCATGCGGAGTATGTTTGAGGAACTGTACCGGAAAATCGGGATTACCCAGGCGTATATTGCCATTAATTACTGGGTGGATGATGTGCGGCAGAGTGATTATTTCACTCTGGATGAGATGGAGCGGATCAAAGAAATTTTCGGCGATGAGATCGCCTACATTGACAGTGATGCCATGACTTCTGCAGATGCGGTCTGTGCCAGGACAACGGTAAAGTTTAATTATACGGGAATTGACTATAATTACCAGGAGGTGCAGCCGGTTAATCTGGTCTATGGACGATATCTCAATGAGGGAGATATCCTGGGACGCAGGAAAAATGTGGTGATGGATACCAACAGCGCCATGAATCTTTTTGGAGTGGAGAATGCAGTGGGGAAAACCTTCCGTACCACCATTTATGGATCCGTGGATGAGTATACGGTGGTGGGGGTGTACCGGAAAGATTTAAATCCCTTTCAGGCCATGATGCTGGGAGCCAACACGGAGGGCGGTGAGGCTTTTATTCCCTATACGATTCTGACCTGGCCCAATGATTATTTTTATGACATCCGGATTTTCGCCAGAGATGAGGCTACCATGGATGCCTTCTTTGATAATCTGAAAAATTATGTGGCAAAATCCAAGGGCAGAACTCCGGAGGAATTTCGTTTGATCACTGCGAAGGCCCAGATGGGGGAGTGGGATAATATGATGGGTGGCTTAGCTACAGCAGTGGGAGGCATTGCGGCCATTTCCCTGCTGGTAGGCGGCATCGGAATCATGAATATTATGCTGGTTTCAGTGACCGAGCGTACCAGAGAGATCGGCGTCCGTAAAAGCTTAGGAGCTAGGACCCGGGATATTATGGTACAGTTTCTGACAGAATCTGCTATACTGTCCGCCTGTGGCGGAATCCTGGGGATTTTGCTGGGTGCCGGAATTGTGATGCTGGGCGGAAGGCTTTTGGGAGTACAGGCCATTGTAAAGCCGGGAGTGGTGATTCTGGCTGTGGGCTTTTCCGCTATGGTGGGAATCTTTTTTGGGATTTATCCGGCATCAAAGGCAGCCAAGAAGGATCCGATTGAGGCGTTGCGATATGAGTAGAGGAAAAAAATATGCTGATAGAAAATATGAAGATGGCATTTTCTGCCATTCGTGCCAACAAAATGCGTTCGTTTCTGACTATGTTAGGAATTATTATCGGAATCGGCTCTGTGATATCCATTGTATCCATCGGGGATACCATGCGGAGTATGTTTGAAGGGTTGTACCGGGAGATCGGGGTGACTCAGGCATTTCTCTATATTGGCTACTGGGTGGATGATGTGCGGCAGAGTGATTACTTTACTCTGGACGAGATGGAGCGGATCAAAGAGGTGTTTGGGGATGAGATCGCCTATATCGACAGCAATTCCTATGTATCGGCTGATGCCATCTGCGGCCGGACTACGGTAAAGTTCAGCTTTAACGGGATTGATTACAATTATCAGGAAGTACAGCCGGTGGATATGGTCTATGGCCGGTACTTAAATGAGGGGGATGTGCTGGGACGCAGGAAAAATGTGGTCATGGACACCATAAGCGCCATGAATTTGTTTGGCGTTGAAAATGCAGTGGGAAAGTCTTTTCGCACAACTCTTTACGGAACCACGGAGGAGTATACGGTGGTGGGAATCTATCAAAAGAAGTTAAACCCGTTTCAAGCCATGATGATGGGAGCCAACACGGAAGGTGGAGAGGCATTTATCCCTTATACGATTCTGACCTGGCCCAATGACTATTTCTATGCCCTGCGGTTTTTTGCCAGGGACGAGGCTACCATGGATGAATTGTACAATAGAATAAAGGGATATGTGGCAAAGAGCAAGGACCGGAAGCCGGAGGATTTCCGGTTTAACAGTGCCAAGGATGAGATGGGACAGATGGACAGCATGATGGGTGGCCTGGCGATGGCAGTGGGTGGTATTGCGGCCATCTCTCTTTTGGTGGGCGGAATCGGAATCATGAATATCATGCTGGTTTCAGTGACAGAGCGCACCAGGGAAATCGGAATCCGGAAAAGCTTAGGAGCCAGGACCCGGGATATTATGATTCAGTTTTTGACGGAATCGGCTATTCTCTCAGCCTGCGGTGGGATTGTGGGAATTCTGCTCGGAGGAGGACTGGTGATGGCAGGCGGCGCTCTTTTGGGAGTACAGGCCATTGTAAAGCCGGGAGTGGTGATTCTGGCCGTGGGCTTTTCCGCTATGGTGGGAATCTTTTTTGGAATGTATCCGGCATCCAAAGCGGCCAAGAAGGATCCGATTGAGGCATTGCGGTATGAATAGATAAGAAGGGAGCCATTGCTGCTTTTGCCTGGCTGTCCATGTCGTTTTGATAAGCTGCTTTGTTCCCTTTTAAGAGCCAGACGAAATGCCATTGTGTTTAAACAAGAATAAAATTGGAGAAAATGGGAAAAAAACTTGACATTTCTCTTTTGGAATAGTATAGTTAGAAAGGTTGCAAAAGCAACAGACAGGAAAGTAGGTATCCACCTCACCTTGGCACGAGAAAGTGACCTGGGTTTATAGTTGAGAAGCACAGACAGCAGTAAGTGGTTTTTTGTGTACTCAAAGAGATTTTTAGAGGGTGGATAGAATTGTTCTATCTACTTTTTTTGTGCAGAAGAGCAGATCATGTTTTATCTTTAAAAATGGAGGTGTACGACAATTAGCGAGTTAATGATTAACGAACAGATCAGAGATAAGGAAGTTCGGTTGATTGGCGAGGATGGGCAACAGCTGGGAATCATGTCTGCGAAGGAGGCATACAAGCTGGCTCTGGAGGCGGAGCTGGATCTGGTCAAGATTGCCCCAATGGCGAAGCCGCCGGTTTGTAAGATTATCGATTACGGTAAGTATCGTTATGAGCTGGTGAGAAAAGAAAAGGAAGCCAAGAAAAAGCAGAAGGTGATCGAGGTCAAGGAAGTGCGGTTGTCTCCCAACATTGACACCAATGATTTAAACACCAAGATGGGTGCGGCCCGCAAGTTCTTAGAAAAGGGTGATAAAGTTAAAGTGACTCTTCGTTTCCGCGGCCGCGAGATGGCGCACATGTCCAAGTCCAGATATATTCTGGATGACTTTGCGGAAAATCTGAAGGATATTGCGGTTGTTGATAAGCCTTCCAAGGTTGAGGGAAGAACCATGGTCATGTTTTTATCTGCAAAAAAGTAAAGGAAAAGCGAAGATTAAGGAGGAAATATTATGCCTAAGTTAAAGACAAGCAGAGCGGCTGCGAAGCGTTTTAAAAAGACCGGTACTGGCAAACTGGTAAGAAGCAAAGCATATAAGTCCCACATTTTGACGAAGAAGTCCACCAAGAGAAAAAGAAATCTTCGTAAAGATATCGTTACCGATGCCACCAATGCAAAGGTGATGAAGAAGATTTTGCCGTACCTGTAAGAC